>JAIYCH010000082.1 GCA_027488135.1 Saprospiraceae bacterium | reverse complement strand
TTTACCGGGACAAAAAAATGGGATATTGGAAAATCACAAAAAATTAATCGACCTTTAACTTTCTACATGAAAAAAATATTAACAAATCTTACATTCTGGGTATTGACTGCCATTACTTGTGGTATTCTACTTGGACATTTTTTTTTTTTTTTTTTTTTAAAGCAAATTCTTCCTGATGATCTGAAAGGTCGGTTTTTAGGTCAGGAATTGAAAATTGGTAAAACCTTAAGCGAAGCATTTGGGGGCTTTTTCATTTCTCTCGTGAAATTATTTATCAATCCAATCATATTTTTAACCATTACTTTAGGTATCGTTTCTATGGGCGATCTCAAGAAAGTAGGGAAGGTAGGCCTTAAATCGCTGATTTATTTTGAGGTAGTAACCACCGCTGCGCTAATTATAGGTATTATAGTGGCAAATGTTATTCAACCAGGTAAGGGCGTTGTTCACGCTGCCTCTGCAACAAAAGATATTGATGCCTACAAAGAAAAAGCGGCAGATTTCAATTGGTGGCAATTTTTTATGGATAATTCTACTTTACAAGTACTTATTATTGCCATTCTCTTTGGTGTATTGCTCAGTAAGATTTCCAGAGCAACAAAACTGATTTCTTACCTGAGTATAGCTTCAAAATATGTCTTCAAAGGTCTTCATAGGGTCATGTTGCTCGCGCCTATAGGTGCCTTTGGTGGTATGGCTTTTACTATTGGCAAATATGGAGTGGCTGCGCTATTGCCTTTAGGTAAGTTAATGTTGACGGTATATGTTACGATGGCCATCTTTATTTTCGCCATATTTGGGCTTATCTTGAAACAATATAAAGTTCAATTATGGAAATTCCTTACTTATATCAGAGAAGAATTATTGATCGTTTTAGGTACCTCCTCCTCTGAAGCTGGCCTGCCAAATCTAATGGAAAAATTAGAAAAAATGGGCTGCTCAAAATCGGTCGTTGGATTGGTAGTTCCCACTGGATATTCCTTTAATTTGGATGGAACTACTATTTATCTGTCTATGGCAGTCATTTTTCTTGCTCAAATCTACGGTGTTCATCTTACTTATAGCCAAATGCTTACTATTATTGGCATTTTAATGGTTACGTCCAAAGGTGCGGCTGGCGTAACTGGCAGTGGATTTATCGTGCTTGCATCTACCCTGACAGCTATGAACGGGGTAATCCCCATTGAAGGTCTGGCTCTATTGCTTGGGGTGGATCGATTTATGTCGGAAGCGCGCGCTATCACCAATTTTATTGGTAACGGAGTGGCTACCATCTGGATTGCCAATAATGAAGGGGAGTTTGACCGAAAGAAAATGGATTATGCTTTTGGACACATTGAGGATACAGAAGACATTTACAAGGATAATTTAGATAAATCGTAGAGGCGCTTGGTTTTAATATGAAGGTAATTATAGCAATGTTGCCGCCAGGGGCATAATGGGATTTTGGGGAAATGTTGCCGCCAGAGGCAAAATAGTCACAATAGACATGTTACCCCTCTGGGGTCAGGCATAAAAAGTGTAAATTTGTAACAGGTCATATCCTCCGAATCGCAAAGGGATGGAGGGATGCTATCTCTTCATCCCTCCATCCCTAATCTTCCTGTACATTAGGGGGAGGTACTTTTTTGGCCAATTGCCTGTTGTAATCCTTCTCGTTTTTGTGTACTTGCTGGGATGGTCTAGGACCATGCTCCCCAGTTTGTACCGCTTTTGAAATAGGATTCCCTTTTTTTACTTTAGCTTTTTTCATTGCCTAAGTTCATTCGACAAATATTTAGGAAATGATGTTCTTAAATCGGGGCCTTCTAGGCGTTATATCTCCTAATCTTTCCTTTTTATTTTTTTCATAATCAGAATAATTTCCTTCGAAGAAAACGACGTTAGCTTCATCTTCAAACGATAAGATGTGCGTGGCCAAACGGTCAATGAACCATCTGTCGTGAGAAATGACTAATACGCAGCCAGCGAAATCTTCTAAAGCATCTTCAAGGGCTCTCAAGGTATTGATATCGATATCATTGGTAGGCTCATCTAAAAGAAGGACATTTCCTCCTTCTCTTAGCGTAATGGCCAAATGAACCCTATTGCGTTCTCCACCCGATAAAATGCCTAATTTCTTTTGCTGATCATTTCCGGCAAAGTTGAATTTACTTAGATAAGCTCGGGCATTTACGCTGGCTTTCCCTATGGTAATCAAGTCGTTACCCTGTGAGACCACTTCGTAAACCGTTTTTTGAGCATCTTGAAGTTCCTCATGCCCCTGGTCAACATAACTGGTTTGAACGGTATCGCCAATAATAATTTCACCTGAATCGGGTTTTTCGACGCCCATAATCATTTTAAACAGGGTACTTTTTCCAACGCCATTGGGTCCAATGACACCTACAATGGCATTTTTGGGTATGGAAAGGGAAAGATTTTCATATAATACCCGATCGCCAAATGATTTGGTAATATTCTCCAGATCAATGACTTTGTCACCCAGTCGAGCACCCATTGGAATAAATAGTTCTAATTTTGCTTCCTTATCTTTTAATTCTTCGGATGCTAATTTATCGTAAGCATTCAAACGCGCCTTGCCTTTTGCCTGACGAGCTTTTGGGGCCAGTTTTATCCATTCTAACTCGCGTTCTAAAGTTCTTCTTCTTTTAGAATCAGATTTTTCCTCCTGCTCTAATCGTTTTGATTTTTGGTCTAACCAAGAGGAATAATTTCCTTGCCAGGGAATGCCCTCGCCTCTATCAAGTTCCAATATCCATCCAGCCACATTGTCCAGAAAATAGCGATCGTGAGTAACGGCGATAACGGTTCCAGGGAAGTTTTGTAAAAATTGTTCTAACCAGTCAACGGATTCAGCGTCGAGGTGGTTCGTAGGTTCGTCTAACAATAAAATATCCGGATTGCTAAGCAATAAACGGCAAAGAGCCACCCGGCGTCTTTCTCCACCTGACAATACCTTGACGGGAACATGTCCCTCTGGACATCGAAGCGCTTCCATCGCTGTTTCCAAACGGTGATCGAGTTCCCAAGCATTATTGCTCTCCAGTTTATCCATTAATTCGCCTTGCTTATCAATGAGTTTCATCATTTCGTCACCGTCGATAGGTTCAGATAACTTCAGATTTATGTCTTCATATTCGCGAAGCATATTAATCAGTGACTGAACGGCTTCCTCCACAATTTCGCGAACCGTTTTCGTTTCATCTAAAACAGGTTCCTGCGCCAGATAACCAATCTTATAAGTTCCGTCAAATTGAATTTTTCCTTGATAATTCTGGTCTAATCCTGCGATAAGTTTTAGCAATGTTGATTTTCCCGAACCGTTTAAGCCGAGAACGCCAATTTTTGCACCATAAAAAAAGGATAACCAAATATTTTTCAGTACTTGTTTTTGAGGTGGAAAGGTTTTTGTAACCCCCTCCATTGAAAAAATTATTTTTTCGCCTGCCATTGTAAATTTATTTTATACAAATATAAATAAAATTAACCTCTTCCTAAAGGTCCTTTAACCATATCGAATATTCCAATGATAAATTCGCAGTTGAACCAGGATTCAAAAAGCGGAAAATCATTTATTTGTGGATAGTCCTTTTCATCTAATGGTGTTTGTGCCAATAAGTGGCTAAACAGGGACTTATAGTTCGATTTTGTCCATTCGTCCTCCTCTAACGGACTATCCATTTCAGGTACGAGATAAATGGTTGGTTCCCAATCTTCGGGTTGTAAAGCGTCGGTTTCATTGAATCCCTTCGATTTTAAATAAGTAAAAAATACGTCTGTTGGTTTAACCAATAAAATACCTCTGTTTACTTCAGGATATTCAGGAATGGGTACATTCATCATTTTATATTTAAATATTTTCCTTCAATAGGCATACGTCTTCCCATGCCAAATGCTTTAGGAGAAATGCGCAAAACGGGCGCAGTCTGATGCCTTTTGAACTCGTTGATATTGACTAATCTTAAAATTCTGGAAACTAAGGCAGCATCAAATCCTGCTGAAATTATTTCATTAGGTCCCTGATTTTTTTCGATATACAAATAAAGGATTTTGTCCAATACGGCATAATCCGGTAAACTGTCCGCATCTTTTTGATTTGGACGCAATTCTGCACTCGGTGCTTTGGTCAAAGTATTTATGGGTATAACGACCTCATCTTTATTTATATAAGCCGCTAATTCATATACTTCTGTTTTATATACATCGCCAATAACGGAAAATCCGCCGCACATGTCGCCATATAAAGTGCCATAACCCACCGCCATTTCACTTTTATTGCTGGTATTAAGCAATATTGGTCCAAATTTATTGGAAAATGCCATCAACAAAGTGCCTCTGATTCTGGCTTGTAAATTCTCTTCCGCCAGTCCAAAAGGTAGTTCTTTAAAATGAGGATCTAAATTTTTTAACCAACTGTTATACAAATCATTAATTGGGAAAAGGGTGTAGGAAATACCCAGGTTTTCAGCTAAAATCCGTGCATCCTCAATAGAATGATCTGAAGAAAATTCGGAAGGCATAAGGAGAACAGAAACATTTTCTTTCCCTAAAGCACGTGTCGCTAATACAGCGGTAACCGCAGAATCTATGCCTCCGGAGAGACCAATAATGGCTTTGGACAGTCCCAGTTTTCCAAAATAATCCTTCAAACCCAGTATTAAGGCATCGTGAATTAAAGAATATTTGTCCTTTGAAATTTCATTATTTTCATTATTTGCCTTTACCTCATCTAAAGAATAGGTTCTGATGCAGGTTTCAAAAAAAGGTAATTCATCGAATATCTTTCCATTTGCTGAAAATACCAGAGAGCCTCCATCAAAAATTAATTCCGTTTGCGCACCTACCTGATTTACATAAAAAAGAGGTAATTGATAACGCAAAACATTGGTTTGCAATACATGAATTCTTTCCGGCGCATGATCATAGGCGAAAGGGGAGGCCGAAAGATTTATCATCAAATCAGGCTTTTCCTTCATTAATTCATCCATCGGACAAATCGTATATAAGGGATTTTCATTACCTACATTCCACATATCTTCACAAATAGTCAGGGCGATGCGAACTCCTTTGTACGTGAAAGTAGAAAAATAATCAGCCGGCTGAAAATATCTGTATTCGTCGAACACGTCATACGTTGGTAACAGCGCTTTATGCTGAATAAAAGAGATTTGGCCATTTTCCAAAAAATAACCTGAATTATATAAGTCTTTTCCTTCAGGGACAGGATTTGGGGTAGGGGAACCAAGTAAAATGCCAATGTCGATGGCACATTTTGCCAATTCCTGAACGCATTCTTCTGCTTTATTTATAAAATCGGCAAAGTTTAAAAAATCTCTTGGTGGATATCCACAAGTAGCTAATTCAGCAAAGCAAATGAGGTCACTCCCTTCATTTTTAGCTGTTTCCACCGCATTTTTCATTTTTTCCAGATTACCTGAAAAATCTCCAACGTGGTAATTTAATTGCGCAATCGTTATTTTCATAAAATTTATTTCAGGACAAAAATACATTTACTTAGGTCAGAATAAAAACCAATTTGTGCAGCGTCGATAATTTGCTTATTTTTACCACTCAAGAACAAAAAATTATGAGTGATTTTGTGGTATCGGCGAGGAAGTATAGACCTGCTCTGTTTACAGATGTCGTTGGGCAGGAGCATGTTACCCTTACTTTAAAAAATGCACTTCGCAGTAATCATTTGGCTCATGCTTTTTTGTTTTGTGGCCCAAGAGGCGTTGGAAAAACGACTTGTGCCCGTATTTTGGCAAAAGTTATCAATTGTCAGCAACCAACAGCGGACTATGAGCCTTGTCTGATTTGTTCTTCTTGTCGTTCCTTTAGTGATAATGCCTCTTTTAATATTACAGAATTAGATGCTGCGTCGAATAATACCGTTGAGCATATTAGAAGTTTAATAGATCAGGTTCGTTTTCAACCTCAGCAAGGTAAGTATAAAGTTTTTATTATCGATGAGGTGCACATGCTTTCTTCTTCCGCTTTCAATGCGTTTTTGAAAACCCTGGAGGAACCCCCGGCGCATGCTATTTTTATATTGGCTACAACGGAAAAGCATAAAATTTTGCCTACCATTATTTCTCGTTGCCAGATCTATGAATTTCGACGAATTCAACCTATCTCTATCGTTCCTCACCTGAAAGCCATTTGTCTGAAGGAATCGATTACCGCCGATGAGGAAGCATTGCATATTATAGCCCAAAAGGCCGATGGTGCCTTGCGTGACGCCCTTTCTATTTTCGATAGAATGGTTGCTTTCTCGGGAAATGAAATCAAATATGCCGATGTTATTGAAAATCTTAATGTCCTCGATTATGATTATTTTTTTAAAATGATCGATTATTTTTTAGCCGAGGATAGCCTTAATATTTTACTTCTCTTTGATGAAATTTTGAAAAAAGGATTCGACGAAGACTTGTTTATCAATGGCTTAGCTGCCCACGCGCGAAATGTTTTAGTTAGTAAAGACGTGCAGACTTTGCCTTTGTTGGAAGTAACGGGCACGCTGAGAGACCGTTATAGACATCAAGCGGCTTTGGCTTCCTCTGGTTTTTTACTTACTATTTTAAATTTGGCAAATGAATGTGATTTAAATGCTAAAATGGCAAAAAATAAAAGACTTCATGTCGAAATTTCTTTGCTAAAAATGGCTCACTTGAATCGTATTTTAACGCTTCCTTCAGATAGTACAGCTTTGGCTGAAGAAAAAAAAAAGCCTGAACCCGTCGTAAATATTGAAGTGGCTGAAAAAGTAAATATTCCAGTAATTTCTCCCGTTCTGCCTGTGAAAAAAGTCGTTTTCGAACCTTCGGCTAATGATTCTTTGCTCAGTAAATTGATGAAGGAAATCAAGGAGGAAGAGAAAAAGGAGGTCGATAAAGTAGCCATTCCTTTAAATCAAGATTCATTAAGTGCTTTTTGGGAGGATTATGTGCTAAATATCCAGCAAGATTCAACAAGAAATCTACTGAAAATGGTGTCCTTAGCATGGGAACCTGAAGGTAATATCAAGGCTATTGTTTCAACAGGTTTGCAGGAAAGTGCTATAAAACAGGAGAAATCAATGATGGACAAAATGAGAGCGCATTTTCAAAGAGCTGATCTGGCTTTTCAAGTATTGTTAGTTAAAAATGAAATAAGTGAGGCTCCCGTTTTGTCTAATAAACCTCCTACTTCACGAGAATTACTGTCTCGTTTTCATGCAGTTAATCCTGATATAAAAGAATTTGCCGAGCGCCTCTCTCTCCGTTTAGAAGAGGATTAATTTCCCTGTATTATGCCCGCTACTGATGGTCAATCCTATTTTGATGCCGTTTTTCTACAGCTGATTAAGCAGCTAAATCTATCTCAAAAGGAGGCTGTCTCTACTTTGGATGGCCCAACTTTAGTGCTCGCTGGGCCAGGAACAGGTAAAACCCAGCTGATTGCCGCCAAGGTTGGCAAAATATTAATGGATTCAGACACGCTTCCCCGAAATATTCTTTGCCTGACTTTTACCGATGCAGGGGTGAATGCGCTGCGAAATAGATTGGTTCAATATATTGGTCCTGAGGGACATAAAGTGCAAGTGCTTACTTTTCATGCCTTTTGTAATCAGATTATTCAACAAAATAGATACCATTTTGGTCAAAATAATCTTGAACCCATTTCTGATTTGGAAAGGATTGATATTATTAGAATGATTTTGGATGAATTGCCGTGGGATAATCCACTTAAAAAAGGGTACGCCAATGCACATCAATTTGAACGGGAATGGCAGTCGCTCATTCAATGGATGAAAAAAGAAAATTATAAGGCGGCCGATTTGATAGAAAAAATCGATAATTATTGTGATCAAATGCCTTCCCTTCCCGAATTTAAATACAAACGTAAACAAGGCAACTTTAATGTGGGCGATCTTAAGGAAGGTTTGTATCAGGATTTTTTACAAAAATATGCGCGCTTAAGAGAGGCAGTTCGTCTGTTTGATGCTTATGAACAGGAAAAAAACCTTAGACACAGGTATGATTATGACGATATGATTCTCTGGGTTTTAAAAGCATTTCAAGACAAGCCTTATTTTTTAAGCCTCTATCAGGAACAGTTTTTATATGTTTTACTCGACGAATTTCAAGACACCAATGGCGCGCAATTTGCCTTGGTTCAAACGCTTTTAAATTATTGGGATACCCCAAATTTATTCATTGTTGGCGATGAAGATCAATCTATTTATGAATTTCAAGGCGCGCGGATTAAGCATTTGCAAGATGTTAAGGATAAATATGGCGACGACTTACATTTGGTCCAACTCAAGGAAAATTATCGCTCTACCCAAGGTATTTTAAATGCTGCTTTTGCCTTTATTCAGAGAAATACCCTTACCTCTTCTTTGAAAAATCAGGGAAATGATTCTTCACAACCGCTCTTTGCTGCCTCTGCTTTGCGACAAATCGATTCGACGCCTACCGTGGTGGAATATGGTAGTATTTTTCAGGAGGAAGCGGATTTAGTACATTCGTTAAAAAACCTATTTAAACAGGGCGTTAATCCAGGTCAGGTAGCCATCATTTTTAGAAATAACAGACAGGGAGATCAACTGGTAAGGTTATTTGAAAAAAATAGCGTTCCTTATCATACCAGCCGGCCTATCAATATTTTACATACCCCCATCGTTTTTAAAATACGCAGAATAATTCAATATATAATCCAGGAATGGAAGGAAACAGATAGTGGGGAATCTGAGTTTTTACCTCTGTTATACCATGCTCACTGGGAAATAAGTATGTCTGATATTGGAAAGTTAAATAAGATTAAAGTAGCATCGGATCTTTCCTGGCATAAAATAATGACAGATGAAACTATTTGGGCGTCTGTAGGAATTGAAAATAGTCAGCCTGTTAAAAGGGTATATCGATTTATTCAAGATGCTTTAAAGCAAGGACTTAATAAAGCCTTACCCGCTTTTTTAGAATATATTATCAACAAAAGTGGCCTTCTGAAAGCGACATTAAAACAAAAAGATAGTATTCTTCAGGTGCAAATTTTGAATACACTGGTGAATTTTTGTGAAAAATCAGTGGAAAAGGAACCAAATATTTCGGTGATCGACTGGATGTTGATGATGGATCGTATGCAAGATAACCATATAGCGGTTTCTCTGGAAATGCCTCAGGTTTCTAACGAAAGTGTTCATCTTTTAACTGCGCACAGAGCGAAAGGACTCGAATTTGACTATGTATTTATGTACGACTGTGTCCAATCGGAATGGGAAGGAAAATCGAATAATACTGGCGTCTTTTCTTTTCCACCTACCTTGAAAATAGAGCCGGAAACCGACGAATTGGAAGCGTCGCGTCGTTTATTCTATGTGGCAATGACGCGCGCATCCCAATTTTTGCAAATTGGTTTTGGAAAGGAAAATACAGTGGGAAAGCCAAGAATGCCTACCCTTTTTATTTCGGAATTGCTGGAAGATAAACTAGTTCATTTTGAACAAAGAACGGTTCAGGAGGAATTCCTTCATCAAATGCAGGAAAATAGGCTGAAACCAACCGTTCTTCCCCCTTCTTTCAGACCCGATAAGGCTTTTATTGAACATACCCTGGATTCCTTTGCTCTCACCGTGTCCAGTTTGAATAGATATCTGAGTTGCCCTCTTTCCTTTTTTTACAGAGATATTCTGGGTATTCAGACCAGTAAAAATGCTTCCTCCGCTTTTGGAACGGCTATTCATGAGGCTATTTTTGAATGGACTTCTGGCCTGAAATTTTCAAAAGATAAAAATAAGGAGGGTAAAAAATTACTTGACCTTTTTGAAAAGAAACTAAAAAAATCTACATCCTGGTTTTCAAATAGTGCCTGGGAGGGCTATTTAATGAGAGGTAGAGCTTGTTTGTCCGATTTTGTAGCCTCTTGCGATTTGGAAAGTTTGAGCCATTCCAAGCCTGAATTAAAAATTCAATTTATCGATGAAACTGGCTTTAAGTATAAAGGGGTGACAGATAGAATTGACTATCTAAAAGGAGGAAAAGTACATTTAATAGACTATAAAACGGGGAAACCTAAGCGAAATACCTTTCAAAAGCCTTCGTGGAAGGGAGTTTCTCCTTATGGAGGCGTTTATTGGAGACAGCTTGCTTTTTATCATCTTTTGTTTGAAGGGCATAATCAAGACGGATTATTGGTGGAAGAGGCAAAATTGATTTTTTTAGAGGAGGGTTTAAGCAGCTCTTCTCGTGAAGTGGTTATTACACTGGATTCCAATGATTTGGTAGCTTTCAAAAATCTAACACAGGAGGTAAATACCAAAATTCAAGCACAAGACTTTTATAGAGGTTGCGGACAAGCTACCTGTGTTTGGTGTAATTATCTTAAAAATGAAATTTTACCAGACCAGCTGGAAAATCCAGATCATTTATTTCTGGACGACGGCCCTTATCGTTGATGAGAGCGTTTTTTATAAATCAACGCTTAAACTTCAGTAAATTATTTCCAGTATTACAATTATTCCTATTTTGAGCCTTTAATTAATCAATATGAAAAATATATTCCTTTTCCCACTCCTTTTGCTTTCATTTAGCTTGACTGTCAATGGACAAAGTGCGCTTGAAAATTTAGAAAGTAAGATTAACGCAGAATTCAAGAGGTCGCCGGGCTTATTTTGTTTGGCTTTTAAAGAAATTGGGCATCCTCAAAATCAGTTGATGATTCATGCAGACAGTATCGTTCATGCCGCCAGTACGATGAAAACGCCTGTTATGGTAGAAATATTCAATCAAATCGAACAAAAAAAATGGAAATTGAGTGATTCTGTCCTGGTAAAGAATGAATTTTCAAGTATTGTAGATGGCAGTCCTTATAAAATGGAGGTAGATGAGGATTCAGAAGGTCAGTT
>JAIYCH010000022.1 GCA_027488135.1 Saprospiraceae bacterium | reverse complement strand
ATAAAAATAAAGATTTTTAGTCTTGCGATACCCATTTGGGTATCGCAAAAATTATAACACATTAATATTCAATATAATAAAAAATAACCTGAAAAAGCGTGGCGAAGTCAGGAAAAAGAATTTTTCAATAAAAAAAGGGTTAAAGATTTTTCTTTAACCCTTTTTTTATTTAGGATTCTGGTCTATAATACTGTAACATCTCCGAAACTTCAGGGTCAGCTTCCACATCGGGTAAAAGGGTGAAAAGTACAGTGTGAGTAGAATAATCTTCCTCTAAAGCTACACCAAGCATCATTAAAGCCTCCTTTCTTTGACCTGCAGCCAATAAACAGGCAACATGAGCAAAAATCATAGTCGAACCTTCTGTTTCTAATTCACCCGCTTTAGCTAACTCAATAGCTTCTTGTTTCCTATCGGCATGAATTAAAAAAGACAGATAATACAACCAGTATTTACTTTCGCAAGGAGCTAAATTTACTGCCTCCTGAAAGCAAAACTCGGCCTTTTCTTCATCGCCCATTTGTTGATAAGCTATGCCCATAGAAGAATAGTATTCTTCCCGTTGATCTTCAATATTAATAGCTCTTTTATAGTATAAAATAGCTTTTTTCCAATCTTTATGGTGTAAGAAAACCTCCCCAATATGATATAATACCTCGTCATTCATTGGGTCAGATTGAAGCGCTTTTCTGAAGTAAGCCAATGATTTTTGCGCCTGATTAAGTTCTAAACAGCATTGACCACACATCATTAAAACCTCAGAATCAGATACAAATAAGGATATCATTTCTTCGTAAGCTTCTAAAGCTTTTTGAAACTTTTTTAGTTCAAAACATAAATTGCCATATTCTCTATAAGCAATCTCCAAAGCAGGTGTAGATAAATAGGCAAATTCCAACGCTTCCAACGCTTCATCGTAATTTCCTAAATAAGCTTGAGATAATCCCAGATAATACCAGGAAAATCCATTGTAAGAATTTGTATCAAGTATTTTACTAAATATTAAAATACCTTCCTCATATTTTTTGTACGATTCTATCCATGCCCAAAAATATTCGATAGCTTCTTCGTTTGATGGGTCTAGTAATACGGCTTGAGATAAAATCTGAAAAATGCCGTCAACTCGCCCTTCTTCCTCCAGAATATTAGCCTTCAAAAGAAGCATTTCGCAAGTTCGTATCTCATCTAACTTACCCTCTAAAGTAGAAATTAATTTCAGTGCCTCTTCGTTATTATGTGTTTTAAACAATAACCTGGCATAAAGTAAAGTCACAATATCGTTGTCAGGAGACAAGGCATTTACATGCTCCAATACATCATTTACTTCATCTACTTTGTTCAGTTCAAGTAGAAAAATTACTTTTTTTAGATAAAAAGTAAGTGAATAAGGGAAATAACTAATTCCCTCTTCACATATTTCTAAACTTCTTTCATATTGCCGCTCCGTGGCGAAATAATCCATAAGTAAAAATAATTCTTTCTCTTCCCACATTTTTGAAGTGCCGCATTCAACATAAGCATCATAAGCTTGTACTAAATGCTCAATACTCATTTTTTCTTTATCGTTCATAGGTTACGCAAATGCAGTGAGTAGTTCTTTCGAACCTCCACTTATATTAAACCAAAGGATTTAAAAGCTAAATTGCCTCCCAATCAGCTACGTGCTGCAAATTGCTTGTTAAATGTAAGCATATTGTAACCAAATATTGAACGAATGTATAAAAAAAAATGAAGCGATTAACGAAACGGTATGTTTTTGTTAGGAAGCGGATAAAATCTAAGTGACTGTTTTATATTATGTTATAAAAAAAAATATGTGAAATAGTGGTATATAAAAAATCATTATATGTTTTTTATTAATATTGTATTTTAATCATTATTATTTTTTTGATTATATTTAAATGTGTTCTAATTCAATAGATTTGAATAAAAAAGAGCGATATTTCTACCGCTCTTTTCTTTCATTTAGTTATCTCTTTTAGGTTGATTTTTCAGCCTTTCTATCATGGCCAGATAAAATTCACGGTCACTTTTTGCTAAAATGGCGACTTTTCGATAACCTATAATTTTACTAAAATTTTGATAATATTTTTTTTTCATTTTCACTAATTCTTCTTCCATGTCAAGCAGTCCTAACAGGTGTTTTTCAACAGCTGCATCATCTAAGATCATGATGTTTTTATTAGGTTGAAATTTTTCCCTAATCATTTTTTGTTCCTTTTCATAGTCGTTGTAAACAGGCCAAAATTTTTCAGCCTCTTCTGTACTTAGACTCATTTTCTGCGTAAGGAGAGCTACTCTGACGGCTTTTACCCGTTCTACATTGGGTCGTTGTGGATTGTTTCTGGAAAGATTTGGTCTTTGAGCAGATAACGTTACAGATAGACACATTGTGAAAATCAATAAAATGGACATTTGGTTTTTTAATTTCATTTCATTTGTTTTTAATCTTTATTTCTAAGTTGTTTAGAGTTAATTCTTCTGCAAATGATTGAATATCAATCTCTGAAATGATTGCTTCTTCACTTAACCATAGCGCCGCTTCTTCTGTGGAAAGCGAATGAATGGTATATTCAGGATTCTTTTTATCAACACGCTGATCAATCCAAAAGAATTTCATTAAAGAGAAGAGCAATAAAAATCCCGCGGCGGTGGCTAATAGTGGTCTAATGTATTTTCTTCGTTGGTCAGTCGGCTCGGTTTTACTTATTTTTTCAGCTAATGTTTTTTCAAGACCGTCGTAATAACCATCTGGAGCCTCAATGCTATGCAGAGTGGAAACTTTTAAAGGTATCCATGGAGCAATTTCGCTTATCTCTTTTTCCCATTCTTTATTTTTTTCTTCCTCTTTCATAAGGCTTCCTTTTTAATAAATTCGTTTAATTTGCCTAATGCATGATGAAAGGATGCTTTTAATGATCCTTCCGACACTTTTAATATTTCTGCCATTTCTGCGTAGGTCATTTTTTCAAAATATCTCAATTTAAACACTAATTTTTGGCGTGGAGGCAAACGTTCAATGCCTTCATTTAATAGAAGCCATGTTTTTTCCTCGTCCATCGAATCCATTTCATAAGCGTCAGAAACCTTTGCCCGATTAAAAGCAGATGATATTACGCGTTGTTGTGCCTTGTTTTTGGCTAAAAAACGGAGGGTTTCATTTATGGCAATGCGGTAAATCCAGGTATATAAATTGCTTTTGTTTTGAAAAGTAGATAAGTACTTGTGCACTTTTATAAAAGTGTTTTGTAGTATATCGTCCGTATCTTCATGTGAATGAACCATGTTTTTAATTAAAGAATAAAGGCGTTCTTGGTATGTTTTTAAAATTATCCTGAACGCCAGTTCTCTCTCCTTTGGGTCTTTAGCCATAAGGCACAATTCATCATCGGAGTATAAATAGGACATTTTATAGGTTTTTAAGTTTTAGATAGCTTTAGTACATAAAGGTTTAATGGAAAATGGAGTTATTTGTATATTAATGCATTTTTTTGGAACTTAAAATTAAGTGGGAAATGGACTTGAATTGGTTAGATGAATTGGCTTTATTAGATTATACGTTACCGAAGGAGCAGATTGCTTTGCATCCGGTTTCACCTCGGGATCATTCCAAATTATTATGTTACGATCAGGGAAAGATCTCAGATTTTACTTTCACTCATTTGCCCAATTTAATTCCTGCCAATGCAGTGCTGGTCTTTAATGAAACTAAAGTGATTCATGCCAGGCTATTTTTTTTAACGCCCATGGGTGCGAAAATTGAAATTTTCTGTTTAGATCCCTTTTTACCTGCCCTTCATTTTGACAATTTAAATGCCAAAAATGAGGTGGTATGGAAATGTTTGATTGGCAATAATAAACGCTGGAAGGATAATCCAATGTCCATTCAAATGACTATAAATGAGTCTCAGGTAACGCTGTTTGCAGAAAAATTGGAAAGAGTCGATGATTCCTTTCTTGTTCGTTTCTATTGGAAGAGTGAGTCCGATATCGTTTTTGGGGATATATTAGATGCTATTGGGCAAATTCCTCTTCCACCTTATTTGAACAGAGAGGTAGAGTTTGAGGATGAAACTGATTATCAGACCATTTATGCAAAAGCAGAAGGTTCAGTGGCAGCTCCGACGGCTGGTTTACACTTTACAGAAGATGTGCTGAAAAGGCTCACGGAAAATGGGGTGACTTTTGTGTTTCTAACCCTCCACGTTGGTGCGGGTACATTTAAACCCATCAAAGTGGACCATATTTCGGAGCACATTATGCATAAAGAACAAATACGGGTTTCACGGAAAAGTCTGGAAGCATTAGCTTCTGCTAGCCTTAATCAGCAGCCCATTATCGCCGTAGGTACCACTAGTTTGAGAAGCCTTGAAAGCATTTATTGGTATGGTAACAATCTAACTGCAAAATCAGATGCTTTTCTTTCTGTTTCGCAGTGGGAGCCTTACCTCAGTCAGAAAAGTTTGCCATTGCAAGATGCTCTGGTGCAAATTATTCACCTTATGGAAAAATATAACTTGAGTTGGTTAGAGGGGGAAACCAAACTTATGATAGTACCCGGCTATCATTTCAAAGTTATTTCAGGGATTATTACAAATTTTCACCAGCCTAAAAGTACCCTGTTGTTCCTTATCGCAGCTTGGGTAGGAGAGGATTGGAAAAAAATTTATAAGTACGCTTTGGAAAATAAATTTCGGTTTTTGAGCTTTGGAGATAGTAGCCTGCTGTTGAAAAATAAATAAGGAGGCTGTCTAAAAAGGTAGTCTCGTTTTTATAGTCGGGTCTAACATATGATTGCGGATTTTTAATTGTTATTTATGTAAAAATTACTTATTTTTGAAGATTAGGGCTAATATATCATAAATTACAATGGTTATGAAAGCAAATCAAATTTCAAATTACATAATTAGCCTGGCTCAGAACAATCCTGAGGAAAACCTTACAAATATGAAGTTGCAGAAAATTTTATATTATTTGCAAGGATACCATTTGGCACTTTTTAATGAAGTCTTATTTGAAGAAGAAATAGAGGCATGGAAATATGGCCCGGTGATTTCTAAAGAGTACTATACATTTAAAGTCTATGGAAATAACTCAATCATCGTTCCTGAAACTAACCATTCCTTTGATTATTTAAGTGATAAACAGAAAAAATTTATTAATAAAGTTTATGGATATTTTCGTCAATTCTCTCCAGTAAAAATGATGGAATTAACCCACGAAGAATCACCTTGGTTGGATACTTATGGTAAATCTCAAGTAATAGATAATGAGTTACTAAAAAATTATTTTTCATCGCCTGATAGATTATATCAATTTATACCTAAAGATAAAAAAACGGAAAGAAAAGAAGCTGCAAGGTTTTTACTCATTGACTATTTATATGATAATGAATTAATTGATTCCTCTATCTCTGATGCTGAGGATATTTATGAATACTAAGGAAATCTGGTGGGTAACTTTTAATCCAAGTGTTGGCGCTGAGATAAATAAAAAACGACCTGCAATTATTGTTAATGACGATGCCATTGGTATTTTACCACTTCGGATTATTGTTCCAATTACAGATTGGAATGAGAGGTATATTACTGCAGACTGGATGGTAAAAATTAAACCAACGATCCTGAATAAACTGGGTAAAGATTCAACAGCAGATTGTTTTCAAGTAAAATCTTTATCAACAAACAGATTTGTTAGTAAATTAGGTGAAATGGATGAAACTGACTTTCAGAAAATAAAAGATTCTTTAAAAATCGTATTTGATTTATAAAAGTGACCCATCCATTATCTCGCTTATTGGTAAGCGGCAAATTCCATTTCTAAACGGGCTGGAATTTCTCTCGGGGTTATGTCTTGTAAATAAAACAAGACCTCCAGTTTGAACGAATTTTTTACAAGATGTTTTCTTGCGTTAATGAGCGTTGGAAATAAATCAATCTCTAAAGCGGGCTTTCTTAAGGCTAGTTCGTTTTGATAAAAAACTTCTTCAGCAGTTTGGCAGGTAGGAGATTTATCCTGACATATTCTAATAGATAATTCTCTAAGCCAATAAAAGGAGATGCTTTCGTCCAGGGTAACCAGGCGTGCAGAAACAGGTTCTATCCTTGTTATCAAGGCGGTATCAAGTCCTGCGGGTAAAAAATTTTTTATATTCGATGGAACCAGGTCTAATGAATAGACCCTAGGTAAAATGCCACTTAAACCGGAGGGAATATTTAGCCGAATATTAGGGTAATACATGAAAAATGAAACCAAACGTCGGTCACTTCGACAGGAAAAAACGGCTATCAGGCAAAAGAATAATATGAAAATCCGCACTATACTTTGTTTTATTTGAAATGAACGCAATAATAATTTAAAAATTATGATTTTGAATGCGGACTGATTTTTAATTTTAGCTATATTAGGGAATAATATTTTTATAATGGGTGAGAAAAAATTTAAAAAAGCAAAAGGAGAATTAGGTAAGCAACAATTTGTTTCCAATCTTTTGCAGGACATGCAAGCGCTGGAATACATGTTGCACAATCAGTTTTTTGAAACCGGTATTACCAGAATTGGTGCGGAACAAGAAATGTGTATCATACAAAAAAAATCATTCAAAGCGGCTCCTATTGCGTTGGAAATCATGGATTTGCTACAAGATAAACCTTGGTTAGATACAGAATTGGCAAAATTTAATCTGGAGATAAATCTGGATCCTCGTGTTTTCACTGGCTCTGCACTCAAAGATATGCAGGCAGAAACTAATGAAAAGTTACAGATTATTAAATCTGAATTAGCCCATTTTCAATCAGATATATTACTTACCGGTATTTTGCCAACGCTGCATAAAAATGATTTGGAATCTCATAATTTAACGCCTCGGGAAAGGTATAAGTTATTGGTGGAATCACTTAGTGCTCAGTTATTGGGGCAGGCTTTTGAATTAAGAATTCAAGGCATTGATGAATTATTACTAAGAAGTCATACCCCTCTTTTGGAAGCGGCAAATACAAGTTTTCAAGTTCACTTGCAAGTTGATCCGGAAAATTTTGTACCTTATTATAACATAGCTCAAGCACTAACTGCTCCTGTTTTGGGAATTTCGGCCAATTCCCCCATTGTTTTTGGCCGACGATTATGGCATGAATCCAGAATTGCCCTCTTTCAACAGGCATTAGACGTAAGAACCACTAATGAACACATGCGGGAACGGAGTCCAAGAGTTAATTTTGGTTCCGATTGGGTTCATAACTCCATACTGGATATTTATCGGGAAGACATTGCTCGCTTCAGATCATTGATTTATCCGGAAACAAATGAGAATTCTATGGAAACAGTACTCGCAGGAAATATTCCCCGATTAAGTGCCCTGCAAGTGCATAATTCAACCGTGTATCGATGGAACAGACCTTGTTACGGTATTAGTGATACCGGAAAACCTCATTTGCGTATCGAAAACAGGGTTCTGCCTGCTGGTCCAACCGTAGTAGATGAAATAGCTAATGCCGCCCTTTGGTTAGGGGCCGTCGTAGGTTGCGCTAAAGAATGGGGAGATATTAGGAAAAAAATGAGCTGGGAAGATGTAAGAGATAATTTTGAGAAAGCAGCGCGCTTTGGGATGGATTCGAAATTTACCTGGTTTAAAGATAAAAAAATTACGGTAACCGATCTGGTTCAACATGAACTCATTCCTCTCGCCAAAGAAGGTCTTGCTTCGCAAGGAATTAATTCAGGTGATATTGATTTTTATATGGATATCATTTCTCAAAGAGCAAAGTTGAATTTGAATGGGGCAAGATGGCAGCTTCGCGCATTTACCAAGCTGAAGAAAGAAACAAGTATGGATGAAGCTATTACGGTGATGACCAGTGCCATTTATGAAAATCAGACATTGGGTAAACCTGTCCATACCTGGGAATTACCTGAATTGAAAGATTTGTTAGATTATAGACCAGGGAATTTGCGGGTCGAGGAATTTATGCAAACAGACCTTTTTACTGTCTCAAAAGATGACCTCATTGAGTTGGTAGCAAAACTAATGGATTGGAAAAAGATCAGATATATGCCCGTGGAAGATCAAAAGGGTAATATTTGTGGATTAATTACTTCCAGGTTACTCCTTAGGTTTTATAGCCAAAAAGGTATTTCTATAAAAGAAGGAAACAAACAGCATACGGTTGAAGATATAATGATTAGTTCCCCCATTGTTATTGAACCTGGAAAATCAATTATAGAGGCGCTTCATATCATGCGCGAAAAGAAAATTGGCTGCCTTCCAGTCGTTACTGATGGAGAACTGATAGGTATCATAACGGAAATGGATTTTCTTCGTATTTCTGCCAGACTAATAGAACGTTTAGAGCCTTAAAAACACCCCTTAAAATCAATTTAAATCAGCTAAAATTTTGTTACAATATCTATAATGGCACTCATTACAGACGAACGACGCAACTATGATTCGATGATTAAGTACGTTACTATTAAGAAACTAAAGGGTTGATTTTTTCATTCAAGACTATTTTCCACACGCTATATGAATGAAATAGGGCAATAAAAATATTACTTATAATTACAGGATTCGAAATAGTACCAACCATCATTGGACTTAATAATTTGTATATAATTTGAACAGATAAAAGCGCCATTACAAACTTGGGGTCAAATTTGAACAAAAGCAGAGAAGAAAAAATAAGGATAGCTAAATAGATAGAAAGCAAAATGCCTCGGGCTGGCGTTTCAATTCCATAAGAATCAACAGCCCAATTGGCCTTCAGAATTATTCCTGAGCAAACAGGAATTAACACTAGAATATTAAGCACTAGCGATATTTTGGGGAATAACATGGTATTCATTTTAATAAGTTGAAATTAAAAATAAAGTTAAAACCATAAGGCGATGTTTTAGTTTATAACTATCAGGAAATTAAAGGGTTGAACTTCGTGAAAGTTTGCAAGAAAAACTTCAAAGAGCAGGGTATTATTCTATTGATCATTCTACTGCCTTATTAATCATTTTTTGTCTGTGTATGATAAATTCGTTTGTATAATGTGATAATGCTGTGAAAATCAAGATTAACAAAATAGTAAATGATAATGAGCTACTGTTAATGCCGAAAAGTGCAATGCTCCAAATGATAATAATCCATTGAACAAAGTAAATATTTGTCACGCCTTTGCTCCAGCGAAATAGTAAATTAAAAAGTCTGTTCTCAGGTAAATTGTCTAAAATTAATTTACTTAAATATAACCAAAATAGTACAAACCCGCACATAAATAACATAGCACCTTGACGGCTATGATAGTAGTCATTAAAATGATATTGATAATTATCATATGAAATGGCAACGCCTATTAATATGACTAATATTCCGGCAATACCAAAGTGTTTAAGTATTCTATTGGAATCATTTGAATTTTTTACTGTTTCGCCAAGAAACATTCCTAAAAGAGGAAATGTAAGCCAAGGGAAAACAGGAAATGCGATTTTATTTGCAATAAAACTAAACGCTATTGGCTGGTCTCCCCAAAACAGTTCTAATACTTGGTCTATTATTGGTATGCCTAACTTTATTCCCCAGAGAAATGGTGAAATCATACTAATGACAAATGCCGACAATAATACAAGGTATTTATCGACATTAAGCGCTTGAATAATGGCCATTATCATTAGGGCAATACCGGCAAACTGTAATATGTCAACGGTAGTTAAAATCATGTATTCATTAAACTTTTCAATGGGGAATGTTTTTACAACATCCAGTTTTAGGTTAGTAGCCAGCGAAAACGGAATTACCCCCCTTAGGATATTTAAAACGTAACCGCTCAAAAATATTTTAAACCCACGTAAGAGTTTTGGTTTTAAATCTGATTTACCAGAGTATAGGAATGAAAATCCCATCAAAGTCATAAATACAGGTGCGGCGGGTGGCCCACCAAGAAATTCAATAATTTGTCCGAATAACGAACTTTTCACTTCTTGACTTGCAAATACCTCTAGCGTGTGAACAGCAATCATAAAAAATACGGCCATTCCTCTGGCAAGATCAATAGATAAAAGTCGATTGGTTTGAGTTGTTACGTTCATTTTTAGTAGCATTTTTCGGACTGCAAAAATGATATGCTGAAAAATGATTTCAATTGACAAATGTCACAAAATTATTTTGCGCGCAAACGACTCAATGTTTCTCTGGTAATGCCAAGAAAGGAAGCGATATATGTTAAAGGAATACGTTGGAAAAGTTGAGGTTCTTTGGCTAATAATATGAGATATTTATCCATTGAATTCATCATTTGAGAAAAGTATATCTTGTCCTCTAAAAATAGGGCGTACTCTTCAATTATTGCATTGATAAAATTGGCAACTTGAATGTTAGAAAACATTAAAGGTTTTATTTGTTCTAGATTAATTGCAATTAGCGTACTATTTTCAACCAACTCAATGGTTTCTTTTGAAGGATTATCATTAAAATTTTGCAAAGACCCAACCATATCATTTTCTAAAGCAAACCAAGTATTCACTTCAATACCATCCTTCAGAAAATAACTTCTTACTGCCCCTTTTATAACAAAATAAGCAAAATAGTGTCGTTGATTTTCTTTAATAAGTACGTACTTTTTATTCAAATGCAAGATTGACAAATGATTGCAAATTTCTACTTTCGTATGGTCGGTTAGTTGTTGACTGTTGGAATAATGGTCTATAAAATTTTGGTACAAAAGGTCCATTTTGAAGGGTATTTTATTTCAACAAAGATAGAGTATTGCATTTTTTTTGAAATACCCCATTTTGAAAAAATAATTGATGCAAATCCACTAACTTATTGATAGACATAAAAAAGCCATCATTTCTGATGGCTTGTCTAGTGTGGCTCCCCTTTTCCTCGAAAGATGCAACTATAACTCGATGATTGAGTTGGTGACTATCAGGAAAATAAAGGGTTGAGCTTTATGCAAGTTTGCAGAAAGTCTATTTGTCATTCAACCCAATGCCAAATCCAAACATTGCTGCGACCAAGGCCAGGTGAATAATCATAACTGCCTTTTGCCAGGTTGGTCGGTCATTCCACTTTTGTTCCGTATCAAAAGGGTCAAAAGCCAATCCAATCCCAAGGGAGGAAGCTGCTTGAATGTAATCTTTAGAAAATAATGCTTGAAACAGTCCTAAGAGTAAAAATCCAAGGTAAAGAAATTTGTTAAATGGTGTTTTCATTGAGATGGCGTTTAATTTATATCAAAATTAAATCATAGCCATTTCTCAAAATTGTACTTTTAAGACACTATTTAATTTCCCATATAATCTTATCGCCATCCACTTTGATCATAGACTTAAAAAAGTCTTTAGGATTATGATTTGTAATTTTTCTAAACTCCTTGATTAAATAAGACTGGTCATAATAACCTTCTTCATAGGTAATTTCGGTTAAATTCTTCCATTGGGAACTGTTCAATTTGTTAGTTAACGAGCTTCTAAATCTGAAAATTCTCCTATATTCCACTGGACTACAACCAAGATGTTTCTGAAAATGTCTTTGAAATGTTTTAAGATTAAGTCCTACCTTATTTGCAATAGTTGATATAGAGAATTGCTCATTACTATTTTCTAATAATTTCAACGAATTTTCAATAATGGATAATTCTTGATTATCAACAAATTGAGAAAGTAGAAATGATTCTATTTTACTAATATCATCATTACTTGAAAATAAACTTTCTCCAAATTGACCCCAGACATCATTCGTTAATTCCTGGGAAAATTTAGGTGCGAAGGAAAGGTAATTCTCTTTGAAAAATCGATTCAATCCTAATGGTTTGAATACCATAGATATTTCTCTTAATTGTCCTTTATATTCCACCAATACGGGCGTCATGTACTTTCCAAGTATTTCAATATGTACTCCCACATTGGTGTTTTCTGAAATTTGAAGCGTCCAATTTTGTCTATGAACCGACGCTCCTTTGAAAAATGAAAGTCCTGTGTTAAAATGAGGGAATGCTACATAATTGAAGACGGAGTTGGACTTACCTTCATAAATATAGAAGCATTCAATATACTTTTTCAGCATTGGAGAAGTTGGGGTAATGGTCCTTATCATAAAAAAATACAACTATAATGCGATGATTGAGTTTCTAAAAAGAAGGAAAATGGAGGGTTGAATTATCCCAGTTTTTTCAAAATTGTCAATCCCTCTTCCCAATTAGTATGGCCAGAAGTTGTATTAATGTGCCCAGCATCACCCATGTTTATAAATTCACTCCCCCAATTATCAGCAAAAAATTTGGCTCTATTCAAAGAAACCCAAATGTCATTTGAACTGGCTACAACAATAGAATTGAAATTCAATCTATCAAGTGGAACAGGTGAAAATCCTTTTGTTGGGAAAGTGTAATTTGTTGCTTCCGGGTCACTCGGAGCAACAAGCATTGCCCCTTTAATATTTCTATTATACTTTGCTGCCCAATGTGCTATGGTTGAACATCCTAAACTATGTCCAATTAAAACGACAGATGATAAGTCAAATGATGTTACCATAGCATCCATATTTTTAATCCAATCTTCACAAGTGGGTATATCCCAATCAGCCTGTTCAATTCGGAAAAAATTAGGCGCTGAGTTTTGGAAATAGGTTTGCCAATGTTCTGGTCCCGAATTCCCTAGCCCTGGTACAATTAAATAGTTTGTCATATTTCGGTGGATAACTTATTTTTTTAGAAATTCGACTATAATAACAAAGATAATAGCGTTGTAGCTTTTCAAAAATTATATGCCTCGAAAAACAAAAAAATACAACTAGCCTAACGCACTTTTAGACAAAGAAAAAGCCATCATTGCTGACGGCTTTTTCTTTATCGCTCCCTTTTCGGGCTTGAAAGTGAATTCTAAGCCTCAAATTTATAGAGCAATTCATAATATTCCTCTAACATTCTTTTTACAGCAAAAGGTTCTTTTGTTTGCAAAATACTTTCACGCATCATGTCCATCCATGCTGACTTATTTTCATAGTAGGTTGGAATAACTTCTTCCAACAATACTTTGTACAGTGCTTTCAAATCCTGCGCGTCCTGAATCTCCTCTTCTTCATGTTCAAAACCGTCACCAAACTGCCATCCAGTTACACCGTGTACACAGGCTTCCGGCCACCATCCGTCTAAAATACTTAGATTTAATACGCCATTCATGGCTGCTTTCATCCCAGATGTTCCACTCGCTTCTAAAGGTCTTCTTGGATTGTTTAACCAAATATCTGAACCGCGGGTAAGCATTCTTCCAATGGATATATCGTAATTTTCCAGAAAAACCACTGCTTTTGGATATTTCCTGGACATAGCCACTAAATTTTTAACGATGAGCTTTCCAACGTCATCCAGAGGATGAGCTTTACCAGAGAAAACGATCTGGAATTTTTTCTCAAGTAATAAAGGTTCTATGATAGACAAATCTGAAAATATAAAGTCAGATCTTTTATAAGGTGCAGCACGTCGGGAAAAACCAATAATTAATTTTTCCTCATCTAGACGAACACCATTTTTTGCTTCAATAAAATCAATGAGCGCCCTTTTATTTTGTAAGTGTGGTTCCCAAAGATCGGACCCATCTTCTGCGGCACGAATCATCGCATTGTCCACCCAGGTAGGTAGATGAATGGCATTGGTGATAGCCAGAATGTCTGCTCTTTTATCGACCTCAGCCCACATTTTATTAGAGGTTTCGCCGTGTAATTGCGCTACACCGTTGGCTATTTTTGAAAGCCTAAGTGCACCGATGGTCATGTTAAATGGATCTCCGCCCCCTAAAAAAGTTAATTGAGCTCTTGTTAAGTTAAGATTAGCTCCCATGTAGATGATTTTATCTATTGGGTGCGATTCATTGCCTTGCACTATAGGCGTATGGGTAGTAAAAACAACTTCCTTTTTAACAACCTCTACGGCTTTTTCAAAAGTAAGTCCTTCATCCTCCATTTTTTCTCTTAACAGTTCAAAACCTGCAAATAAGGCATGACCTTCGTTAAAATGATAAATATCAATTGGTAAGCCTAAGGCTCTAATAGCTTTTATACCTCCTATGCCAAGCACAATTTCTTGGGCTATACGCTCCTCACCGAACCATCCGTAAAGCTGCCCAGTAATCCATGAGTCATGATTGTCAGGGATATCCGTATCTAATAAATATAAATCTGCATTTCCAAACTGGTTTAACTTCCAGACTTTGCAGTTAACTTTCACTTTTCGAATATTCACAGTAACGGTAATGCCGGTATCTTCTAAAAAGTCATATTTATAATTATGATAACTATCGTAAGCATTTCCTGATGCATCAATTTTTTGTTCGGTATAACCTTGTTTCCAACGAATACCAATACCAATGATAGGATATTGGTGATCGTGAGCACCTTTTAAATAATCACCAGCCAAAATTCCCAAGCCTCCTGCGTAAGCTTTAAAACGTTGGTCTATGCCATATTCCATGCAGAAATAGGCTACATTTGGATTTTTTTCAGAAGACATACTATTTTTTTGATATATTCTTTAATACAAAGGCGAAGATAGAAATTCTTACTTAATATTCCGTTTTCCAAGTGCCAACATTCATTCTAATTCCTGTTCTCCAATAAGCATCTTTAAGTAATGGGTTTGATCTTTGTTTTTCAATTCTCGAAAAATAGCCAAAATCCCAAAATATCTGATGCCCTAAAGCTATGCGAAGATCTAAGGCGATGATGTTAATGTCGGTATTTAACCCCTGTCCGGTGAAATTATTAAACTCTTGCGGTCTTTTGTTACCATCGGCCATTGGATTTCCTCCATAATTCTGGTTTTGTTCATCCAGGCCTTTATTGATACGGAAATATTTAGCGTCCAGGTGAATTCTTCTGTGTGGTTGATACTGCATTCTAAATAGAGATTCCTTGAAATTTGCACCTAATGGATGCGCCAACATTTGAGCATGGTGAGTATAGGAAATGTCATCGGCTCTATATTGGGCATAAGTGTAAGGTCTGACTACGTTATATTCATATTGGAAATCAAGTTGCTTAATGCCGAGGAAATCTATATATTTCAAACCACCCTGAAGTCCCCATTTATTTCCCCACCAGCCCCTTCTTTCCACAAAAAGCTCGTTAAATCTAAATTCGTCAAAGATAAATTGCCCATAAAGTTGTACAGATTTGAACAGATTCCATCGGAAATCACCGCCTATGAGTATGTTATCGGGACTCCCCAGCGAGCCTTCGGTTACCCGATATAAGGCAAACGGATTGAGATAAGCTAGCTCAAATCCATTGGCTCGGGAGAAAATAATACTTTCAAATAAACCGGCTTCCAAACCTGGCAGAAGCTCAATACTTATGTGATGAGAGGCAAAGTATTTCCTGGGAACGAGTCTGTCCCGGGTAAGATTTGAGGAGGAAGCTGATAACTGGCTATAAATATTTTGAAAATGTATTTTCCAAACTTGCCAGTTTAACTTTAGATATGGATAATAAGTGGCTATATCAGAGAGTAAAAGGGAACGATACCCATTGCCAATTTTATGGTTGCCAAAGCCCATTTCTACATTCAAAAATTTACTTATGTTGGCACCCCAGATACCTTTTCCATTGAGAAAATCATACCTGTAGGGAAACCCAAGTATTTCTGGGTAAGCTTCCGTTTTAACCCAGTGAGCACCAGGAATAGTTTCGTATTGACCATATAAACGATCCATGAAAGTGGGAAATAATGCCTGTGTTTCTAATAAGGTGAATGCAATGTAAATACGGTCCAGATTGGCACGAAAATCAATGCCTCTTTGATTGAAGAAATAGGATTTTTCGCCCATTGGCCCAGCTTGTAAATATAATATTGGATTTAGTCTGAGTGATAAATCAGGAGTATTCACCTCAAAGGCATGATATTTTCTAGGGTAAAACCAGGAAAAAATGCCTTTTTCAGGGCTTGTGTAGGTGGAGTCTGCCCAATCATTATTGTCATTTTTTAACCAAGCAATATTAGCTCTGTCAACTTCGGTCAAATCAGGCAGTGAATCTAATTGTTTGGTGAAATCCCAAACGACTTTTCGTTGATAATTTTTTAAAGCAGAATGGGATGACAGGTTAATGCCCGTCTTAATTTGGAGTCTTTCAATCCATTCAATGCCAGGATTATCTAATGGAATAGGCAAACCTTGGGTGAAAAGGGGAAGTACATTTAATGTCATACCCAGTAGTAAAGAAATTCTTAGACAACCTTTAAAGTAGCATCTTATCATAAAGGAATTTTAATGCAATATCAAAGGATATTATTAAAAATTCAAATTTACATTTATTTTAAATAAAATGTTTTAAATAATTTGCTAATTAAAACAAATTGTATATATTTGTTTAAAATTAAATGAAATGGCAAATGAACTTAACCTATATAAGAGCCGAAAAGGTTCTTATGCTATAACAGCTTCAGAATTGCATGATCTGTTAGATTTTAATCCTGGCATGTTTACGATTCATATAAAACGATGGTTAAAAGATAGTTACATATTTGATAATGACATTAGAAGGCCTATTGTTTTAAAAGATTTTAGCGTTAGGCTGCGTGCGGAAAATAAGGGTGTTACCGATTATTTTCTTTCCTTGCCTTTAGCCAAGCAAATAGTTTTACATTCTGGGGCAAAAAATAAGTTGGAAATTGCCAGGAAAATAATGAAATATGAATCTGAAGCGGTTGTTTTAGAGGAAAAAGAGGTGTTAAATATTTTGCAATTAGTCCGCATTATGTCCAGGACATCTTATCAGGAATTGGCCGAAAAAATGCATTTTGCTTATTTCGAAAGACAGAATAATACGCTGGAGTGGGGAGATTATAGAACGGCTATGATAAATAATCATGCTTCTTTAGCACACAAATTATCTATGCCGTGGAATAAAAAAACAGCGGAAAATGTAAGGAAAAAGTGTTTGAGCCAGCAACCTAATGAATTAATTCGTATTTCGGTGATGGACTTTTTAATCTCAAAGGGTAAATCGGTTCTCTATGCCTCAAAAATGGCTGGTTTAGCAAAGGATTTTGCCGATGAGTGGGAAATTTCTATCTATGAAGATAATGTTTCAGCTCATTTGTTTGCACCAACCTTAGATACTGAAAAAATGAACGCCTTGCTATTCGCAACCTCAGCATAATAATTGATATTGTCTGCCGCTTTTCGATTTATTTTTGTATTTTTCCGATAAATAAAAAAGTGATGTTCAAAAATAAATGCTCTTTAATAATACCTGTTTTGTTAATGGTTCAAATAGGTTTATTCGGTCAGGATGGGATGAAGCAAAAGCCAGTCTCTCTTGACGTAGGTGCCAAGCCTTCATCAAAGGCGGTCGTTCTTTTTGATGGGACAAGAGAAATGCTTGATGAAAAATGGACTTATTGGCAAGGACCAAGATTAGCCGCAACGCTTCCCATAAAATGGTTTCTGGTCGATGATCCACAAGGGCCTGGTAAAGTGTTAAATACCAACGATCCTACCGCCGCAGGTGGAAAATACGGAACAGCAGATATAGTTACTAAGGAAGCTTATCGTGATTTTAGACTACATATTGAATTTCTAATTGTTCGTCCTGGCGGGAATAGTGGTGTTTATCTTCAAAATAGATATGAAATTCAAGTGCTGGACGGAGATTCTACAAAACATGGCATGGCTGCCATTATAAATGAATCTGATTCGCCGTACAAAGAATACAGAGGTATTGGGAAATGGAACGCTTATGATATAAATTTCAGGGCCGCCAAATTTAAAAATGGTGTTTTAACAGAAAAAGCATTGGTGACCGTCTATTTTAATGGTAAAAAAGTTCATGTCAATTGGCCTATTCAACAAGTATGGGGTGGGCCTAATTCCGGAATCGATGGTGGAAATAATATGGGTAAGGGAATTACAGATGTTCCCGGTGGATTGAAATTACAGGCCGAAGGACATGATGTCCTTTATAAAAATATCTGGATTGAAAGAATGGATATAAAGAAGCCAAATACTGATTTTTAATTATTTATTCGGCCATGCCTTTACATCCTGATTTTGAATCTCATATCCTAGATTTCGACCTGGTTGCAGAATATCCTCTTCCCTCGTCGGAGAATGCTTCTTTTATATCAAATGATATACAAGAAAACGCCAAAACTGTTTTTACCAACGATGATCTCAAAGAGGTTAGTCATGTAGGATTTTGTGCTGGATTACCTCCTTTTTTGGGGGGTCCACATGCAACCATGTATGTTCAAAGGCCTTGGACCATAAGACAATATGCAGGATTTTCTACCGCCGAGGAGAGTAATGCCTTCTATCGGAGAAATTTGGCGCAGGGACAAAAAGGCTTGTCCGTAGCCTTTGATTTAGCCACGCATAGGGGCTATGACTCCGATCATGAGCGAGTAAAAGGAGATGTTGGTAAAGCAGGCGTTGCCATTGATTCGGTTGAGGATATGAAGATCTTATTTGATCAGATTCCACTCGATGAAATGACTGTTTCTATGACGATGAATGGTGCGGTTATTCCCATTCTGGCCTTTTATATTGTGGCTGCTGAAGAACAGGGCGTAGCATCGGAAAAGCTTCAAGGAACCATTCAAAATGATATACTAAAGGAGTTCATGGTGCGAAATACGTTTATTTATCCGCCAGAGCCTTCTATTAGAATCATTTCAGATATTTTTGCCTACACAACGAAGAAAATGCCTCGCTATAACTCTATCAGTATTAGTGGGTACCATTTACACGAAGCAGGGGCTCCCGCAGAACTGGAACTTGCCTACACACTGGCAGATGGTTTGGAATATGTCCGGGCAGGGTTAAAAGCAGGGCTTGACATTGATGAGTTTGCACCTCGGCTTTCTTTCTTTTGGGCTATCGGTATGCAGCATTTTAATGAAATCGCAAAACTAAGAGCAGGCAGATTACTTTGGGCTAAGTTGATGAGTGATTTTAATCCAAAGAATGCTAAGTCTTTATCTTTAAGGACGCATTGCCAAACGTCGGGTTGGAGTTTAACGGCACAGGATCCTTTTAATAATGTTTGTAGAACTACCATAGAGGCTCTATCGGCTGTTTTTGGAGGAACACAGTCTTTACATACCAATTCCTTAGATGAGGCAATGGCATTACCCTCCGAGTTTTCTGCTAAAATAGCCAGGGATACTCAGATTTATCTTCAAAATGAAGCGGGTATCACACAAGCCGTTGATCCTTTTGCTGGTTCATATTACGTAGAATCACTCACTCATGATTTGGTGGTTAAAGCACTAACTTTAATAGATGAAGTTGAAGCGCTGGGAGGGATGACAAAAGCTATTGCTCAGGGTTTGCCCAAAATGAGAATTGAAGAGGCGGCGGCTAAAAAACAAGGTAGAATTGATACTGGCAAGGATAAAATCGTTGGGGTAAATATTTTTCCTTCTGAAAATGTTCTTTTAATCAATTTGTTAGATGTAGATACTCAAAAAGTTCGGGATACTCAAATAGAAAGACTACATAAAGTTAAAGCCAATAGGAATAATCATGCGCTTGACATGGCACTACGTGAACTTGAACAAATAGCCATTTCGGGAAAAGGAAATTTATTGGAGGGTGCCGTTAAAGTCGCCAGACTTAGAGGTACCTTAGGTGAAATATCTTATGCCCTTGAAAAGGTTTTTGGTAGGTATAAACCAGTAAATCATACTATTTCTGGTGTTTATGGAAAAGAACTCGCTATGGATGCCGATTTTATTCATGCCATGGAGCTTTCTGATCAATGGGAAGCGTTAGATGGTCGTCGACCAAGAATTCTGATTGCTAAACTGGGGCAGGATGGTCACGATAGGGGTGCAAAAATTATCGCAACCAGTTTTGCTGACGTTGGCTTCGATGTCGATTTAGGTCCTTTGTTCCAAACACCACAGGAAGCTGCCCGACAAGCCGTTGAAAATGATGTTCATATTTTAGGCATTTCATCTCTCGCCGCAGGGCATAAAACCCTTGTACCCGATACGATTGAAGCTCTTGCTTTATTCGGTCGGTCTGATATAAAAGTTATCGTCGGGGGCGTAATTCCGCCAGCAGATTATGATTTTTTATACCAAGCCGGGGTAAGTGCCATATTTGGACCAGGGACTAAAATTGCCCATGCTGCCACTACTTTGCTACAACTAATGATTAAATATAAGGTGAATTAAACCAAAGGATTACATTTTCAAGTTTATCAATTAAAGGTCTTAAGATAGCATGTATTTATATCGACAAGAGTCATTTCCTTTGGATGTAAACATTAGTTAGTTGACATAATATTTGAAATATTTGCAGCTTTCAATGACTTTATCGTAATATTGGGTATCCTTGTATTTTGTGTTCAATAGGGCAAAATACTTTCTTTTATTAGCTGTTTTGGTAACATGTGACATTTTCTGTTCGCAACGCGCAGCCATAAAAGTAGCCCTGGCACTTAATTCTTTATCTGTACTCATTGAAATGGCTTTTTCAAAATAGCCTAAAGCTTTTGATAAATCAAGGTTTTCTCTGTTCCCGTTAGCGAAAAGCGGGTGTTCCACTATGTCTGAAGAATTTTCTAACCTTTCAGCCTTAATGCTTGAGCCGCTTCGGAAATAATCGAGGACGTTCCATGCATAACCAAAATAGGACATGTTATAAAGGCCAAGTCCCATTTTATAGTAGTATTGAGGACTTTCAGTTCTGTTGGCTTTAATGTCATACTGTAGTTTTAACATTTCAGCTACAATTTGAGGTTTGGTTAATTGTCTTTCATTTGATTTTACCGGACAATGGACACATTCATTTAATCTTTCAATAAATGGATTTGATTTTCCAAATAATTCGATATCAGAAAGGGAAATTTCTTCCCATGCCTTTTCAGCGGCCTCCCATTCATTTAAGCTCATTAGCCAGGTGGCATAAAGTGCTTGAATTTCAGTATTGAATTGCTTTTTTGAAAGAACAATGAGGCTCTTCTCAAAAGGATTAATAATTTCCTTTTTCGCTAATTCTTTTATATCACGGATAACCTCTTCACTGGGATTAACTTTTACGGCATTAAATCCATACCTATATAAAATGGCAAGCCCTGGATTTCCATTATTTTTCAAACTTTGAAAAACCTGTTTTGATAATAATGCCTGTAGGGTAGGGTATCTGTTAAATACTTCATTTTCAGATTGAAATTCCCAGATACGTTGAGCAACTTCCTCATTTATTTTTTCCCATTCTTTTATTTCAATGGCCATATTAAATATGGCTATTTGTTCCAGTAGGGCTTTAGATTGGGTATAATCCGATACAGCATTAAAAGCCAATTTGGCTTCAAAATAATCGTTATTTAAGTATTTTAAATACCCTAATGCCAGAAGCCAGAGTTCCAGATGGGCTACTTTTTTTTCATCAATGACTTGTTTTACGAAAGTTTCGAGCTTATTTATGTAATCAACTACCGGCTTTTTTTCTTGTTTCTCTATCTCCTGAATGAGAATAGATTCTAAATAGTTGCTTTTTGGATGAAGACTGTAAATGTCAATCATTTCATCGACAGCTCTACTATTTCTAAAACTGGCTCTTAATGCATACAGAGCGGTGCGTTCCTGGTCATTTTCACACAAAGAAAGAGCGCTTAGCCAGTCATTATCTGTTCTGACTTCAAAGCTTAAAAAGGCAGATTCTCTTTTTGCGGGACAATGGTGAAAAACTCTGGCGTAGAAATAAGCGGCTTTTGCTCTTTCTCCCAGTGCTTTAAGTGCGCCTGCATAATGTCCCTCAATCCAATACTGAATAGTACTTGGAGCATGATTTATTTTAGGTGTAAAGTAGTTGTACAGGTATTTTACTTTACTATATTGACCCGAATAATGCGCTAATCGTATGATTTGGTAGGCCATTCTTAATCTGATATAGTGAGATTCAATGGTTAAAAATTCTTTTGTACCCTCTTGAATCAATGATTCCATATTTTGAATATCTGGTTTTCTGGTTTCCCATGCATCTTTATCTGCTGTAACAAATGGTTCGCATTTCTTGGCAAATATTAGATATTCAATGGTTTCGAGGCACTTATTTTTTACCAAATGTCGGGCAAATTTATTGGTCCTTAGGTAGCTGATTAATCCTGTATTTTGAATTACAGCATTCTTTAATTCTTGTATATCAGATAAGTCAGATTGATAAATTAGCCATTCAATATCTGAAAGAGGAGCTACTTCGCAAAATCTTTCATACCACTCATTAATATTTTCATTGGGTTGAAGGATAGTTTGCTTCCCAAACTTTAAATATATATCTTTAAAAGAGGTGAAATACGGGGAAGCAGGAGCGGTTGGATTTACTATAAATGACTGAATAAGAGGAAAATAATTTAAGTTTTTGGGCTTAAACTGGCACGCTGATAAAATGGGTAAGGAATATAGGGAAAAGAAGATGGCTAAGAAACTATGTGTGTATAATCGCATAATCTTTTCTTATCACTTTGTAATAATTTCTATTTTATTTCTTCCCAAGATGACATAATTTTCGTTTTCCAGTTGTTTTAGTAACCTCGACACGGCTTCCCTGGACGCATTTAAATCGTAGGCTATTTCCTGATGAGTGGTATGCAATATTTTTGAATGCAATTTTTGCGCTTTATTTTGCAGATATGCAAGTAAACGCTCATCCATTTTTTGAAAAGCGATACTGTCAATAGTTTTTAATAGTTCCTTCATGCGAAGTTCGTAACTTTTCATGACCCAATTGCGCCAGCTTGCATATTTTGACATCCATTCATCCATGTACTTTGACGGAATACTAATTAACATGGTATCCTCTTCCGCGATGGTTCTAATTTCACTTTTTTTATTCATCAGGCAACAGGTAAATGACATACTACATGTTTCCCCATTAGAAAGGTAATAAAGGAATATTTCATTTCCGTCAGTGTCTTCTCTTACCGCCTTGATTAACCCTGAAATAATGAGGGGCATACTTTTTATGTAGCTTCCTATATCGAGAATGATTTCACCACTTTTGAAAGTAATAATTTGACCAACTGAGGCTATTTCATCCTGCAGTGATTTTTCAGCCAATTGAGGGTATTCTGTCCTTATATAGTTTAAAATCAGGGAGGTATCCATTTTATTATAATAATAGCTTAAAAATCACTTTTCAGTTGGCGGGTCATATTTTACTATTAGATTTAGCCAGATAGATCTGGATAACCTGAAGATATAGACAAAAAATAAAGCTAAAACAGCAATTAACGCTGCAAAAGAGGCGGTAGTACTCCATTTAAATATCCAATGTAAAAGTAAAACAAACGCAATGGAGAACCAGCCAGTAAATATGTAAGAAATAAACATGGCTCCGTAATAGAAACCAGGTTCAGGAAAGAATTTTTGTTCGCAGTGATCGCAGTTATCATTCATATCAAAGGGTTTTGAAAATGAAAAAGTACCCGTTGGATACAAATCACCTTTTGCACATTTTGGACACTTGAACGCGAATGTGGTATAAACCTTGTTACCTTTTTTTGCTTTGGTCATAATTTATTTCTTTTTTGCTATTAGCTGCACTAGGGCAGCTTTGCCTTGATGGAAAGGACCTTCATCAAGCACTCTTTCTATTTTTACTAAGTGTAAAATATCCATTGATTTGAAATCATTTGCCAACTGATCTACATCCATTAACATATCTTTCTTTTTTGGGCCTCCCGAAGCTAATTCTATCTGATCGGTATGAAAGGCTTCCAAACAAATCAATCCTCCGGGTAAAAGCGAGGAAATGACGGATGCATGGAAAGTAGTTCTCTCATAAGGAGGTAGATGAACGAAAAATAAACCCACAACATCGTAAGTTTCAGGCGTAAAATTGAAAGATGATATATCGGAAGTAAGGTATTCAATGGATACATTTTTTTCGCCGGCTAAAAGCTGTGCTTTATTTTTAGCATCTTTACTGAAATCAAAAGCAGTAACCTGATAGCCATTGAGTGCAGGAAACACTGCATTTCTTCCTTCTCCTTCCGCAGGAAGCAGTAATTTTCCAGGGACGTGTAATTTTTGATGTATGAAATCTTTGAAAAATGTATTAGGTTCTTTACCGTAAACGTATTCTTTTGAGACATAACGTTCATTCCAAAATGATGCATCCATATTCTAAGAATTAAAATAAAAAAAGGCGGCATAAAATCAAATACCGCCCTTTTTATTTTTGGTGCCCAGGACAGGATTCGAACCTGCACACCCTTACGAGCACTACCACCTCAAAGTAGCATGTCTACCAATTTCACCACCTGGGCAGATGGACAAATTATTCAGATTACAAAATTAAATAATTAGACCGATAAAAAGCACTAATTGCTTTTCTTTATTTTGATTATTTGTGGAACCCATTGGATATGGCCGCATTACGCAATCTCTGCAGGAAGGGAGATGCAAAAATAAAATCATGAAGTATTTCATTGTCACTAGACATGATTTCATCTTTATTTCCTTGCCAACAAATTTCACCTTCATGCAGAAGTATCACATTTTCACCAATTTCCATCACAGAGTTCATGTCGTGAGTGTTTATGATGGTAGTCATATTGTTTTCAATGGTAATGTCTTTAATCAATTCGTCAATAACTAAAGAAGTTTTTGGGTCAAGTCCTGAATTGGGTTCATCACAAAAAAGATAAGAAGGGTTTAAAACTATTGCCCGCGCAATACCTACTCTTTTCTGCATACCACCACTTAATTCCGATGGAAATTTTGCATTAATCCCGTCTAAACTAACTCTATTTAAACAGGTATTTACCCGGGCAGATTTTTCTTTTTTAGTCATTTCGGTAAACATATCCAGTGGAAACCGAATATTTTCTTCTACTGTCAAGGAGTCAAACAGAGCTGAGCCTTGAAAAAGCATGCCTACTTTCATCCTTAAAGTCCTTAAATCCTTCTTTTTTATATGTAGGAAATCTATCTGATTGTAAAAAATTTGCCCTTCATTTGGCGCAATTAAGCCAACCAATAGTTTTAAAAGCACTGTTTTTCCTGCTCCTGATTTTCCAATAATTAAATTGGTCTTTCCAGGTTGAAACTCGGTCGAAATATTTTTTAGGACAGGAGTATTTCCGAACGATTTATAAATTCCGCTAATTTTTATCATAAGTCTATTTAGAGCATATTAAATTAAAACTACAGCAATCAGATAATCTGCCAACAAAATCATGATATCACTAATAACCACGGCATTAGTGCTTGCCTTTCCCAATTCTATACTTCCGCCTTTTACGTTATAACCTTGGTAACAAGAAATGGACGTGAGTAAAAAAGCAAATACCAAAGATTTAACAAACATCATGAAAACATTGTAAGGCATAAAAAACGACCTTAATCCCATGACAAATTCTTGTCCGGAAAGCAATCCAGTTGGAACCGATGCAATAAATCCTCCGCCAATACTCACAAAAGCCGCGATGGCTACTAAAATGGGAATGATTACCACGGCAGCTAAAACTTTTGGCATTATGAGGTAGGCAGCGGTATTAACACCCATGATTTCCATTGCATCGATATGCTCTTTCTGACGCATACCACCTATTTCAGAAGCCATATTCGAGCCAACCTTTCCAGCTAAAACCAAGCAAGTAATGGTTGGCGCCAGCTCTATAATAGTCATATCTCTCACGACGTACCCAATATAATAATCGGGCACTAAAGTTCCATCCAGCTGATAGGCAAACTGAATGGCGGTGACTGCCCCGATAAATAGAGAAATGATAAAAACTATAATGAGGGAACCAACGCCAATGTCATGCATCTGTCGAATGACTTCCTTATAGTACATTGACGTCTTTTCAGGCTTTGAAAAGGCGTTTCCCATCAAAATAAGGTACTTTCCAAGATGATTTAATAATTTAGTTATTACCACTTTCCTTTTTTATTAACGACGAAACAAAAGTTAAAATTAATTAAATTAAACAAATAGAACCCGTATTCAGTTTAAGAAATAAATAGAAATAATGCCAGTTGCCATAATTACAGGCTCTTCTAAGGGTATTGGATGGTCAATAGCTAATAGATTTGCTGAAAATGGTTTTGATTTGTTGATGATTGCCCGGGATATCGAGTCACTGCAGGCAAGAAGCAGGGAATTACAACAAAAATTTCCTGCGCAGCGTTTTGCTACTTTTTCGGTTGACTTAATGGATAAATCTCAGTTGAGTTCTCTTTCGCAGTTTGCTTTGGAGACCTTACCTTCAATGGATGTTTTAGTGCTCAATGCTGGCCTATTTGGTATGGGCGAACTACTAAACCCTGATGACAGCCCCAATCTTGATGATTTTATGCAATTGCATGTGCTAAGCAATCATTTTTTATGCCAAAAATGGCAGTCTTCTTTTAAAAAAGGAACGCATATTTTCTCTATTTGTAGTGTAGTTTCCAATGAACCCCGTTTCGATAGTCCCGTTTACAGCGTTTCGAAAGTAGCTCAGTTAGCCTGGACAAAAATGCTTCGGGCATCGTTTTTAGAAAGGGAAATTAAAGTAACAGCGATATTACCAGGTCAAACATTAACTTCTTCCTGGGACGGTATTTTCGTAGAAGCAAGCAGAATTTTAGCAGCAGATGCGGTAGCCGATGCCGTTTGGAAGGCCTGGGAAATGCCTGGAAATACCGTGATAGAGGAAATAGTTATTCGTCCACAAAAAGGTGATTTATAATATGTCTAAAATTTTAATAACAGGTACAAGCCAAGGTATAGGTTTTGAACTTTTAAGTCAATTCCTGCTAGACCAAAACCATAAGGTAATAGCTATTGCAAGAAAACCGTTGAATCAATCCATACCTATTTTTGACCAGGCTATAAAAGAACATCGTCTTTTTCCTTTTGAATTAGATTTGGTTAAGGATGATTTTCATTCGTTAGCCAATACTTTAAATGCTATGAACGGTGTGGATATTGTCATCAATAATGCTGGTTTTTTAGTAAATAAACCCTTTGTGGAACAATCGGAAGAAGATTGGCAAAAGCAATTTGATGTGAATGTTTTTAGTCCGGCAAAGTTGATTCGTTTTCTTTATCCCTGGCTTCTTTTAAGTGGAAATGCCCATATCGTTAATATTACTTCTATGGGTGGATTTCAGGGAAGCAGTAAATTTCCTGGATTAAGTGCTTACAGTGCTTCAAAAGCTGCTTTAGGAACGTTGACTGAATGTTTAGCCGTTGAATTCAGTGGTAAAGGTATTTCTGTGAATGCATTGGCGCTTGGAGCGGTGCAAACTGAAATGTTATCACAAGCTTTTCCCGGCTACGAAGCGCCCATAAGTGCTTATAAAATGGCTGATTTTATAACTAATTTTGCACTGAACGGGCATCAATTTTTCAACGGAAAACAGATTCCTGTGGCTTTTACCACTCCCTGATTATTCTTATCTGACTAAAATTTCAGAGAAAATGATTCGGTATCTGGAGGTATATTTTCCAATTAGCACATAATTTAGCAATATATTGACGTTGGTATTTTTTTGTAGGTAAATGATTTTTAAAATTTTAAAACTTAATTCTAAATCACTATCTACCAAAAAAATGTTCTTACAAATATGATTATTTTAACCCTTTTTTATCAGAATTATAGGATGAATAATATATTTTTTATTGCCATGATACTATTTTCCCAGGTTTTACTGGGGCAGAATATCGAAGGATTTTCCTTTAATGATTTTCCAGCAAAAGAGATAACATCAAAAAAAGTGCCAGTTAACCTTAGTAGTCATCCACTGGGGTCAAAATATAAAACCGCCATCACGGAACAATATAATAAGGGTCAAATAAATTTTGGTGGTCATTATATCGTGGTCCTTTGGGGCGCAGGTGCAGGTCTGTCGATTGGTGTCATGGTTGATGTTTTGAATGGTAATATTTATAAACTCCCATTAAACTATGAAAACAGTTACCGAGGGACTTACCATGATCAGAATAACAATATTTTATACGAAAAGCATAGCCATTTATTCATTTGCTATAAATCTAAATCAAATGAAATAAATTATGATAAAGTAGATTTGGATTATTCTTTCTATCGCTGGGATGAGGCGAAAAAACTATTTTCACTAATTAATACTAAAAAAATAACCACGGATGTCATTGATGACTAATTTGAACTGGAATTTAGTCTCAATAATTCTAAACATGTCTGGCAATCCAAACATCATTTTCATTTGATTTAAATGGAACTGCCTTTGGAAAAACGCTCAATATATTTTCTATGGGTGGCTTTTGAGCACTAAGGACATTAAAGAGTAGCAAGCCGTTAGGCTCTAAACATTCTTTTAAGGCTTCGAAATAATCTGTTGAAAAGAAATCCAAGGGCGTCTCATTATCATTGAAAACATCAAAACAGATGAGGTCAAATTTTTCCTCGGTATAAAATGGAAAAGCCATGGCATCAGCTTGAACTGTACTAATGCCTGAATTTAAATATTGCAGGGTATATTTTTCTGCCAGATAAATGATGTTTTCATCTATTTCGATGGCCGTATAGTAGGCATCAACACCCATTTTTTTTTCTAGTAAATAGGGGATACTACCCAATCCTAATCCTAATAAGAGTACTTCTTTTTTATACTTAATTTCAGGGGACAGATAAATAAACACATCACGGAATTGAGAATAGAGATCATCCCAGGAATAAATTGCCTGTTCGGAGTATAATTGAAATCGACCTTTATGCAAGCAAACGGTTAGGGGTAAATCATTTTGACCTGAGACAGTTTCCAAAGGAAATTCAATCAGATGACTAAGTATTTTTTTCCAAAAGGGGACCGTGAATCTATTTATTTCTCCCACGGTCTTTGGTCTGAGGTAATCTCAAAAATTTTAAGTAAAAGCAATCTTTGTTGAAAAGTAAGATCTGCCTGTCTTCTTGTCATCATTTGTTCAGCGGCACGAAAAGCATTTTCCGGAGAGAATGTAATACCTACCTGTCCATTTTCTGATGCGGCAAAAGACGGGATAAAGCGAGGAGCAATACCAGGTGTAATTGTATTGGCACAAATACCTGTTACAGAACCGGGAGTGAAAACGGTTCCATTGGCCGTTTTTGTATGATCGCCTAAAACTGCACCCATAGATTGTGTACCTGTAAGGATAAATTGTTCATCGCCTTCATTCCACATTTCTATTTCATCATAGGTGTGTTGCACACTGGCGGCCTGAGTTCCCGCGCCAAGGTTACACCAATTTCCTATGATACTGTGCCCGAGGTAACCTTCGTAAGACTTGTTACTATAACCTTGAAATAGAGAGGATTCTATCTCCCCACCAATTTTACAAAAGGGACCCGTGGCAAAAGGACCATAAATTTTAGCGCCCATTCGTAAAATCGAATTTTCGCCCAATGCAAAGGGGCCCCGAATAAAACAACCTTCCAGAATAGAAGAATTTCGTGATAGATAAATGGGACCCGTCGTTGTGTTCAGGTAAGAACCTTGAATGGATGCTCCTACCTCTATAAATAACTTATCGGCGGGTCCGATAAGTGTATTTCCCGGAGGTAAGGGCATGGACTTACGCATTTTGCTAAGTAAACGAAAATCGTCGATAATGGCGGCTTCGTTCAGGAGAATTAAATCTGTAAGGGAGCTTATTTTTAAAAATGGAGTGTCTTGAAGGTCTTGAGCATCAAGCTCTTCAATGGCTTCATCATCAATTAATTTGCGCAGCTGCTTTTGGTCAAGTTTGGCCACAACTAATTGGTCTTCATGAAGGAAGGCCTCATTAATATCCATTTGCCTAATCAACGCAACCAATGCGTCTGAAGGTAAAACAGCGCCGTTAATTACATAATTTTCTGTATCGTATTCGAGCGGATATAATTCAGATAGATAATCTTGCGTAACCACACTTACTGGAAATCCAAGGTAATGTGACCATTTCTCTCTAATAGTTAAAAGACCAATCCGCAAATCGCAGACAGGTTTTAAGTGAGTAAGAGGTAAAAGATTCTCGCGAGCTTCGCCATCAAAAAGAATTACTTGCGCCATACCTAGTTTTTTGGCATTAATTAACACACAAAAAGTCCCAACCGAAGTAAGATTGGGACTTTCAAGTTTAAAAGAAATAAATTAAATTTCTTTGTTAAACTTAGTATTCCCGAATTTCTTATTGAATTTATCAATACGACCTGCCGTATCCACAAATTTCATTTTACCAGTAAAGAACGGGTGTGAATTGTTAGAAATCTCAAGTTTGATTAATGGGTATTCATTTCCGTCTTCCCATACAATAGAATCTCTTGTATTAGCACAACTTCTTGTTAACCAAGAAACGTCACAGGAAAAATCCTTGAACACAACCATTCTATAATTACCTGGGTGTATATCCTTTTTCATCGCTGATTATTTTGTCTTTCAAATAAAATGCAAATATAGTACATTTTACAAAAAATAAAAACCCTTTCTTTTTATTTTTTATTGTGACGCATTTATTAAAAAAAAGTCCTAAAATTGTATTCCTAATTAAATAATTGCCAATAAAAACCTAATATGAAAACCACGAAGGAAGAAGCCTTGCATTATCATGCGAAAGGAAGGCCCGGAAAAATTGAAGTTATTCCATCAAAAGAAACGGCTACTCAAAGAGATTTAACTTTGGCCTATTCTCCGGGGGTTGCAGAGCCATGCCTTGCCATTGAAGCAAATCCTGAAGATGCCTATAAATATACGGCAAAAGGTAATTTAGTGGCAGTAATTTCCAATGGCACCGCGGTTCTTGGATTAGGAGACATTGGTGCTTTGGCAGGAAAGCCGGTAATGGAGGGAAAAGGTCTTTTATTTAAAATTTATGCCGATATTGATGTTTTCGATATCGAATTGGATACAAAAAATGTGGACGAGTTCGTTAGAACGGTCAAAATTTTGGAACCTACTTTTGGTGGCGTTAATCTTGAGGATATTTCCGCTCCTGAATGCTTCGAAATTGAAGAGAGACTCAAGAAGGAGTTGAATATTCCTGTCATGCATGACGACCAGCATGGAACGGCCATTATTAGTGCCGCCGCTTTGCTTAACGCGCTGGAAATTGTCGGAAAAGATATAAAATCAGCTAAGATTGTGGTGAATGGTGCCGGTGCATCAGCTATTTCTTGTTCCAAAATGTACCATGCACTGGGTGCGCTTAAGAAAAATATTTTTATGTTCGATTCTAAAGGGTTGATTCACCCGGAACGAACGAACCTGGATGGTAAAAAAATTGAATTCGCTAATAATCAAGCGCCATTAGATATTTCTTTAGCCGATTGTCTTCAAAATGCCGACGTATTTATAGGTCTTTCAAAAGGGAACGTGCTCAATGGGGAAATGATTAAAGTAATGGCTAATGAACCGATTATCTTCGCTTTAGCAAATCCTACCCCGGAAATAAGTTATGAGGAGGCGCTAGCTTCCCGCCCCGATAGTATCGTAGCAACAGGTCGCAGTGATTATCCTAATCAAGTGAATAATGTGTTAGGATTTCCCTACATCTTCAGAGGCGCGCTCGATGTTCGTTCGAAAGTTATTAATGAGGAAATGAAACTCGCTGCCGTATTGGCGCTCGCAGCATTGGCAAAAGAACCCGTTCCAGATAGGGTGAATCTGGCTTATGGAAAGGATAATATGGTGTTTGGGAAAAATTATATTATTCCAAAACCTGTCGATCCCCGTTTGCTTACTACCGTGGCTCCCGCTGTCGCTAAAGCTGCCATGGATTCAGGCGTTTCTAAATTTCCAATTACTGATTGGGACGCTTATAAAATGCAGCTCTCGAAACGCCTGGGCCTAGATAATACCCTCACAAGAGCTATTATTAATAAGGCAAGGCAAAATCCTAAAAGAATTGTTTTCGCAGATGCTGAAAACCCAATGGTTCTCAAAGCAGCAAGAGAAGTAATTGAAGAAGGTATCGCTAAACCTATTTTATTGGGAAATGTGGAGAGGATTAATCAGCTTATTCTGGAAAATCAACTCAATCTGAATAATCCTGTCATCATCGATCCAAAAATTCCTCAGTCTGAGTCCGAAGCAAATCTGCTTTTGGAATACGCAGATCGCTTGTTTGAGAAAAGACAGAGAAAGGGTACCAATAAACCGGAAGCTTATGATCTCATAAAAAGACGTAATTATTATGGTGCTATGATGGTGGAACTGGGTGCCGCCGACGCAATGATTGGTGGAATGACCAGAAATTATCCGGAAACTGTAAGGCCTGCTCTTCAAATAGTTGGACGGAAAGAAGGGATTAAAAAAGTGTCTGGTATGTACATTCTTATGAGCAGATTCGGACCGCTTTTCCTGGCAGATACCACCGTAAATTTTAATCCTTCCGTGGAGGAAATTGTTGAAATTGCTGAATTAGCCGCTGACCAGGTGACTAAGTTTAATATTAAACCTCGTCTTGCCTTACTTAGTTACTCAAATTTTGGTACCGCCGATGGAGACGATCCTGAAAAAATGCGTCGCGCTGTGCAAATATTGAAAGCCCGACATCCGGAAATGATTGTAGATGGAGAAATGCAGGCGCACCTTCCTTTTCATCAGGATTTGTTGAAAAATAATCACCCGTTTTGTAGCCTGGCTGACGGTAATGGGGCAAATATTCTGATTTTCCCCAATCTCTCCGCTTCTAATATTGCCTACAATCTGGTCAAAGAGATAGCAGGTATTGAAAAAATCGGACCTATCTTGATGGGCTTGAAACATCCGGTGAATGTGCTCCAATTAGGTAGCTCTACCAGGGAAATTGTAAACATGGTGGCTATCTCCGCTCTGGGTGCGGGTTAATTATAATCTATAAATGTGTACTTTGTCATGAAATATACCCTTATTCCATGGCAAAGTACACATCGTTTTTTATTTGTGTAAATAAATTCAACCCTAAAGTTGCCTTTCTATTTTCAAGAAATTTATTTTATTTAACCGGTTCCTTTACGGAAGTCCATAGGACAGCAGATATTCCCAGACAAGCTGCACAGATTAAGAAGATGATTCCTTTATTTTCGGCCTGGGTAATAAATTCTCCAATAATCAAGCTGCTGACTAACTGCGGTAAAACAACGGACAGATTAAAAAGGCCCATAAATTTACCCATTTTTCCTTGTTCCACCTTTTGCGACATAATAGCAAAAGGTAAACTAACGGTTGCAGCCCAACCGATACCCAAAATAGACATCATGACATAGAGATTGAAGGGGGAATTTCCCCAGAAATAAATACCCAGATACCCAAGAGACATCGTTGTAATACTTAGTAAATGAATTTTAACCTTTCCCCATTTTTCACTCAAAGGTTGTAGGAAAATGGCAGGAAGAATGGCTGCAACGGCATTTAATAGCAGAAAAGAAAGAGAAATAACCTTACCTAAATCATTTTCTGAAAGGAAATTCATCTTGTTTTGGATAAATGCAAACATATAAATAAACATCGTCTGAATACCCATCCAAGTGAAGGCATGAGCTGCCAGAATTCGCTGAAACCCTATTTCGTTGCTTCGTTGATTAGCTACTTCGTTTTCGGGTTGTTTTAGTACCTGAAAAATACCATATACGGTTAATAAAAGGCAGGCCAATTCTAAAATGCCGGGCGACAGGGATTGGCCACTTAGTTTTTTAAACATGCCCAATGGTGCGTATGCTAAAAATCCCCAAAGGGGCTTGATGCTAAATAGTGCGGAGATCCATTTGTTTTTATCTGGCGTTGCACTTAAAACCTCCTCTTTTTCACTCAGTTTTTCTGGTTCTTTTATAAACCATACAGGGATAAAGCTAATAAGAAATACAATAATGGCACCAACGTAAATTAGCATATAATTTCCCCAAATCGCCCCAATGGCATAAGCACCGACGCCAAAAGTGCCGGAAATAGTTTGCATCCAGGTGTAACCTTTTGTCCTTTCATTGCCAGAAGGAGTGACATCGGCAATTATGGATCGGGTCGGATTGAAACTGATATTTATGGATAAATCGAGGGTAAGGGCAATTAAAATAGCCATTCCGACGACACTTTCAAATCCCAGACCAGTTGAAATAACACCTATAAAGGGTAGAGCTAATAGCATGAGTGCGGACAGTGTTCCGCCAATGAGTATAAAAGGTCTCCGCCTTCCACCCCAAAACCAAACTTCATCACTTATCATTCCTACGATCACTTGTCCGAAAATACCTGCAATGGGGCCAGCAGCCCAAACCAATCCTATTTCATGAATAGCTAAATTGTATTGAGTGCTCAATATCCAGCTTAACGCAGAAATCTGAACAGACAAAGCAAATCCCATAGCAGTGGATGGTAAACTTAGGATGGCATAAAAAGCAGGGCTAAGTTTTTTCTGAATGTCTAGCATGATATTTTATTTTATATCAAATAATAAATTCGTTCGGGGATCCAATTGAATGGACGACGGTTTTACCTTTACTTTTCTTGAAAAGGTGGTATTTTTATCACTAACATATAGCGTCAAGGTTTCTACTACGTTTTTTTGTGCATCCAAAATGGCAATTTCCAACGGAAATGAAAACAAAGAATCTTGAAGTTGTGTAACGGACAGTTGTAACTCTTTTTTGCTCTCATTCCACTTCCAGTCATACTTTAGCTGCGGATGACCAGATTGGTAGAACCACTGTTTGAAAAATTCCTGGAGAGATATTCCGCTAATTTCTTCCATAACACGCTGAAAATCCTCTGTTAATGCATTGCTATACTTAAATCTTGCATAATAGGTTCTTAATCCTTTCCAAAAAAGTTCATCCCCTATTTTCATTCTTAACATGTGTAACACCCAACCTGCCTTTTGATAAGTATTTGTACTCAAAACGGTATTTATGTCCTTGACATTCAGGTCAACTATGGGTGTTTTTATTTTTTCAAAATAGGAAATAATCGTTTTTCTTTGAGACAATAATTCTTGAATGCGTCTTTCTTCACCATATCTGTCCTCCAAATAAAGGACGGTACAATAGGTGGCAAAACCTTCACTTAACCAAACATGACGCCAATCGGCTTCTGAAGCTGAATTTCCAAACCATTGATGGGCTGTTTCATGAGCGATAAGACTTTCCCTTTCATTTTTACCATTGACAGAATTTTCAAAATAAAATATAGCGCCAGCATTTTCCATGCCACCCCAGCGTGTTTTAGATTGCACATGAGCTAATTTACTAAAGGGAAATGGGCCTATATTTCTGGAAAACCAGTCTAAAACTAAAAGGGATGGTTTAAAGTCTGAAAAACCTTCCGTTCGGTTTTGGGGAAATACGTAAACAGACGACGGAGTTCCTTGCACGAGACCGGAATGTTCCACGGCAAATTTTGCTACACCGATGACCATAACCTTGGTAGGTAGCGGTACTTTTTCCTTCCAATGAGTCGTTTTAAATCCTAAGCCATTGAGATATTCCTGTGTTTTTTCCCCATTGCCAACTACCTGGTAGTGTTCTGGTGCAGTAACAATAAATTCAACGGTTGCTTTATCTAAAGGATGATCATTACTTGGGAGCCATTGATGAGCTCTGTTTGGCCAGTTATCACCAAAAAAGGTTCTGTCACCGTATTTATTTTTACTGATTATCAGACCATCTTCTGGAATACCCTGATAATTTATTTTAAGGGTTATGGAGCCACCCGTTATACCTTTTTGTGGCAATAGAATATGAAGTAAATCATTTTGGTGAATAAATTTCAAGGGAACTCCTTTGTCATTTTTGATATCAGTTACCTTCATTTTATCGGAAAGATCAAGAATGACCGTATCTGTTTCAGTCCTGAATCGAACTAATATGGTGGCTTCACCTTGTAATTCGTCCGTAGCATCATTCAAAGAAAGGGCAAACTGATAATGAGCAATATCCTGGGTGAAATATCTACCTGGAATAAATTGCGCTTGGGCAAATAAATAAATGAGCAAAAACGATAAGGTTAGAAAATGCTTAGCATGCCTCATGAGGATAGGTTTGTTACGAATATAAGCGTTTTATCTGCTCTTTTTCAACAAAAGCTGTAAATCTTCCAGCGTATTTGCTTCAGCTACAACTTTATCTTTTCGCCAGCGAACCATTCTTGGAAAACGGAGTGCTATCCCAGATTTATGTCGTTTACTTTCTTGAATTCCTTCGAAAGCAATTTCAAAAACAAGTTCTGCGGTAACTTTTCGAACTGGACCGAATCGCTCCAGGGTATTTTTTTTAATCCATTGATTTATTTCAATAAATTCTTTATCCGTTAAGCCTGAATAGGCTTTAGTGAAGGGGAGTAAATCGCCTCCCTGAGAATAAACGGCAAAAGTAAAATCAGTATATAGATTAGCTCTTCTACCATGGCCTGACTGTGCATAAATTAAAATAGCATCTACTGTAAATGGATCTATTTTCCATTTCCACCATTCACCCTTTTTTCTTCCCGCTGAATAAGTGGAATGTTTATTTTTTAACATGAGTCCCTCACTTCCATTTTCCGAACTTCCTTCCCTTAATATTTTTAACTCGTCAAATTCCTTAAAAGGCAGGACAGGTGAAAGTTGCAAGTGCAGGGAGGAATCAATAGACGCAAAGAGTTGATCTAACAGGGTTCTTCTCTCTATAAATGGCTTTGACCGAATGTCTTTTCCTTTCCATTCCAGTAAATCATACACTCTAAAAACCACAGGATTTACTTTCAGGATAGCGGGCGTTATTTTTTTTCGGGTTATTCTGGTTTGGATGTGTTGAAATGGCAAGATTAAACCATCTTTGAATGGAAGAATTTCACCGTCAAGGACCGTACCAGGAGGAATACTGGAGATGAGGAGCTCAAATTCGGGGAATTTATCGGTTATTAATTCTTCCCCTCGGGACCAAAGGAAATAAAGTCCATTTCGAAAAATGGCCTGGCCTCTGATACCATCCCATTTATATTCAGCTATCCAATCGGATGGCTCTCCCTTCAAATCAGTCACTTCATTTATGGCATAGGCTAAATGGAATGGAAATGGGCGGGAATGGGAACCTTCATTCTCGTCATTTTCTATAAGGGATTGGAAAGAATACGTCAGGGGCGACCATTCGCCCATAAGCTTTAATGCAATGTCATTAGGTTCTATATGAGTGAATTCTGCTAATGCTTTCGCCATTAATTTTTGTGAAACGCCTACTCTAAATCCGCCGGTAATTAGTTTATTAAAAATAAAACGACTGGAGGTGTTCAGTGAATCCCAGGCATAAAACACTAATTCGCGTTGTTTATCTTCCTCCATTTTATCCAAAGAAAGAATCAGTTGAATCCATTCATTCAGTGATTTCTGAACTTCCACGGTGGGCGGAGGTAAAAGAAGAGCGATGGTTTCCGATAGGTCACCTACAATATGATAAGATTCTTCAAAAAGCCACAGAGGGATATCTGCTTTTTCAGCTGCCCAGCGCCTTAAATTTTTAGTTGAAACCGTTCTTTTGGGCCTTCTTCCCGAGAAAATGCCAATCATCCACATTTTATCTTCATCGGGGACGGAAGATAAATAATCAATGAGGGCTGTTACTTTTTCATTCGTTTTGGTTGTTTCTTCCAAACAAAGAAAAAGGGTTTCAAAGTACTTCATCCCCTTCGAAATTTGTTTCCAAAGGATAGGCATTCAGCCCTTTATCTATCAGCCATTTTGATAAAATATCAGTATATCCATGAGTTACAAAAATATTTTCGGCCCCGGTCAGGCTAATAGCCTCGTTGAGACCTTCCCAATCGGCGTGATCGCTAAGCACGAAACCTTTATCGGCATTCCGTCTTCGTCGGGCGCCTCTTAGCGCCATCCAACCAGAAACCACTCCATTTCGGATAGGTTCAAATTTTTTCAACCAGTTGGAATTTTGCACAGAGGGCGGGGCGATTATCACCCCATTTAGTAAGTCGGCTCTGGTTAAATGCTCATTTACAGGAATGGTATTTTTTAAAGAAACACCCTGGTTTCTCATCACATTCAATACAGCTTCAATGGTACTATGGGTAAATATGGGACCTACACTTTCGGGCAGGCCTTGTAAAATGCGTTGTGCCTTTCCCAGCGAATATCCATAAAGAATACTTAAATGATGGTTATTCCTATTGTTTTTGCACCATTCTTCCATTTCATTAAAAACCCATTTTTGATCTTGCCAATGATAAACAGGCAGACCAAAAGTAGATTCAGTAATAAAGGTATGGCATTTAACGGGTTCGAAGGCCTCGGAAAAACCGTCATTGGCTGTTTTGTAATCACCAGAAAAAACAACAATTTCTCCTTTATAGGACACTTTAATTTGGGCTGAACCTAAAATATGTCCCGCGGGGTGAAATGAAAAGGAGACCCCATTGATTAACTTTTCTTCACCAAAGGGTAAGGTTTCAAGATTAATATCTCCCAGGCGATATTTAATAACGGGAGCTGCTGTGGGAGTGCAAAGATAAGAAGAAGACCCCCAGCGAGCATGGTCTGCATGCCCGTGGGAGAGGATTGCTTTTTTTACAGGTTTCCAGGGATCTAAGTAAACGTCTGCTTTAGGGCAATATAACCCTAAACCAGTATGTACCAATAATCCCTTTTTATTCATGTCGATCAATAATCAAAAGAACGAAGCCATTTAAGACTTTTTTCAATATTTCCAAGTGGGGTGCCGTATTTATGGTTATCCTGCTCAACGAAAAAATGTGTCAATCCAGCTGTTTTTTCTTCCTGAAAAATGGTCGTCCAATCGATAACGCCATCACCGACAGGAGCAAAATCGCCGGAGTCTTTTTCCATATCTTTTATATGCCAAAGGGGAACCCGCCCTTTATTTTGTTTAAAAAATTGAATGGGATCCAGCCCTGCTTTTTTTATCCAGTAAATATCAAGTTCAAATTTTACCAGATCAGCTGACGTATTTTTCAAAAGCACGTCCATAGGTATTTGGCCATCGAGAGGAATAAATTCGAAGTCATGGTTATGATAAGCCATGGTAATGCCGTATTTTGAAGAAATTTCACCTGCTTTGTTCAATATATCGGCTACTTTATTGTAATCAGTTATGGCTTTCCTTTCATTAGGCATCAAAAAAGCTACTGCCATATATTTCTGCCCCATTTTAGCCGCATCTTCTACTGCTTTTTCCCATTGATTAACAGGAGTTCCCCAAGCGTTGCTACCTTGACCAGAAAGATAATGAGCACTAACCACATTCAGGCCCATGTCATCGGTCATTTTTCTCATTTCACTCACGGATTTACCAAAATATTTCCCTTCGCCGTAACCAAAAAGTTCAATATTCCGATAGCCTATATCGGAAACTTTCTTTAGGGTGCCTTCCAGATCTTTAGCTAACAAGTCGCGTAGGGTATAAAGTTGTATACCAATATCCTTCACTTTTTTAGGCAGTGGAAAAGCTGTATTTGATTTGATAATCAAAGAAGTGAGTAAAGCACCTGCGCCTAGATTGAGAAAATTCCTTCTATCCATGATAAAAAATTAGTTATTAATAATAGTTGTTTTATGAACGCGTATAACCCATATACAAGCTATGAGACATAAAAGGAGGCCTAAAAACTCCCTGGTATATTCAATGGTTGGTATTTCGGCCTTCATAGATTGGACTATACTTGGCATTCCATCCTTCATCCATTGAAATATTTCAGGTAAAATCACTGCCATGCTTACCAAACAGATGATAGACATAACGATAGCCAGATAAAATGCAAACTTATTTTTAATAGCCATAAGGATGTAAATTAAAGACATAACGTCGTAGAAAAGAATCCAGATTAATGGATCTGGGTCATTCCACTGGACAATAGCGAAAAGAAGAAAAAGGCCTGAAATAACAAAATATATGTTTTTTTGAATTGGGGACATCGTTGAACAGGATTTGAAAAATCAATCAAATTTTTTACAAATTAGTTTATTTTGGGTCAAAACCTTATTTTTTTGTAGTAAAATTCACCCTATAGCTTAAAATAGGTATGATACCCAATTGTTTTTTTCCTAAAATCTTTTGTTGTACCCTATCGTAATAATTATAAACGATATGATTTTCGTTGCTTGCATTTTGAATATCGAGAGAAAGCATGTTACTTCTTCTGGCTGCGTTCCATTTCCTGTATATCCTAAGGTCTAAACGCACATAGTCATCAAGTACCTGATCGAACCCATTTTTCATAGAAAACACACTATTGCCGACGGTCTTTGAGGCATCCAGGTCGATAGACATTTCCCGGAATCCGCCTCTGGCAACGAATCTTGCATTAATTCCAAATTGTCTTAATTTACCCTTTCGTTCTGTACCACTCCATTCCTTTCCAACGGTAGCGTTCAGCAGATATTGATGATTAAATCGTCCCTCTCTCCATATATTATCACTGCCAAGGTATTTAAGCTGGCCAATGTTAAAATTAATTAAGCTGTAGAATCCATTTTTCCAATAGACTCTATTTTGAAGAGAAGTTCCGAACTGGAAGGCACGACCCTCACTAACCAGCGGAAAATTAATTATTTCTTCCAACACATTAAGCGCGGAAAATGCGTTAGCCGCATTGGCGCTGATGGGTACTTTGTTTATAAGGCTGCCATAAAACTGGGCACTCCAAACCTCGGTATTTCTGACCTTTTTAAAGGTTAAAGAACCCTGCCATAATTTAGTAAAGTCAAGATTTTTATTTTGATCATATCCTGTTCCAATATAGACCTGAACAGGTTGTAATTGACTGCTTTTCCCTAAGGTAAAACTCATGGACGTTTGTTTGGATAACTTTCTGGTAAGTTCCAAACGAGGTTCAGCTGAGAAGCTATTATTCCAGGTAAAATAGAGAGAATGAATACCTAAGGTGCTCTGCCATTTTCCTTTTTGATATTGAAATCCGATATATGGTGCTATTTGAAGACCAGACATAAGTCCGTCATTTGAAAAAGCAGCCTCTGTGAGTGTTCTTATTTGTTTATTGTAGGTAAGATTCAGTCCGGTGAGAAAATCAATATTACCGTTTAAGGTCTTAGTAAATCTGGTATCACCGCTTAATTTTTCGGGTTGCCAATAATCATAGGAAGAAGAGAAAATGGGATGATTAGATACTAAAGGACTGGCTTCTCTCAAAAATTGACCCGACGAATAGACCCAGGTAGAAGATAGCGCACCATTAAGATATCGCGCGCCAAAAATGCGATTTGAGGAGGTGAAATCTATAGAAAAAGGATCTTTTTCACTTACCCAGGAGGTACTGTCTGCACTTCCTGAAAACCGGTTACTACTACTTCCTAAAATACCAAATAACTGTAAGGAGCCCTTTTTAAGAGGCAGAGAAAGATTCATAGACAGGTCTTGAAACTCAATAGCTTCATCTCCCAGCTCTAAGCCCATTCTTTGTAAAAGTCCGATGGTTGAATATCGGTAATTGACTAAATAGCTGGCACCTGAACCTGCTTTCCCGAGAGGTCCTTCTGTGGCCAGGTCTATGCCAATCAAACCAGCCTGAATGGTATATTCTCTATTTTCAGTGTTGCCTGATCTTAAACTCATATCCAAGGTTCCACTTCCGGCATTTCCATAAGAAACAGGAGGCAGACCGGAATAAAAGGCGGTATTGTCAAGTAACTGCATACTAATCATACTCACTCCACCTGCGTTACCTGTTACCCTGTCAGAGAAAGTTCCTGCGTTAGCGGTATGATTTGGATTTATTATTTCTGCGCCCCATAATCTCCAATTGACGCCATTGGGAGAAAAATTTCGAATGATTAAGCCATTTGCCTGGTCATTATCATTAGTTACTCCGGGCATAGCTGAGGCTAATCGTGCAGGGTCATAAAATGTAGCAGGGTATCTTAAGGTCATTTCCTGAGAAAGCAGATTTAACTGTACAATGCTTTGTCGAGGTAAAGATTCGCCATTCAGGACGATTTCAGGAAGGTCGGTATGTAATTCTTCTAAAATAATGTCTAAAACAGTTTCTTTTCCTGATTCAATCCATAAATCGGGGGATACCCAGGTTGAGTAACCTGTTAGAAAACAAGACAAGTAATGCCTGCCAGCTTGAATATTACCCATTCTAAAGCGTCCGGCTGAATCGGTGGTTACCCCTTTTGTGCCATTATCAAGCACCAGATAAGTTCCGGCAAGAGGTTTCCCGCTCCATTTATCTTTTACTGTCCCTCGAATCATTTGATTCGTCTGGGCAGTCATTTGTTGTAATGAGAAAAAAGCCAAAAGCATCAAAATGATGCTTTTGGAACTTGAATATATCATATTATTTTTTTAATCAACTCTTATTGGATACCCAATAATTTTTTATTTAGCGCTTCATCGCTTGCCCCACCAGCAAAATCGTCAAAGGCTCTTTCTGTAACCTGAATGATATGGTCTTCAATAAACATAGCACCTTCGGTTGCGCCTTGCTCTGATGATTTAATACAGCATTCCCACTCCAGAACAGCCCAACCGTCATAGCCATATTGGCTCAAGCGGCTAAAAATACCACTGAAATCGACCTGTCCATCTCCCAGAGAACGGAATCTGCCAGCACGATTTACCCAAGATTGGTAACCACCATAAACGCCTTGTTTTCCTGTTGGATTGAATTCAGCGTCTTTTACGTGGAAAGCATAGATGCGATCATGGTATAAGTCAATAAATTGCAGGTAATCAAGACACTGAAGGATAAAATGACTGGGATCGTAGTTAATTCCCGCCCTGGTGTGCCCCCCAACTTGTTCAAGGAACATTTCAAAGGAAGAACCATCATATAAATCTTCCCCGGGATGAAGTTCATAACCGACATTTACGCCACACTCATCGAAAACATCTAAGATGGGTTTCCAACGACTTCCAAGTTCTTTGAAGGCAGTTTCAATTAATCCATCGGGACGTTGCGGCCAGGGATAAAGGAAAGGCCAGGCTAAGGCACCACTAAAGGTGACATGGGAGGTTAAGCCTAAATGTTGGCTTGCTTTTGCCGCATGTTTTAACTGTTCCACGGCCCATTGTTGGCGTGCTACAGGATTTCCCTGAACGGCAGCAGGGGCAAAATTATCATATTGGGTATCATAGGTAGGGTGTGAAGCTACCAGTTGACCTTGTAAATGAGTAGAAAGTTCTGTGATTTGCAGACCATAATCGGCTATTTTACCTTTAAGGTCATCACAATAAGTTTTACTGGATGATGCTTTTTCCAAATCTATCAACCGACCATCCCAGGTAGGTATCTGAATACCCAAGTAACCCTTATCAGCAGCCCATTCACAAATACCATCTAACGTATTAAACGGGGCTTCATTGCCCATGAACTGAGCTAAGAATACGGCAGGTCCTTTTATCGTGCGCATAAAAAATAGTGTTTTAAATGGTTAAATTATTTCCGAAATTACATCATTTTAATAAAAGATTTGACCTATAAGTTGGTTTTTATCTTAAAAAGAAGCATTTTCCACAAAAATATTTGTCTTATGTTACGAATGGCTTTATTATCAATATCTCTGTTGCTTATATGTTTTGATTTGTCAGGTCAACGTCCGGCACCTGCTCCGAAAAGTATGGAAATCAGGGAAGTTGTCTCCGGCGATAATAATTCTTTCTTTACTTTCTCAAGTAATCACCCGGAAAAACCAGATAAGGCAGAAATTTCACTATTTAATTATAAGCAGGAAATGATGGCCAGCAAAGAAATTACCTTTGAAAGAAGCCCGTTATTGGCTCAATATGAGGCTATTTTCTGTTGGGACAATAAAATTAATGTGCTGTCCTCTCTTTATTATCCAGGACCGAAAAGAAACCATCTCTTATTATATCAATATGATGTCAATGATTTATCTGAGGTTAGTTCCGATATTATTTCAGAAGCCTATACGCCAGAATTATACAGGGTACCCTTTGGCTATAGTTTGTCACCCGATAAAAAATACCTTGCATTGTATGCCTGGACTTATACTCTTCCAAAAGACCCTGCGAGATTAAAAATTAATGTTTACACAGCAGGGATGACACCAGTATGGTCAGGGGAATATCAACTGCCCATTATCAATGAAGGACTTTTTTTATATGATTGTAAGATAAATAATAACGGCGAGTTGTATATGCTGGCAGAAAATTACCTGGGTAAACCGGGCCCGCAGATTGATGAAAGAAAAATTCAGTACCTGGCATTGGCTTTTAAACAAGATTTAAAAGAGCCGCTTGCTTATTACCTCAATAATCCTTTAGATAAATTAACGGGTGTTAAATGGGATTTGGCAGATAACGGTGAATTGATTGCCGCTGCTTTTTTTACTGAAAAGGGAAAGATTTTACCAGCGGGATATTTAACCTATCAGGTGAAAAACCCGGGTGCCGAACCTAAAATAGATCGCTTTTATTTAAGTGAATCTTCCTATCAGGCAGCATATCCATTTTCTTCTCCTGAACCAAGGGATAATGCCAATAGACGTCGATTTGATCAATTTCTTTTTCAACAAATCGAAAAAGATTCAACAGGAAATATACTTCTGGTAGCTGAACAAAATATTTTTGATCCCATCAATGGTCTTTTAGAGTATAACGATATACTCGTTATTCGTCATGATAATCTTGATAAACCTGTTTGGATGAAAAGAATTCCTAAAAGGCAACAAGGTTATAGTTATATACCTAAGTTAACTTATGGATATCAATCTTTTTTATATAAAGATTATCTTTTCTTCTTGTTCAATGATGCATTAAATAACCAAAAAGGTGCTGGTAACCAACCTGAAAGAGATTTATATGAAGGAGGAAATGAGGCCGTACCCATTTATGTATTGGATACAAATGGTAAATTAAATAGGTTTGACGCCACACCTCTACTTAAAAATGCAGGTATTGGTGCCATCGTTCCAGAGAAAATATGGCAAGTGAGAAAAAATTACCTTCTTGTAGGATGTGTTCCCCTTCAAGTTGAAACCCCCGGAATACGCTTAGTAGGCATAGATTTAGGGGCGGTTATAAGATCGATGCAGTAATCACATTTTTAATACCCAACCCTCAGGATCAACCATCGGTGCCTCTTTTCCATCGAAAGGGATACTAATTCCTTTTGATGGAATTTCAATGCGCTTCCATTCTTTCCCTGTCTTTATACTTATTGGCATTGGAAACGGGCGTTGATCTGGTGTTTTCCATTTTAAAAACAGCACATTATTTTCAATGGTTTTTTCTAATACGGGTAGGGCAGCCTGTCTTACATAAATATCAAAAAACCAGGTTAAATTTAATCCAGATTCTTCTTCACATATTTTTATGAAATCTGAGGTTTGAACAAATCGGCAAGCTGAGCCATCAGATGTTGCTTCCATTTCAGCATTAGGGTAGGTCATTTTGCGTAACACTTTAAAAAATGTTTTATCTCCCAGTAAGTATCTTAAGGTATGTAATGTCCAGGCACCTTTATTATAAATGGGGGCTCTATAAATTTCTTTGGCAGTCTTAACTTCATTTGGTGCAATAGGTAAAACGTTGGTAAATCGACGCATACCATGAACGTATTCAAGATATGCTTCTTTACCTAATCGATCTTCCTGATAGAGCGCTTGCATGTAGGAACAAAAGCCCTCATGGATCCACATATCTTTCCAATCGGCATTGGTAACTAAATTTCCCCACCATTCGTGACCTAGTTCATGATGATGTAATGCGTCAAAGCCCCAGTCTTTTCCACCTGTCATGGAACCATTATTAAATTTAGCGCCATAAGCGATGATGGTTTGGTGTTCCATACCTAAATGAGGCGTTTGAGCAACCCCATATTTATCTCTGCGAAAAGGATAAGGGCCAAGATATTTTTCATAAAATTGAAGATGAGCAATGATTTCGGGAAATAGTTTTTTTGCTTTTTCAACATCTTCAGGTAAAGCGTAAAATACCACTGGAAACTCGTCGCCGGCGACACTTCGCATTTTTCCATCCACAACCTTATAAGGCGCAATATTTAGCGCCACATTATATACATTTATGGGTGTGGAAACAAACCAATGGTAGGTTGACGTTGAGTCTGAATGCTTTTCAATGGAGGTTAATTTACCATTGGAAGCAACAACCAACGGATTTGGAACCCGTATATTGATAGCCATAGAATCAGGTTCATCGGAAACATGATCTTTTACCGGCCACCAAAGATCAGCTCCGTTGGTTTGACAAGAGGTGGCTATCCAATGGGCACCCGACGGTGTTCTGGCAAAAGTGAAGCCGCCCTCCCAGGGAGGATTTGGAGCTATTCGCGGTTTTCCGCTATACCATACTTCTAATTTTATATTTTCACCCGGTTGAAAAGTATGTGTTAAAGAAATGACGATTTTTCCATTAATATGGCTGAATGAAACATTTTGAAATGACTTGGAGGAAGTTATTTGCCTAACCATTTCCACTTTTAACAGGCTGTCTAAATCTAAAACAAATTCGCTTAATGGTTGAACTATAGTCGCTTCAACCATTAATTTTCCCGAAATATGTTTTTCATCAGGGTTAATCTGCAGACTTATATCGTAAAATTTCACATCGTAACTTGCCTGAGCACCGGATAATTTTCCTCCTGAATCTAAAATATCGGTTTGTCCAATAACACAAGTTATTGGTAATAGACAAGTAAGCCAAAAAGAAAACAAAAATGTTTGTGTATTTACCATTTTAATCAATTTATATATTAAATGTAAGGAAAAAATTATACATTTGTGAAAATCTACTAATCCTATGGGATTTAATATGTATTATCGGCACAGCATGGAGAACTGGAATAAAACCTTTCCATCATTAAACCATGAGGAGAGATTGGTTGCTTTATATGAAATGTTTTCACCTCAAGAAATTTTGGTAACTTCATCATTTGGTGCTTCCTCTGCTCTTTTACTCCATTTAATAGCGGAAATATGTCCAACCCAGTCCATTCATTTTTTGGATACTACTTATCATTTTGATGAAACCTTAATCTTTAGAGATCAATTAATTGAAAGATATAAATTAAATGTAGTCAATATTTTACCTGAGAGTAGCAGCAATGCGTTAACTAAAGAAGAACAATGGTGGTTTACCAAACCTGATGCTTGTTGTGCGGTAAATAAGGTTAAACCTTTAGCTTCATTAAAAAGTAAGTACAAAGTTTGGATATCCGGGATTATGGGATTTCAAACGCCCCAAAGGTCAGATATGAATATTTTCGATGAGCAGGATGGCCTTTTCAAGTTTAATCCTTTTATTGATCTTACGGAGGGTGAATATTTATATTGGTCATCCTTGTATAAACTTCCTGAACATCCTTTAACGGCACTGGGATTTGAATCTGTAGGTTGTATGCCTTGTACCTCCAGGGGACAGGGTAGGGCTGGCCGGTGGGCAGGAAAGGGTAAAGTAGAATGCGGGATTCATTTGTGACGCAATAATATTACATAACTAATTTTTTATTTTGATTAAAATCAATTTTTTTTATCTTTGTTAAAATTTTATTTCTCGATTTAAGTTTGTGAATATTTTTATTTAGGCTACTCTCCTCTCGATGTACTTCGATTTTCATTTTTGTGTATCATAAGCATACACCTTGTCATTATATCTAGCCTTATAAAAATATTCCAATTCAACATTTTATTTAATTTTTAAAACATAAAAAATGAATTCATTAAAGTATTTATTTACGCTATTATTTCTGTTTTTATCGATGTATGGATTCTCGTCTGATTCTTTAAAAATTACTGACATAGAAAAAAATGACTATGATGTAGTTGTTATTGGAAAGCAGGTTTGGATGCAAGAAAATCTAAGGACAAGTACTTATAGAAATGGGGATAGTATTTTACATGCTCCCAATAATGCCGATTGGGGTGGTTTGCAAAAAGGAGCTTGGTGTATGGTAGAAAATAGTAATTCACAGTGTGAGATATATGGTAAATTATATAATCACTATGCCATTTCAGATTTAAGAGGCATATGTCCTAAAGGTTGGAAAGTGCCATCACTGGAAGATTTTGATGTTTTAGCTCAATTTTTAGGTGGCGAAGCCGTGGCTGGCGGAAAGTTAAAAGACGTTGGAACTACCTGCTGGCAAACACCTAATTTAGGGGCCACTAATGAAAGTGGTTTCTCAGGTTTACCCGGAGGGCAACGTTCCTCAATGGGAAAATTTGGTAACATTGGGAACATTGGAGCCTGGTGGACAAACACAAAAAATCAAAATAATACCGCTTGGAGTATTTCTCTCTTCGCTTATACAGGAGGTAATGCGTTGTATAAATATTACAATGAATTCAGAAATGGATTATCAGTTCGATGTATCAAAGATTAAATGATCTGCCAATGACCAATTTGTCTGTCATCACTGGCGGAAATGAGCGATTGCTGAGAGTCAAACCAAAGTAACCTGTTGACTGAGTTTTGGTGACCCTCATTTTTAGTTCCATTTATAGAAAGGAGGAGTTTAAAATGTAGGGCATCCCATACTCGAATCGATTTATCCCGTGAGGCTGTAAACAACAAATTGCCGTCGGAATTTAATATCAGATGATTAATGGTAAACCGGTGTGCGGGTATAACATGAATCAGTTCTCCATTTTTCCTATGCCATACTTTTAGCAATGCATCCCGTCCAGCACTGATTAACCTTTCATTGTCAGGGTGAAAGGTCAAAGAAAAAACGGAAGGCAGATGACAGGCTGACCAACTCGATGTTATAATAAAAGACGTTCTGTCTAAAAAATAAATAGCACCGTCTGAGCAGCCCAAAGCAAATACATCTTCCTCTTTATTATAGACAACAGAGCGAATAGCTTTAAGGCTAATGCGAATACTCTCTAAAGGAGTTTGGTGGTCGATGGACCATTTAGTAAAAAAACCATCTCCTCCTCCGGTATAAAGTTGGCCTTCAATGTGTAATATTGAGAATACGCCTTTTTTATGATGTGCAAAGGCTTTAGGGATTATTTTAGGGTTATTTAGGTCAAGCCAATAAATAACCCCATTCAGATCGCCTAAAACACATATATTAATCCCTGGTATATAACAAATGGAAAGAATTTGACCAGGTATCGTTGCAAGATTAATCCCTAATGCCGGGTTGTCTAATGACCATTTTACCAGCCAGCCGTCACTCCCTCCCGAAAGGAATGACGTTGTATTTTCCATTTGGTGCAGGGTATAAATAGCTCCCTGATGACCATTAAAGAAAGGATAATTTTTAAAATGCATTTAAAAAAATTATATTTAAAGCTTAATATTAGGAATTTAATAGGAATATTGGCCTAATAGTTCTAAAAATAGGTGATTATGCCATTGATTTTTAAAGAAAACCTCCTCAAATATGACATTTGGGGAATATGGGAGATCGAGGAAGAGGAAGATTGGTTTTTTAAGCAATGGCAGTTATCTCCAGAGGAGAATCAGCATTTTAATAAATTAAAAGGGCGTAAAAAATTAGAATATTTGAGTGCCAGGCATTTGGTACATCTTTTGACAGGCCTCGACCACAGAATGCCAATGCACACCGATCTTACAGGAAAACCTATTTTCCTTTGGGACCCAACCTTACATTTATCCATTAGTCATTCGCATCAATATGCCGCGGCCATTCTTTCAAAATCTTGTAAAGTAGGCATAGACATTCAATTGATAGTGCCACAAATGAGAAAAGTGGCGAAAAGAGTTTTTAGTTCAACAGAGTTATCCTTCGTATCGACGGAAAACGAACTGGAAATGCTGCATATTTTATGGGGAATTAAAGAGGCTGTATTTAAAGCTTTCGGATTAGGTGGCATTGATTTTAAAAACCAGATAGGTGTTCATCCATTTATTTATCAGTATCCAAAGGGTAGTTTTAAAGCTGGTTTGATAAAGGAAAACCAAATAATTACCTATAGTGGAACATACCAATTTTCACCCGAAGGTTATGTTTCCGTTTATTTAAATGAAGAGAGTTGAGTATGATAATAATCATTTAAGCAACTGATTCAACTGACTTAATATAGCATCGCCAGCCAATATCTTTGGGGTATCAAATAGTAAAAAATTACTTATGAACCTCAAAAACATCACAACATTTGGCCTATTCTTTCTGGCTGTTATAAACCTTACAGCACAGACCTACAAGTTAAAGTCAAAAGATATTTCAGTTAGTGGTACTTCCACTCTTCACAAATGGACTTCTCAGATAACGCAGGCAAGCGGACAGGGCGTTTTTCAATTTGAGGAAGGCCAGCTTTCAGCTATAAATGGCATGGAACTCACTTTTCCGGTGAAGGGTATAATCAGTACAAAGGGAAAGATAATGGACAATAAAACGTGGGAATCCTTAAAGTCAGAAAAGCATCCCAACGTAATTTATACTTTTCAGTCCACCGAATCCATTACTAAAACATCTACTGGGTATTCCATAAAAGTCAAAGGGAATCTTCAGATAGCTGGTGTAAAAAAAGCTATTTCCATGCAAGTTGAAGGTAATATGGATAGCACAGGCAAACTACACTTTAAAGGAAAGCATGCTAATATACTCCCTAATTATAATATTGAACCCCCCAAAGCTTTGTTTATCTCTGTTTTAGCCACTTAGTCCCCGGGCAATTCATTAAAGTAATGGTTCAGCCTCAAAGTATGCTACAAATACAAGGAAAAACCAATGTAAATTCTTTTCAATGTTATTGTGCACCGCCCCATTCTGTCGTTGCCTTTAATGCAGAGAGCTCTTCAGAAACGCAAAAAATAAATTTCAAAAAGGCAGAGTTGACTGTGTTAACTAAAAGTTTGGATTGCATGCATAAGATAATGAACAGGGATATGTATCAGACGCTTAAAGCAGAACATTATCCAACGATAACGCTGAGTATTTCCCAGGTATTGATACCTATACAGAACATAAATGCCCGCTGGAAACTGGAAGGTCCGGTAACCACAGAAGCCTATCTGACATTAGCGGGGATGAAACGAAAGATAGATTTATTAGTTACTATTTCACAACCTTTTAGTAATGTTTACCGATTTACGGCAAGGAAAAATTTGTTATTAACAGATTTCGGACTTACGCCACCAACGGTGCTTATGGGTATGGTAAAAGTAAAAAATGAGATTATTTTAGACATTGATTTATATATTTCAGCTTATTCGTCCCCAGCCTCTTAGTGTCTCTTTTGTTTGATGAAGGATATATTTCAGGCCTTTATGCTCTATTTGCGAGAGCGTAGGATCTATGTTTAAAATGGCCAGAGCTTCTTCACGTGCGATGTCCAATATGGCTCCATCTTTAGAAAGGTCTGCCAATTTTAACTGAATAGTACCACTTTGCTGTTTGCCGTCCAAATTTCCCGGACCTCTTAATCTTAAGTCTGCTTCAGCAATGTCAAATCCGTTGTTTGTTCTCACAAGGGTATTAATTCTTTCTCTGCTGTCTGATGATAACTTAAATGAGGACATCAGAATGCAAAATGATTGTTCTGCCCCTCTTCCAACACGACCTCGTAACTGGTGAAGTTGGGATAATCCAAAACGTTCTGTATTTTCAATAATCATGACCGAGGCATTAGGAACGTTTACGCCCACTTCAATCACTGTTGTTGCCACCATGATTTGATTATTTCCCTTTACAAATTGTTGCATTTCCCATTCTTTATCTGCGGGCTTCATTTTTCCATGAACCATGCTAATACCAAAATGTGGATTTGGAAATTCTCGGGAAAGAGACTCGAATCCTTCCATTAAATTATTTAAATCCATTTTTTCAGATTCCTCAATAAGAGGATAAACCACATAAATTTGTCTTCCCGCTTTGATTTGTTCTTTCATAAATCCTATCAACCAAAGTCTGTGGTTTTCATTTTTATGTAAAGTTTGTATGGGTTTTCTGCCTGGAGGTAAAGTATCAATAACAGATATATCGAGATCGCCATAAACGGTCATTGCGAGCGTTCTTGGAATAGGAGTGGCTGTCATAACCAGAACATGAGGTGGGTAAGGTTTACTTTTATGCCATAATTTACTCCGTTGTTCTACGCCAAAACGGTGTTGTTCGTCCGTAATGGCCAGACCTAAGTTTTTAAAGCGAACGGGATCTTCCAATAGGGCATGCGTTCCAATAACTATGGCAATACTCCCATTTTCAAGCCCAGATAACACTTCATTTCGTTTTTTTCCTTTTACACTTCCTGTTAAAAAAGCCACTTGAATACCCAGTTGTTCGCCATAAATGGATAAACCTGCATAGTGTTGTTGTGCTAATATTTCGGTAGGGGCCATTAATAAGGCTTGAAAACCATTATCTAAAGCCATAAGCATGGTCATAAATCCAACTACGGTTTTTCCAGAACCTACGTCACCCTGAAGTAATCTATTCATTTGTTTGCCCGTCGCCAAATCCCTCCTTATTTCTTTTAGTACTCTTTTTTGGGCATCGGTTAATTCGAAAGCTAACATCTGATGATAAAAAGTATTGAAATAATCACCAATTTTAGTGAAATTATAACCAATAACTGTTTCTCGACGGTTGAATTTTAATTGAAGCAGGCTTAATTGTAAAAAAAATAATTCCTCAAACTTTAGTCTCGCTCTGGCAGCATCCAGTTCATTTTGGTTCTTTGGAAAATGTATCCACTCATAGGCATGTAGGGATGATATTAAATTATGATTTTTTATAATATGATAGGGGAGGACTTCTGGAAATGGATCTGTGTTCAGGCGTTCAATAATGCCTTTTATAACTTTTCTTAAAAACCGGTTATCAATGCCAATTTTCGAACTTTTTTCTGTACCAGAGTACATGGGGTAAAAAGAAAAGGGTAATGCTTGATTTTCAGTTAACAAAGGTTCCATTTCGGGGTGAGAAATAGAAAATTGGTCTCTAAAAGATTGAAGTTTACCATATATGATATATTCCTGACCGATAACAAATTGTTTGTAGAGGTATGAAATGCCGGTAAACCAAATGAGATCTATGGATCCGGTTTCATCTCTTAATACACCTGCCAACCTTTTTTTAGACCCTTCGCCAAGTTGTTCAAGTCTTCGGAGTATGCCTTTCACTTGGACAAAAGCACCTTCTTCCCTACAATCTTTTATGGAAATAATTTGCGTTCTATCGATGTGTCTGTATGGATAAAGTTGCAATAAATCCTGGATCCTGTGTATTTCCCATTCCTTACTTAACCAAGAGGCGCGTTGCGGTCCTACTCCTTTAAGAAAGGCAATGGAGCTTGAAAGGAATTCTGTCATAATAGAATAATTGAGGCCAAAAATAAGTTAAAACAAAGATACATCACATCGAAATTCAGAAAATACTTATTTTTGCCAAATGGAAACGATAAAACAACAGCAAACGGGAGAACTGGTTAAGAGAAATTTTAGCCAAATACTTCAGCAAGAAGGTAGCTACATATATGGAAATACTATATTAGTTACTGTCACGCAAGTAAAAATGACGCCTGATCTTGGCTTAGCAAAGATTTATCTAAGTATTTTTAACACAGAGTTTAAGCAAGAACCTTTATTATTGCTTGGGGAGGAAAAAATTAGACTTAGACAAGCGCTAGGGGCAAGGATTAAAAAATGGGTAAGAAGAATTCCCGAAATCGATTTTTATTTAGATGACACATTAGATGAAATGTACCGGCTCAGCGAGTTATTCTATAAAATGGAAGAGGATAACCAGATGGGCAAGCCTGAGGAAGAGCGTTGATTCTTCCAGTTGCTTGAAAATAATTGGGTCTTTATAATGTTTTAACAAATTATATAAAAAATAACCGCTTGGTTTGTTTAGTTTTGTCCTGCGTTCTTAAATAATGACAATATGGGGCAGGTTCTCCCGATGAGTTTACTTACTGAGTATGATATTTATCTTTTCAAATCTGGAAAGCATCATAAGACTTTCGACAAATTTGGAAGTAAGATATCTATTATTGAGGGCGTGGCGGGTGTCCAATTTACGGTTTGGGCTCCCAATGCACAGCAGGTTTCAGTTATTGGGAATTTTAATTATTGGAATACACAAAGTCATTTATTATTCCCAAGATTAGATAGTTCGGGTATCTGGGAGGGGTTTATTCCTGGCATAAAAAAGGGAGATTTATATAAATATGCTATTGTTTCTGCAGGAGGACGTCGTCTTGAAAAAGGTGATCCTTATGCTTATTTCTGGGAGATTCCTCCAAATACTGCTTCGGTTGTTTGGGACTTAGAATATACATGGAATGATAACCAATGGTTGGAACATAGAAAGGAAATTGCACGTAATCCTCAACCATGGTCTATTTATGAATTGCACATTGGATCATGGAGAAAGTCTTCAGATCATTTATTTTCATTGAGTTATAGAGAATTAGCAGTCGAACTTGTCGAGTACGTGGTCGAAATGGGTTTTACACATGTGGAATTACTTCCCGTTATGGAACATCCATATTTTCCTTCGTGGGGCTATCAGGTTACCGGATATTTTGCACCAAGTAGCCGCTTTGGGACACCGCAAGATTTTATGTTTTTAGTTGATTCTCTCCATCAGGCAGGTATTGGTGTTATTTTAGATTGGGTGCCTTCCCATTTTCCAACAGATGCTCATGGATTAGCCCAGTTCGATGGGTCTCATTTGTACGAACATGCCGATCCCCGACAAGGTTTTCACCCTGATTGGCGGAGCGCTATCTTTAATTATGGTCGTAATGAGGTTCGTAATTTCCTTATTTCCAATGCGTTGTATTGGATGACGTACTATCATATCGATGCTTTGAGAGTCGATGCTGTCGCTTCTATGTTGTATCTGGATTATTCCAGAGAGGAAGGACAATGGTTGCCAAATTGTTACGGAGGAAAAGAAAATATTGAAGCCATTGCATTCCTTAGAGAGTTTAATGAAACCATTTACAGGGAATTTCCAGATACTCACACTATCGCTGAAGAGTCAACAGCTTGGCCAGGTGTTTCAAAACCTACCTTTTCCGGAGGTTTGGGCTTTGGACAAAAATGGATGATGGGGTGGATGCACGATTCTCTCGATTATTTTAAAAAAGATCCTATCTATAGAAAGCATCATCATAGCGAACTTACATTCTCTATGGTTTATGGCTTTACAGAAAATTTTCAGCTGCCCCTGTCCCATGATGAAGTGGTTCACGGAAAAGGTTCACTTATAAGTAGAATGCCTGGAGATGAATGGCAACGTTTCGCTAACTTAAGATTGCTTTTTGGTTATATGTTCACCCATCCCGGAACAAAACTTTTGTTTATGGGGGGAGAATTTGGTCAAACCGCTGAATGGAATATTGAGCGTGGCCTGGATTGGTGGTTATTGCAACACCATTTTCATAAAGGGATTCAGGAATGGGTTAAAGCATTAAATCGTGTGTATAAAGGGGAAAAAGCGCTGTTTGAAAAACAGTTCGAACCCGCTGGTTTTGAATGGATTGATCATAATAATGCTGGACAAAGTATTTTATCCTATATCAGAAAGGGTACGTCCCAGGATGACTGCTTAGTCGTAATTCATAATTTAACCCCCGTTTCAAGGTCAAATTTTAAATTGGGCGTGCCACTAAGTGGTACCTGGGTTGAATGCCTAAATGGGGATAGTCAGTTGTTTTCTGGTTCAGGACATCATGAAAATCAACCAAAAAATACGATAGATGGCGTTTGGAATAATCAAACGCAGTTTATTGAAATAAATCTTCCGCCTTTGGCTACCGTGATTTTTAAACAAAAAAGATAAATTTTACCCTCAATTATTATCTGTCGTTCAACTTTGTTTTAAGTTGTTCGGCATATTGTTGTGTACTTTTTAGATATTAATCTGATTTAAGATAAACAATTTTCAGTAATAAGATATTAAAGAAGGTTGAAATTAAATCGTACTTAAATTACAAACACTTATGAATCTTAGATTTTTATTTACCTTCCTTATCATTATTTCTTTTGTAAAGTTATATGCTCAGCCTCCTGGCGTTATTCCTTCGGGTGGGTTTTCTCAAAGTGCAGGTGTCACAGGTAAAATTATGGGTGTTGTACTTGATTCAACAGCTCGTTCAGTGGTCGAATTTGCCACAGTCGTTTTAATAGACGCCAAAACAGGGGCACAAAAAGATGGGACTACAACAGATGAAAAAGGAGCATTTAAGTTTTTAAATCTTAAAGCTGGTAAATATCGTTTATCTCTGTCTTTCATAGGGTATAAAGCAAAATTAACATCAGATATTGAACTTACTCCACAAAAACCAGATGCAGATTTGGGAAGCTTATTTCTCGCTTCTGAAAGTATAGATCTTTCAGCGGTTGAGGTTACAGGTGAAGCTGGTGCTATCGAAAATAAAATAGATAAGCTGGTTTATAATGCTGAAAAGGATTTAACTACAGCGGGTGGTAACGCTGCTGATGTGTTACAACGAGTACCATTATTGGCCGTTGACGCGGAAGGAAATTTATCGTTAAGGGGTTCCAGTAATATTCAGATATTGATTAACGGGAAGCCTTCAGGTATTTTTTCTGGTAATCCTGGGGATGCCTTAAAATCAATTCCAGCGGATCAAATTAAAAATGTAGAGGTAATTACTTCTCCTTCCGCTAGATATGACGGAGAAGGAACCGCTGGTATAGTCAATATCATTACTAAACGTAAGTCAGTGGATGGCTTTACAGGTTCCATAAATTCATCGGTTGGTACAAGATCAAATAATGGTTCTTTAAGTATGAATTATGCCAAAGGAAGATTTGGTTTAAATCTGAATGGTGGCGGTTGGTTTAATTGGCCAAGGCCTTCATTATCTACGTTTTACAGGGAGGATAGAAGCGGTGTGTTGCCAAAAATTTTATCACAGACATCAACAGGTTCCAGTTCTTTTTATGGGCCCAGAGTTACCTTATCTGCATTTTATGATTTAAATGCTTACAACAGTATTAATACGTCAGTTTCGCTAAGAGGTTTCGGTCGCTCTGGTGAGAATATTACTAATGCAACATATACAGATCCTAATTTTGGAATAAACCAGATTTATACCAGAAATAGTTCTAATGCTTCTATTAGAGGAGGATTTGACTGGTCAACTGATTACAGAAAAACATTTAAAACAGCAGGACATGAGTTAGTTTTTGCCTTTCAGGTTTCTGGTGATGTGTCCGATCAGACAAACGAAATTATTCAAAGCGGAAATGATCCCGGTCTAAGTTTGAATACAAAAAATGATAACGCGGGTATCAATCTGGAGAATACTTTCCAAATTGATTACGTTTTGCCAATTAATAAAAAAATAACCTTAGAAACAGGTACTAAACTGATTTTAAGAGATATTGATAGTGATTTTGCTTACAAAAATTATAGTAACGATTTGAAAAATTTCGTAACGGATATTACCAGGTCCGATATTTTCTTTTATGTACAAAATGTAATGGCAGGCTATGCCTCTGTAAATTTAAAGTTAGGGGATAAATGGGGATTGATAGCAGGTTCAAGGTATGAGTCCACTTTTTTGAATGGGGATTACGATAAAAGTGAGGTATCTTTTACTAATACTTACGATAACTTTTTACCCAGTGTAACTTTAAACAGAAAGCTAAATAATCTTTCAAATATTAAATTTTCTTACGCAAAAAGAATTCAGCGTCCAAGTTTAAGATATATAAATCCTTATGTAGAGATTGAAGATCCAAGAGATGTAACCGTTGGAAATCCAGAGGTTGAACCTGAAAATACAGATCAGTATGAGATTAATTATAGTACTTTTGTGAAGGGAATAGTAATTAATTCTGGTGTTTTTTATCGACAGACAAATGACGTTATTGAATCTTTCTTAACGATATCAAAAGAAGGCGTAAGTATAAATTCCTTCAGAAATATTGGAATAAACAGAAATTATGGGGTGAATTTGTTCAGTTCAGCAAACATAAAAGACAAATTGTCCCTTCGAGGTGGTGTCAATGTATCTCTGTATAATGTTTCAGGAAATATTGACGGCAGAGTGCTTACAAATGAAGCTATCGTATGGAATGGTAATTTAAGTTCTACAGTTACTTTACCTGCAAATTTCAAATTTGAAATCAATGGCTTTTATAGCTCTCCACGTGCCAGCTTACAGGGAACAAGAGCATCTTACCAACGGATGAGCATTGCCATTCAAAAAGATATCTGGAAGAAGAAAGGTTCTATTGGTATCGTAGCCGTTCAACCGTTTAGCCGTGATTTGCGTTTCATTAATGAATTGGAGGGCACAAATTTCTATCAACGTAGTGAGAATGCCTTTGCTCAAAGATCTTATGGTATTAATTTTAGTCTTCGTTTTGGTAAGTTAGATTTTAAAGCGCCTAAAGAAAGAACTAAAAGAGTTAATAACCGGGATCTAAAAGATGATGGAGGCGATAATAGCTTTTAATGAAAAATAGTTTTATTTATTGTATATTATTTGGATTGCTTTCTGCCACTAGTATGGCAGGAAGCAATTCTTTTGCTAAGCCAGATCTTTTTGATCTTCTGGATGGAAAGAATTATGTATCTGTTACCATCTCTTTGAATCTTGATTCTTTAATCAACAACAGGTACAATGAGGATAAAATAGGCGGCACTTTCGTTTTTAAATCTGCCGCAGGAAAAAATCTAAGTTTTTCAGTAAATATTAATTTACGCGGTAAATATAGACGCCGCATGTGCGGTTTCCCTCCGCTTAAGTTGAATTTCAATAAATCAGAATTAAATGCTAATGGTTTATCTAAAGCGGACGAATATAAATTAGTAACTCACTGTTTAGAAGGAGAAGAAGGGGATGTTAATATGGTTAAAGAGTTTCTTGCTTATCAGTTGTATCAGCAGATTTCCCCATTGAGTTATAGGTCTAAACTATTAAAAATAACCTACCAAGACACCAAAAGTGATAATAAAATAGTAGGAATGGCCATTTTATTAGAAGATAAATCATCTTTCGAGAAAAGGCATAATTTAAGTGAAATGAAAGATACTTTTAATCTTCATAGATCAAATTTCGACGATAATAATTTTAGGACCCATGGACTTTTCCAATATCTGATTGGTAATGTGGACTGGTCAACGGCCATTTCAAAAAATATGGACATATACCAGTCGAAGGAAAACGGAAAAATGTATATTGTTCCTTATGATTTTGATTTCTCGGGATTTGTCAATGTTTCTTATGCTGTGCCTAATAAAGATTACAACCAGAAAAAAATCAGGGATAGATTACTTCTCGAGGCAGACGAGAGTGATTCATTATACCAAAGTGAGATTCAAAAATTTATAGCTTTAAAGCCTTCTTTTATTGATTTAATAAAAAAGCAAAAAGGGCTTGAAATGGAGGTAAAGATAGATTTAGAAGGTTACATCAATTCATTTTACGATAAAATTGGTTCTGGATTAACACGAAGTTTCAATTAATTTAACAGTCTTTTTTAGTCCTATATGACTAATTCTTGCCTCATTAATCTTATATTCGCGTTAAACTGAAAATTATGTTGTCGATCAATATTTATTTACGATTTGCTTTAATTGCGCTTTTTATTCCAGTGGCCATACTGCTTAATATTTATCTGGGGTTTTGGTATGCTTTTCCATTTTATCTGGCACTTCCCATTTTAATTGCTGGATATGTATTTTTAGGAACCGTGCAATCTGCTTCGAACCTAATGCAAACAGGCGATTATGATGCTACGGAAAAAAGACTTAATCTTGTATTAAAGCCGGATTGGCTTTACACAACAAATAGAGCTTATTTTTATCTATTAAAAGGCTCTGTTTTAATAGCCAAGAAAAATATTGATGAAGGAGAGCTTTATTTGAAAAAAGCACAAGCTATTGAGTTACCTTCTGATAATGAGAAGGCTATGATTGAATTACAACTGGCTAATATTTCTGCATCCAAAGGGAAGTGGAAGATAGCAGAAATTCACATGAGAACGATAAAGCAGCTAAAAGTTACTGAAAGTACATTAAAAGAACAAATTAAGCAGTTTGAAAAGTCCTTGGCTAATCAGGGACAAATGAAAGCTGCTTCCAGAATGGGAGCAGGCCAAACCATGAGAGTTGCTGGAGCAGGCAAAGGTAAAAGACGTCGTCCTCCAATGAGATAATGAAGGTATTGCTTCATTTATAAAAAAGGTCATAATAATAAATCCTTTATTGATTTTTAAATCAATAAAGGATTTATTATTTTATAATTAAACAAAATAACACATCAAGGGTATTATTTTGCTGAACTTTAGGCTAATACGATAATATCTTAGTTAAAACGGATAGAAAATAATCTAAGCATTAAAAAAATGGGTTGAAAAATTTACTCTGAACCATAATGTATTATTTTACTACCCAACCTCCTTCCATTGGCTGGTCGGCACCAACGAAAACCAGTTCTCCTGTTCCTCTTTCAGCGAGCAACAACATACCCTGAGATTCTATGCCTCTCAGTTTCCTTGGCTCTAAATTGGCAACCACCACCACATTTTTACCAATTAAACTTTCAGGAGAAAAGTGTAAGGCAATACCACTAACGATGGTTCTTATTTCAAAACCTAAATCTACCTTTAAAACAAGTAATTTGTCCGCTTTTGGTACCGCGGCAGCCTCAAGAATGATACCTGATCTTAAATCAAGTTTTGCAAAATCATCATAAGTTATATTTGGTTTTAAAGGAGGGTAAGAGGTATCTTTTTCTTCTTCCATAATGGCATGTAATTTTGCTTTTTGCTTTTCTATGATAGACAATCTTGAGGTATCTTTTCTGTCTATTATTTTTGGAAATAATACTTCTGACGCACCTAACAAGCTTCCGGAGGGTATAAATGGTTGTTTAATGGAATCATTTAAAAACAACCTTAAGGACTCGGCAGGCAGCGAGCTTAAGCCTAACATGGCGTTTATTCGTTTTGAAGTAAATGGGATGAAGGGTTCGGCCATAATAGATAAGATAGCGGACACCTGGATTCCTGTAAACATAATTTCAGCAATCCGTGGATCTGTTGGATTTGCTTTAAACAAAGACCAGGGCGCATTTTCCTGTAGATAAGTATTTCCCCATGAAGAAACATCCATAAAAGATTGTGATGCTGCCTTGAAAGAGAATTTTTCCATTTCTGTTTTCCACTGTTCAACGATGTCAAAAACCCGGTGTAGGGATTCTGACCAATGGGAAGGAGTAGGAGGAACAACTCCATTGAAATAAGAATGGGAAAGAACCATGACTCTGTTTAAGAAATTGCCGAGGTTATCTGCCAGATCTTTATCATGAAAATCGACGAATTCGTCCCATTTGAAATCACTATCTTTATTTTCTGGAAGGGTTCTTAGAAGGGCATATCTCAAAGCATCTTCCTTGTTTGGAAAATCGACAAACTCTTGCAAATATTCATGTTGCTCTAAGCCCCACCCTCTGGATTTTGAAAACTTTTGCCCTTCAAAATTTAGAAATTGATTAGCTGGGACATTTCTTGGAAGCACGAAATCTCCGTGAGCTTTTAACATAGCTGGAAAAACAATACAATGGAAAACGATATTATCTTTTCCAATGAAGTGAATAAGTTCCACTTTATCTCCCCCTTTCCAGTAGGATTCCCAGTCTTTCCCATTTTCCAGCGCCCATTGTTTTGTCGCTGATATATAACCAATCGGAGCATCAAACCATACATATAAAACTTTACCTTCCGCGTCCTTCAGTGGCACACTAATGCCCCAATCTAAGTCGCGTGTAATAGAGCGAGGTTGAAGGCCTGAATTTAACCAGGATAAACACTGACCGGTCACATGCTTTCGCCAATTACTGGGGTCATGATGTTGTTTTCCATCAAGAACACCCGTTTCTATCCATTCCTTAAGCCAGTCAGCATGTTTATCAAGCCTGAAATACCAATGTTTGGTTTCCCTGAGAATGGGCGTTTCTCCACTCAAAACTGACTTTGGAGTTATTAATTCAGTAGGTGAAAGCGTGGAACCACAGGACTCACACTGGTCGCCATAAGCTTCAGTATGGCCACATTTTGGACATGTTCCGGTAATATATCTATCTGCGAGAAATTGATTAAATGCAACGTCGTAATATTGCTCAACTACCTTTTCAATAAATTCATCACCCTTTTCGTAGAGTTTTGTAAAAAAATCTTGAGATGTTTTATGATGAATCTCCTCACTCGTTCTATGATAAAAATCAAATGAAATACCTAATGCGTCGAAAGTATTTTTATTGAGCGCATGGTATTTATCAATAATTACCTTGGGAGACACACCGTCTTTTTTTGCTCTGATGGTTATGGCAGCGCCATGCTCGTCGGAACCACAAACCCATAAAACGTCTTTTCCAATAAGTCGTAGATACCGAACATAAATGTCAGCGGGTAAATAGGCACCAGCTAAATGACCTAAATGCAGCGGCCCATTGGCGTAAGGTAAAGCGGAAGTAATTAAATGACGTTTAATCTTTGACATAGTTTTTGGTTCGAATCGCAAATATACAAATAGAACAGCAATAAAAGAGGACTTTAAAAGGCTACTCTCCAGAATTTCACCCTACGAAAAGGAATGTTAAGTTACAATTCAAGAAGCTGTTCGAGGCATTTTATCGAAAAACAGGTTCTGTCAGAATTTAAAATTACGATGGGGCGTATGTTTGTTTATAAGCTTCCAAAGTACATCATACGGTATTATTTCTGCCCCTGATTTAATGGAAGATTCAATATTTGGATGAGAGGATATTTTTCTTAGCATTTGCTCACCGCGCTCTGAAATAGTTTTCCAATTATAAGCACAATTGGGAATGAGTAACAATAAACGAATAAAATTATAGCTTCTCAGACTTTCTTCGTCACGAAGATATCGATATGAATATTTAAACATAGCCTCATATTTATCGGTTATTTTATCAAATTTGCCCTGGGTAAGATATAGAATATATTCAATGGCCAAAATGGAAACATTCATTCCCGCTTTATCTTTATTTAGAATGGGCACAGTATTAAAAAATTTTGCTTGCCTGAAACCTTTAAATATGGTCTTCGAAAAATCTATTGAAATCTCCCCCGTAGAATGTAGGAAATACAAATAGATCTTATAAGTCTCCCATTTTTCACGAATAATACCATGGACGTTTTTAAGTAAGCCCTTGTTTGAAACATCTAACCAAACGCCTGCGGCTTCATTGTAGTGCTGGCCATGTAGAGAGAGTAAAAAATTTATTTCCTCATTTTCTAAAGTTATTTCACTGGGGGTAGTGTGCATAAATACTAAATCCTCGGCTACTTTTTTTCCTTCATCAAACTGTTTAAGATTAAGATAGCAAACCATTTTTTGCTGAATTAATTCATTTTTAAGGACATTTTGCTGATAGGGCGTTTTTTCTAAATTAACCAGGTTTTCTGAAACTTTATAAAGGGCGGATTGAAATTCTTTTTCTGAGATTAATGCTAATATGTTGATTTTACTTATAAATTGTTTGATTTTTTTAGAGTCGTTGAGTAGCAATAACTTCTCAAATTGTAAAATGTATTTGGTAACTATATTTCCCAATATACTTCGATTTTTTTTATTCGAGTGAAAGACAACCATAAAACTTGCATATAATTCATCGGCAAGGTGTTCTACTGTGTTTTCAGCATATAATTTTTCAAGCAAGGTATTGTAAAAATTAAATTTTGATAAATTCAGTTCTCTGAGAGCATAAAAATCTCTGACATTACGAGCTGCCTTTTCTCCAAATTCTGTCAAATCAAATTTTGCAGCTATTTTTAAAATGTTCAAATTTATTTTATTAGCTGAACCATAGACTCCGATGCTATTCAATATGCCGGCCTGAGCGCTTAATCTGTGCAAGGATATGATGGCATATTCTAATTCTTCATATTTTAAATAGGGGTTTTCTGTATTTAAAATCCATGCTAATAGTTTGTCGCGCAATCTTTTTTTTAAGGAATAATATTTGGTGTTCTTAGGTGTGGAGTTAAAATAATGTTTACTGGCGTCTTCATCAGAGGTGAATTTTCCACAGTTTATGTTTTCCATAAAATCGTACATGACTTTTAATTTGTCCTGCCCATTTCTTAATAATCTTGCCCTGGCATTACCAGGCATAGTTTTGAATAATTTAACGAGTGCGATAAGTTCTTCCATAAATAAAGGTTTATTTTTAAATCTGAATTAAATGAATAAATTTTTAACAGTTAAATCGTTGGATACTTAAAACTTACAAAAATCAAGGGGAGAAAATATACGCTCTCCCCCTGCATTATAACAAATACACCCTTAACCGCAGTTTAAAATAAGAAATAAATGACTAAGTCTTATTTTCTACGACCTTTAACCTTACATAAAAATAGGGGCTAGTGGCGAATTTGAATAGGACAATTATACGTCTTTTCCAACCTACTGTATTGGCTTACAAATAAAAATATGGAAGACCAAAGAGCATAAAACAAAAAGAGGATTGCCACTTGTGTGACAATCCTCCTTGAAAATCAATATTTTAAAAGCTTAACTTTTCCCTGGAATGGTTCTGTAATAACCAGATATAGTGGTATAAACCCTACAGTATAGCTCCATTGCCCGATATGCGTCTTCTTCAGGACCTTTTGCATTCAAATACATTTCACCTTTGTCTGTTTTCTGTATGGTAATTCTGATACCGTCCATGCCCTGTGGTTGAATGGGAACAATGATATGCCCGTCTTTATAAACTCCGTCATATTTGAAATTACAAACTGGAACGCCATTCGATTCACGGCCACCCACTTGAACATTTACCTTTCCATTACCTAAATCCTTAATAATCAATTTCTTCCACTCTTTATTTGGATAGTCCGATGTATAGAAACTACCTACAAAATCTCCTATGGCAGCTTTTTTAACAGGTAAATCAGGAACTTTTGGAATAGGGTCAGGCACTTTTTCAATCATAAAGCCCTCTGGCGTGTAAACCATCGTTTTTGGCTTAGAATTATCTACTTTTTCTTCTGATTTATTGTCAGGAACACAAGAGATAATAACCAAAGAAAGTATTGCAGTAAAAAAATAAATGCTAATTTTCATGGGTTCAATAATTTTGTTGCAAAAGTACTCTTTTTTATGATACTTTTTATAAACTATCAACCAGGAAAATTATTGTCTAATAGTATGATAATAATTTCTGCCATGGGCATTCACTACCATGGTGTATGTGCCTGCCTCCAATGTGCTTAAATCAAATCTTTTTTCTACCCTTAAGACACTGCCTAATTTTTCGTTAAAAACAGCTTGACCATTTTCATTTAAAATATGGATTTCAACAGGGCTTAAAAATTGATTCAATAATACTAAGTCCAATTTGTTTCCGCTTGAATGAAAAACAGGACTGAAATATTCTCTAATCGCTTTTTTATCGATGTTTACCTTATCTGCTTCAAGAATTATGGGCTGTACCCATTCTTTAGTTCCTAAGTGAATAGAAAGGAAATATTTCCCCTCAGGCAATACTGTTAAATCGAAAATGCTTTGATAGTTTATTGATTTTACTTTTGTCGAGGTTAATATGATACCTTGTTGATCCAATAATTCAATTTTTGTGGGACTATTAAGTTCACTAAGAGAAATTGCAATTTTCTTTGTGCCACTAATAGGAGAAACATCAAGCGATGCTTGTAAATGGGGAGTGATTAACACCATAGAAATGAATAAAAGAAGTGTTTTCATGTGTTTATTTGTTTTGGATTATAATTTTGCGATAATTACAATACAAAATTAGGTGCATTTTCCATGGTTAGCTACTATCATTTTGACTATAAATGATGCTATATTAACAACTTATTTTATTTTTAGTTAAATTAAGTTAAAATAGTTTTGTAAAAACCATATATTAGTAAATTATTCTACTTATTTAGTAGTATTAATGTATAATTAATAGGGGCTGTGCAAAATATAATTTTGTTAGCAGTAAAACACAGGAATAAAGGATATAAACTGTTATTTATAGAGGATTATTTATTTGATTCTGACTATCAATAGTTAGTAAATGCTGCTATTTGCCATTGACCTCTTGACTTATTTGTTTGTATTTGTGAGAGATAACCTAATTCAATTTTAACTTTTTTATTTATAAAATAACCCAACGCGCCATATAGCCTTAGTCTATCAAAAGTAGGACCTTTACCATTTAGGAAAATTTCATGATAAACGGACGCATAAACCGTTTTGTCTGTTATAGATTTACTATTTAAAGGATAATTTATCCAGTTCATAGCTCTAAATCTTGTTTTAAATTCGGAAGCAAAAAAGCGTTCCTCAAACCTCAATCTGGTCATGAATGTTCCTCTTCCAAAAGTATTGCGATTAATTAATTGCTGATAAATCCGGTGTTCAACCAGCGTATTTTTATCTGGAGTACCGGATATATAGGGTTCTGATAAAATATAGGCATACCCAATATGAATATTATCTGTTTTGGAAAAATTATAACCAAGGCCTGTGCGAATCAATAACTGCTCTAAATCTCCGACGGCATTATAGTTTCTATATTGAACTTCGTGCCACCAATTCCATTTTTCATTTATTTTTTTGTTTCCAAAATATTGCATCCAATTTCCCGTATTGGTATTTTGAGCAATGACTAAACCAAAAATGTGAAGAAAAATAAACAGTGTTAACCCTTTGGTTTTCATTGTATTCATAACCGATAAAGTTTAATTTGGCGAGGTAACTATATTTGCAAAGAAATTATCTTTATAAGAAATGGTGCTACCAATCTCCTCCGGCACCACCGCCATCAAAGTCGCCACCACCGAAATCGAAACCACCAGAATCATTATCATAGCCACTTCCTGAACCCGAGCCAAAGCCACCACCAGGAAAAATCCACATACCACCGGGTGAATGGTAATCACCTGATCTTGAATAGGTGTGAGAACGACTGGCAGAACGATAAAGAAGAAAAACAGCGATAACAAAAATTAGAATAAAGAGAAGAAAAAAGAATCCATAAGCACTATCTACGCCTTCATTTTTACCACCTTGATAAGTTCCGGCGGCAAGTTCTTGTAGCGTTAGGATAGCGGCTGCAATACCCTCGCCATATTTTTGTTCCCTAAAAGCAGGTTTTATTATATTTTCAATGATTCGTTTACCCAAAGCATCTGGAATAACCCCTTGTAAACCGGGACCAATATGCATGAATATTTTTTTGTCCCCTGCGGAAATATAGAGTAAAATACCATTATTGGTCGATTTATCTCCAATGCCCCAAGACTGAGCTATTTTTAAAGAATATTCAAAAATATCTTCATCCTCCAGTGATTTATCGATGACTACAGCCATTTCAATGGAGGTAGAATCTTGCCAGTCCTTTAATGTTTTTTGTAAAAATTCAACTTCATTTGGTTGGAGGATACCAGCATAGTCATAGACCTGCAAAGTACTTTTAGCAGGTATTTCCTTTGCATTTCCATAATAAACACCAATAATGATGAATAAATGCAACAAAAGAATGCGTATAAAAGAAAATTGGAACATGGCAGTTTAATTCAAGTTATGGAAACTTACACTCTATTCGCTGTAAGTAATTTCGTCGCTGAGTTCATTAATATCGTCCTTTGAAACAGGAAAAAAATGAACTAACTTTTCACCTATTTTAGTGATGGTATCGCAAATACCTTCACTAAACTGACCTTTTGAAAAATGGTTATGAATTGAATCTTTGCAGTCTACCCAAAAATTCTCAGGTACCAATTGATTTATTCCAGAATCACCTAAAATAGCAAACTGTTTTTTAGTGGGAACTATAAACAGGAGTACGCCATTTCTAAGATCTGTCTTATTCATCCCTAATTTCAAGAAAACCTTACCCGCCTCCTCATAAACAGGAAGGGTTAAGGTTTTCTGAATGTGAACGCGGATTTCACCTGAGGTTTGTCCTTCGGCAGATCGAATGGCATGGATGATCTTCTTCTCTTCTTCTTTACTTAATTTAAAATCTGCCATAACTTATATAAAACTAAAAAGTGACCGTAGGTGCATCTTGTGCGTTGTCTGCAGCTTCAAACTGCGCGCGCTTGGAAAAGCCCATAATGCCTGCAAATAGGGAAGCCGGGAATCTTCTAACTCTTTTGTTATAGGTCGTAACTACATCATTGAAGTTGTCTCTTGCCACCTTGATGCGGTTTTCAGTTCCTTCTAATTGGGCTTGTAGTTCTAGAAAGTTATTACTAGCTTTCAATTCAGGATAGTTTTCACTGACCATTAACAACCTTCCAATAGATGAAGAAAGGCCTTGTTGTGCTTGTTGAAATTCTTTCAGGCTTTCAGGCGTAATATTGGATGGGTCAATCGTTGTACTCGTCGCTTTCGCTCTGGCTTCAACCACTTGTGTTAGCGTAGTTTGCTCAAAATTTGCTACACCCTTAACTGTATTGACAAGATTAGGGATTAAATCGGCTCTTCTTTGATAAGCTGATTGTACTTTTCCCCACTCATTTTCAACATCTTCGTCCAGGTTAACTAATGAATTATAGGTGTTACAACCACCAAAAAGGAGAATTAATCCCGCAACAATAAGTCCAACGGACCAGGTTAAATTTTTCATGATTAAACTATTTTAAATTAAAAAGTTGAAACAAAGCTTTTCCAGGAACCATTTCGCCCGAAAGAACTTTATTCTTCAAATGTAAATATTTTTCTTTTGTCATTTCTAAAGAAAAAAAGTCTTCTCGTAATTTGTCCTCAATTAGCTGGTCAAACCAATAGCCAATTTGATGTTTTCTTTTATCCAATAACTCATTTTTGCGATAATTAGTTGAACTAAATAAAATTAATTGTTGCATAATTTTTTCAAATCCGGTTTCTTCTAAAGAGGAACATTGTAAAACGGGTGGTTCCCATTGATCTTTTCTGATTGGAAATAAGTGTAAAGCGAGGGTATAGGCCGTCAACGCTTCGGTTACTTTTATTAAATTGCTGCCATCAGCCTTATTTATAACTAGCATATCGGCCATCTCAACAATCCCTCGTTTGATACCCTGTAATTCATCACCCGCACCGGGCAATAATAAAAGTAAAAAAAAATCAACCATTTCACTAACAGTTGTTTCTGATTGCCCAACACCGACTGTTTCTACAATAATACGTTCAAAACCAGCTAGTTCACATAATAAAATAGTTTCTCTTGTATTTTTATTAACCCCACCAAGTACATTGCCTGTAGGCGAAGGTCTGATAAATGCCAGTGGATTTTTAGATAGATTTTCCATCCTTGTTTTATCTCCTAAAATACTTCCTCTGCTGTTTTTACTGCTCGGATCAATGGCCAAAACAGCTACTTTCAAACCTTCTTCTGTCCATTTTTTGCCTAAACACTCAATAAAAGTACTTTTACCTACGCCCGGTGCGCCTGTTACACTGATTCTCAACGAAGAAGGGCTCCCGTAAGGGGAACAATAGGAAAGAATCTGATCCGCTCTTTCTTTATCTTGCTTCAATTTACTTTCTAACAGGGTAATGCCTTTGCTGAGTAAAGGTATATTGCCATTTTTTATCTCAGATACCCAATCCTCTATACTCGACGGTAGGGTATAAGTTTGTTTATTGATCATACATGATTTTAGACTTTTGACAAGTTGAAAATAGTATTTTTAATTGAGTAATTTTATTTTTTCATAACGTTTAACCTGTATGAATAATATGTTTCGTACCCCCATTGATTTTCCAAAAGCTACCTTCAATATAGACCACCCTCAATCTATTTTAGCCTTAGGTTCCTGTTTTTCTCAAAATATTGGAGAAAGAATGGCCGTAGCCAAATTCCCAGTTTATATTAATCCATTTGGAACGCTATTTGATCCGATATCCATTCACGCCATTTTTGATGCCGCAAATCTTGAAAGTAAAGAGGAAGAATTAATTTTTTATCAGGGCTATTGGCATGCTGTCAAGTATCATGGATCGTTTAAACATAAAGATAAGGATCTGCTACAGGAAAAAATTCAACTTTCAAAACAACATTTAATAAATTATTTGAAGACTTCGAGTGTTTTGATGCTGACTTATGGCACTGCACACGTTTGGAAAACTAAAGAAAAAAACGAAATAGTGGGAAATTGTCATAAACTTCCCGGTCATTTTTTTTATAGACATCTTTTATCTCCCGAGGAGATTTTTAACGCGCTTCAAGACTCTTTATTTAACCTAAAACGTCTTTTTCCTGATTTACATGTTATTATGAGCGTAAGTCCAGTGAGACATTTAAAAATGGGAATGGTTGAAAATCAGCTATCTAAATCTGTTTTGAAGGTGGCCGTTTCTTCATTGGTAAATAAAATGCCGGAAATTTATTATTTCCCCGCCTACGAAATTATGATGGATGATTTAAGAGATTACCGCTTTTATGCTCACGACATGATTCATCCTTCTGAACTCGCCATAGAATATATTTTCGATGGATTTAAATCGGTATTCTTTTCAGAAAAGACACAAGAAAGAGTAAAAATTTGGGAAAAATTCAGTAAGTCTTTGAATCATAAGCCTTTTGACAATGACGATGAGCAATGGATAAAATATAAACAAAAGTATAAAGTCCAATTAAAACAATATAAAGATGAATTTCCTATGCTCGATTGGCGTAAAGAAGAACAATTTTGTGAATTGTCCTAAAATACTTTAGAATTTTCCACTGATTGCCTGTAAATTTGGATTTAAATAAAATTTTAAATAATGAAGAACATATATCTGCGATTAATTATTTCCTTATTGGTTGTTTTTTCCTTTTATCCTTTAGTTGGGCAAAAATTAATCAGTACTACGCCAGCGGGGATTATTTCAAGAGATTTTCTGTCTTTTCTTTTTGGGGCAAATGGTGCCTTGTTGGAAAATGGCATTGAACTATATAAAATTACCTATACTACCGTTGATGTATTTGGAAAGCCAGATACTGCTTCGGGTTTGATTATTTTACCATCAAATGGTAAGAAATCCTTTTTTCCTGTCATTTATCAGCATGGAACGGTAGATGACAGAAATGATGTGCCTTCTAATGTAAAAGGAGGTTGGGAAGCAGGTGCTGTTTTTGCCGGATTGGGTTATTTTACCATTCTGCCTGATTATTTGGGACTTGGAACTTCCAGAGGGTACCATCCTTATGTTCACGCAGCATCACAATCATGGGCCGCATCAGATATGTTGAAAGCTGCCGTTACTTTTGCTGCTAATGCAGGCGTTACATTGAATGAAAAATTATTCATCACAGGCTATTCTCAAGGTGGTCACGCCAGTATGGCTCTCCATAGGGATTTGGAGAAAAATCCATTACCAGGATTTAAAGTCGCTGGTGCCGCCCATCTGTCAGGACCTTATAGTATTTCAACGTCTATGCTTGATATTTTATTAAGTAATCAGGAATATGGCAATTCAGGTTATGTTCCACATACGCTTCTGGGATATAATCCCATTTATAAGCTCTATACTAATTTAAATCAGGTGATAAAGCCTGCTTATCTGGATATTGTCTTGCGCAGACAAAAAGAAGAAATTGGATTAGGGCAAATGAACACCTTGCTTACTGCCGCTTTAAAAAAGGATTATGGAAAAGCTATTCCGTCCTATATTTTTCAGGATAGTGTAGTAAATAACATAAAAAATAATCCAAACCATCCGGTTAGATTGGCTCTAAAAGACAATGACACCTACGATTGGGTTCCTAAAGTACCAACCAGGATTTTATATTGCAAGGCAGATGAGCAAGTTGGTTATACCAATGCCTTGCTTGCCGATTCTGTAATGAGGGTACGAGGCGCTCAGAATATTTTTATAAAGGATCTGAATTCATCCTTCAACCATGGCCAGTGTGTGGAACCTGCTTTGCTTAACAGTGTTTTATTTTTCAAATCATTATCAGTATCTACCTCTCTTTTTGCCGTGAATTCAAAAGCCACAGACCTGAAGGTTTATCCAAATCCAGCCTCTTCCTATTTATACTTTGAAAATCTTCCCAATGCAAGTAAAGTGGAATGGTTTAATTTACAAGGTCAAAAAATGGGTAATGTAACCCTTGATGCTGGAAATGAACTTTTCATAGGCGATTTATCTGATGGTATTTACTTATTTAGGGCCATTTCAGGAAATGAGATTTTTACAGGGAAGGTCACCATTAAAAAATAGATTCCTTAATATATTCTTGAAACCGTTGTTTCTGCTTTGATTTTTTTGTCTTCTGATAAATTTTCAAGAAGTAAGATGCCTGGCGTTTTACCAGGTTCAAAAGATCCTAGAGTATCAGACATGCCTAATGCTTCTGCTCCGTTGAGCGTTGCCCAGGAAATCAGTGTATCAAAATCAAGGTAGGAGCAATATTTTGAAAGCGTTTTGATTTCTTCAAGAATTGAGAGTTGCCAGTTTGAGGAAAGACTATCTGTTCCCAGGCAAACTTTGGCATTTTGCTCTAAAAATAAACTGTAGTCGGGTAATTTATTTTCTATAAATAAATTAGCGTTTGGACAACTTACCCAAAAGATGTTGTTCTTAGACCAATTTTCCGCTGCTTGAATTTCCGAGGCTAAGGTTTTTGTGTTGTGGATAAACAAGGTTTTATTAAGTGGATTCATATTTTCCATAGCATAATAAATTGAAGGTTTGCCGGTGGGGGAGAAAATAGAGAAATCAAACCCAAAATCTTTAAAGAAAGAGGGAAATCCTCCTGACCCCGTCAAAAATAAATCATCCTCATGAACGGTCTCTTGATTATGAATGCTGATAATATCATTGGGAGAATTTATTTTATTTATTTCATTGAATAAATCTGGCGTAACGGTGTAGGGCGCATGGGGAACAGCACTTAATTTATCTTCTATTTTGGGATGGAAGTTTTGGTAAACCTCTAAGTATTGTGCAACAAATTTTGAGGTCAGATGAGGTTGCATAAAATCGAAAAATTCGATAAATGTGGCATAACGAATGGGGCTTTTCCGCTTACAATTAGCGGTATCTATCTTATTTGAGATATCTCCAACAGCCATAATTCCTGCCTCCCACATAACTTGGTCTTGTTCCTCAATGGCTTGCTGTATAACTTCCTGAGGGAATTCCCGAAGGGTAACTACGGCTTTTAAAAATGGAAGAAGGCCCGTTCCTGTTGGAATTTGGCCTTTTAAATGGGATAGCTCCAAATGACAATGAGCATTGATGAAACCTGGTACTAATATACCGGAATAATGTTCTACTGTCTTGGATGTTTCAGCGTTCGGACCCTCCAGGTAGATGATTTCCCCACTTTGGTCGTCGTAAGTGAGCAAACCATTTTTAATTGGTTTGGAGGAAACGGGGTAAATATAGTCGGCACTTATTTGGCGAATCATAGTAGAATAAATTGTAATGTCAGTTAATCTTTTGGCAGGGGTGTGTTATTTTTAAAATCAAACATCGTTAATCCACTTCTCAATATGGGCATAAATCTAGTTGATTTTGGTGGAAAAAACAGCTGATCTTTTACTGCTTTTACCCAATCATTCTTGGGAATAGGAAAAAAACTTAGCGCCAGAACAGGGTTGTTATCTTTTCTTTCATTTACGAAGGATAGGATAGAAACGGCATCTTCCGGATATTGGATATTGACAATATTTTTAACATCTATTATGGAGGGTAATAATTCATCGATATAAATGACGTCCGGTTTCCCGGGAGGTATATTTTTGAAAATTCCCAGGTACCATTCATCTTTTAATCCGATCAATACTTCATTCTTGCTTGTAGGGAGCAGGGGATCTGTCAATTTTGTAAGTTCGAAATGTAAAGAAAGATTGGATAAAACAAGGTTTACATCGGTTTGCTTATAGAGAGAATAGATTCTATGAAAAGTAAGGATTTTTAGTTGACTAACTGGAAAATATGCAGTAAGTAAATGGCTGAATTGGGTATTACCTTCTTCGAACAATGACTTACATGCAGCACTTCGATGATGACCATCTGCAATAATCGCGCGCGTAATTTTAGTGTTAAAAATTTCTTTTACCTCTAAAATGGCGTCTTTATCATCTACAAGCCAAAGATTGAATATTTGTTGCCTTTTTAAGGAATGAAAGGTTTTGAACATTGGTTTTTGCCTTTCTATTTGAAGCCAGGTGGTAAGGGCAACATGGTCCTCAATTGCGGCTAAGATTGGTTTTATGAATGTGCCTTGTTTAATAAGATATTCCTTTTGCTTTTTTAGCTTAGGACCAATGATGTCTTCGTGAATTTGCAGTTTGTTTTCTTGATAATCATTTATATTAGTTAGGCAAACGATGCCAACGGATGTTAAATTATCGGTAATAACTTCCAATATAATAAGGCCCTCATTTTGAGGTTGGGGCTTTTTAAAAGGTAGGAATGCCTTTGAAAGTTGGGTTCTGGCTGCATCACAAAAGTCATCTATTTCTGAACCAAATGGGTCGGGAGGAAGTAGAACGGGAAACGAATTAATTTGCATAAAAACCCAATTTTTTATCGAATATACATGTAAAACGTAAGGATGAATATGATATTGGCAAGTAATTTATTTAAGAATGAAACAAATAAAGACTAACATTTAACCGTAGTTTTGTTATTTTCACGAAGTAATTAAAAGGTTTTCTTCAGGAAGCTATTTTTTATTCTTTTAAAATCATCATAATATGAGCAGTACAGCAACGAAAGAAGGCTGGGGTACAAGAGTCGGTTTGGTATTGGCAATGGCTGGAAATGCCGTTGGATTGGGAAATTTTCTTAGATTTCCAGTTCAAGCCATTCAAAATGGCGGAGGTTCTTTTATCATTCCCTATCTTGTTTGTTTCTTATTAATGGGTATACCTCTGTTATTTATAGAATGGTCTATGGGTAGATTTGGGGGAAAATTTGGACACCATTCAACGCCTTTTATTTTAGACAGTCTTGCTCCTAAACAATCGTTATGGAGATATATCGGTGTCTTTGGCATATTCACAAATATTGCAGTAGCAGCCTATTATTGTTATCTGGAAAGTTGGGCATTAGGTTATGTGTGGAACTCTATCAGTGGAACTTTTAACGGTTTAGACAGGGAGGGAGTTTCGAATGTTTTTGCTGAATACACTGGTTTAAGTGGTCCGCAACCTTATATGTTTTGGATTCTATGTTTAGTTTTAAACACTTATATACTTTCAAAAGGATTGAGTGGGGGAGTAGAAAAAGTAGCCATGGTGGGAATGCCGTTGCTTATCGTTTTTGGCATTTTCCTCGCCATTAAAGGTGTAAGCTTGCAGGCAGGCACTAATGGCGCTGAGTTTGATGGCACGGAAGGATTAAATTTTTTATGGACACCAAATTTCGATACCATTTGGTCTCCTAAAGTTTGGTTAGCTGCGGCTGGTCAGATATTTTTTACCTTATCTGTGGGTATGGGTAGCATCCAATGTTATGCTTCCTATTTGAGAGAAAGAGATGATATTGCGCTAAATGCCATGAGTGCAGGTTGGATGAATGAGTTTGTTGAGGTTGCTCTTGGTGGTGCCATTTTAATACCTATCACTGTTGGATATTTTGGTATTGACGGTATGAAAGCACTGGTTAGCGAAGTAGGAGGATTAGGTTTAGGATTTAGAACTTTGCCTTATCTATTTCAGCAATGGGGACCAGTTTTAGCGATATTAGCAGGTGTTGCCTGGTTTGGACTTTTGTTTTTTGCCGGTATAACTTCTTCATTAGCAATGGGTACCCCTGTAATGGGATTCTTACAAGATGAATTTAACTGGAAACGTGGTCCGTCTGCTTTAGCTTTTGGTGTTATTGTTTTTGTTCTGGGTTTACCAACCGTTGTTTTCTTTCAATATGGTGTTTTTGATGAATATGATTATTGGGCAGGAACCGTTTCTTTAGTGGTTTTTGCTTTGTTTGAAACCGTATTGTTTGCCTGGATTTTTGGTATTAAAAGGGGGTGGTCTGAGATAATCTCTGGTGCCGATATTAAAGTTCCAGTTATATTTAAATATATCATTTTAGTTATTACTCCCTTACTTTTGGGATGGGTGTTTTTTTCAAGCCTTCCTGGAATCTGGGAGCAAATTACTCAAGTAAAATTAAACAATGATTTACTAACAGCAACAGGTGCAGAAGCTGAGAAAATAAAGAAAACCATATTTTTCCAAAATTTTTCTAGGATCCTTTTATTAGCCCTATGGATAGGAATAGCTGCTTTGGTCTATGTCGCTTACCGTAAGCGCAAACAAAATGATACAGTTCATGTAAATGTTAACAACTAAAAAATAAAAAATGAATACTTCAGCTTTAATTATGTGGTTGGGTTCTGTAATAATAGTTACAGGATTTACTTTATACTTTTTTATAAAAGTACTTAAGACGCCCAATAAATAATAGAATTTAGTTTGTTGTGAATATCCTGTTCGTATATTAAACGGACAGGATATTTTATTTTAAAAATAATAGGAAAATGAAAGTGCTTATTGCCATAGATAGTTTTAAAGATGCTGCTGATTCCTTTACCGTTTGCGAGGCGGTAAAAAAAGGTTGGATAAAATCAAGTCCGCTCGATGAGGTTTCTTGCTTCCCCCTCGCAGATGGTGGGGAAGGACTAATTGATATTCTTAAACTATACTTAGAAATGGATCTTGTTTCCGTAGTAGTGGACGACGCCTTAAGACGGAAAAAGGAGGCACATTTTTTGTTCTCGGAAACAAAAAAATTAGCTGTTATTGAGGTAGCTCAAGCTATTGGATTACAACATTTAAGTCCGTCTGAAAGGAATCCATTGTATACTTCTTCCTACGGTGTGGGTGAAATGATAAACCATGCTTGTAAATTAGGGGCAACGGACATTATTATAGGTTTAGGTGGTTCATCAACCAATGATGCCGGAATGGGTATGGCTAAAGCGTTGGGATGGAGATTTTTAGACGATAATGGTAAAGATTGTGAACCCATTGGAAATGAATTGATTAAGGTTTTTCAGATATTACCACCAGCTAAATTTGTAGGAAGTAAGGTTACTTTTGAGGTTCTTTGCGATGTGGATAATCCTCTTTTTGGGTCAAATGGTGCCGCATTTATTTTTGCACCTCAAAAGGGTGCCGATATTTCAGCTGTCAAATATTTAGATAATGGTTTGAAACACTTTTATGGTATCTGCTCCCAAATAAATAATTCTGTGAAGCAAAATTTACCCGGTGCTGGTGCTGCAGGTGGCCTGGGCTACGGAACCAGCTTTTTTTTAGGTGCTTCCTTAAAATCAGGTATAGATTTAATACTAAAATATTCTAATATTGAAAAGTTTATGCCTGAAACCGATCTGGTAATCACTGGCGAGGGGGCGTTAGACAGGCAAACCTTACAGGGTAAATTAATAAAAGGGGTTTGTCAGATGGCCAACAAATATGATAAACCTGTCATCGCCATTTGTGGCGCTTTAGATCTACCTTCAGAAGAATTAGCTACATTGGGTTTAAAAGCGGCCTTTAGTATTGCGCAAGGACCTGGTTCTTTAAATGACGCGTTGCTAAATACAGAAAAAAATCTGACGCTCACTGCTTTTAATATTGCGCAAATATTGAAATGATATGTAAAATGAAGGATAAGTTACCTGAAAATCAATCAGAAATCCTGCCATTAAAGGATAAATTTGCCCTCGATGGCATTTATCTGAGTGAAAATACCCTAACCTATTTAATAGAAAATCAAATGGTCGTAATTCCTTATGAACAACATGCCCTTTTTCCATTAAAACCATCAGACCTGAAGGAAGGGGTTCACTATTATATTGCATCTGGCAAATGGGTGTTCACGGAATTTTATCATTTATTAAGGGGACATTGTTGCAAAAACGGTTGCCGACATTGTGTCTATGGGCATAAGAAAAAAGTATAATTTTTTAAATGGAACTTTGTAATTAGTGGGTATGCATATAATTGACCCCGGAGGGGGCAAATATTAATAGCATTTGGTGCCGTCAAAGCCAAAATGGTTCCAATAAACATTCGATGCCGCGAGAGCCAAAATGGTAATTTATGTATGCGCACTCTTGCGGCTGGCCGTTCAATGGCATCTTTCCAAGTTCTTGATGCTTGGTGCTTGTTCCCGACAACATGCCCTAATTAACAAATACCAAATACCAATCACCAATTACCAAGCTCTAATCATGATTCAATGCGTCGGATACCTGCTCCTAAGGCATTTAAACGGACATCTAAAAACTGGTAGCCGCGGTCTATTTGCTCTATATTATTGATGATACTGGTTCCTTCAGCACTTAAAGCAGCAATAAGAAGAGCCATACCCGCGCGAATATCGGGACTACTCATAGTGATTCCACGAAGCGCTTGCTCCCTTTCCAAGCCGATGACAGTCGCCCTATGCGGATCGCAAAGTATAATTCTGGCACCCATGTCAATTAATTTATCGACAAAAAATAATCTGCTTTCAAACATTTTCTGGTGAATCAACACGCTCCCTTTTGCTTGCGTTGCCACAACGAGAAGAACACTCAGTAAATCGGGTGTAAGTCCAGGCCAAGGATGATCATAAATCGTGAGCATCGAACCATCGAGCGCATCCTGAACAACATATTGGTCTTGTTCATGAATTTGTATATCATCTCCATTGAACGACATAGCTATACCCAACTGCTTAAATTTGTCAGGAATGATTCCCAAATGTTGAAGTCCTACATTTTTAATAGTCAAGGGACTATTGGTCATAGCCGCTAATCCAATAAAAGAACCAACTTCGATCATATCCGGTAAAATGCGATGATCTGTTCCACCGAGTTGAGAAACCCCTTCTATATGTAATAAATTAGATTTTATACCAGAAATTTTAGCTCCCATCTTGTTTAACATGGTACATAATTGCTGCAGATAAGGTTCGCAGGCAGCATTATATATTGTTGTGTGGCCTTTTGCCATAACGGCAGCTAATACAATATTGGCTGTCCCTGTTACGGAAGGTTCATCAAGCAAAATATCAGCTCCCTTCAGACCACTGGAGGTAAGTTTGAAATAACCGTGTATTTTATCATATTCAGAATGAACGTTAAGATGCTCAAATCCAATGATATGGGTGTCCATACGCCTCCGTCCAATTTTGTCGCCACCAGGTTTTGGTATAAATGACCTATTGAATCTGGCAAGTAAAGGTCCGGCAATCATGACCGAGCCACGCAATTTATTGGCTATTTTGTGAAATTCAGGATCCTCAATTCTATCAATAAGTATATTTTTTGCCGTAAACAAAAAAGTATCCTCCGACTCTTTTTGAACCGTTACACCTAATTCTTTTAAAATTTCAATTAATAATTTTACGTCCAGAATACTGGGAATATTACTTATTCTAACGGGTTCTTCTGTCAATAAAACAGCGCAAATAACTTGTAGTGCTTCATTTTTAGCACCTTGAGGTGTAATTTCACCTATCAGTTTCTTTCCGCCAATTACCTCAAATGCCTTCATTATTATTTTTTTTAACAAAATTAATTTTTTTAACGGATAATTGACAGTTCTGATAATTATCCGTTAATATTGGGTTCAAAGATAAGCACCTTAACAAATGGAATATAGTAAACATTTTTCACTTCAGCATCTCACTACATTTAAAACACCCGGATTTGCATCTCATTTTTTTTCTTTTAAAAATGAGGAGGAATTGACTTCTATCGTTCAAAGGAATGATTTTGATCGTATTTCCAATCATTACAAAGATATTTTAGTGTTGGGAAAAGGGAGTAATCTATTGCTTTTAGGTGATGTGAACGGCGTTGTTTTGAAAAATGAAATAGATGGATTAAAAATAACAGATGAATCTGCAGATGATATTTTTATAGAAGTTGGAGCTGGAATGGATTGGCATCATGTAGTTTTACATGCCATAGAAAATGGCTGGGCGGGTATTGAAAATTTAGCACTGATTCCAGGGACCGTGGGTGCCGCTCCGGTTCAAAATATAGGAGCGTATGGCGTTGAATTAAAGGATGTTTTTCAATCTCTGCGTTGCTGGCATTTTGAGGATAACAAATGGTATCAACTTGGATTGGATGAATGCCATTTTGGTTACAGAGATAGTATTTTTAAACAAGGTTGGAAAAATAAGACAGTTATCACCAGTGTTCAGTTTAAGTTGAGTAAAAACGCCATTTTAAATATGGAATATGGTGCTATTACGTCAGAACTTGGTAAAATGGGTGTCCTTAAACCAACTATATTGGAGGTTGCTAAAGCAGTTATGAATATAAGAAATTCCAAAATCCCTAATCCGGATGTAGTGCCCAATGCAGGGAGTTTCTTTAAGAATCCAACGATTACGGACAAACAATATGAATATTTAAAAACAGATTATCCGGAGATGCCCTATTATAAATTACCTGATGGATATAAAATCCCCGCTGGTTGGTTATTGGAAAAAGCAAACGGACGAGGTTACTCCGAAGGAAGTGTAGGTTGTTATGAAAAGCAGGCGCTTATCCTTATAAATACAAGTGGGGCAACGGGAAAGGATATCCTTACTTTTTCGAAGAAAATACAACAATCTGTTCGTGAAAAATTTGGTATTGAACTGGAGCGGGAAGTGAATATGGCTGGTAATTTACCGTCATAGTTTGTTCCTGGAAAATGGTCTGAATCACGCCATTGGTTTTGGTTAATTTGTTTTTCCTGTTAAATGCAGTGGATCTACTTTAACCTCCAAAGAGCTGTGGTAACTTTCCTGACCTACTTTCAAGGTGATCTGGTAAAATCCAGGAAGCGCTTCTTTTTTGTCAAATTTCAGGTTCCATCTAATTCTATGGATACCCGGTTTGTTTTCCACAGGGAGCGTTGTGGTTAGCGTTCCACTTTGATCCTTTATTTGGATGGATGCAGGTTCAGAAGTATCCTTAAGATAAAAATGAATGAGTGCTCCGTTTTCAAAAACAGCACGGGGTAAAGAGGAAATAGGTTTGATATTAGCCGGATTTTTTCCCGCAAACCAAAAATGCCCTCTTTGGGCACCTCTGCTCTTATTTGCCCAGAGGGTGGCTGGTTTCTGATGGAATAACCAGGCTTTCCCAGCAGCAATGGTTGGTGTTAATTGTTGTAAGGGAGAAATGTCATCTAATATAAACAAACTTCTGCCATGGGTTGCTGCAATCAAATCGTTTTCACGGGGATGAATCACCAAATCATAAACGGAGACGGTAGGCATGCCTTCATTCAGCCTGTGCCATTCTTTTCCCGCATTCAAGGAATACCAAACCCCGGTTTCAGTGCCTAAAAAAAGTAAGGACTTATTTTTGGGGTCTTCGCGAATCACGCGAATGACTTCGTTTTCGGGTAGATTTGAAGCAATGTCAATCCACGTTTTTCCAAAGTCCATAGTCTTGAATACAAAAGGTTTAAATACATTGTCCCGGTGTCCGTCAAAAGCGACATACGCCACAGCAGGGTCAAAATGAGAAGCCTCCACCTGGGTCACCCAGGTAAACTCGGGCACATTTGGAAAATTGTTTCGTACATTTCTCCAGTTTTTACCTTCATCTAATGTCAATTGCACATTACCGTCATCGGTTCCAAGCCAAATAAGACCAGCGTCAATAGGAGAGGGAGAAATGGTGAAAATGGTGCAATGGTCTTCGGCTCCTGTATTATCTGGAGTAATTCCCCCATTATTTCCCGCAGCTATTTTCTTTGGATCATTGGTTGTCAGATCCGGAGAAATAATTTCCCATGTTTGTCCTCCATTTTTACTTTGAAAGAGATAATTCGACCCCAAAAATACGGTTTTAGGATCTAATGGAGATAAAACAAGAGGTGCTGACCAGTTATACCGAAAAACAGGCGTGCCGGGAATAGTAGGTACGGGATTGATTTTCCCATAATTAAGTATGGTGGCAGGTTTGGGTTGAATATCCGTAAGTTTATGGGTGAGTGGGTCATACCGGTTATAACTTCCATTTTCACTTCCTGTGTAAACTTCCCGCCAGTTGTAGGGATTAACCGCACCATACATACCATCACCCCAGTGGACTTTCCATGAGGCATCATTTAAAATGCCCCTTACATCTCTTGAAAAACTTGCCGTAGCAAAGAAACCATTATCTTGTAATCCACCGTAAATGGTGTAAGGCTCCTGCATGTCAACCCCAATTCTGTAATATTGCGCAATGGGTAAATTATCAAATAATTGAAACGCCTGACCGTGATCGTGGGTGAGAGAAACCCCTTTATCTGCACCTAAATAGTATCGATCCTGTTGATAGGGGTCCAGCCAAATGGCATGGAAATCGCCATGTACCTCCTGATCTTGACTTCCGTCTTTTAATGTTTTCCCACCGTCTGAACTGACCATAAAACGGGTAGTCATGACATAAACCTTTTGGTCATCCAGAGGATTTATGGCAACTTGACTATAGTAAAACGGCCTGTTATTATAGGTGTTGATATATTTCCATGTTTTTCCGCCATCTTCGGAACGGTATAAGCCAGACCCTGGTTTGGATAAATCCTTAGATGGTTCTGCTTCCACAAGGGCTATTATAATACGGGGATCTTTCCTGTAGGTAGCCAATCCAATACGTCCGGTAGGTCCACTTGGAAGTCCCTGGGTTAATTTAACCCAATGCTTTCCACCATCGGTTGACTTGAAAATACCACCATGATTACCTCCACTATTGAAAATGTAAGGTTTTCGAAGCCTTTCATAGAAGGCAGCATATAAGATAGATGGATTTTTACTATCCATAACAATATCTGTGCAACCTGAACCCGGATGAACAGGCAGTCCAGTCGTTAATTTTGTCCATGTTTGTCCTCCATCTTTGGTTTGGAATAGGCCTCTGTCTCCCGCAGTGTCACTCCACAGTGGTCCGATAGCTGCAGCGTAGGCTATGAGAGGATTAGAAGGATGGGTGAGAACGCGCGCTATTTGCTGGGTATTTTCCAAACCTACATGGTCGAAATTCTTTCCGCCATCGGTTGATTTATACATGCCATTTCCCCAACTGACGGAATTGCGATTATTTGCTTCTCCTGTCCCTACCCAAATAATCTTTGGATTGGCCTGAAATAAGGCAATATCACCTATGGAAGCCGTCGCATAACGATCGAAAATGGGTTCCCAGGTGGTTCCCGCATTATTCGATTTCCATACACCTCCACTCGCTGTAGCTATAAATACTTGCTTGAAATCTTTTTCTACCGCTTCAATATCAACAATTCTTCCCCCTGGACTTGCAGGGCCAATACCTCGCCAGTCCATGTTTTGAAGCGAAACCTGACCCGAAAGAATACATGAAAAGGTAATGGAAATAATAAGCTGAGCAAGAATGTAATAGTAGAGACGCATAGAAAATATTTTAGGTTTTTATAAAGCAATATGGCCCAAAACAACTATATTGCTTAGCGTAAACTTTGTTAAAGTTAACCGTTTTCTAAACAATTTAGGAATAAATACTATTATTGGTTGTTAAATAGAAGCCGTGGATTTGAATCCTTCTCTGAAATATCTTACCGTTATTGTATCCAGCATGGTAAAATTTATTTTTGGTCCTTTTGAAGGACTGGCCTTAGGTTTACCAATGACTGACACCGCTTTGTCCACCGCTTTTGGAATGATGTTGAGTATCGTATTGGTTACTTTTTTTTATCATTTTTTAAAAGTCAGGGTTTTTCCCCGTTTTAGTAAAAAACGTAAATTATTTACGCCTGCAAACAGAAGAAAAGTTAGCATCTGGAATAGATACGGTATTTTGGGAGTTTCGTTCCTTACGCCAGTCATTCTTTCGCCTATTGGTGGGGCTTTAATTGCCAATGCATTCGGGGAAAAAAAGTTTAAAATTTTCTTGTGGATGACCGTCATGGCATTAGGTTGGGGTTTTGTAATGACTTACGCTGTGTACGAACTTTCTCATTTATTTGGCTTTTAGTTTTCTGATTTTTAAAGACATTTTTTAATCGGCAAATCTTTCATCGGCCAAAAAGGGAAGCCGATTCATTTTAGAGACCTCCAGGCTGAAAAAACCAAATTCTTCCGTCGCTTTTCCCTCTATCATATATACACCTTTTCCACGAAAGGGGTGTCTCAACAATTGTTCTGGAAAATGAGTAGTGTCAAAATAGTTCCCCTCATGGTCTATCCATGTTCCAAAGGCCATCCTTTCTTTTTTTATGGTTGTTAAGGATTTTGAGCACACGAAATATCCCGCCATTTTGATAGGTCTGTTTTTAAAACTAACCATTTGCCTGGCAAGAATAGTATCGTTCAAAGGGCTGGTGTCCTGAATTAAATCAAAGGGGTTACATAACGGAAAGCCTAATAATTCTAATTCGTCAAAAGACTGATTTAGGGCGTTTTCCTTTATAACGGAAAGCATGGAGGCAAATGAAAAACTTTCATCTTCTGTGTTTTGAACGCGCATTGATTGATGATCTGTTTCAGAAAACAGAGATTGGTTATCTTGTTCCCCTACGGCAGTTACCAGGGCATTTTTCTCCCAAAATAATTCATACTTGCTCTTTCCGCAAAAACGAAAGGCACCAATTCTGATTAATATGTCAAGTTGGGCAGGTCCTAAGGGTACCCGTTCAACGAAATCTGCGAAATCGCGGAAGACTCCGTGATTTTCTCTTTGCGTTATAATTTTTTGAGCTGTTTGTGATTCTATTTCTTTTAAGTGGATAAATCCAAGATATAAATCATTTTCATTTACCAAAGCACTCATATACAGGCTATGGTTGACACAAGGAGCCTGAACATGAGCACCCAGTATTTTTGCTTCGTGGACATAAAATTCCGTAGGATAAAATCCACCAAAATTATTGATGACCGCTGTTATAAACTCCAATGGGAAGTGGGCTTTTAGATATAAACTTTGAAAACTTTCTACAGCAAAACTGGCCGAATGGGCTTTGCAAAAGGAATATCCAGCAAAGCTCTCAATCTGTCGCCAAACTTCAATCGCTAATATTTCCGAATAGCCTCTTTGATTACATTGTTTAAAATATTTTTCCTTCAAACGTTCCAACGTGTCGTCTTTTAATTTTTTTCCTGTCATAATGCGCCTCACCACATCGCTTTCCCCTAAATCAAGTCCGGCAAAATGATGCAGAATTTTCATTACGTCTTCCTGATATACCATGATGCCATACGTTTCACTTAGCTGTTCTTCAAAAACTGCATGGGGATAAGTAAAACCGCAAGGGTCGTGCGTCCTTTGGATATACGCTTTCATCATGCCCGAGCTGGAAACACCAGGACGGATAATAGAACTGGCAGCAACTAAATGAATATAATTATCACAATGTAATTTTCGTAGTAAGCCACGCATGGCCGGAGATTCTATATAAAAGCAACCCAGACATTTTGCTGACCGTAATAAGGCAATACTTTGCGGGTCATTTTTAAGCAACTTAATATCATGTATATCAACATCTTGTTTATGCCTTTGACGTATCAGAGAGACGGCATCCTTGATATGACCCAATCCGCGCTGACTCAGGACATCAAATTTATGAAACCCGAGGGATTCCGCATGGTGCATATCAAAATGGGTAACAGGAAAACCTTTGGGCATGAGCATACATGCCGTGTGATATGACAAGGGTTCTTCACTGATAAGTACGCCCCCGGCATGTATGGACAGATGATTTGGCTTGTCGAGCAAACGCTCTGCGTAATACAAAATGGTCGGTTCCAATTCATGCCGGTGCGGCGCTCCTTGTTCTTGTTTTATAACTAATTTGTCTATCTCTCCCTTGGGCAGACCATACACTTTTCCCAACTCCCGAATGGCTGCTTTTCGTTGAAAAGTATTGTACGTGGCTAATAAGGCAACATATTGTTGTCCATATCTTTTGAAAATATAATCGGTAATGTCGTCTCGTTCATCCCATGAAAAATCAATGTCAAAATCGGGGGGAGATGTTCTATGCGGATTGATAAATCGTTCGAAATACAGATTTAATTCAAGGGGGTCAACGTCGCTGATTCCCAGGCAGTAGGCAACAATGGAATTGGCACCGCTGCCTCGCCCTACATGATGATAGCCGGCAGACCGGGCATAGCGGACAATGTCCCAGGTGATAAGAAAATAGGCACAGAATCTATGGGTTTGAATGACCTTCATTTCTTGTCTCATCCGATCGCGTGCAGCAGTCAATTCACCATATCTGCGCTGGCAACCCGATTGAGCCAGTTTCTCAAGCAGGGCATAGTCACCTTCCATACTACCTGTAAAGTGTAATCGGTTAACTGTTAATCCTTTCGTCAAATTAATAGATGATGCGTCTAATAATTTATAGGTATTATTTATTATGTCGGGGTACACTAAGTAGGGTTCTTCCACCAAGGCTGCCGCCTGCATTTTATCGTCCTTTGAACCAGACTCTTTGGGAAGTAAATGAGTCAGTAATTTATTTTTATCTATAGCCCGTAAATGTAAATGAACCTGATAATCTTCATCATCTCTGAATGTAACAGTGCTTAACGCTACTAATTTATGAGTGTATGCTCTGATCGGATGCCTGAATAATCGGGCAATATGTTCCCGGCGAATGCCCAAAAATTCGTTTTCCCGAAATTGTTCAATGGGCTTTACCAAGCGGGGGAAAATAATCCAGCAATTTGAAAAAATAGGAGGCAAAAGGGGTAATGCCTTGCGTTTCATCGAAAAGTCAGTTAAAAATGTATTTAATTCACTAAACCCCTCCCGATTTCTTGCTATTCCAATGTATAAACATTCTCCCGCATCATTCCGAAAGTCAATACCCAATAAGCCCTTTATTCCCACTTTTTGACAGCCATCTATAAACTCTCCAGCGCAACTTGTATTGTTGATGTCAGTTAATACCAACGTTTTAATGTCATTTTCTATGGCATAACGCACCAGTTCCTCCGGTGACATGATCCCGTAGCGAAGGCTAAAATAAGTGTGGCAGTTTAGATACATAGTAAGGATAACTATTAAAAGCAGGTAAATATAAAACAAAATGTTTAATAATATCAATATTAAAACATTTTGTTTTAATATATTTTTAGTTAGGTGTATAGTGCAACGAATCTTTAGGCGGTTCTAAAGTTTCAGAGCTATTTTCCAGTTTTCTTTTTATACACTTATTTATCTGATTATCTTATGTTTAATTACTCTAATGCTTCAGTTAGTAAATATTATGATCGATATGGAGGGGTGTTAATTAGTTTCGACTATGTTAAATAAAAGCCTTCAAAAATATCAGCGATGAGTATAACCCCCCAATGTCAATATTTTACTGAATTTTTGAAATACCCAAATAAAAAGGTTGAATGATTTGCTGTCAAACTTTAATAAGGTAATGCAGAAAACTACAGGCGTGTTAAAGCAGAGGGGCTTACAATTAAAAATCCCTTACCTTTACAAGATGCAATAATTTTATATCGATATGCGATTTCCCTTTTGTTTCCCCTTTTTGTTCCTCTGTCTGGCCGTCTCATCGTCGTCTGCTCAGATAGTTTTACAACAGATAAGCAAAGAGGGTAAACTTATTCAAAACCAATCTATTGCAATTGACATTCAACCTCTTGCTTATATAAAGGTACTTACCGATAGTATGCACAATGAAGGTTTTTTAGAATTTTCCGTTGACAGCATGAAGTCTGTTGAGGATAAAACATACCTTTTTATTCATCAGGGACCACGCTATTACTGGCGCGCAATACAAAAGCCTCTTCCGAATATAGCTCATTCATCTATCCTGTTTGAGATTGGAAAATGGGAAGCCATAATTAAAAAAAATATAGGAAAACCGGCAACAATGGTTCGTCGGAATGGGCTGTTAGGAGAAATAAATTCATTACTAAACACCCAGGGTTATCCTTTTGCCCGTACGGCGCTCCATATTTTAAAAACGGAAGATGGCGCATTAGACGTACAGATAGAGGTAGATTTTGGCGCATTTATACGATTTGATTCCATTCTTTTAAAAGGTGATAAACCTCTGGCGACCTCTTTTCTTTTTCGCTATCTTGATTTAAAAAAGGGGGCGGCTTTTTCCACAGAAATGCTGGAAAAAATAACGAAAAGAATAGCTGCTCTTCCTTATGTGGAACTCATTGATGCAAAACCTGTCCTTTCAGGCGAAAAGGTAAGCTGGGTACTTACTTTGAAGAAAAAAACAGCCAGTCGCTTCGATTTTTTGATTGGATTATTACCCGGAGCTTCTACCAATGCCGGAGGTACCTTGTTAACAGGTACGCTTGAGGGTGAATTCCTGAATTCTTTCGGTCGTGGGGAAAGGCTTTATATTCAATTTGAAAAATTAAGGCCAGAAACACAGCGGCTACAAATGGCTCTCCGATACCCTTTTTTATTAGGTTCTCCCCTGGGACTCGACTGGCGGGCCGATATATATAAACGAGATACCTCATTTCTTAATGTAGAACAGTCAATAGGTCTTCTTTTCCAGTTCCGTGGTGGCGATTACTGGCAAATTCATCTTGAATCTAATAATAGCCGCCTGATAGGTATTGATGAAAAAAAATTATTGCAATCGAATAAACTTCCAGACCAGCTCGATATGAAACATTCTGGCATTGGATTTTCTTTCTCTTTCAATAGAACCGATTACGCATTAAATCCTCGTTCAGGGTGGTTATTACAAGCCAGAATCACCGCTGGTAATCGGAGAATCCTTCAAAATACCAGGATTGTTGCCTTAGGATTTTCAGAAAAATATAATGAGTTTAAAAATCAGGGACGATACAGAGTTCACGCTGAGGGGAGTTATTTTATTCCGATAGGAAAAAATAGTACGATTCAGACCAACGGAATGGTTGGTTACCTCGGAGGTAGTGGTGAATTACTTAGCAACGAATTATTTCGGCTTGGCGGAAACCAAAATTTACGCGGATTCGATGAAGAGGCTTTTTTAGTGCGACAATTTATGCTGGCAACAGTAGCTTACCGCCTTCTAATAAGTAAAAATTCCTATATCTATACCTTTTTTAACCAATCGTTCTTAACAGAAATAAAGGAAGGCATAGCCGTAAATGATAAACCATTTGGACTGGGCGCAGGGATTAATATTGAAACTACCGCAGGCCTATTTGGAATAAGCGTTGCCGTAGGTTCAAACAAAACGCAGCTCTTAAGTAGCGCCACGCCCAAAATACACCTTGGATTTAAAAATATATTCTAAAAGCTAAAGCCAATAGAGAGCTGCAAGGATAAATTTAAATCTTCGTCACTTCTGGGGATAATTTTTCCCGTACTATCCAGACTTAGTAAAGATAGCTCTTGTTCGGCGCGTGTTAAATCCATGAATCCTTTCTGAATCCTTGCGCCTAAATAAAGACCCTGGCTCATAAATATGCCCAATCCGGCATGTAGGCCTGCATCTATTCTGTTGAAAAGGGGAACCCCCGTGTCTCTGGTATCATAGTAGGCACCTAAAGAAGAGGGAACAACAACTCTTCTATTATCAACCGTGATAATCTTTGCGCTGGGAACACCTGTCTGTTGGTACTGATCTTTAAAATAATCATATTTTAATGGAACAAGAATGGGGTCAATAGTTTGACCCACCGTACTTTTTCCGTTGTAATTCAATTCTCCCACACCTCTTGAGCTTAACATGAAACTTCCATACCCACCGGCAGATAATTCAATTCTACCCAGGCGTAAAAAAACAGATAGAGGTAAATCTAAATAGGTGTTGGTTATCCTGAGGGTAGTATATCTGGTTCCTCTTGTATTGGCTACAACGCCCGCCTCTGTGAATAGTCTTAAATAGGAATCTCCTTGATATTGATAATCAGTCCCCCGTTGGGAATACAATATTTCTCCACGCAAGCCTACTGCGCTATTTAATTTTCTGCTAATCATTCCACCTATGTGGAAGCCACTTGAGAAGGTATTTCGCTCCAGATTATTCCCACTAAGATCAATCTCTGAAGGACCGTCAATTCTTGAATAGTTTAAACCAGCGCGAATGCCACCTGACCATCCTTGAGCAATCATTGAAAAGGGTAGTAGCAGTGCAATTAAAAGTGAGATATTATTACGCATTATGAATTTATTTAAGATGATTAGAGTTGATACATTACCTGGACAGGACAGTGATCCGAATGAACAATATCATTTAGTTGATCAGCCGCGATGATAGTTTCTTTCATTTCAGGGCTAACCATTTGATAGTCAATTCTCCATCCTTTATTATTTCCCCGGGAGTTCGCACGGAAGCTCCACCAGCTATACTGAACTTTACTTGGATGCAGTAAACGGAAAGCATCTACAAAGCCCAACGCAATCCATTGATCCATCCATGCCCGTTCCTCGGGTAAAAATCCTGAACTTTTTTTATTTCCCACAGGATCATGGATATCAATAGGGTTATGTGCAATATTTAAATCGCCAACCACTATACAACGCGGTCTTTCAATTAAAAGGGATTGCAGCCATGTTGAGAAGTCCGATAAAAAATCCATCTTGAAATCCTGCCTGACATCTCCTGTGGTTCCAGATGGAAAGTAACAGTTTAACAAAGTCCAGTCCCCAAAATCTGTCCTGATTATTCTTCCTTCGCGATCATATTTTTCAATACCGCATCCGACAACAACCAGATCAGGTTTAATTTTAGAAAAAGTAGCCACGCCACTATATCCTTTTTTTTCAGCTTGCGCCCAGCTGACGAAATAGCCTAGTTCTTCAAAGGGCGTAAAATCTATTTGATCAAACTGTGCTTTTGTCTCTTGAACACAAAACAGGTCTATATTCGATTCACTTAACCATGCGATCAATCCTTTATCCAATGCAGAACGAATACCATTAAGATTATAAGAAACTAATTGGAGCATATTTCCTTTTATGTCATTTGAAACGTCAAATAACGCAAAGATAAGTAAGCCTTCTTAATAATGGAGAATTAAAGTGATTTAGGACTCATTTTCAGATAGACTTTCCTCATCTGCCTCTGGCATGGCTGGACGATCTTTCCATTTTAAATAAAATGGAATACCTGTAAGCATTAATAATAAACCTATTATGGCTTCACCAGGCTTATTATACAGCGTAAAAATGGTAAGAACCAGGCAAAAGGCAACGAATAACATGGGTACAACCGGATAACCAGGTACTTTATACGATGAAGGGGCACCTCCGTTTCGCTTTCTTAATATAAATACGCCGTAAGTACAAAGTCCATAAAAAAGGAAAGAGGCAAAAATCAACATGTCTGTTAACTGGTCGAAACTACCTGATAAGATGAGAACGGAAGACCAGAAAGCTTGATACCATAGGGCATTTCCTGGTGTTCTGTACTTTGGGTGAACCTTTCCGGCAGAGGCAAAAAATTCTCCTCTTCTTGCCATGGCATAGTATAATCTGGCACCCAGTAAAATGGTGGTATTAGTGCAGCCAAAAGTAGAAATGCAAATGAGAATGGCTATAAATATAGTTCCCGCAGGTCCTACTATTTTTTCAATCACAGCAACCGCTGCTATTTTGTTTTTACCCTCATGAATTTGAATGAGTTCGTCTGCCGGCATAGCATATAAATAGGCCAGATTGACCAACAGATAAATAGCAATAACAGCGAGCATGCCAAAAAATAGCGCCAGAGGTAGATTTTTCTTTGGGTTTTGTATCTCTCCACCAATAAAACTTACCGTTATCCAACCTTCGTAGGCCCAAAATGCAGCCAGCATTGCCGCAAAAAATGCAGCGAATTGGGTGAATCCATCTGCACTCAGGCGTTCATACCCTGCCGCTGGTTGACTAATATTAGACCAGCTGCCTCCTTCCCAGCTAAGACCAAGGAGGACGATAATCAATAAACTAATCACTACTGTAGCTGTGGTCCACTGACTTAAAATACCCGCTTCTTTAACTCCACGATAATTTAAAAAAGTAAGTCCAATAACCAGGGAAATAGCTAGTAACTTTACCCCAATATTGGCAAATGGGAAGATGATGCCACCGATAGATATAGCGGAAATCTCTGGGGAAAAGCCAGCCAGAGGATATAAAGCATTCACCGATTCTGCGAAAACGTAGGCAATAGAGGCTACCGAAGCTGTTCTGATAACAGCATAGTTACTCCAGCCAAAGAAAAAAGCAATCGTTTTTCCATAAATTTCTCTTAAAAATACATAAGCACCGCCCGATCCTGTAATTTGCCCCGATACTTCAGCAACAGATAAAGCGCCGGCTAAGGTGACCAAACCTGCGGCTACCCAAGCGGCAAGAACCCAGGTAGGCGACAATAACTCTGCCGTCATAGGAGCTACTTTTTTGAAAACTCCTGAACCTATGATTGAACTGATAACCAAAACGATAGCCATCGAAAGGGTTATCGTCCTCGCAAGTTGAGTATCCTTGCTTCCCGTTGTTGATTGAGACATAATATATACTGTTAAAGATTTATCTCCTGGTTTTAACTTTTAATACTTCGTAAAATAGGTATTGTCCCAATGAATACCTAATTAACAAGAAGAAAAGTAAAATTAGATATTAAAGTTTCGGAGCAAATTTCCAGATCATTACCTAATGATATTTAACGGGGGCATAACTGGCTTGAACCGTTTTTTTTTAGTGTTTAGCTTAAATATCTACTTGTTTGAATCCAGATTCTTGGTAACAAAGAAGCTTTATTTAGATATTAAAAAGGTCATAAAATCTTACTTTTCTGATAAGCGCCGGAAAAGCAAGATTTTATGACCGTTCGATATATTAATTATTTTCCTCCCGGAGGACAATTTTTTCTAAGGTATTCTGTAAATAAAGTGCGTAAATGTTCTGTTGTTCCTTCCCCCTCTCTGATACTGTGTGAGCGATTTGGGTAAGGCATAAACTGGAATTGGCGGTTATGTTTTATAAATTCATTGACTAATTTTTCTGCATTTTGGTAATGCACATTGTCGTCACCCGTTCCATGAATATACAGCAGATTTCCAACCAGATTCTTAGCGTGGGTTATAGGTGAACCCAATACAAAATCTTCTCTGTTTTCTTGTGGAATGCCCATGTAGCGTTCCTGATAAATATTATCATAGCTCAGCTGATCTCCAACGGCGGCAACCGATATGCCTGTTTTAAAAATAGCTGGGTACTGAAAGAGCAAATTTAAAGTAGATGATCCGCCACCACTCCAACCATGAACGGCTACTCTGGAGGTGTCCATAAAGGAATACTTAGCAAATAGGGCCTGCGCTCCCTGAGCCATATCTAAAATATTAATCCTGCCAATATTTCTGTAAATAGCCTTTCTCCAGGCTCTTCCCTTAGGTGAAGGGGTGCCGCGATTGTCGAGAGAAGCGTAAATGTATCCATCGGCTGACATATCTCCTTTGTACAAATTATTCCTTCCTGTGCCATAAGCGTCTCTAACCGTACTTCCGGCCGGTTCGCCATACACAGTAAAAACTACAGGATATTTGAGATTTGGATTGAATCCTTTAGGTTTCGTAAACCAAGCGTCTAAGTTAACCCCGTCAGCCGTAGTGATTTGCAAAAAGGTTATGTCTAAATCTGTCACTGCTTTTTCTAACTGGGAATCAATTGATTTCGCAGGATCCAATGGCGTATTCGTAGGTAAATTTAACCATTCCGTTGTTGGGCGGGTTTTTGCATTTGAAAAATTATGCCTGGCAAATTTTCCTTTTGGACTTATATCATAGCTATGAGAACCTGTTTGATTTGCAGGAGATATTCTGGTAGCCGTTCCCTTTCCATCTAAAGTAGTTTTATAAAGGTAAGACTGGGTGGCATTATCAGGAGAAGCCATGAAATATAGCTGATTGTTGTCTTCGTCAATTCTTGAAATAGAAATGACGTCATAACTTCCTGATGTTAGGCATATTTCCTTTTTCCCATCTCTGCTAATTAAATAAACGTGTCTCCAGCCATCTTTTTCAGACTGCCATAAAAAGCTTTTTCCGCCCTCAAGCCAATCCCAACCTTCCGGCCCATCAATATCGATCCAGGCCTCATCTGTTTCCTGATAAAATGATTTAGCTATGCCAGTAGCTGACTGAATATAAAACAGGTTACTTGTATTTTGCTTCCTGTTTAATTGTTGGACAATGAGTTCATTACTATTTCCCGCCCATTCCATTCTGGGCAAATAGGTTTGACGGGGATCGCCGGGTATATTCATCCAAAGTGTTTTTCCACCAGTAACGGGAACCACGCCAATTTTATAAGGGGAAGGTGCCTCACCCACTTTTGGATATTCTACAGGGACGTTGAACGAATAGGTTGAATCCGTGTTGTTTATCATCAAAAAATTTCTAATTTGACGAGCATCTATCTGCCAATATGCAATTGATTTAGCATCTGGACTCCAGCGAAACCCATCTCTACAACCAAATTCCTCCTCATAAACCCAGTCAAAAGTACCATTTATAAGCCTGCTGTCACCATCAGTGGTTAATGGGGTGATGACACCTGAAGCAATATCTTCGACATAAATATTATGTGCTTGCACGTAAGCTACTTTTTTGCTGTCAGGAGAAATTTTTGCAAACATCATGGTTGATGCTGGAAATTTGCTTCCTAATTGCTTTAAATTTTTGGTAGCCATATCCAATATCCAATAATCTCCTTTAGTATCTTGTCTCCAGACTCTCTGGGTATTGGTGTAAATTAATACTTTTTGATTATCAGCTGAATATTCAAAACTCCGCACCTGCAATGGTTTTGACTGACCTTTTGGAATTAAAAGAGAGGCATTAATAAGGGTATCTACCTGCCGGTTGGGAAGGGTGATTTTTACAATCGTATTTTTTTGAATTTCCCGAAGACCGGTTCCATCAGGCGCCCAGTCAATTCTGCCTTGACTTATTAGCAGAATTGGTATCGAAAGTAAAAGAAAGGTAATGGTTGATTTCATGATATTATTTTTTTAGCCCAATTTCTCTTAGGCGTTCATCTAAATATTCTCCAGCTGTTATAGGTTCAAAGTGAAGTGGGTTTTCATCGGAAACACAATTTTCCAGGCAACTCAGATCCATTTCAGGTCTGGGATGCAAGAAAAAGGGGATAGATAACCTAGGTAAATGCCATTCTTCTTTTGGAGGATTTACAACCCTATGGGTGGTAGAACGCAGATAATTATTAGTTAATCTTTGCAACATATCACCCACATTGATTACAATTTCATCTGCCTCAGGAACAATGGGTAACCATTTACCCTCTTTAGAAAGTAGTTCAAGTCCCCCTGCGGAAGCACCTACGAGGAGCGTTATTAAATTGATGTCTTCATGCTGTTCAGCACGAATGGCACTCGCTGGTTCCTGCGTAATTGGCGGATAATGAATGGCTCGTAAAATACTGGTACCATTTTCTATTCGCTGGTCAAAATAATCAACGGGCAAATTTAAATGTAGGGCAATAGCTTGCAGTAAACTTGATCCTGCGCGCTCGAAGGACTGATAGAGATTTTCACCCAATGATAAAAAGTTTGGGGTTTCCAACACCGACACATTACCCGTATTACCTATTTGAAAAAACTCTTTTAAATCAGCTACTTTGGACTGTTTGGCATGCTCTGTTCCAAAAGCCGTATATCCTCTTTGTCCATTGGCACTGGGTATTTTATATTTCAACTTTTCACTTTCCGATAAACCAAAAAAGGTGTGGGCTTCTTTATAAAATGATTGTATCAAATCAGAGGGAATCCCATGATTAATCACCCCAACAAAACCAACCGTATGGAAGGCATTCCCCAAGGTTTCAATAAATACATTTTTCTCCACTGCATTTCCCTTCTCAAATTGGGATAAATCAATTAACGGAATGGTTCTCATTGAAATAAAGTTTTATTTACGTGGTGGTTTGTACCCTGAATCTGTTAGAAATTGTTTCGAATCGACTCGCTGAATCATTTCGGTAAGCGTTAACGAAGGATTTTTTTTCATCATTGCTTTAACTATTTGCCAACCTAACCAGGCGCCCGTTCTACCAGGTGCTTCTATGGGCATTCCGGGTGAATTTGGACTATACTCCACATATTTACGAATTTTTTGCCAATTACTATCATAAAATAGAGATTCTTGCAGGAAGAATGAAAAAATCTCTTTTTCATTGTCAACCAACCAATCACATTGTTGAGCGGAAACTTCCATTATAATTGAATCGTGCGTTGAAGGAAGTAATTTATCCTGAATGTATAGTTTTTTTCCTTCCCGAATCATTAAAGCCAACAAATAGTCTGTCTCTGGTGGCGGAATTAAATCATCTACCAACGGTTGAAGGGTTTTAGAAACCAAATGATCCGAATTAAAAGATCTCGTCAAATAGGCAGAAAAATTTGGATTTTGTGGATTTTTTTGTTGATAAGGAAAATTTGAACCTAAATAAAAATCAAGTCCAACCGCCAGATTATTATCACCGTATATGAAATTTCCTAAAGAAAACTCTGAAATAAAGGTAGTCACTTTAGGCGTTGGTTTATCTGGAAAATAGTATTTAAAGTATTTAAATGAAGTTTGAAAATCAGCTTCAATCGGTTCAAAAAGGGCATAGATATTTTGGATAGTATCATACAATTTTCGCACTTCCTTAAAATGGGTAAAACCTATCAGGTATTTTTCCTCACCCTGGGGAGCAATTTGCAAATCGTTGGATCCCAAAATCTGGTTGAAATATATTTCAGCAAATTCAGTATCCTTTTCTTTAATTTGTGCCAGTTCTTTGTTGAAATTCAATGTATCCGCTTGGAAAAGTTCTTTTTCAAATCGCCTGACCTTAAAATCAATGGATATATTACTGATATCCGGCGTTTTTTCAATGTCCTCATCCGAACAAGACACTGAAAAATACATAAGGAATAGGCTTAACGAAAATAATAACCCGCTTTTTTGAACCATTAGTTGTCGTATTGTTTTCTAAAAAATGTAAACAAAGTTAATTTTAAATTATTGTTCACCACTATTTGACATAAATGAATAACCCAATAACTGAAAATTGGTTAAACGATTTTATTCGCAGAGGTATTGCAGAAGATGTTGGAGACGGAGATCACACCGCCCTGGCTTGTATTCCTTCTGCCGACCGAAAATCGGCCAGACTTATCGTGAAACAGGAAGGTGTGATAGCCGGCCTAACTATCGCGGAGGCTATTTTTCATTACCTTGATCCTTCTTCTTCCTGGAAATCTTTAAAAAATGAGGGTGAATATGTTTTTCCAGGGCAAATTGCCGCTGTTTTAGAGGCAAATACACAGGTTATTTTAAAGGGGGAAAGACTGGCTTTGAACACCATGCAGAGGATGAGTGGTATTGCTACCCTAAGTCATAGGTTGGCAAAAAAAGTGGCCGATCTGCCCGTCCGTTTAATCGATACACGGAAAACGACTCCTCTGCTTCGTCCATTGGAAAAATGGGCCGTATTGTTAGGTGGTTGTGAAAATTATCGCTTCGGACTTTTTGATCGTATCATGATAAAGGATAATCATATCGATGCTTCAGGAAGTATAACCCAGGCCCTAAAGCAAGTACATAGCTATCTTCATCATCATGAACTTCAGCTTGAAATTACTGTTGAAGTAAGGAATAAGCAAGAAATTGAAGAAGTTTTATCCGTCGGAGGTTGTCAGAGGATTATGTTGGATAATTTTTCTCCTGCTGAAATTAAGCAAGCTATATCACTCATCGGAAAAAAAATGGAAATTGAGGCGTCAGGGGGTATTAACGAAGATAATTTGAGGGAATATGCAGAAACTGGGGTCGATTTCATTTCCTTAGGTGCCTTGACGCATTCCGCAGGAAGCTTAGATCTGAGTCTTAAAATAATTTCTTAAGGTGGAAATTGATCCACTAAAAAAATTAATGTGAAGAACATGCAGCTTACAATAAGCCAAAATCTAAGATCGCGATGTAGTTGGGGAGTAGGTTCAAGTTTCACTCAGGTATTTGTTTTTATAGCTGTTAAGCAAAAAGGATACCATAGCAAAAAATCGTTATATGTCCTAAACCTATGCCAGTGGCTGATTTTACCATTTAAAAATCACAAAAAATTGTTAATCAAATTACTTAAATATACCTAATTTTTATACTATGAAAAAAGATGTTTTAATAATAGGGGGTGGAATTGTTGGACTTGCTACCGCGTACAGACTTTTGTTGGAAAAACCTGAACTATCCCTTACGTTGGTAGAAAAAGAAGCAGGGTTAGCAAAACATCAGACGGGACACAATAGTGGCGTTATTCATTCGGGTATCTATTACCGCCCGGGAAGCCTCAGAGCGAATAACTGTATTACCGGATATAAGGAATTGCTTGAATTTTGTACCAAAGAGGACATTCCTTTCGATATTTGCGGTAAATTGATTGTTGCCACTTCAGAACAGGATATTCCAAGCATGGAAAAAATATGGCAGAATGGACTGCAAAACGGCCTGACAGGCATTCGCCGTATTTCAAAGGAGGAAGCACTGGAAAGGGAACCTCATATTCATGTTAAAGAGGCTATTTTGGTTCCTCAGGCGGGCATTGTAGATTATACCACCGTTTCTTTGAAATACGCGGAAAAAATAAGAGCCTTAGGCGGTGAAATCCTTACGAACTTTAAAGTAAACCAAATTATAAGATCTAAAAGTGACATAGTAATCAGATCTTCCGATGCCAGAGAAATTTCAGGGAGTATTTTAGTTAATTGCGCTGGCTTATATTCTGATAAGGTGGCCCAAATGACCGGAATGCCAATACCTCCTCTTCAAATTATCCCTTTTAGAGGCGAATATTATGACCTGAAACCTGAAAAACAGTATTTGGTAAATCACCTGATTTATCCCGTTCCAAATCCTGATTTTCCTTTTCTTGGTGTTCACTTTACCAGAATGATCGGGGGAGGTATTGAAGCTGGACCCAATGCAGTGCTAGCCTTTAAAAGGGAGGGGTATTCCCGTTGGGACGTTGACGCAAAAGAATTGGCAGAAACTATATTTTTTCCCGGGTTCCGTCTTTTAGCTACCAAACACTGGCAACACGGTTTGGGAGAATTACACAGATCCTTCTCCTCCGCCGCTTTTGTAAAAGCGCTTCGTCACCTGATTCCCGAGATTAATGAAGAGGATTTAGTTCGTGGTGGTGCTGGTGTCAGAGCGATGGCAACCGATAATCTTGGAAATATGAGTGATGATTTTCTTATATTTGCCGATAACCAAATAGTCAATGTATGCAATGCACCTTCGCCGGCCGCTACCGCCTCTCTCGCTATTGGTAAAACGATTTCATCAAAAGCATTAGATATTTTATGATTTAAATTGGGATATGGAAGCTATACAAATGGTTGATCTTAAAGGTCAATACCTAAGAATTAAATCGCAAGTAGATGAGGGAATTATGGAGGTTTTAACCGAAACTTCTTATATCAACGGACCTCAGGTAACTTTGTTTAAGAATAATCTTGAGAAATATCTGGGTGCAAACAGGGTAATTCCCTGTGCTAATGGTACCGATGCTCTTCAAATAGCCATGATGGCTCTGGGGCTAAAACCTGGCGATGAGGTTATTGTACCCGCGTTTACTTACGTTGCCACTGCGGAGGTAATCGCTCTATTGAACTTGAAACCAGTGATGGTCGATGTAGATATCGATTCGTTCAATATTACGCCCGAAATCATTGAAAAGGCTATAACAAATAAAACCCGCGCCGTAGTTCCCGTAAACCTTTACGGTCAATGTGCTGATCTGGAAGGAATTAGAAAATTGTGCGACGAAAGGGGCTTATTCATGATCGAGGATAATGCCCAGGCTATAGGCGCAGATTATTTGATGCAAAGCGGTGTTAAAGTTAAATCAGGTACCGTGGGGCATATCGGCTCCACCAGTTTTTATCCGTCGAAAAACCTGGGGGCTTACGGTGATGGCGGCGCACTATATACACAAGATGAACATCTTGGAATGACCCTGCATAAAATTGCCAACCATGGTCAGGCAAAACGTTACTATCATGACATGGTGGGTGTTAACTCAAGGTTGGATTCTATTCAGGCGGCTATTCTTAATGTGAAATTGAAATATTTAGATCAATTTGCAGCAGAAAGAATAGCAGTGGCCGATGCGTATGACGCAGTGTTCAAATCCATTGAGCAAATCCAAGTTCCTTTCAGAGTAGCTTTTTCAAGTCATGTTTTTCATCAATACACCTTAAAAGTAAATAACGGAAAACGAGATGAATTGCAATCTTTCCTGAAAGAGAAGGGTATTCCTTCTATCATCTATTATCCATTGCCACTTTACGAACAGGAGGCTTTTAAAAAGGAGGCTAATGTTCAATTTCTTCCTGTTACAGATAAATTATGTAAGTCTGTATTATCTTTGCCTATTCACACAGAAATGAGTGAGGAACAAATAGCTTTTATTACAAATACGGTAAGTCAATTTTTTAAATAAATGGAAGATATTTTTATTCACCCCTCTGCTATTGTTGACGAAGGCGCTGTCATTGGTGCGGGTACAAAAATCTGGCACTTTACTCATGTTATGTCAGGCGCTACCTTAGGTCAGCATTGTAATTTAGGCCAAAATGTATTTATAGCCAACGGGGTAATCCTCGGGAATAATGTTAAAATCCAAAATAATGTATCCCTTTATACGGGCGTTATTTGTGAAGATGATGTGTTTTTAGGCCCTTCCGCTGTTTTTACCAATGTGATTAATCCTAGGAGTGCAGTAAACAGAAAAGCTGATTATAAACAGACTATTATAGGAAAAGGGGCAAGTATAGGTGCGAATACGACGCTGGTGTGTGGTAATAAAATTGGCCGATATGCATTTATTGGCGCAGGGGCTGTGGTCACTAAAGATGTGCCTGACTTTGCGCTGGTTATAGGAAACCCTGGCAAAGTAAAGTATTTTATGAGCCGAATGGGGCAAAAATTGGTTTTTTCAGCAGAAGGAGAGGCTGTTTGTCCTGAATCAGGGGAGAAGTATGTTATGGAAAATGGTATGGTTACTTTATTGGAATGATAAAAATTAATAATGGAAGAAATTCATATAACATCTAATGATGATTTGGTTGTGCTTGAAAAACCAACTTACCATAATCTGCACCTTGATAATATAGAGAAAAAATGGTTCGCTATTTACACTCGCTATAAGAGGGAAAAAATAGTGCAAAAACAGTTGACGGAAAAGGGAGTGGAAGCCTATTTACCCTTAAGTACACACAAAAGAGTTTATACCCGGAAAATTAAAATAATTGAATTACCTCTCATCAGTTGTTACGTTTTTGTCAAAATTCTCCAATCAGAATACCTAACTGTAGCATCTACCCATGATGTCGTGAAATTTGTAAAGTTTAGCCACGAATTACTCGCTATTCCAGAAAGAGAAATTAAGATTTTAAAAGCTATTACTGGTCAAAAAATTGAAATTGAAGCTGTTGCGCTGAAACCTGAAATCGGTGACGATATAGAGATTTGCTTCGGTAGCCTTTATGGCTTGAAAGGGAAATTAGTAGATCATCATAATGATAAAAATGTGGTGATCGAGCTTGAACAAATGGGTTTTTCTATGCGAATGCATGTTGATCCGCAATTTCTTAAAATAATAAATAAATCCAAACCAGAGGATAAGCCAGCTAAAAAGGTGGAAAGACTTCTAGACAAATTTGGTTAATATCCAATAGCTTATGAATTTTTTTTAAATGTATTTAGGATGAACTTGCTTTTCATTTTTTAAGGTAAGCTTAGGCTGTTTATCGTAAATCTATTGTTAAATATTTGTTAGCTGCAAATAAAAGCGTACCTTTCGGTGCAATTTAGTTAAACAAGTCTGTTCTAATATTTTCCTTAGAAATGTCAAATTATCGTATTATTCTGGCCGGTCAGTTCATCTTTAATAACCAACGCAGTTTCGAAATGGCACTGGCGCAGTATAATCAGCGTGTTGAAATTCATTTCAAATATGATGTATTTCTTCGGAGTGAAAATATATTTGATGTAGAACAAAATTGCGTGAATATTCCAAGACATGTCGAACCTGAAATTACCGATAGAACTTGGAGAAATACGGTATCTGCGCTCGAAACCGTTTGCGAATATGCTATTGCGGGAAGCCTAAGTGCCTGGAAACTTGAAAAAGGTAAAATTATTGAGTATAAGGAAATTGAACCAAATGGTGACAAATCTGCCATTCAGTCTTATTTACTGGGTAAAAGGTTAGTTGGAAAGGGTGAAGATAAGGCAGCAAAAGATGCTTTGGATCAGGCCATTCAAAAATGCGAAAGACACGCTAAAGCTTATGAAAGAAGGGGCTATGTAAATTTTAGATTGAAAAACTTTAAAGACGCCCTTTATGATTTTAACAAAAGTATTGTAGTTAATCCTCATAGCGAAGAAGCTCACTTCGGAAGGGCTTTTGTACGTATTATTGAAAAAGATTATGTGTCGGCTATCAAAGATTTTGATATTACACTGAAAAATTCTATTCCTCACCAACCCATTTTTTGGAAAACTAAGCGTATTAAAGGCGAATGTCACTTGATTTTGGGTGAGTATAAATTGGCGATTTTAGAGTTAATTCCTGTCTCGAAAAGAGTTTTTCAAGAGGAAGATAATAACTTTGGCTGGCAGAGGAAGGTTTGGTTCAATTTGGGGCAGGCTCATTTAGGTGACGAAAATTTCAAAGAGGCTATTATCGCCCTGGAAAAAGCAAAAGGATTACCCGAAGGAAAAGATAACTTAACAAAAGAGGATATTGACGGACTAATTAAAGAGGTTAAATCTGGTAAGGTTCCTAACCAATATCAAAATCCAGTACCCGGAAATATAAAAACAGGTGCTCCTTTTTTAAGTTAAATGCTACAGCATCGCTCACAAAAAAATTAAAATCCTTAGTTAAAATTTTATCCATTGGGTAAAATCTTCTCCCCATATCGTTTTATCCTTTAGTAAATTTTTTACTTTCTCTTCTGTAGAAGATGACGACAAATTAATCTTGTTAATAGCAGCTTTTGATATATCATCCATAGAGATATTTTCATTCTTTAAGAGAAAGTGTAAAACTTCTTTAATACACTCCACCATTTTTGTTGGAGAAACACCGGTCGCCTGTATATATGATTTTAGCAGAGGTAATAACCGAATAGTAAGTTTCATAGGATATTGAACAGCAATGGATGTCCATTTATGCTCTATATTTGGGTTAGAAAATCTATCTATGACGTCTTTTGCAAAGGATAATTTATCTTCCTTTTTTATTTCTGCAGGTAGTGATGGTATAATCTCTTCAAAAATGAGTTCCTCAGCATATTTCCTGAATATTGGATCACTCATTGCCAGATAAACTGTATCAAACCCCTCAGTTATGGCCTTGGCACATAAAAGAGTATGTGAACCATTTAGAATGCGCAGCTTCAACTCTTTAAATTGAGAAATATCAGGAACGATTTTTATTTCTTCATTAACGGTTGAAAAAGTTAATAAATCGTGCACTTCTTGTCCGCCTTCAATGGCCCAGAGGGCATAAGGTTCGCACATAATGGCATTAGAATCTGTGTAGCCATATTTTTCAAGGAGAACCTGCTGATCCTCATTTGATAATCTCCCCGGAACTATTCTATCAACAAGCGTATTGCAGAAAATCACCTTTTGATTTACCCATTCACCAAAGGACTTGGGATAGTCATTAAAGAGGATCAGTTTTTCTATTATACTCTTTAAAATGAATCCATTATCGGTTAATAATTCAGTGGGTAAAACTACTATTTTACTTTCAGGGGCATGACCCAGTTTAATATATCGATGATATAGACACTGAGTTAATTTACCTGGAAAAGATATGGAAGGTTCATGGGTGAGTTTCTCATCCAGGTATTGTAATCCCGCTTCCGTAGTATTCGAAATAATAATCTGAATGCGTGGGTTAGCCGCAGAATGTAGCACCTCAGACCATTGAGTATTTGCATGCAATATTTTACTTATGGCACTACAGATTATATTTTCATTTATATTTTGACCATTTTTAATACCCCGAATACTTAAGGTGTATAGGTTATCCTGCTCCTGAAAGGAAGATACATCACCGTTTCCAGTAGATTTTACCACTACGATCCGACCATTAAAAATACCTTTTTGGTTGGCTTTTTCGATAAAATAATCGGGAAGTCCTCTCAATAAAACCCCTGTTCCAAATTGTAACACTTTATCAGGTAACTGAAACTGGGCATCGTGAGGAATGGATAAGGAAGGAAGTGCCGATAATTGTTTTATATGGCTAAGGGAGAGAAGAGGCATACATCAGGTGTTAATGAGGAACAATTTTAGCAGATTGTCTTTCCCAAAGCTGCCAGTTTTTCCCTTCTTTCTTCCAAACCAATAAAATTTTTAAATTTATTTCTGCGGGAATTCCTTTGTCGTTTGTTTTTGCTTTTAGCGTATGTCGTACTACAGCGATGTGTTTACTTATTTTGATGGACTGATCTGTACATGATATTTCTGTAAAATCGTAAGTCCCATTGGTTAAATTATCGATGAATGTTCCTTTGTCCTCAAGATGACCATTAGAATGTCCATATACAAGGTCTGGAGACAGGATGAGATTAAGGGCAGAAATATTAGGATTCAACATGTTTTGACGAAGAATCTCCACTTGGGCTTCTATTGATTGACCCGTTAGATGTATGGTTAACATAAAGCAAAAGGCTAAGGTTGTAAAAAGATTTTTTAGCATAACAAAAAGTTTTGGTATCTAAAACTGGAAAAACCATCTTTCAGAAGATGGTTTTTCCAAGGTTTAAATTGATTAAAATAAATCAAAAAGTTTTTAATGTAAAGGTGTTTTGCGGGTCAGATTATTAATGTTAAGTCTAATCTCGTAATTAAATACAATATCTTATTTTGTTTCATTATAATTATTTACGCAAACGATTGCGTAAAATGGTACTTAAACGAAAGAAGAAGGGATTGTATGAAATGTATGAGGTAATACTTTAATTCACTTACCTTTGATAAAAAATCGGGGATGGATCAAGAAAGACCGGTCAAACTGAGCGATATTTCAAAGGCGCTTAATTTATCTGTTTCAACAGTTTCGAGAGCATTGAATGATAGCCACGAAATAGGAGAAGAAACAAAAAGAATGGTTCAATCTTATGCTTCCAAAGTAAATTACAGACCCAATCTTATAGCCCAGAGTTTGAAGGAAATGAATACTAGGTACATTGCTATTATTGTTCCTGAAATATCTAATTCCTTTTTTGCTGAAATTGTTAATGGGGTTGAATTTGTGGCAAATAATCAGGGTTATCACGTGGTTATTTACCAGACACACGACTCCACAGAGAGGGAAATCAATATTATAAGAGATGTAGCCCGCCGGAAAGCAGATGGTTTACTTTTGTCGCCCTCTACGAATCAAACGGAAGTGAATGAAGTGATGAAAAGCATAGGAGCGAAATTACCTGTTGTTTATTTCGATAGAGTACCCTCCGATAATTATTGTCATAAGGTGGTTTGTGACAATTATCAGGCTGCTTTTGAAGCTACTTCCTGGTTGATACAACAAGGTAAAAGACGCATTGCACACATGGCGGGTCCCAGCGGAATATCTATTTCCATCGAAAGATTGGCAGGGTATAGTGCTGCTTTGCTGCATGCAGGTATTTCTGTAGATCCAAACTTAATCAGGTATTCCAATTTTTTAGCCCGCGAAGTTTGGGATAATTTAAGAGATTTAGAAGAAAAATATCAACCGGATGCTTATTTCGCCTCCAGTGACCGCCTTTCTTTTTATTGCTATGAGGCCGTTCAAAGGCTTCCGGAACCTCGCGCCTCAGAAGTGAAAATAGTAGGATTTACAAACGCCCCTTTTGCCCATTTGTTAAGACCTAAGTTGAGTGCTATTGTACAACCCGCATTTGAAATGGGAAAAATATCCGCTGAAATGCTTTTAAATACCATTACGAAAAAAAATAAAGATATAGAATATGGTTTCATTAAACTCCCCGCAGTGTTAAAAAATACAGAGTAAATGGGAGGTATAGTAATTTAAACCATTCATTTTTCGTTAGTAATAAAATATTAAAACGCAATGACCTTCAAAACTATATTTTCCGCAGTTCTTTTTCTTTTGGCCCTAAGCTTTAATACTTATTCCTTAATTGGGAAGGTTTCTTCCCGTTCAGATAAGGACCCGAAAGCAAAGGCCACGCTCGATATAATGAAGAAGCGTTATGAATCATACACTTCTCTTGATATTCCTTTTACGTTAGAAATGGAACTTCCCGAACAACCAAAGCAAGTCCAAAAAGGGCAGTTTACTCGTAAAGGAATGAAGTATAAGTTAGTTATGGAGCAACAAACCGTTCTTTGCGATGGTAAATCTTTATGGGTTATTTTGCCAAAAGAAAAAGAAGTCCAAATAAACGATATGCCTGATCCACTGCAAAATGACGATGTTTTATCTCCAGAAGCACTGTTTAGCATTTATAAAAGAAAAGATTTAACTTATGTTGTGCTAAAAGAGTTTGTTGAAAAGGGAAAATCACTTCAACAAATAGGTTTCAAACCAATAGATAAAATGGCCGATTATTCGAAATTGGAATTGATTCTTGATAAAAAAACGGGGGAAATTATATCTTTTAAAGCCTTTGCAAAAGACGGATCCCGTTTTTTATTTCGCTTTGGTACCCCAAAAGTTAATCAATCTATTCCAGATGTTTTTTTTCAGTATAAAAAGTCTGACTATCCTACATTTTATGTAGAAGATTTAAGAAGTTGAAAATCTGATAAATTTAGTATTTTCGTACCCTTATCTACATTCAATGGAATTAATATGGGTTTAAAATCTCTCTTTCTTCGCCCTTGGGCAAATCAGGTATCTAAACAAATTGTAAAATGGTCAACGAATGCGCTAAAGGAACAGGAAAACATTTTTACTCAAATTATACGACGAGGCTGTGACACCCAGTTTGGGATAGACCATGATTTTGCTAATATAAAATCTTATGAAGATTTCAAGCAAAGGGTTCCCGTACAGGATTATGAAGGTCTAAAGACCTATTTTGACCGGGTTGTTGCTGGAGAATCCAATGTTTTATGGCCTGGAAGACCTCGATATTTTGCAAAAACATCGGGCACTACCTCTGGGGTGAAGTATATTCCCATAACCTCTGATAGCTTACCCAATCATTTTGGTTCGGCAAGAAACGCATTATTTAATTACTTTGGTCAAACAGGAAAAGGGAAATGGTTAGATGGCAAGATAATTTTTTTATCAGGTAGTCCTTCCCTCGATGATACCAATGGAGTGCCCACCGGACGGTTGTCAGGTATTTCCAATCATCTCGTTCCTGACTGGGTAAAAAGAAGTCAAATGCCTTCTTATGAGACAAATTGTATCGATGCATGGGAAGAAAAATTAGATAAAATTGTGGAGGAAACCCTTCATCAGAAAATGACGCTGATAAGTGGTATTCCACCCTGGGTGCAAATGTATTATGAACGATTATTGGAAGCCTCTGGAAAAAGTACTATCAAAGAAATATTTCCCGATTTTAGTATGTTCGTTTATGGAGGGGTAAATTACGAGCCATATAGGGCTAAACTAGAGGAGCTTGTTGGTGGTCAGGTAGATAGCGTTGAAATATATCCGGCGTCAGAAGGTTTTCTGGCTTTTCAGGATATCCCGGGCGAGCGGGGAATGTTTTTAAATGTAGCATCGGGATTGTTTTTTGAGTTTATCCCTGTAAACGAATTAGGAAATGAACATCCAACCCGATTAAGGTTACATGACGTGCAGTGTGGCGTCAACTATTTACTTATTTTAAATACCAATGCAGGCCTTTGGGGGTATAATATTGGCGACACGGTTGAGTTCGTTTCTACAAATCCTTATAGAATTATAGTAACGGGTAGGGTGAAGCACTATATTTCAGCCTTCGGAGAACATGTCATAGGAAAAGAGGTAGATGAGGCCATGCAATTAACCTGTAAGGCATTGGATACCAGAGTTGTTGAATTTACCGTAGCTCCCCAGGTTACGCCATCGGAAGGAGGATTGCCTTATCATGAGTGGTGGGTTGAATTTGATGAAATACCCGCAGACTTGGATCGGTTTGCTCAGTTTTTAGATCGGGAAATGGTTAAGCAAAATATTTATTACGATGATCTTATTCAAGGTTCTGTTTTAAAACCTTTGGTCATCCGGGTATTGAAAAGAGATAGTTTTAGGGCTTACATGAAGGCTCAGGGAAAACTTGGAGGCCAAAATAAAGTACCACGATTATCAAACGATAGAAAAATAGTATCAGCATTGGAAGATATGAAGGTGACATTACCATAAAAAAGTGTACTTTTGTTTTTATAATGTAAAAAAAACCAACTAAAATGGGAAAAGGCGATAAACGCACTAAAAAAGGAAAAATTTTCCAGGGTTCTTTCGGTAATTCAAGACCTGGTAAAAGAGCTAAAAAAGTGGTAGAAGTACCCGCTGCTTAATGTAGTCTTTTTTCCTTCAATAGATATTCGGTCAGGCATTATATATACCTGACCGGATTTATTGTTTTAAATATTTCTTTCCTATCTTATTTTTACTTTCCTAATATTTCCGTATATTTCACAGAAACCAGAACGGTAAGTTCTTTTTAATGTATTTTATGCGTGTATTACATATTAGTGCAGAATGTTATCCTGCAGCAAAATCAGGAGGATTAGGAGATGTGGCGGGTGCCTTACCAAAATATTTGACTTCTGCCGGTTGGGAATCTGCTGTAGTAATTCCTAAATATGGATTACCGTGGACCAAAAAGCATCGCTTCAAGCTACTTCATGTAGGTGCCTATTTTCTGAATGATCAATATCACCCTTATACTATTGAGGAACCTTTACAAACTGGGCTGGATTTCTCCCTTTATGTAGTAAATTTACCAGGATTATTTGATCGCCCGGGTATTTACGGTGATGCGGAAAAAGGTTGGTACACGGATAATACAGAACGGTTTATCTCTTTTCAAATAGCTATTTTAGATTGGGTTAAGAATATGGAGGTAAAACCCGAAATTCTTCATTGCCATGATTACCATGCAGGTCTAATCCCTTTTTTAATAAAATACAGCAAAACATTTGAGGTTTTAAAGAAAATAGCAACCGTTTTTACCATCCATAATGCTGAATACGCTGGCTCATTTCCCTGGTTGAAAAAAGACTTATTGCCTGAGTTTCCTATTGAGGCAAATGGCTTATTAGACTGGTCTGATCAAATTAATCCTTTGGCTTCTGCTGTGAAAAACGCGTGGGCTATTACGACTGTTTCCCCTGGTTATTTATTGGAATTACAACAATTTTCGTCCGGTTTGGAATGGCTTTTCAGAAATGAGAAAAGAAAATGCAGAGGTATTTTAAATGGTATAGATCATGATGTATGGAATCCTCAAACCGATACTTACCTGACCTCTCATTTGCCAGATAAGGTAGCTTATGAATTAAAAGATATAGAGGATTTTAAGTTAAATCAGAAAAAACAACTGGTAAGCCAACTGGGACTTAATCAAAATATACCTTGGATTACCTTTATTGGCAGGTTAGTTCGCGAGAAAGGTGCTGATATTTTACCCGACCTGATAAATACCGTGTTAGAAAGCGGAATGGGTATAGGATTTATTATTTTAGGCTCAGGAGAACGCTATCTCCATGAGTTATTGCGTAGTATGAGTTATAAATACCCAGGCAAACTGCACGTACATATCGGGTATGATGAAACACTGGCGCATCAACTTTATGCAGCATCTGATTTTATTTTAATGCCTTCCAGGGTTGAACCCTGTGGGTTAAATCAATTGTACGCGCTACGATATGGCACGATACCTATAGTTAGAGCGGTGGGAGGATTAAAAGATTCTATTGTGCCATGGAAAGAGGAAAATGGAAATGGTATTCTCTTTGAAACTTTTTCTGTTGATGCTGCAAAGAAGGCCATTGATGAAGCATTTAACTTTTTTAATGATCGAAAAAAATTCGAAGAAGTTAGGAAATTTATTTTCGGGATAGATTTTTCATGGCAAAAATCGGCTTCGGAATATGTAACATTATATAACGAACTCACTTAAAAAATGTAATAAATGATAAAGATGATTTGCCTCATATTAGGAGGTGGTGCTGGCAGCAGATTAGCCCCTCTGACAAGCCATAGATCAAAACCTGCCGTGCCTATTGCAGGAAAATACCGATTAATTGATATTCCCATTTCTAATTGTTTGAATTCTGGGGTGAAGAGAATGTTTGTGGTCACACAATATAATTCTGCTTCATTAAATCAACATATTAAAAATACCTATCATTTTGATGTCTTCTCTCATGGCTTCGTTGATATTTTAGCCGCAGAGCAAACCCCAAATAGTGATCAGTGGTTTCAAGGTACGGCCGATGCTGTAAGACAATCCATGCATCATCTGAAAAATCATGACTATGACTATATCCTAATCCTTTCAGGAGATCAGCTGTATCAAATGGATTTTGAGGAATTAGCAAAGTATCATATAAGTCAAAAGGCAGACTTAACTATTGCTACTATCCCGGTGAATGAAGCAGATGCGCCTGGTTTTGGTATTATGAAGGTGAACGACAAAGGATTTATTGATTCCTTTATTGAAAAACCTAAAAAAGAAGTGTTGGCTGATTGGACCTCTTCGGTTTCTGTTGATAATAAATCGAAGGGAAAATCCTATTTAGCTTCTATGGGCATTTATATGTTCAGTAAACAGGTCATGATGAAGCTCTTTTCAGACAATGAAAAGGCGGTAGATTTTGGCAAGGAAATTATTCCCGACGCTATTCTTGGCGGTTTAAAGGTTGCTTCCTATGCTTTCGATGGTTACTGGACCGATATAGGTACTATCAGATCCTTTTTTGAGGCAAATATTGCCTTAACGGATACCATTCCTGAATTTAATCTTTTTGACAATAAACGCATAGTCTATACCAGGCCGAGACAGTTAGCGCCTACCAAAGTGTATGGTACTTTCTTAAATAGAGCTTTGATTGCTGAAGGATGTATTCTTCATGCCAAAAAAATAGATCGTTCAGTTATAGGTATTCGTTCAAGAATAGGAGAGGGGTCTGAAATAAATAATGCGATTATCATGGGGGCAGATTACTATGAATCTATTTCTGAAATAGTGGATTCAAAGGAAGGTGCCGCTATGGGCATTGGTAAAGAATGTATTATTGAGAATGCCATTATCGATAAAAACGCTCGCATTGGAAATAATGTAGTTATTAAAGGAAGTCCTCTTTTGAAAGATGAAGAGACAGACAAGTACTCCATTAAAGATGGAATTATAGTTCTACGAAAAGGGGCTTTTATTCCCTCAGGAACGAAAATTGGCCTCGTTTAGTGAATGAATAATATCGGAATTATAGATTTAGGTAGTAATACCTTCCATTTGTTAATCGCAAAGGTGACTTCCCCTCAGGAGTTTGAAGAAGTGTATAAAGAAGCTTTTTTTGTCAAACTGGCTTCTGAGGGGATAGAAAAAATTGGAGATAAGCTCTTCCAAAAGGGTATCGAAATAATGGTTTATTTCGCAGAAAAATGTAAGGATTTCCAGGTTTCTGAGATTAAAGCTATGGGCACTGCGACCTTGAGAAGGGCTGAGAACGCTTCCTTTTTCATACAAGAGGTGTATGAAAAAACAGGTATAGAGGTAGCTGTTATATCGGGTGATGAGGAAGCTTTGCTTATTGCCGGAGGTGTTCATCTGGCCATACCTTTTATTAAGGAAAAGGTGCTGATAATGGATATTGGTGGGGGTAGCGTAGAATTTATTATTTCCGAAGGGGAGACTATTTTTTGGTCTAAAAGTTTTCCTTTAGGTATCTCCATCTTATATAATTATTTCCATAAGAAAGACCCCATAAGTGAGGATGAAATAGATAATTTGATACGGTTTTTAGATGAATCTCTGGTAGATTTAATGGCTATTTTGAGGGTTCATAATGTCAATCATTTAGTAGGCGCATCGGGTACTTTTGATGTGCTGGAGGATTTTTTATCAGATATGTCTATCAAAAACAAGTATGCCACTACCGTCTCTGTTGCTTATGTCTTCCCTGTTTTAGATGAAATTATTAAAAAAAGTTTAGCTGAAAGGTTGGAATACAAAGAGATTCCTGAAACAAGAGCTGAAATGATTGTCGCCGCTATGGTTTTAATAAAGTTCGTTTTGACAGCGGGAAATTTTAGCTCGCTTACTTATTCCTCCTTCGCTATGAAGGAAGGTATTTTGCGGAAATTTATGAAAGGTTAAACACTTTTTTTGATTAGATTTGCGTGATAAATCATTATTTTATGTACGAATTCCACACCAACAAACCCTGGTATTTTGAAATGCAATATAAAAATGCAAAGGAGTTTGTTATTCCATTTATTGAGGAATACTTTCGCATTGGGGAAAACATTCATGTTCTTGAAGTTGGTTGTGCTGAAGGAGGTGTTTTAAAAGCTTTTCTCGATAAAGGTTGTACAGGTGTAGGGGTTGAACTAGAGGAGGGAAGGCTTCAACTGGCGGGTGAATTTTTAGATAAGGAGGTTGCAGCGGGTACGGTCAAATTAATAAATAAGAATATTTACGATCCTTCTTTTGAAACGGAGTTTAGGAACAAGTTTGATTTGATTGTCTTAAAAGATGTTATTGAGCATATACCCCATCAGGAAAAAATTCTATTGGAGTTTCAAAAATTCCTTAAACCCGGAGGTAATATATTTTTTGGATTTCCACCGTGGCAAATGCCGTTTGGAGGACATCAACAATTGTGTAAAAGTTTCCTTTCAAAAATACCTTATTTTCATTTGCTGCCTATGGGAGCCTATAAATGGCTATTGAATTATTTCAATGAATATGTGCCTGCATTTGTGGAAATAAAAGAAACCGGTATCTCCACAACTCGTTTTGAAAGAATAGTCAGAGAGACCGGTTATGTAATTAGATTAAGCACACATTTTATATTGAATCCTATTTATAAGTTTAAGTTTGGACTAAAACCTATGAAGCAATTTGGATTTATTAAAGCCGTACCACCTGTCAGGGATTTTTTAACCACGTGTGTTTATTATTTAATTGAGCTAAAAGACGCAAAAAATTAATTTTCATCTTCCAGCATTTCATCTGCCTTCAGTTGAACGGGTTCAAAGGGATCTTTACTAAAAAGAAGGCCTTTATTGTTAGCATCTATGTAGATGGTATCACCGAAGGAAAACGATCCAATCAGAATTTGTCTGGACAGTTCATTAATCACCTCTTTTTGAAGTACTCTCTTTAAAGGCCTTGCGCCGTATTGAGGATCATAGCCCAGATTGGTTAAAAACCCTTTAGCTTTTTCGCTCATTTTCAATAAAAGCCCTTGTTTAGCTAGCATTTTTTGAGTGCCTTTTAGCAATAAATCGAGTACTTTATATATTTCGATTTTATCGAGAGGCAAAAACATAATCTGGTCGTCGATTCTATTCAGGAATTCGGGCCTCATATTTTCTTTTAGCATATTCATTACTTCCGCCTTGGTAGTTTCCAGCACTTCAGTCCTGTGTTTATCACCCATCTCGGCCAAATCCTCAAAGTTCTCTAAAATATTTTCAGACCCAATATTTGAAGTCATGATAATAATAGTGTTCTTAAAATTGGCTACTCTACCTTTATTATCTGTTAATCTACCATCGTCTAAGACCTGGAGAAGGACATTGAAGGTATCGGGATGTGCCTTTTCTATTTCGTCGAGTAAAATAATCGAGTAGGGTCTTCTTCTAACGGCTTCGGTTAATTGTCCGCCTTCATCATAGCCAACATAACCTGGAGGCGCCCCCACCAGGCGGGAAACAGTATGTTTTTCCTGATATTCGCTCATATCAATTCTGGTCATTGCCTTTTCGTCATTGAAAAGCACTTCTGCCAGCGTTTTGGCCAGTTCCGTTTTACCCACCCCCGTTGGGCCAAGGAAAATAAAGGAGCCAATGGGTCTTTCTGCGTCCTGGAGGCCAGCTCGACTTCTCCTGATAGCGTCGGCAACTGCGGCTACAGCTTCCTGTTGTCCAATTAATCTTGCACCAATTTCATCTTCAAGCCGAAGGAGTTTATCCTTTTCACTTTGAGTCATTTTATCGACGGGAATGCCTGTCCATTTTGAGATTACCTGGGCGATATCACTTGCGGTAACTTTTTCATTCGTAAATCTACTTTCCTCGGGTAATTTACTTAATTTTTCTTCGGCGACGCGCAACATAACCTGTTGTTCCTGCATTTCACCGTATCGAATTTTTGCTACCCTTTCGTAATCACTGCTTCTTTCTGCCTTTTCCGCTTCATTTTCCATTTCCTCCAGCCTCTTTCTTATTGCCTGGATAGTATCGATAATTTCTTTTTCACTTTTCCAACCAGCGACCAGAGAATCTCTTTTTTCTCTTGCCTGGGCGATCTGTTCCTCAATATTATTTAAGAGTTTATCATTTTTTTCTCTTTTAATGACCTCTCTTTCAATTTCAAGCTGACGAACCTTTCTGTCGCACTCATCTATTTCTTCAGGAAGAGAATCCAGCTCAAGTCGAAGTTTTGCCGCCGCTTCATCAATCAAATCAATGGCTTTATCTGGTAATTGTCTGTCACTAATGTATCGGTGGGAAAGTTCTACGGCCGCAACGATGGCTTCATCCATGATCTGGATTTTATGATAAACCTCGTATCTTTCCTGTAAACCCCTAAGAATACTGATACTATCTTCGACGGAAGGCTCGTCAATGACTACGGTTTGAAAACGTCTTACTAAGGCTTTGTCCTTTTCAAAATATTTTTGATATTCATCTAAAGTGGTAGCACCTATAGTTCTTAATTCACCTCTCGCGAGGGCTGGTTTTAGAATATTGGCCGCATCCATAGCGCCTTGACCGCCACCGGCACCAATCAGCGTATGAATTTCATCAATAAAAAGAATGATTTCACCATTTGCCTCGGTCACATCGTCAATGACCCCTTTTAGTCTTTCCTCAAATTCACCCTTATATTTAGCGCCGGCGATAAGGGAAGAAATATCGAGGGAGAAAATTTTCTTCGTTTTTAAATTTTCAGGAACATCTCCTTTTACAATTCGCCAGGCGATACCCTCCACAATGGCTGTTTTACCAACGCCTGCCTCACCTATAAGGATAGGATTATTTTTCTTTCGTCTTGAGAGAATATGTAAAACCCTTCTGATTTCCTCGTCTCTACCGATAATGGGGTCTAATTTTCCATTTTCTGCTCTTTCATTTAAGTTTTGAGCATATTTCCCTAAAGCATTATAAGAATCCTCGGTATGTTGATCGGACACTTTTCTTCCTTTTCGTAATTCTTGAATGGCACCTTTCAGATTTGCTTCCGTCATACCCAGATCTTTCAGTACTCTGGCCCCTTTGTCATCGCCTTGAACAATAGCGAGTAACATCAACTCCAAAGAGATAAAAGAATCACCAAAAGCGGTCAACATACCTTTGGCTTTGCTTAAAGCTTTATTGGCATCGTTGGTTAAATACTGTTGGTCTGTTCCTGTAATTTTTGGAAAATCCTTGAAGGTATCTTCTATTTTTCGTTTCAGTTGAGGCACATTGACACCCGATTTTTCCAAAAGGAACTGACTGAGGCTTTCATCCGTTTCCATGATACCCTTTAAAAGGTGTATGGTTTCAACCTGTTGATGGCTTAATCCGGAAGCAATTTGTTGTCCCTTTTGAATCGCCTCTTGTGCTTTGGCCGTGAAATTATCATAAGTCATGATTCAATTTTTGATGGATTACTAAATTATTATAGAAACAGACTATCAAAAAGGAGCCCAACGATTATTTTCGGAAAAATAGTCAGTTGGCGCTGACTATTTGGCAGCGCCAACCTAACAATCAAGACATTTTTTCCTTTTTAGGGTCTTATTATTTTTTCTGGTCTGTTTTTAACTTGTTTATCGAGCCAGGAACTTGTTTCATAAAGCATGTGCAAAATAGATTCTTTGGCTTGATAACCATGACTTTCGTGAGGTAGGAAAACAAGTTTGGCTGTTGCCCCGTGTCCTTTCAATGCTGCATAAAATCTTTCACTTTGAATGGGGAAAGTACCTGAATTGTTGTCCGCTTCACCATGAATCAATAGAATAGGTTCTTTGATTTTATCAGCATAATTAAAAGGGGACATTTTGAAATAAACCTCAGGAGCTTCCCAATAGGTTCTTTCTTCCGCTTGAAATCCGAAAGGAGTTAACGTTCTGTTGTAAGCTCCACTTCTGGCTACGCCTGCGGCAAATAAATCCGTATGTGCAAGAAGATTTGCTGTCATGAACGCCCCGTAAGAGTGACCGCCAACGGCAATTCTTTTTCTATCTGTGACGCCCATATCTACTAATTTATTAATTGATGCTTCTGCATTCATCGTTAATTGGTTGACAAATGCATCATTGGGTTCCTTGTTATTTTCAGCTAATATTGGCATACTGAAATTATCCAAAACAGCATAACCTTGTGTTACCCAATAGATAGGAGAGCCCCAGTTGGGTCTTGAAAATTGGTAAGGCGAACCAGTTACCTGGCTGGCCGCGTCAGCACTTTTAAATTCGCGGGGATAAGCCCACATGAAAGTTGGCAGAGGACCATCTTTTTCTCTTTGATACCCTTTGGGCAAATATAAAGTACCGGTCAATTCCAGACCATCAGTGCGCTTGTAACGCACAAGTTCTTTTTGAATACCTTGAAGGGCAATAAAGGGATTAGGAAACTGGGTTAATTGGGTCAATTTACCTGTTTTCCAACTTTTTAAATAATAATTAGCCGGCGTTTCTGCATTTTCACGAGATAACAGCACAACACCATTTACAGGGTCCAACAAATCTATGACGTTCTCAAACCAAGGGGCAGAAGATTCCCATAATCTGGTTTTTTTTCTTGTTTGTAGAGAATAGCTGTCTAAAAATGGTTTATATCCTTCTGCGGTATTTCCCAAACCTGATAAATACAAGGTTTGATTTGCCCCAGTGAGAAGTACGTTTCTTCCGTAGGTATTTTTGGTGAGTTGAAAATTACCAGGATCAGTGGAGCGGTCCTCATATTGCCTGTCAAACAGGGTGTCCAATTTTTGTAAAGCACTATTTGGCGACCAACGGGTAGTAATTTCCCTCCGGTCTTTCCACCATCTTTCTGTGAAAACAACTAACGCATCATTACCCCACAATACCCCCCGGAATCTGTAAGTAAAGCCTGGACCTTGTACCGGGTTTCCTGAAAATGGGGCATCCCACAGGTGTAATCGGTCTCTGATAGCTGAAGGTTTCTTAGGATTTCCCTCATCCTGAGCTTCCACCCAATAGAGTGAGGCTGGTTTATCAGGTCTCCAGGAGATATCTCTTGGGCCCATCGGAACGGCGTCAAAGCCTACGGGAACGTCTTCAGCAAGAGATAGTTCTGCGACGGTTTTTATGAATTTTCCGCCATTATCAAATAGGGCTATCGTTTGACCGAAACCAGAATAAGGAATCAGATAACTGAAAGGTTTCCTTAAAGTGGTTAATAAAACATAATTTCCGTCAGGTGAAATGGTAAACTCAGAAATTAAATCGGGAGTACCAAAAAGTGATTTTTCCCCTGTTAAAACGTCTATTGTATGAAGTTGAACCGTCATAAAATAGGAAAAAGTAACTTCGTCTCCCGGATTTTTTAAAAGGTCTTGATACGTCCGGGAAGGTGCTATTTTACCCTCATTGGCCTGAATAGTAGGCCCAGTAGGTATAGGGTTATTAGTTGGAGCTAAGGGGGTTGATGCCACCCTCATTTTACAAATTAATTTACCAGTATTTCCAAGCCATTGAAAAGGAGTTCCGCCAGCAACGTCATTTAAAACAGGATCGGTTAGTTTAGTTGCCTTAAAATCTGATAAACTCACTACCCAAAGTTCAATACCAGTAGCAACAGTATTTGTTAATGCCACATATTTTCCGTCTGGAGACCAACTTAAATCTCCTGCATTAAGCTCAGCAGGCAATCCAGAAATCTGAATTTTCTCCTGATTGCTTATGCGCAATAGCTCTATGCCTGTGTAACCTGAAACTCTGCTACCACCATGTATTGCAGGATTAATACGAAGTCCGGCTAATCGCAATTCAGGCTGTGCCAGTTCAGCAATGGACGGATATCCTTGTTGCGCCAAAAGAAGTAAATATTTTCCGTCAGGACTTAATCGAACTGCCGGAGTTAATGGCGCCTCTACCAGATCTTGAATCTGTTTAGGCGGTTTTTGATAGCCCGCATCCTGTGCATTAGCAGGTAAAATAAAAAAGAGGACTAAGCCCAAAAGTAGCCAGTTACGCATGTTTTTTTTGTTTAAAATCAAATAAAATAGATAATTACTACGATAAAACACTCGAAAGTATTAAACTACAATTTACAACACGAAACCTGAATAAAAAATTATTTAGGTATATTGTGGGGAATAAAATAAATGCCTTTTACCTGATAATGAATATTAACCATTTCTTATGTATTGGGTTGATTTCTATGGCTCTTTTAAGTTGTAAACCAACCATTGATAAAGAGGAAGAGCTGCCTGCTATATCATTTTTTTACTGGAAATCAACCTTTAATGTTAAGGATGTATCAGTCGATTGGTTAGATTCAATCCCCGTAAATAAACTATATATCCGATTTTTTGATGTCGATGTCGATGTTGACCAAGGTCCTGTTCCAGTGGCACCATTAACGGGATTACCTCAAAAATTACCCTATTCCCTGACGCCTGTCATCTTTATTACTAATGAAACTTTTTTAAAAGTAAGGGAGGAAAGAGAATTAGTTGATTTAGTAGATAAATTGGTTGGTAAATTATTGCAAATGTCCCATCCACATAATGTTAAGGAATGGTTGATAGATTGTGACTGGAGTCCCAAAACAAGGATTCCTTTTTTTAAATTTTGTCGTATTTTAGATGAAAAAGCACGAAATAACCATATTGAATTAAAGGCAACCATTCGGTTAGATCAGTATAAAAATGTTGAATCAACGGGCGTTCCTCCTGTAAAGAGCGGACTGTTGATGGCTTATAACATGGGAGCTTTGGAAAATTGGGAGACAAGTAATAGTATTTTAAATGAAAAGGATGCCGCTGCTTATTTGCAAAATCCTAAACGGTATCCCTTGCCACTCACATTGGGGCTTCCTTTTTATCAATGGGGGGTAATTTTCAGAGATTCAATTTTCACAGGGTTAATAAATGGTTTGGATACATCGGATCTGACAGATTCTACACGTTTTAAAAAAACAGGAAAGAACACATTTGAACTATCTAAAAACACTTTTTTACAGGGTTTTTATCTGTATGAAAAGGATAAAATCAGAATTGAAAAAGTAGGTAAAGACGAAATTTTAAGCATAACACATCTGCTCAAAAAATGGAAAGCAGTAAATGATAACAAAGAAATAGTGTTTTTTCATTTGGATGAAAGAATAATGGATAGCGTAAACGGTTCCTTTTTCAAGCATTTTAGTCAAAAAGTCAGCGTCACAAAAACAATAATAAGACAAAATGACAGTTTAAAATAATTATTCATGTCATTTTGTCTTATTTTTTGCTTTGGAATAAAAAGTGCAAAGAGGTTATTATCTTTTAAACAAAAAAAATAATACCATGACAGTTTTAAGTAAGCGTTTAGATCCATTTTTCTCTTTAGCTAATCCATTTTTAGCAGAAGAAATTTTCCAGCCAGTTTTTCGCTCCACACCATCTAAAAGCCATTTACCAGCAGCTAATATCAAAGAAGAGAAGGATAAATTCCTTGTACAACTAGCTGTTCCAGGATTAAAAAAGGAGGACTTTAAGATTGAATTGAAGGAGAAGTTATTGTCCATTTCTGTTGAAAAAAGTATTGAAAAAGAGCAGATGGAGAACCAACCGACCTATAACTTAAAGGAATTTGGTTTTACATCCTTCAAGCGTTCATTTACTCTACCTGAAACCATTGAACTGGAGGCAATTACAGCTCAATATGAGCAAGGTATTTTACAATTGGATATTCCTAAAAAGGATTCTGCCAAGATAAATACCCACAGGTTAATAGAGATAAACTAATTTTGGGACATACCTTCTATACAGGCGATGAAGCACAAGGCTTTCATCGCCTTTTTTTATGTTTTTAAATGCGTAGAAAATTAAAATCCATTGTTTTCAATGACCCCTTTATACCACAAACCACTTTCCTTTATTTTTCTATGATAGGTAACAGGATCGATAGAAATCAGTCCAAACTTTTTTGAATAAGCGTGTTGCCACTCATAATTATCGGTAAGGCTCCAGGCCATGTATCCCTTTACAGGCACTCCTTCCGACATAGCCTTATGAATTTCAGTTAAATGACTTTTATAATAATCAATCCGGAACGATTCCTCTGTTGTAGCGGTGCCATTTTCTGTGACGATAATAGGCTTATTTGTCATTTTAAATAGCTGGTGTAGAATAGCATAGATTCCTTTAGGATAAACAACCCAACCCATATCTGTTATGAAATCTCCTTTTTTGAAAGGCTCCGGACCTGTATTTTTCAAATAGAGCGTCGTATAGTAATTTAAGCCGGTGAAATCGAGGGTGCCTTTAACTTCTGGTGCGGCAGCTCCCCAACCAAGGGGAAATGACCATCGTCCATTGACAACGGCCTCAAAAAATATCTTGTTTGCCCATTTGTCAGACAAATAACTTAAGAATTGTTGCCATTTGTTCTTTGCATTGTGCGGTTGAAAGTGCATGTAGGCGAAAGCGACACCAACGGGCGCTTGCTTATCTTGTTTTTTAATCACATGATAGGCAGCTGCGTGCATTTCAATCATCAGCCGATAAACTCTCAGATATTGGAAAATATTTTTTTTATAAGGGGGAAACATACCTATCAGATAAGATGCGGAAGGAACTATGTTGGGTTCATTGATAGGTAGCCAATAATCCACCTCGTCAGCAAGATAGGGAATGACAACTTCCAGATATTGTTGAAATTGCCTAAGAAAATATTCTCTGTTTAGGAAGCCTCCTTTTTGAAGGACCCAGATGGGGATGGTAAAATGGTGCAGGCAAACCATGGCTTTTATTCCTCTTTGATGAAGGGCAATCAATTGATTTTTATAAATAGCCAAAGCTTCTTCATCGGGTTTGCCGGGGGTTGGAAAAATGCGGGACCATTCGATGGAAAGCCGATGGATTTTTACGCCCATTTTTTGCGCTAAATCATAATCTTGTTCATAATTTTGCCATTGTAGCGTAGCTTCTCCACATTTCCCTGCTAATTTTCGCTCATTTGCAGGTTTTTGAGCCTCTAATTGCTCATAATAATACCAATCGTTATGGACATTATTACCCTCTGTCTGATAGGCAGAAGCCGCTGTACCCCACAAAAATCCCGGAGGAAATTTAACCATAGCCTGTATATTTATAGAAAATGTAATCAAGAATAAGAATAGATTATATTTCAATTTAAAAGGTGTTTAACATTTGAAATAAATAAAAGTACATCAGAATTTCACTAATTAGGTAATTTTGATATACATTAGATAGTTAAATTTAAAAATATGATGACCAAACTAAATGTAGGTATTTGGATATGTAGCCTAGTTCTCTTCATTCCTTCTACTATATTAAAGGCACAACATGGCCGTACTCCCACTCCTGCTAAAAATGGAATGGTGGTGAGTAGTCACTATTTAGCATCTCAAGCAGGTATGGAGGTGTTGAAAAATGGGGGAAATGCGATAGATGCAGCAGTAGCGACTGCATTTGCCCTCGCTGTTACGCTACCTTCCGCTGGAAATATCGGTGGGGGAGGTTTCTTAGTTTACCATGGTGCCGATGGAAAGACAACTACTTTTAACTTTCGTGAAAAGGCGCCTGCCGCTGCAACTGAAAGAATGTATCTCGATGCTGATGGAAATATTAAAAATAATAGTAACCATGAGGGACCTCTTTCTGTAGGTGTACCTGGCACAGTTGCTGGTTTATGGAAGGCGCATGGAAAACTAGGCTCTAAACCTTGGGCTGATTTGGTGAAACCTTCTGTTGAACTGGCCGAAAAGGGTTTTCCCTCTACTTGGGATATGCAGGATATTCTCGCTTATTTTCAAAAGCAAAAACAGCCTGTATTTGCCGCTGCAAAAAAAGCTTTTCTTAAAAATGGTACAGATATTTATTCGCCAGGTGAACTTTGGAAACAACCTGATTTGGCGGCATCCCTGAAACGAATTCAATTACAGGGGAGAGATGGTTTTTATAAGGGGGAAACGGCTGCTTTGCTTGAGGCTTACATGAAAAAGCATGGAGGTATCATAACAGCCAAAGATTTAGCCAGTTATGAAGCAGAAGAGCTGGTACCAATCGTTGGAAATTATAGAGGTTTCGATATTATTGGTATGCCTCCGCCTAGCTCAGGTGGCGTTGCCATTATGGAGATGCTGAATATGTTGGAAAAATATGACTTAAGAAAAATGGGTCCAAATAGTGCAGAATATCTGCATGTACTCACGGAAGTGATGCGCAGAGCATTTGCAGACAGAGCACAATATATTGGTGATCCTAACTTTAATAAGGATATGCCGATTGAAAAATTAATCAGTAAGGATTATGCCGAATTATTAGCGGCCTCTATTCAGATGGACAAGGCTTCTGTTAGTGACAGTGCTGCTTTTGGGTCCCTTTACTTACCCAAAGAAAGTGATGAAACGACCCATTTTTCAGTGGTGGATGCCTGGGGAAATGCCGTTTCTGTAACCTATACCCTGGAATATAGCTATGGCTCAAGATTAATGGCTGACGGTACTGGATTCCTTTTGAATAATGAAATGGGCGATTTTAATCCGGTTCCAGGCGTAACTAACAGGAAAGGTCAGGTTGGTACTGCTCCTAATCTGGTGGCACCGCACAAAAGGATGTTGTCAAGTATGACGCCTACTATTGTTGCATTGGACGGTAAACCTGTTCTGGTGATTGGTTCTCCAGGAGGTCGTACCATTATTAACACCGTTTTACAGGTTATTTTAAATGTAATTGACCATAGCATGAACATGGGTGAGGCAATCGAGACGCCCCGTATTCATCATCAATGGTTACCCGACCAAACATCCATGGAGGGCTGGGGCATTTCGCCAGACACCAGAAAATTGTATGAAGCAATGGGACATCCATTTACTGTTAGAGGTAAACAAGGGCAGGCTATGGGCATTTATATAGACCCAACAACAAAGTTACGATATGGCGCTGCCGATTCTCGCAGTTTCGATAGTGGAGCCTCGGGATATTGAATAATTGCGAATGGCTGTTAACTAATAGATTAACAGCCATTCATTTTTTATTTTAAAGATGACTTGAATTAAATAAGAGGAATAATCAAGTGTTGACTAAACGTTTTACTATTTGCCATTCCTTTGTAAATAACTAAAGCATCTCCTTCTTGAATAGTATAATAAACAACATTTTCTTGTGCTGATTCGACCGTACAAGCAGCTAGAGCCGCAGCAGGTATGTTTTGGTTTGTAAAATCTTTTGCTGCAATCTGATTACAAGATAAAACGGGACCCAGGCCATTCGCTGAATTATTATGTTTTAAATACAACATTTTATCGTTCCCCATGACCATGCTACAGTCAAAATGAACATCTTTTAATGCCTTTTTTTCTGAAACTACCTTTTTATCAGAGGATGATTCACTTTCTTTAGAGGCATCATTTTGACATGAAGTCACTAAAAGAATGCTGAAAAGAGAAAGCATTACATAATGCCCATTAAATTTGGTCCTGGTAAACATTTGTTCGTGTTTTTATTTTTAATTAATTGGCAAAAATAAGAAAAAAGAAATATAATCCTTAATGGAGGTTTATGTAACTTTGACATTCAAAATGTATATTTACCCGTATGCTTAAATCCATAAATCTCTCTTTTCAATATTCGGGAGCCCCTTCCATCTCTTTTCCTGATTTTACCGCAGAACAAGGAGATCAGTGGTTGATTCTCGGCCCCTCTGGTTCAGGTAAAACAACGTTATTGCATCTTTTGGGTGGCTTATTATCCCCTTCTACTGGAAATATTACCCTGGATGATTTTCATTATTCCGCTTTTTCGCCAGCAAAATTAGATAAATTTAGAGGAGAAAATATAGGTATTGTCTTTCAAAAAGCACATGCAGTTCAATCTCTTTCTGTAATGGAAAACCTCTTATTAGCGCAACAATTAGGGGGTAAAATACTCGACAAAAAAAAGATTATGAATCTTTTAGAAAGGTTACAGATTGCGCACAAAGCAAATCAGAAACCTAATAGATTGAGTGCCGGTGAGCAACAAAGAGTGGCTATTGCCCGGGCTGTTATCAATCAGCCAAGACTGATTTTGGCTGACGAACCTACTTCTGCTTTGGATGACAAAAATAGTACAGAGGTACAAAATCTGTTAAAAGAGTCCGCAGATGCAGTAAATGCGATTTTGCTCGTAGTTACCCATGACAACAGGCTGAAAGCTACCTTTCCTAAACAATTATTGTTAAAATAGAGATTCTTATTCCAAGAATAGAAAGATTAGTCTATGAATATTTTGCATTTAAGCTGGAAAAATATCCTGAATAAGCCTTTAACGCTGGTTTTAAATTTAGTGCTTTTCTCTTTAGGCGTAGGCCTCATATCTTTACTTTTATTAGTAAATGTCCAACTGGAAGACAAGTTTGAAAAGAATTTTGCGGGTATTGATTTAGTTATTGGAGCTAAAGGTAGCCCTTTACAATTGATACTGAGTAGTTTGTACCATTTAGACGCCCCTACAGGGAATATGCCAATTTCGGAATCTAAAGCTTTTTTAAATCCTAAACATCCGATCTTTAAAAAAGTAGTTCCCCTTTCTCTGGGCGATAGTCACAGAGGATATAGAATTATAGGAACAAATGCTTCATTTGTCGATTTATATGAAGCAAAACTGTCGGAAGGAAAATTATTTGAAAAGACCATGGAGGTGGTTGTCGGTGCAACAGTGGCAGAAAACCTAAAGATAAAAACGGGCGATCAATTTCAAAGTTCTCATGGTCTGATAGAGGATGAAAATTTAGTCCATGAAGATGCTAAACCATTTATTGTGTCAGGTATATTAGGAAAAACAGGATCGGTTATTGATCAGCTGATCGTTACTAAAACACAAAGTGTATGGGCAGTGCATGAAGACCATGATCATGAGGGCGAAACAGAGGAGGAACATGCAGCACATTTAGACCATGATCATGCGGAGGAGGAAAAGCCTTTGGCTGATTATGAAAATCAAAGTATTACGTCTTTATTGATTCAATTTAAAGGAAGAAATATTCAAGCCTTAAATATGGCCAGAAATATTAATGAAAATACTAATTTTCAGGCAGCAACCCCAGCAATAGAAATTAACCGTTTATATACTTTATTAGGCGTAGGCGAAGAAGCATTAAAAGCTTTGGCGATGCTCATTATTTTTGTTTCAGGGCTGAGTATTTTTATTTCTTTATTTAGTTCCCTGAGAGAGAGAAAATATGAATTGGCCGTTATGAGAACATTAGGCGCGCGTCCGGGTTTTCTTTTTCAGCTCATTGTTTTTGAAGGGATTGTTATAGCTGTTTTAGGTTTCCTTTGTGGCATTGCATTAAGTCATGGTTCCATGATATTATTAGCTGATTTTTTGGAAAAAAGCTATCGATATGACTTTTCTGCCGCCATCTTTTTAAATGAGGAGATTTATTTATTTGGAGGTTCATTGATAATAGGTATTATTGCGGCGATTATACCCGCTTTTCAAGCAAGTAAGACAGACATTCATGCCACTTTGGCGGATAATAAAGGTTAAAAAACATATTATGATCAGGCAAGCGTTAAAATGTTCTATTCTGGTTACAGGATTATTTTTTGTATTTTCATCTACCCATCTTTCTGCGCAGGGAACAAAAAATCTATGGCAGACTTTAGGTAAAATTACTTATAAAAAAGTCATGGACGAATCATTAGGATTCAAGGTTGATGTTCCAATATTCAGTGAAGAAATCAAAGTACTGGAGGGAAAAACGGTGGAAATAAAAGGATATATCATTCCAGTGGAGGGGTACAAAAATCATAAGGAATTTGTATTCTCCGCTTTTCCTTACAGTATGTGTTTCTTTTGTGGGGGTGCCGGACCTGAAACGGTTATGGAGGTATTTTCTCAGGAACCCATTAAATATACTGCTGAATCCATTACCATCAAAGGAAAATTAAGTCTGAATGATTCCGATATTAATCGGTTGATTTACAGTCTATCAGATGCAGTATTAGTAAGTAAACCTAACTAATCCATCTCAAATGGGTGAAATCCTTCGGCCTCGGGCGGAAAGTATTTTCAGCGAGGAACTTAATGCGTTGAAACGAGAGGATTCAAAGCCTAAACCACCTTCCTGGTTATTATCTCCTCATGCTGTTGTCCAATATCTTATGGGGGCAACATTGTCTGATGGCACTATTATTTCGCCAAAGTACATAGGTTCGAGACGCTTGATTGAGGTGGCCGTAGCTACCTTAGCCACAGATCGCGCGCTATTACTTGTTGGCGTGCCTGGAACTGCAAAAACCTGGGTTGCCGAGCACCTGGCAGCAGCTATCAGTGGTCATTCAGGTTATTTAGTGCAGGGGTCGGCGGGAATTGGCGAAGAAGCCCTTAAATATACCTGGAATTATGCCAGGCTCTTATCTCATGGACCTGACCGCGAATCTTTAGTGCCAAGCCCTGTTTTTCATGCTATGGAGCAAGGTCTTTTAGTCCGCATAGAAGAATTAACCCGCTTGCCTGCAGAGGTTCAAGATGCACTTATCACGGTTCTTTCAGAAAAAATAATGCCTATTCCGGAATTAAATGATACCCTGCAAGCAAAGAATGGTTTCAATTTAATAGCTACGGCGAACGATCGTGACAGAGGGATAAATGAATTATCCGGTGCATTAAGACGACGTTTTAATATGGTTTATATGCCTTTGCCGGAGACAATGGAGGAAGAAATATTGATCATAAAAAATAGGGTAGAGCAGTCGGTTAAAAAGTTGGGAATGGAATCTTTTCCTACACCAACGGAAGAAATAAAGAGGATTGTCACCATTTTCAGAGAATTAAGAAATGGTCAAACCATTGATGGGCAACAAAAATTGAAATCCCCCTCCTCGACGTTAAGCACCGCCGAGGCTATTGAAGTTGTTTACAGCGGTCAAATGCTTGCCTATCATTTTGGAAATGGGCAGTTGAAAGCGACGGATATTGCTGCCGCTCTTTCCGGCGCCATTGTCAAAGATACCCACAATGATTTACCCGTTTGGAAAGATTATTTGCAATTAGTGGTCAAAGATAGAGACGGATGGAAAGATCTCTACAGGGCCTGCAGAGAATTATTGTAAATGTCAGTGCCTGAAATTCAGTTCCTTGGCATTAGGCACCATGGTCCAGGCTCTGCCAGAAGAATGCTTCGATTTCTTGAAAAATGGCAGCCAGATTGTATTTTAATTGAAGCTCCTGCCGAAACAAGCGATCTATTTACGTCAGTTAATGATCCGGGGCTAATACCGCCCATTGCGCTCCTGCTTTATGAGCCGCTTCAATTGAAAAATAGTCTCATTCTTCCATTTGCGCATTTTTCGCCAGAATGGATTGCTATCTCCTTTGCCAATAGCAGAGGTATTCCCCTAATCCCCTTTGATTTGCCGGCTTCTTTGATGTTGCCACTTTCGCAAGAAACTGAAATTATCCGCGATGATTATGTTAAGGATCCGCTCTCTCAAGTGGCTCAATTATCGGGTTATACGGATAGTGAACGATGGTGGGAACACACCTTCGAGCAAATAAGAGAGGACGAGGATGTTTTTAAAGGTCTTCAGGAGGTAATGATAGAAGTGAGGAGGCAGCTGAATAGAACGGAATCAAGGGAAACGCTACAGAGGGAGGCCTGGATGCGTCAGCTGATTAGAAGCGAAATGGCGAAAAATTATAGTAAAATAGCGGTTGTTTGTGGTGCCTGGCATATTCCAGCATTGTTGGAATGGAATAAAATAACGGCTAAGCAGGACAAATCACTGCTCACCGGGTTATCAAAAGTTAAAATTGCAGGAACCTGGATTCCATGGAGTTACGACCGATTAGCCAGACAATCAGGGTATGGAGCTGGCATATTGGCCCCAGCATGGTACGAAATGTTATATAATCATCAAGTTGATGCAGCATCTGTTTGGCTTATTCACATTGCAAAATTATTCAGAAAAGAGGGATTTGATGTTTCTCCAGCTCATTTGCAAGCTATTTTAGCCTTGTCATCCAATCTTTCCTATTTACGAGATAAACCCGACGCAGGTCTGGACGAACTCCAATTGGCTTTAGAATCTGTCCTACAATTACCCAAAGATATTTTAATATCGAAAATTCAATCTAAATGGATTATTGGAGATAAAGTAGGGCAAGTTCCTGCTAATATCCCTCAGACCCCATTACAATCGGATTTAAATAAACAAATAAAGACAGCGCGATTAAAAAATGAATTTCAAAGTACACAGAGCATTCGAAAGCAATTAGATGTGAGGGTAAATGCCAATCGGATGGCTAGTTTGTTACTGCATCAACTCAATATTTTAGATATTCCCTGGGGTACTTTAGAGGCCGTTTCTGATCAGGTGAAAGGAGGATTTCATGAAAACTGGCGATTAAAATGGAAGCCCGTCTATACCATAGAACTGATTGATAAAGGTATGTGGGGAAATACGATAGCCGGGGCAGCTGAGAAAAAGATGGAGGCGGCTATTCAAAATGCTTTAGATACCTTGACGCTGGTGCATTATCTGGAAAAATGTATGCTTGCAGGCATTGAAAACTTAGTGGATGCTCTTTCTTTGAAAATGCGATCGCTGGCCATTGACATTCCTGATATTTCCCAGTTTTTGCAGTCGCTACCTATATTGGTGAGAATTATGCGGTATCCGAGCCACCGAACGGTATATCCGGAAAAATTATACCAATGGTTGAACACTATCATTCCGGCTATTTGTTCAGGGCTTCCCCAGGCAACTTATCAATTGGCCGACGAGCCGGCGGAAATAATGGAACAGCAAATTTCCGATGCTCACGCTGCCATTTATCTATTGGAGGGGAATGAATTTGTTTCTCTTTGGGAAAATGCCCTTTTGACTACAGCCCAGTTAGACGGCGTAAATATGAGGATTAATGGATTGGTAATGAGATTGTTAATTGAAAGGGGTAGATTAGACATAGATTTTATTCTGGCAAAAATGACTTTAATTTTTTCAAAAGGGAACGAACCTTTACAAGTAGGAGCCTGGTTGGAAGGCTTTTTCAAAAGAGGCGTTTATTTGTTACAGTATCAGCAGGAAATGTTTGATTTAATCAATCAGTGGATTACCGACATCAAAGAAGACCATTTTCCTGAAGTCCTGCCACTCCTCAGACGCACCTTTTCGCTCTTTACGGCTAGTGCGAAACAAGACATCTGGGAAAGAGTGTCCAAATCAAAACAAGAGTTACCCAAATCAGATATTCCCTTTAACCTGGATGACCCCCAAATAAAGGAATTTTTGCCTTTGTTTCAGCAAATATTGGGTTGAAGGATTCTGGTTATTAATACAATTCCATCTTTCCAAATCATGCATCGCCTTCTCTGCGACAGGTTTCAATGTTCCATCAATCCCTTTTTATGAATCACGGATTTAAAGGATTAAGGGATTACAATGTTTTCGTAGGGGCGAATTGGATACGCCTTTCCATGATACAGATGCATTTCCCTATTTGCGAAACAATGGGATTCTTTCTTCGTGTTACAGGTGTATTCACAAGTTAATTAAATGGATGGATGATCTGTTAGGTGCATGGTAAATGAAAAAAAATAGGTAATGGTTAAAAAAGGGCGAATTCAATTCGCCCCTACATGAACCAATAAACGATGTTGATGGCATCTTGTCTTGAATAAGGATTTTTAGGATTAAAGTGGACGTCTTTGGTTTGAACTTTAGGGTTATTCGAAAATGGGTTACTTTTTACCCTTCTTTTCGCCGATGCGTTACGCATCGTTTTCTTCCCGACAGGTTTCATTTGATAAAATCCAATCTGGTATCATAGTAATCATAAAAATCAAAAAAATCACCGTTCAGACAATCTGATTCAATATTTGGGAAAGAATTTTGTTTTCCTAACCACTTTTTTTCTAACATTTATAGATCATCGGAGGTACAAAGCACTGCTTTTCATCTACTACTTTTCATTTTTTATTTTCAAAAAAGGCCAATATTTCCCTTTTTCAACCAATTTTTGGTTGATTTTGGAACAAATTCCTTTGAATTCTCAGAAATCAAAGGAATTTGTTGGCTGAATATTTTACAAATATTTTGTTTTTTATGAAGTTTGGCCTGTTGAAAATTTAAAAAAACATAATATGAAGCTAAAGATTTTACTTTTCTTACTGCTCCCTTTATTAGGTTTGGCACAAACGAACTCGAAGGTTGAAATGCCCATGGGGAAAAACACAACCAGTGAAAAGCAGGCATTGGAAATAAAACGTAATGCGTTTTATAATCTGGAAGAGCTTAAAGTGCGCTGGAAGAAAGCCGCTTTAGAGAATTGTCCTGGGGTTCCTTGCCCTTCTCTTTCTGTCCCTGGGCCATGTAGTTCCATTGTTGCCACTCCGACAGGTCCAACATCTGCTAGTGTTTCGTTTGTTCCACCCACAAGCGATGGTGGGAGTCCTATAACGGGTTATATTGTGACAGCAACATCAACACCATCAGCACCTGCAAAACGGAAAACAACTGCTGCTATTATTACTGTTTCAGGAACATCTTCACCCATAATGGTAACAGGGTTAGTATTTGGTGTAAATTATATTTTCACT
>JAIYCH010000097.1 GCA_027488135.1 Saprospiraceae bacterium | reverse complement strand
GATAAAATAACTGAACCTCCTCCGTATTCGTGATTATTCCCGTCTATACCTACCCGATTTACACCTATAGTATATGATTGGTTTTCAATGGCACGGGAAATTAACAGTTGATCCCATGCGTATTGTCTCACTGCTGGAAAATTGGCAACGTATAATAAAATATCATAATGCTCAAGTACATTCATAGATGATTCCGGGAACCGCAAATCGTAACAAATCTGTGGGAGAATGCGCCATCCTTTGTATTGAATGACTATTTTTTTATTACCAGGTGTGTAATGAAGGTGTTCGCCGGCAAAAGAAAACAAATGTTGTTTATCGTAGAAAGAGTAATTACCATTTTCATCTACCCAGATAAACCGGTTGTAATACTTTTCTTTTTCATAGAAAACAATGCTGCCACAAACAGCTGAAGAGAAATCAGCCGCTATATTTTTCATCCAAAGTAAAGTAATTTCTTGTTCTTTGGGCGTGACGAAAGAAAGATTCATGGTGAATCCGGTAGTAAACATTTCCGGAAGTACAATAATATCTGTACTTCCGGAAAGTGGAGATAAAAGGTTACTGAGATAAGCTAAATTACCATCGACATTTTGCCAAATTATATTTGACTGAACGGCAGCAACGCGTAAATCAGCAACTTTAGTCATGTTACCTAATTTAAGATTGGCAACAAATTATTTCTTCTTCTTAGTATCCTTATCTGCAGCAGCGGCAGCAGAACGAAGGGCTCTTGGAATTTCAATGGTAACGGCTGGAATACTGCCATTATTTAAAATTTCAATGCCGTTAGGAACTGGAATATCACGTACTCTGAGAGATTGACCTAAATCCATAGTGGTGATATCAATAAATAATTCATTCACGATGTTTTCCGCCATAGCTTTAATCTTAATACGGCGTAACTTCTGAATTAATTTTCCACCTGATTTTACACCTACAGAAGCTCCTTTACAACGCAAAGGAATTTCTAATTTAACGGGATGACCGTCGGCAATCTGAAGGAAATCGATATGCGTTACATTATCTTTAAGGGGACTTTGTTGAAAATCCTTTAAGATGGCACTGTAATGCGTACCGTCCACCTCAATTTTCAAAATATGAAAATCAGGGGTATAGATGACAGATCTGACATCAAGTGGCTTCACAGAGAAATGAACTAAATTACCTGTGCCGTAAATAACACAAGGAATACGGCCATCATTGCGAAGTGCTTTTGTAGCTTTCTTTCCTAAGGCTTCTCTTTTTTCGCCTTTTACTGCAATTACTTCCATTATAATATTTTTTAAAAATGAACGGCAAATATACCTAAAAAATTAAAAACGTGGCACTTTTAATATTTTTCTGTCTTTTTATCTACATAAAGGGCAGAAATAGACCTATGTTCGTGGGTATTTCGTATAGCTCTGGAGAACAGTTTAGCTGACGAAAGTACTTTAATTTTAGGAGAAGTGAATTGGAGGGGAATGGTATCACATACCAGTAATTCGTCCAATTTCGACTTTTCAATATTTTTAAGGGCGTTACCTGAAAGAACGGGATGCGTACAAATGGCACGTACTCTTTTGGCACCGCCTTGCATCAATGCATCGGCCGCTTTACATAAAGTCCCTGCGGTATCAACGAGGTCATCAACGAGAATAACATCGCTGCCTTCCACATTTCCGATAACGGTCATGCCTGAAACTTCATTAGCTTTTTCCCTGTATTTGTCACAAATCACCAGGTCTCTTCCAAAATGCTTGGCGTAAGCTCTTGCTCTTTTCACACCACCAACATCGGGGCTGGCAAAAATAACATTTGATAAATCGGCTGATTCTTCGAGGTAAGAGAAAAATATGGCCTCACTTCTCAGGTGATCAACAGGGATATCAAAAAATCCTTGTATTTGATCCGCGTGTAAATCCATGGTCATAATACGATCTACTCCAGCTGCCTGGAGTAAATTGGCAATCAATTTTGCTGAAATAGGCACCCTCGGTTTATCCTTTCGGTCTTGACGAGCATAACCAAAATAAGGGATTACCGCTGAAATATATCCGGCAGAAGCTCTTTTAGCAGCATCAATCATGAGGAGGAGTTCCATCAGATTGTCCATTGGCTGGAAAGTAGATTGGATCAGGAATACATAAGCACCCCTAATAGATTCATTGTAAACGGGTTGCATTTCCCCGTCACTGAATCTGTTGACTTTTAAATCTCCGATACCCTGACCGTAATAATCTGCAATTTTTTCTGCCAGATATTTCGATTGAGTCCCAGAAAATAATTTTACTTCAACCATAAGAAAGTTTGAATAAGGTTATTGTCAAAAATAAGGGTTTATTTTTTTCTTTCTGTGACGAAATTCACCAAATCTTCTAAAGAATTTCGTGCGTCTGAGACTGGGAAGGTGTATAAAATATCAAATGCTTTTTCTTGAAAAGACTTCATCTGGATCTCTGCATAATGGAGACCGCCTGATTGTTGAACAAAATGGACTACTTCATTTACCTTTTCAGGATTATCACTATGATTTCGAATTAAGGAAAGAATGGAACGCTTGGTGGACCTGTCACAATGAGCCAAAGCATAAATGAGAGGGAGCGTCATTTTTTTTTCTTTAATATCGATACCCAGGGGTTTCCCTATATCATCGGCGCCAAAATCCATTAAATCATCTCGAATTTGGAAAGCCATACCAATATTTTCACCAAAAAGCCTCATTTGCTCTACCTTTTCTATGTCTGGAGTAACAGATGCGGCACCTGCACTACAGGCGGAGGCGATGAGAGAAGCTGTTTTTTGTCTGATAATATCATAATAGACTGATTCAGCAATATCTAATCTTCTGGCTTTTTCAATTTGTAACAGTTCGCCCTCACTCATTGATTTTACCGCCTGAGAAACTATTTCGAGCAATAGGTACTCTTTATTTTTTACTGCCAGCAACATACCTTGGGAAAGGAGATAATCACCCACAAGAACAGCGATTTTATTTTTCCACAGCGCATTGATGGAAAAAAAACTCCTTCTTTGGAAGGAATCATCTACAACATCATCATGAACCAGGGTTGCAGTATGCAATAACTCAATCATGGAAGCGGCGCGAAAGGTAGTATCTGATATTTCTCCACAAACCTTCGCGGAGAGAAAAACAAACATGGGTCTGACTTGTTTCCCTTTTCTTTTTACCAGATAAAAAGTGATTTTATCAAGTAATGGTACCTGACTTTCCATTGCTTTACGGAAATGACCCTCGAAGGCATTCAATGCTTCGTTTATAGGCTTTTTAATACTGTCTAATGATCGGCTCATCCCAAGGATTGGATAATTTTGCAACGAAGGTAGTAAATAAAAATCGTTTCAGGTAGTTCTGTTAAAATAGGTTAGGAAGAATTAAAAATGTCGGCAAAAAGATAATTCTTTTGTAATTTCGTCCTCAAATTAGTTTAAATCAATTTCCCAAAATTTACACAATGAACCATACAGATCCAGTATTTGCATTGATTTCCAAAGAGTTAAATCGTCAAAGAGAAGGTATTGAATTAATAGCTTCAGAAAATTTCACCAGTGAAGCGGTTATTCAAGCCACTGGGTCATGTTTGACAAATAAATACGCGGAAGGTTATCCGGGTAAAAGATATTATGGTGGCTGTGAAGTTGTCGATGAAATTGAACAAATAGCCATAGAAAGACTGTGTACATTATTTGGCGCTGAATATGCGAATGTCCAGCCTCATTCAGGAGCTCAGGCTAATGCTGCTGTATTTTTATCTGTTTTGGAACCGGGAGATGCCATTTTGGGATTTGATTTAGCTCACGGAGGGCATCTTTCCCACGGCTCGCCGGTAAATTATTCCGGAAAGGTTTATACACCGCATTTTTATGGGGTTGAGGCAGAAACTGGAAGAATAGACATGGACAAAGTAGCAGCCAAAGCGGAGGCTGTTCGTCCGAAATTGATCATTTGTGGTGCATCGGCTTATTCCAGAGAATGGGATTATCGTCGTTTTCGCGAAATTGCTGATGCGGCAGGTGCCTTGCTGCTTGCTGATATTGCTCACCCAGCCGGACTTATTGCTGCTGGCATTCTGGATAATCCTCTGCCTCATTGCCATATTGTTACTTCCACAACCCATAAAACATTGAGAGGTCCCCGCGGAGGTATCATCATGATGGGACGAAATATGGATAATCCATGGGGACGTACTTTAAAAAATGGGTCGATTATTAAAATGTCTCAAATTTTAAATAGCGGTGTTTTCCCGGGTATGCAAGGCGGACCTTTGGAACATGTTATTGCTGCAAAAGCCATTGCATTTGGTGAAGCCTTACAACCTTCTTTCAAAGATTATGGCAAACAGGTAATTGCTAATTCCCAAGCCATGGCGAATGCTTTTTTAGCAAAAGGGTATAAAATAATTTCCGGGGGAACAGACAACCATCTTATGTTGTTGGATCTTTCAGAAAAAGGTTTGTCGGGTAAATTAGCTGATGAAGTGCTTGGAAAAGCATCCATTACGGTCAATAAAAATATGGTGCCCTTTGATAAACTCTCTCCTATGGTTACTTCTGGCATCCGTATTGGAACAGCTGCTATTACCTCGCGCGGTTTTAAAGAAAATGATGCTTTACAGGTGGTTGAATGGATTGATAGTATCCTTTCACAGCCTGAAAATGATAAGGTAATAACCATGGTTAAGGGAAATGTTCATACTTATATGAATCAGTTTCCTTTATATCCTTCTTTATAAAAAAACAAGGGAAGATGGTCAAATAAGAATGAGCCATCTTCCCTTACATTTAAACTTGATTTATTTTAAGAACAAAGCAAATTCAACTCTTCTATTTAATTTTCTACCCTGCTCTGTATCATTTGTCGTTATAGGAGCTACTTCACCGAAACCCCTGAAAACTAATCTGGACGGATCGATACCTTTTTCAACTAAATAGTTTAAACAAGCCGCTGCTCTATTTTCTGAAAGCGCTTGATTACTTGTCTGTTTTCCTACATTATCAGTAAATCCACTAATCAGCATGGCATAATCGGGGTAATCCTGAAGAACGTCAAGAACTTTGTTTAGAACGACATAAGATTCGTCAGTAAGTTTTGCGCTATTGGTATAAAAAAGAACATTTTGGGTTACAAATTTCAAAATTTCTTTTGTTTCACTTCGAATAACGGGACAACCTCTGTTATCTACAGAACCTGGTGTAACAGGGCAACGGTCTTCTTTGTCCATAACGCCATCTCCATCGGTATCGGGACAGCCTTTAAAGGTTGCCTTACCAGGAATATCAGGACATTCATCTTGCGTATTTGGCACACCATCACCATCGCGATCTATTTCTGTTCCTGACGGACAACCCTGATTACTGGCCACACCGGCTTGTTCTGGACATTCGTCATCGGCATTTGGAATACCGTCACCGTCTGTGTCTGGGCAACCTCCGAAAATAACTAATCCTGCTTCGTTAGGACATTTATCTTCCAGGTCGGAAACGCCATCGTCATCAGCATCGGGACATCCTCTTAGGATACCAGCAACGTCTGGGCAACGATCAGCTGCATCTGGGATGCCGTCGCCGTCTTTATCGGCAAAAGTAGGATTATTAGCATTATCTTTTGAAGGAGATTTAACTGGTTTAGGTTTGTATGGAAAACGATAAATCAGTTGTACATTCCCAAAATTATACCAGTCTTTATTATCCTTATTGGCTGATAAACTAATGCCGTCTATATAATCGGAGAAGGTTGGTCTTGCGCCCCATTCGAAGGCAAGCATTAGTCTTCTCGATAAATCAAGCTTAGCACCGATACCAAAAGGAACGGTTACCATTGAATTGGTTCTTCTTGCCTGGATACTATCTTTTGTAATATTGGCCGCCGCACTGGGTATGTTATTTGGATACCTGGGGGTTGTCCAGCTCGAAGCTACGCCGGCACCCACGAAAATATAGGGTGAAAATATTTTTTTGAATCCGCCTTTTGAAGGGAATCTTTTAGCGCCCAGAAAATCCCATTCTAATAAAATGGAGCTTTCGAAAATCGTTGATTTAAATGAAAATGAAGTAACGGGTTCGTAAGAATTCAAAAGATTAGCTCCATTTCCAGAAATTCCTGTGTACATGGCCTGAAAACGCAGGGAGAACCGATTGCTTACATTGTTCCGAAGAAATAAAGCGCCACCGGGCTTGAAAGTATTTAATTTGACACTTCCCAGAGATAATAGATCGCCAAAATAGTAACCACCACCAAAGACAAGTCCCAATTCCCATGGGTCAGGTTGTGTAGTGGTATCCTTTTTTACCGTCATCTCTAAGGTGGGCTTAGGAAGCGGGGGAATGCTGTCCTGAGCAAGAATTACCGTTGAAAACAACCAAAGAAACAGGGGGATTGTAATTATTTTATTCATCTTAATGAAGCTTAAAAACCTGAAAATGTAAAGGAATTGATTATATTATTTAGGATTAATACAAACAATTCAGCGTATAAAATTAATATAAATGATTGATTATCCAATAAAAATTTTAAATATATGTTCGGTAAAAATCTTTTGGCTTGATATATGAGTAATATTTATAATGTATTTGGTTACAAAAAAAATAAAAAAAATCTATTTAGACAGGCATCATAAAACAAGAAAGAGGGGTCTTAAAGGAAAATCGACAAAAATGTTTTTCACAAGTATCTCAATAAGTCTTTTGGCATTTATCTATTTTGGGCGGGGATATTTTTCGCAAACAAAGCGAAAGCACCAGTTCTAAGAAATTTCAGGCATTGCTTCTTTTGCCTCATATCCAGCTTCCTCTATGGCATCGATAAGTTTTTGTGCCTGCAAATCATCATTTCCCTGAGCGATTATTCTTTTATCTGGGTGATTTAAATCTACTTCCCAGGAAGTTAATTCTGTTATTTCCTCTAAAAATCCTTTAATGCTGCGAACACAATGACCACAATGGAGGTTTGAGTTCAATATAATTGTCTTCATGAAGTTGTATTTTTATTTCCAAATATAGCAGTATTATTGAAACTAAATTTTTTTTATGGCGGTAAGGTGGGTTAAAAGAGAAGATATTGATAAGGTTAAATGGAATAGTTGTGTTCATTATGCCTACAATGGTAATATTTTTGGATATGTATGGTATTTAGATTTTATAGGTAAATCTTGGACTGCCTTAATTGAAGATGATTATCAGGCGGTTATGCCTCTAATTTACAGGCCGGGGTTGCATAAAATGGAAATTTACCAGCCTTCTTTTATAAGAGAACTAGGCATATTTAGTTACGCGGCGCTCAATTCACATCGGGTAAAACATTTTTTTGATGCTATGCCTGAGGAATATCGCATAATAAATATGCAGGTTAGCGAGGAATGTAAACCAGCAGATATTCATGGATTTAGGGTAAATGAGAAAACCAATCACGTGCTCAGTTTATTGCAATCTTATGATAACTTAGCTAGCAGATATTCTCCTGTTTTTAAAAATGCGTTAGATAAGGCTATAGCTAATGGATTGATGTCGTCGGAGAGTATTTCGCCAGAGCAATACGCTGCATTTTACGAAAAAAACGGTCCAGGAAGCAGGCGGAAACGCGAAAAAGACCAACATGCCTTATTGCGTATTATATATAATGCATTACACAGAGGATGGGGGTTTTTATCGGGCATTGCCGATGAAAAGGGGGAGCTTTTAGCGGCCGATTTTTATATCACCTCTCATAGCAGAATGATGTCTTTAGCTCCTGTTATTTCAAAAGATGGCGAGGCGTCAGGCGCAGCAGCCATGCAATTTGATTTTCTTTTAAGAACCAATGCTGGAAAACCTTTGCTTTTTGATTTCAATGAAGACCAGTCTTTTATTAATCCTACCCATGTTCACGCTATGCCCTATCCATTTTATGACATCAAAAAAGATGTCAGAATCGCGGGTATATGGTAAACTGTAAATTAGGGTTCTTTATTAAAATGGACAGTAAAGGGTGTAATCCAATCTGCCAGGAAATTATTTATTATACATTTAAGGGTATAAAATATTGTATATCAAATATTTAATGTGTGTATAAATCTTTAGTTTTTTTTTGAATACGCTGGTGTCTCATTGAGTGCCCCTTGCAAGGCAGATTAAAATAGGTGTAATTGCGTCTCAAACCGGGCCGGTTATTTATCATCTTTTTTAATTTATCGCAAATGAAACAAATTGTATTTACCCTATTGTTGATCGCAGCAGCTTTCCAGGGGTACAGTAAAAACACTTTATTAGAAGAAGCCGTATTGGAAACGAAAGAGACGGTTTTAATGGATCATTTTTCTACCCCTTCTTTGGATGATTGTCGAATTACCCTACGCGCCAGCATTGGATTTGTAATGATGGAAGTTTCCGTATCGGCGCCAACCTGTCGCGGTGCTTTTAACGAGGCTATGGCAGCTTTGCGCGAAGCGGCAACTTCGGCAAGAGATGCCATAAAGTAGTGGTTTAATAATCATCATGATCGGGAGGGAACCTACAAAAATTTCCCCTAATGTTTTTGTATTGCTATCTGTTTGATTTTCAAAGGAAAATACAGATGCCCCTCCCGATGTATAATCTATAAACAATGAAGAAATTAACTTTTTCTATCTTTTCGTGGATTCTTCCCTTTTTTATCTTTTCTCAATCTTATGAAATTCAATATGCTCAACCTCAAGGTTTTGCGACATCCACCGAGGAAGGTTTTTCACGATATTCCACGTTGAAATTAAAGCAGGACAAATCCTTATTTATTTTGCATGGAACAGCCGGTTTTGATTCTGCCAATGAGGAGAGACAAGAATTAACCGTGGTTACTGCGGAACCAGATCGCTGGTATTTTATGGACAGGAGCCTGGGATTACTTCATTCCTTTGAACAAACAATGATTGGTAATGCCTTTCAAATCTCAGAAGAGATACCCAAACTGTTATGGAGTTTATCTGAAAATGAAAAAATTATAGGTGGTTTTGTATGTAAGCAAGCCTTTACTTCCTTTAGAGGGCGGGAATATGAAGCTTGGTATGCCCCTTCATTACCTTTCCCAAACGGTCCATGGAAGTTAAATGGTTTACCTGGTTTAATTCTGGAGGCGAAGGATAAGGAATCTGAGGTGGTTTTTAACTTTTATTCTTTCCAGGTTATTCTTGATACTTCGGTAAGAATAGACGCTCCCCCTTGTGAAGCACGCAAAGTTCCTTTCGTTACTTTTTTTGATGCCCAATATAAGGATGGTGAAAAATTCTACCAGTTCATAGCTGATAAAATGAAACGTAATTTAGAGAGATCTGGAAATATTCATGTTGAAATGAAACAATCAGGCGCTCCAAGATTTTGGGAGCGGAAATTGCCTTAACTATGCAAAATAAGTTTTTTTTGCCATCGCTCTTTTTTTTAATCTGCAACTCACTTTCCTCCCAATCGGGCATGTCCTTGTCAGGAAGGATCGTAGATGATTCCTTATCGGAAATTCCTTTTGTTCAAGTACAATTATATCAAAAACTAATTGGAAACCATAAGCTTTTAACCTATAGCTGGGCAGATTCTTCGGGGCATTTTCAACTTTTTTTTCAAGAACCTTTAGTAGCTGGATTTCTTTGTTTTAATGCAATAGGCTGGCAAACAGATACCTTTTATTTAAATCCATTAGTACCAGTCTCTTCCTTCCTGGGGTTAATTAAACTAAAGGAAGTTTCTATTCAGCTCGATGAAGTTATTATAAAAGAAAAGTCGCTTTCTTATTTTGATAGGGGAGATTCCACTGTCTTTAAACCCGTATTTTTTCAGGATGGTTCGGAGCGGGTTTTAGAGGATCTTTTAGCTAAACTACCAGGGGTCAGGGTCGCAGAAGATGGCTTTATTTATTTTAGAGGTAAAAGAGTGAGTAAGGTGCTTTGGGACGGTGACGACCTGTTGGGAAATGATTATTCGAAAGCTACAAAGAGAATGCCCGCCGGTATGGCGAATGAATTTAGATTTATAAATAAATTTGAGGGAAATCCCTTGTTGAAATCTTTACATCAAAGTGATCAGCTGGTTTTAGATATCGAAGTTAAAAATACGTTTAAGGGAAAATGGATTGGAGATGCTTTTGTTGGCCTTGGTTTAGCTCCTTTGGGGATAGCTGGCTTTACGGGTTATCGTATCAAGAAAAAAATAAAGTTTTTATCCTTTGCAGAAGCGAGTACATTTAATGATATGTCGCCAGGAAAAAAAATGATTATCGATTATTCCGATGATTTGAATAGTGCTTTCCAGCCAATTAATTTACTTAGTTGGTTTGTTTTTCCCTCCTTTTTTCCTGTAATTCTCTCCCAATCTCGATTTAACCAGGGTAAAAGTATCAATTTTACGGGTGGACCTCACTGGAAGCTGGGGAAAGAGAGTTTTATAAATGTGCAGATTGATGGTTTGCTGTCAACAGATTATTTTCAAAATAGTAACTTTACCAATCAACTTCTGTCACAAAGAACCTGGCGACAACAATGGACACAGAATGATAATGTCAACAGATTTAGAGTGAACTCAGACGGAAGGATTAACCTTTCCGAGAAATCAAATATAAGTTTTCGCTTTAATGGGGGGAAAGAATTACTCAATGTGAGCAAAATGGATTCATTAAGTAGTAATGAATTTTCTCCATTAACCTCAAAAGAGGCCTTATTAAATGAAACATTATTGGGTGATTTGCATATAGATTTGATTATAAAGCCCAATAATTCAATGGTTTGGAGAGTAAAATCATGGAATCATTTTGAGAAAATGCAAGATACTTACGATTGGCAGGTTGACAAAAGGCAATCCTTTAACACTCAACATGTAGGGCAATCAAATTATTTTTCAAGACTTCAGGGTTTGCTTATACATCCAACATATCATTGGGAAATTGGATCTCATGTTCAACAAAATCAGTTTTATGCCTATTTACAGGGGGAAGAACGAGCATGGCAAAAGGTGAATTTATTGTATCATTTAATATGGTTTGGGGGAAAAAGGGAATGGATAAAAAAATCTCACCTTCTCTCCGTTTCAGGTAGTGCAGGGCCTGCTTCCTTTAAGTATCGGCGCTCTTTTGTAGAAACCAGGAAAAACACTTTTCTTTTGGAAGGGAACATAAGGTATAAACTTGGGCTGTCGAAAAAGTTTACATTTGAATCTGTCTTACAACTGAACCCTGTTTTACCCGATGCCGGGCAGATTTTTAAGGGGCAAATCAGAACAGGTATTTTGCAGAGAGAGACAGGCATGGACCAATTAATCGTTCCCCGGAGTACTCAATTTAAAAACAGATTGATTTATTCTGACAACAAAAAACAGTGGGAATCACAGGCAAGTTTTACATTGAACTACAAATCTCCCTATTTGGGAAATAGAACGATTTCTGGTATTGAACCTGATTGGTTAATCGAAAAATATACCTTCAGGCTCTCGAAAGGAATGATTATACAATGGAACATCGATAAATATTTCATTCAGCAATCTGCTTCTTTTGGTTTTAACATCAATGCTTCCAAGCAAAACTTTTTATTTGGGTTGAATCACTGGGTAGGAGAAAATGTGTTTTATCATTTATCGGTAAAACTGGATGTAAGGCTTAAGGTTGGTAAATTCGGTATGGTGCTTTCCCCTGGTCTTTATCACAGGCAAACCACAACAGACAGAGGAGACGTATCTGTTTTAACCCAATTTATGTCTTCGGGAAACATTCAGTGGAATATTTGGAAAAAAAGTAGTGTAAATATCAGTGTAGAGTACTTGCCTAGAAAATTGACGGGCAATAAGCCTTGGTTTTGGGCCAAAGTGGAATGTAAATTTCCAATAAATGAGAAGTATTTTCTCGTTCTTGAGGTCAAAAATATTTTCAATCAAAGAAACTTGACTTTAGGTGATTTATGGGCTGATAATCAGCTAATTCAACAGTTTCAAGTTAATCCTTCCTTATTAATGTTAAAAATTTATAAAAACTTTTAATCCTGGAAACGAAAAAAAAACGGAATTTAATGTCGTCAGGTTAAATAATTCACCGAAACGTTTTACAGCTCAATTTAGCGCTTTAAAAATGATACCTTTGCAACAAATTTGAAAAAATGCGTAAAGAGATAAAGGAAACATTGTATCTGGGCTGGCCAATTATATTGGGTAATTTATCGCAAATGTTCCTTGGTGTTATTGACACAGCCATGGTCGGCGCCATCCATAGCAGCCAGTTGGCAGCGGCTAGTTTTGTAAATAATTTATTGACAATACCCTTAGTGTTAGGATTTGGTTTAACGATGGCTATCTCTCCATTAGTTGCCCATTCGATAGGAAATGGGTTTATGAATAAACCATTAGTGATCGCCATAAATGGTTTATTTGTCGCTTTTTTTATGATGATAATTTTAGCAGTTGGCATTGAATATTCCCAACATTTTTTACTAAATAATATGGGACAAGATAAAATTGTGGTGGAATTATCGGGAACCTATTTAAGATGGATGACCTGGAGCATGTTACCAATGATCCTATTTATGGTATTAAAGCAGTTTTCTGATGGATTAGGAGAGACTAAATGGCCAATGTATCTTTCTTTAGCCTCTTTGCCAGTAAATGGATTCCTGAATTATCTTTTCATTTTTGGGAAGTTTGGGTTTCCAAGAATGGAACTTGAAGGGGCGGGATTAGCCACCTTTATTTCCAGACTTTTATTATTTATTGCCATCATCATATTAATTATTAACAAATCGGCCTATAAGCCATATTTACAGGATGTTAAACATGCTTTTTCATTAAAAATTTCTGGAATTAAAGAAATACTCAGAATGGGCATACCCAGTGCTGTTCAGTATGGCATGGAAGCAGGTGCGTTTGCCGTATCAGGAGTGATGTCAGGATGGCTAGGTTATGTACAACAAGCCGCACACCAGATTGCTTTAAATATGGCCGCAATAACCTATATGGTGTCTTTGGGAATTAGTTCAGCGGGCAGTATAAGGGTAGCTAATGCAAGGGGGCAGGGGAATATAGACCAGGTCAGGAAAATTGGCTACAGTAATTTTTCCATGGCGGTGGTGTATGGATTGATTTGCGCCGTTTTACTTTTCATAGGAAGAAGTGGCCTACCTAAACTTTTCAATGATGAAATGGAGGTTTTAAAATATGCTACAGGTCTGATGATATTGGCGGGTGTTTTTCAAATTTCCGATTCAACCCAAGCGGTAGGCATTGGTCTTCTTAGAGGTGTACAGGATATGAAAATTCCGACGCTCATTGTGCTGGTGGCCTATTGGATAGTGGGTTTACCTGTTGGTTATTTTTTAGCCTTCAATCTAAAATGGGAGGTTTATGGACTTTGGGTTGGTTTTATTGTGGCCTTAAGTGCAAGTGCGTTGTTACTCTTTTTTAGATTTAAGCACAAAGCAAATCAATAAGTAAAGCGTCATTCTCCAGATTATTTATTTTTTACGACAACGTTTTCGTAAATATTTTCAGCATTACGCTAAGATCAAGCAGTATAAGTGCTAAATTTTCAAACTTAATCTATTATATTTAGAAATTATTAGGCTCCTAAACGGTCTAAATTCTTAAATGTAAACGGTATGAGTAGTGGAACAACTGAATCTTTTTCTTTAAAAGAGAAAGTAATCATAGTCACCGGGGGTTATGGAATCCTTGGAAAATCTTTTAGTGAAGCCATAGCACTGGCTGGTGGAAATGTAGTTATTTTGGGAAGAGATGAGCATAAAGGTCTTTCAGCAGTAAAGGATATTGAAGCAAAAGGAGGGATTGCTTTTTTTGTGCAGGCTGATGTCATGGATGAAGATTCATTGAAACGCGCAAAGGATTTGATTTTGCAACGTTTTGGAAAAATAAGCGGATTAGTAAATGCTGCAGGAGGTAATGTACCCGAGGCAGTTTTACAACCCGAGGCCGATATATTTTCCCTTAGTATGAGCGGAATGAAAAAAGCGCTCGATTTAAATGTTTGGGGAACCCTTTTACCTACCCAGATATTTGGTGCCGAACTGGTCAAAGAAGAAACGGGAAGCATTGTAAATATTTCATCGGTAAGTACCGTCAGACCATTAACCAAAGTCTTGGGTTACAGTATGGCCAAGTCAGCCATTGATGCCTACACAAAATGGTTTGCCATTGAAGTAGCTAATCGTCACGGCGACAAGATAAGAGTGAATGCCTTAGTGCCAGGTTTTTTTCTAACGGATCAAAACAGAGCGTTGCTTACCCAGCCTGATGGTTCGCTGACTCCGCGTGGACAATCTATTATAAAACAGACCCCATTCAAAAGATTTGGAAGTCCAAATGAATTAAATGGCGCTCTGATATGGCTTCTCAGCGATGCCTCAAAGTTTGTTACAGGCACAAATGTCAGGGTCGATGGTGGTTTTATGTCCTCCAGTGGGGTTTAATTTAACAATTTAATCATACAACTATGTTTACGGGGCTTTCGCCAAATAAAAAAACGATGATACCAACCATGCGTTGGTACGGACCAAATGATCCTGTTTCCCTTTCCGACATTCGTCAATCGGGATGTACTGGCATTGTTAGCGCGCTTCACCATATTCCCAATGGGGCCGTATGGACAAAAGAGGAAATCCTTATCAGAAAAGAGATCATTGAAGCCGCTGGATTAACCTGGGATGTAGTAGAAAGTCTTCCCGTTAACGAGGCAATTAAAACACAGCGTGCTGGTTTTGAAGATTATATAGAAAATTATAAGGTATCTATGCGAAACTTAGCGGCCTGCGATGTTCGGGTGATTACTTATAATTTCATGCCTATTTTAGATTGGACCAGAACCGATCTGGTTTTTAAACAGCCTGATGGTTCTTTAGCTTTATTATACGAAAGAGCTGCTTTTGTTGCTTTTGATTTATTTATACTTAAGAGAAACGGAGCTACTGCCGACTATAGCCCAGAGGAAATACACAGGGCAACGGAGAGGTTTAATAAAATGTCTTCCGAGGAAAAGGTTCTTTTGGAAAGCAATATGCTAAAAGGTCTTCCTGGCAGCGAGGAAAGTTTTACCCTGGAGCAGTTTCAGGCTGCCCTTGATACCTACGCTAACATTGATAGCCAGAAATTAAAGGCGAACCTGCAACATTTTCTTAAGGAAATTATTCCGGTTGCTCAGGAATGTGGGGTCGTTATGGCTATTCATCCTGATGATCCGCCTTTTCATTTGCTCGGTTTACCCAGAATCATGAGCTGTGCAGATGATGTGAGGGATATGATACAGGCTGTTCCGGCAAAGGAAAATGGATTGTGTTTTTGCACGGGGTCTTATGGTGTGAGAGCAGATAATAATTTACCGGAAATGGTAAAAGAATTTGGAGAAAGAATTCATTTCATCCATCTTCGAAGCACCACCAGAAATGATTATGGCGACTTTTTTGAAGACAATCATTTAGAGGGCGATGTGGATATGTATGAGGTCATAACAGAGATTGTTCATTGGATGCGTGCTCGAAACGTTTCTATTCCCATGAGACCTGATCATGGGCATCAAATGCTGGATGATTTGAAGAAAACAACCTATCCGGGATATTCTGCTATTGGTCGTTTGCGCGGTTTAGCAGAATTGAGAGGAACGGAATATGCCATTCAACGATTTATCGATTAATTTTAATAACCCAAACAAATAAATTATAAGTTATGAAAAAAGTAGTGACTTTCGGTGAAATCATGCTCAGATTAGCATCTCCGGGATATCTTCGGTTTTCTCAATCTACCCAACTGGAGGCAACTTTTGGTGGTGGAGAGGCAAATGTTGCCGTTTCTTTGGCAAATTATGGTATTCCAGCTTCTTTCGTCTCCCGATTACCCAAGAATGATATTGGCGATTGGGCAATTCAAAACTTAAGGAAATATAATGTTCAGACACAGGATATTTTAAGGGGTGGTGAGAGAGTGGGGATTTATTTCCTTGAAACGGGCGCTGTGGCGCGTGCAAGTAAAGTGGTCTATGATCGTGCCGGGTCCGCAATAGCTGATATTCAACCTGGTATGCTCGATTGGGAAGCTATTTTTAAAGATGCTAATTGGTTTCATTGGACGGGTATTACACCTGCACTTTCTGAAGGCGCCGCTGCTACCTGCCTGGAAGGAATTAAAATGGCAAATAAACTGGGAATTACCGTTTCTACAGATTTGAATTTCAGGAAAAATTTATGGAAATATGGGAAAACAGCTGATGAGGTAATGCCAGAATTAGTGGCAGGTTGTGATGTTATTTTGGGAAATGAGGAGGATGCCGAAAAGGTATTTCACATTCAACCAGAAGGGGTCGATGTGACTGCGGGTCATGTGGAAGCAGCAGCTTATGAATCGGTTTGCCGTCAGTTGGTAAAGAAATTTCCAAGAGCAAAAAAGGTGATCATTACCTTAAGGGGATCTATTAACGCTAATCATAATACCTGGGCAGGTACCTTGTTTAATGGCGAAAAAATATTCTTTTCACCTCAATATGATATTACACATATTGTTGATAGAGTAGGTGGTGGTGATTCCTTTATGGGAGGCCTGATTTGCGGTCTGTTAACCTATCCCGATGATGATCAGCAGGCGCTTAATTTTGCTGTCGCTGCCTCTTGTTTAAAACACACCATTTATGGTGATTTTAATCTAGTGACAGTAGATGAAGTAAAAAATCTTATGAAAGGGGACGGGTCAGGCCGCGTTTCCAGATAATTAAATGAACTTTAAATTTTGAGAATATGAGTAAATCACCTATTGGAAATCAACGCTGGATAGTCGTTGCGCTTCTTTTCTTTGCTACTACCATTAATTACATTGACCGACAGGTTATTGGTTTGTTGAAACCTACCCTCGAGGTGGAATTTGGTTGGTCAGAAAAAGATTATGCCAATATAGTCATGGCTTTTACTGCTGCTTATGCCTTGGGATTACTTGTATTTGGCAGAATTATTGATAAAATAGGTACTAAAATGGGTTTTAGTATCTCTATCGTCTTTTGGAGTATTGCCGCTTGCTTACATGGGGTAGTAAAGACAACGTTTGGCTTTGGTATTGCCAGAGCTGCCCTGGGTTTGGGTGAATCCGGTAATTTTCCCGCAGCCATTAAAACAGTTGCCGAGTGGTTTCCAAAAAAGGAAAGAGCCTTAGCCACTGGGATTTTTAACTCGGGTGCCAATATCGGTGCCGTTTTTGCTCCCATTTTAGTTCCAACCATCCTGGCTTTATATGGATGGCAGGAAGCCTTTATAATAACCGGTGCCATCGGTTTTGTTTGGTTAATATTCTGGTTGTACTATTACGAAATTCCAACCAGGCACAAAAAAGTAACAGAAGCGGAACTTGCTCATATTCATAGTGATAATGAAGAAGATACGAGCAATGAAAAACCTATTACCTGGGGAACCTTATTTCGCGTAAGGCAAACGTATGTATTTATTGCAGGTAAATTATTGACAGACCCCATTTGGTGGTTCTTCTTATTCTGGTTGCCTTCTTATTTTTCAACCAGCTTTAGTCTGGATCTCAAAAAACCAGGTTGGCCTTTGGTAATTATTTATATGGCCACATCTATTGGCAGTATTGGCGGAGGCTATCTTTCCTCTTACTTTATTCAAAAAGGCTGGCCTGTTTATAAAGCCAGAAAAACGGCCATGTTCATTTTCGCTCTTTGTGTACTGCCAATTATGTCAGCCAAGTATGCTACAAATATGTGGGTTGCTGTTGCCCTTATCAGCCTAGCTGCTGCAGCACATCAAGCATGGAGCGCTAATATTTTTACCGTTGCTTCTGATATGTTTCCTAAAAAAGCTATCAGTTCAGTCGTAGGTATTGGTGGTATGGCCGGATCAATAGGAGGTGTTTTATTTCCCATTTTTGTTGGTTACATTCTTGAAACTTACAGGCTATTGGGAGATTCCACCGCAGGTTATAATATTATTTTCTTCGTTTGCGGTCTAATGTACATGCTGGCCTGGGCTGTTATGCACTTTATTAGTCCTAAAATGACTCCTTACAAAGAGTAGCATTATGTGTTATGAGATAGTTGAAAGAGCAAAAAAACATAAGGATCAGGTAGCTGTTCATTCAGAAGGTGAAGCATGGAAATATGGCTTGATTGTTAATCGTGCCCAACATTTTGCTACCTTACTTTTAGGACAAAAGGAAGATCTTCTAGAAGCTAGGGTAGCTTTCATGGTAAATCCTGGCGTCGATTATGTTTCTGTTCAATGGGCTATTTGGATTGCCGGTGGAATAGCCGTTCCACTCTGTTTAACCTATCCGCCTCGGTCTCTTGATTATGTTATTCAAGATACGGAGGCGGATTTGATTGTCGCCTCCGATGAATATTTGCCATTATTAGAACCCCTTAGGCAGGGGAAAAGACCTTTTCGCTTATTTTCTATTTCAGAAATGATGCAATCCAGAATGTTCCCGGAGAAATCTCTTCCCGTTTTGGATTTGTCGCGGAAAGCCATGATTTTATATACCAGTGGAACGACAAATTTGCCCAAAGGGGTGGTGACAACCCATGCAAATATAAAGGCTCAAATTGAAATGTTGCAAAAGGCATGGAAATGGGAACGTAAAGATAGAACCCTGTGTGTGCTGCCGTTGCATCATGTTCATGGAATTATTAATGTCGTTTGTTGTTCCCTTTGGGCAGGTGCAATCTGTATGTTTCTTCCCCGGTTTGAGCCTGAAGAAGTGATAGATTTACTGGAAATTCCCTCTCTTTCTGTCTTTATGGCCGTTCCAACAATATATTATAAATTAATTACATATATAGAGGGGCTTTCCGACCGACGGGCCGTTGAAATAAAAGGAAATCTCCTCAAAAAAAGGTTGATGGTTTCTGGCTCAGCTGCTTTACCCGTTTCTGTGATGGAAAAATGGTATAATATCAGCGGGCATTGGTTACTTGAACGTTATGGAATGACAGAAATTGGTATGGCTATTTCAAATCCATATCGTGGTAAAAGAAAACCTGGTTTTGTTGGTTTTCCGCTTCCTACAGTGGACATAAGACTGGTCGCGGAAAACGGTAAAGAAACTGCGGACGAACCGGGTGAAATTCAAGTCAAAGGCCCGGCTGTTTTTCAGGAGTATTGGGGAAAGAAGGAAGCAACAGAAGAAAGCTTTACAGAGGACGGCTGGTTTAAAACGGGTGACACGGCCGTTTTACTTGACGGTTATTATAAAATATTAGGAAGAACGTCCATTGATATCCTTAAATCGGGGGGATATAAAATTTCTGCCATTGAAATAGAGGAAGTGCTCAGGCAGCATGAAGGTGTGGACGATTGTAGCGTGGTGGGTGTTCCCAATGAAGAATGGGGTGAGATTGTAGGAGCCGCTATTATTTTAAAAAATAGTATTGATATGGTCGCCTTTCAAAAATGGTTAGCTGAAAGGTTACCTAAATATAAAATTCCACGAAGTTTTCGCTTTCTACGTGAATTACCCAGGAATGCGATGGGTAAGGTTACAAAAAAAGATCTTCTCCCTTTATTTTCTTAACCTTTTATAAAGTCAAAAATGGTTATTTATGGCGTAGGATTATTGGCAGCTTGTTTTTTAGCTGGCCAGTTTATGGGGGAATCCTTAGGTAATCTTTTAGGGATTGAAGCAAATGTTGGCGGCGTTGGATTTTCTATGATTTTATTAATGATTTCCACCCAGTGGTTTCAAAAAAAGGGAATTTTACCTGCCCAAACGGAGCAAGGTATTCTTTTTTGGAGCTTAATGTATATTCCCATCATTATCGCCATGTCTGCTACGCAAAATGTTTTTGCTGCCTTCTCACAAGGAATACTGGCTCTAATGGCTGGAATATTGCCAACGATTTTATTGTTTTTATGTATCCCAATGCTTTTGAAATTGCTTTCTAAATAACTTTTTATGACTATTTTAAATAAACTGTTTACGGTAAATGCCCTCATAGTTGCCTTTCTGGTCGTAGCTATCATTACCTGGCTGAGTACGGTTATTAGTCAAAAATTATTAAAGGGAAAAATTCCAGGAGCTGCCATTGCCATCTTATGTGGTCTGATTCTTGCTTTTTTTGGCGGAAAATGGTCAGGTGGTACTAAAGGTATTTCAGATGTGGCAGGTCTTTCAGGATTCGCTCTTTTAGGAAGTAGTATGTTACGTGATTTTGCGGTGGTAGCAACGGCAATGGGGTCAAGCTTAAAAGAAATGAAAAAAACAGGATGGATCGGTGCAATCTCCCTCGTTTTAGGTGTTTTTTTTTTTTTTTTTTCAGAAGTAGGCCGAGCTTATGCTTTTGGATACAGAGATGCGGTCAGTCTTACAACCATTGGTGCCGGAGCATGCACTTTTATTGTGGGTCCCGTAACAGGTGCTGCCATAGGGGCAAATTCCTCGGTGATAGCTATTTCTATTGCAGCGGGTGTATTTAAATCGGTCTTTGTTACTATTTTCACAGCTCCCTTAGCTAAATGGGTTGGACTAAATAATCCTCAGGCAGCGATGGCGTATGGTGGATTAATGGGAACAACCAGTGGGGTTACTGCCGGATTAGCGGCTACTGATCCAAAACTTGTTCCTTATGGTGCGATGACTTCCACTTTTGCCACTGGGGTAGGTTGCTTGTTATGTCCCAGTATTTGTTTTTTTATGGTTAAATTTATTTTTGGACAATAATCCTCAATGTGTCTAGTATTGCGGCCGGAGTTAATTTATTTATTGTACATTTAGTTTTTTATCATTTAAATATGCTGTATGAAAAATGGTTTTCTTTTTTTGTTTGTTGGATTTCTCGTAATACAATCTTCTTGTGGTAGTCAATCCAATGCAGCGCTTAAAAAAGACAAGGAAACGGTTGTTCAGGTAGGGCGCAGTGCTGATCCTTCTAATGAGCTAAACGTAGGAAGTAATAACTCGCTCCAACTCGTCGATTATTTAAGAAGAATTCCAGGTTTACAGATAGATCAACGAGGAACGGAGGTGAACATTATGATTAGAGGAGCCAATTCTATTTCGGGAGATAACAGTCCTTTATATGTTGTTAACAATCAGGCTATTGGAAATAATTATAATGAGGCAGTAAGTGCTGTGGACGTAAATGATATTAAATACGTAAATGTAATAAAAGGGTCAGAGGGTCAACAAATATACGGGATGAGAGCCTATAACGGCGTCATTCAGATCATCACCAAGAAAAAGTAAAGTAATTTGATGGTTATTATTTTACGAATGAGAAACCTTTTTCTAAGAAGTTTATTTCTATACCATAAAAAAATATTGAATGAGCTATATTGAAGTTGAAGAAAATGATAATAAAGTAGAAGATTTATTCTACAAATACAGCGTGGGAGCAAGACCTTTTTTAAAATGGGTTGGGGGTAAAAGGCAATTGTTAACTCAGTTTGAAAATCTTTATCCTTCTGAACTAAAACAAAAAGAAATAAAAAATTACTATGAACCATTTGTCGGAGGTGGTGCTGTTTTTTATGATGTTGCTCAAAATTATGAGATTAAGAATGCATTTCTTTATGATATTAATGATGAATTAATTTTAAGTTATAAAGTAATCCAGAAAGATGTATCAAAACTATTAGAATTTTTATATGGTTACGACAAATTATATAAGCACTTTTCTGAAATAAAGCAGCAGGAATTTTACTATGATATCAGACACAAATATAACCTAGATAGGTCCAATATTAATTATGAAAAATATGACGAAAAGTGGATTCCAAGAGTAGCACAAACTATATTTCTTAATAAAACATGTTTCAACGGACTTTTTCGTTTTAATTCGAAAGGAGGTTTTAATTCCCCTCAAGGGAATTATAAAAATCCAAATATAGTGGATGAATCTAATCTACTTAACGTATCAAAACTTTTAGAGATTGCAACAATAAAAAAAGCTGATTTTAGGGAAGTTAAACGTGATGTAAAGGATAATTCATTTTTATATTTTGATCCTCCATATAGACCAATAAGCAAATCAGCAAGTTTTACGGCGTATAATAAAAGTGGTTTTAGTGAATTTGAGCAGTTTCAGTTAGCTGAATTATTTATTGGGTTAGATAAATTTGGTCATAAATTAATGCTTAGTAATTCAGATCCTAAAAATATTGATCCGAATGATAACTTTTTTGATAATATTTATTCGAATTTTAAAATATCAAGAGTTGATGCAAAGCGATCAATAAATTCTGACGGAACAAAAAGAAATTTGATAAAGGAAATTGTTGTTACAAATTATTAAAGTAAAATGGCAAAGGGTAAAAGTGCTAATACAACTGGGAATCAGTTAGAAGTAGCCGTTGAGACGGTACTTTCAAACAAAGGATTTGAAATATTAAGATATAGAAATTGGATGGAAAATCCTTCATTATACGGTTCTGAACTTCTACTTAAGAATGTTCCTTTCGTGACTATTTATGGTCACAATGGGAATACCGAGTTCTTGCTTGTTTCTGAAAAATATAACCTTCGAATTAGAATAGAGTGTAAATGGCAGCAAAGTGCTGGTTCCGTTGATGAAAAGCTTCCTTATTTATACTTAAATACTATTGAAGCAATGCCAGAAAAAAATATTATGATTTTAATAGATGGTGAAGGATTTAAAGCGGGGGCAAAAACTTGGTTAAAAAATGCTGTTGACAAAAAATTATATACTGATAATGGAAATAATGACACTAATATAATGTTATTTTCATTATCTGAATTTTTTACATGGGCTAATAAAACTTTTGAATAGAATATTAGTTGTTCATAGATTTCTTTCAGTTTTCAAAATTTAAAGTATCATTGAATCACTTCATTTTTCTCAATATTGCTTTCTGAAGATTCAAGACATTATACGATTTTACACCAAGGGTCGTTTGGAGCTCCTTTCCCGATGTGACCTCAAAAATGATTTGATTTCCCAACCATTCATAGGTGGAGGTTAAAAGGATACCCTGGGTTTCAAAAACACTGTATAACTTGTTTTCAAACAAATAATCCATTAGAATAATGCCATCACCCTCATCTGTTATAAAAACCCCTTTTCCAGCATCTGAAATGACCAGTTTATAATCTTTCACCATGGGGAATTTCTCGGAAAGGTATTCCGTTTTCCAGACAAAGGTATCTGGCGCATTTGTTCTGGTTACATTTAATTTGATGGTGACACTGTCAACTAGTAAACCTCTATTATATATATGCATGGTACCTGTCCAAATGCCAAGGCATTTTTCAGGAAATGAAGTTTGAGCATTTAAGGATAACCAGGAAAACAGGATACAAAAGGCAATAAATGGTCTCATAATTAGCTAGTTTTACTAGGAAATAATGGCACTGACAATTAAGGTACCTATCAGGCCCATAACGGAGACAACGGTTTCCATCAGGCTCCACGATTTAATGGTATCCTTTATAGACAGATTAAAATATTCTTTGAAAAGCCAGAATCCGGAATCATTGACATGGGAAAATAAAAGGCTACCGGAACCGACAGCAAGCACCATTAAATTGGGATCAACACCCAAAACGGGAATCATCGGTGCCATTATTCCCGCCGTTGTCAATCCTGCAACCGTTGCCGAACCCATAGCTATCCTAATAATTCCTGCTACAAACCAGCCTAAGATCAGGGGAGGTAAATTCATAGGTTGAACTATTTCAGCTAAGGATTGGCTTACACCACTTTCAACTAATACCTGTTTCAATGCACCAGCGCCTCCAACGATGAGTAAAATGAATAATATGTCCTTAACTGAATCACCATAGACAGTCATAATATCGCCCATCTTCATTTTTCTAAAAACGCCAAGGGAGAAAGTACCATAGAGCAGGGAAATGAGGAGAAGCATACCCGGGTCAGAAACAAAAACCAATCCTTTTTTAAATCCTTCCGGCATGTTTGAAATCATACCTAAAAGAGAAGATGCTGCCAACAAAATAACGGGTAAAAGGCAGGTAAACAAACTATTTCCAAATCCAGGCAGCTCGTTTTCAGGGATTTCCCTGGGCTTAAAAGTCTGAATAGGATTAGAAGGTATTTTCTTTAAGAATTCTGCCAGGACAGGACCCGCCACAATGACCGTTGGAATGGCAATGATGAAGCCATACAAAAGGGTCATGCCCATATCTGCTTGAAATTGAACCACTAATGCAGCAGGGGAGGGATGAGGAGGCAGGAGACCATGATTGGTTGATAATGCGGCACACATGGGAATTCCTAAATATACAGCGGGCATATTGACCCTATACATGATGGTAAAAACCAGGGGCATCAATAAAACAAATCCAACATTATAATATAATGGAATGCCCAGAACAAAGCCGGTCAGCATCAACGCCCAGGAAATGTATTTAGTACCTGAAATTCTTAATAAAACGGAGCTGATTTGCTGTGCAGCTCCCGACTCAGCGATCAGTTTACCCGACATAGCACCAAAAAGCAGCACCATTAGGATGGATCCGACCGTATCGCCTATGCCTTTTTGTATGGCTGTAGGTATATTTTCAATAGGAATGCCAAATAACAATCCACCAAAAATAGAGACAATGATAAAAGCAATAAAAGGGTGAAATTTTAATGCGGAGATTAAAAGAACAAGCAGTATGATGCAGGCAATGAGCAGAGCAAAAATCATGAGGAAGAAAATTATAGCGGGTTAATCTAACTTTTTTTCTATGGACTCCAACGATATTCCTTTTGTTTCAGGCATTATCTTCCATACCCAAATCAGCTGTAAAAACATGAGGAAAGCGAAGGAAGCGAAAATGAAACCTCCGCCAAATTTTCCTGCAAAGAAGGGGAAAAAAGCCGATATCAGGGCAGCAAAAACCCAGTGGGTAGAACTTCCAAAGGCATTGCCATAAGAGCGAACTTCATTAGGGAAAATTTCTGAAATAAAAACCCAAATTACTGCTCCCTGGCCTACAGCATGGGAAGCGATAAATACAAACAGTAAAATGGGAACTAAGAGTGACCCACTGCCTGCTTGCGTAAAAAATACGTAGGAGACACAACTTAGAGAAATGATGTAGCCAAAAGAGCCCAGATACATAAGCTTTTTCCTTCCCCAAGTGTCTATTAATACCAATCCTAATAAGGTGAATATTAAATTGATAATACCAATACCAACGGTTGACAATAAGGCCGATTCTGCCCCCATACCTGTGTCTTCAAAAATCCTTGGAGCGTAGTAAATAATAGCATTTATCCCTGAAACCTGATTAAAAAAGGCTATTAAGAAGGCTAAAAAAATTGGTTTTCTGTATTTAGCTGTAAAAAAGGGCACTTTTTCCTTTTTCTCCTCTTCTTTAGCGCTTTGAATGATTTCCTGTAGCGCATCCTCCGCTTTTTCTGGATTAATCATTTGCAAAACGGTTCTCGCTTCGTCAATCAACCCTTTTTTAACCACCAACCAACGAGGACTACGAGGCACTTTGGTAATAAGATAGGTAAATAAAGCGGCGGGAATAATTTCAACGCCCAGCATAATTCTCCATCCATTATTTTCTCCTGAACCAATGATATAATTAGATGCAAAGGCAATTAAAATACCTAAAACAATATTAAATTGAAACAATGCAGCCAATTGCCCTCTTTTTTCGGCAGGAGCAATTTCAGAAATGTACATAGGGGCTGCCACAGATGACGCGCCGACGCCGATACCACCAATGAAGCGGAAGAACATAAGCGAGTAAATATCCCAGGCAAAAGCGGAACCAATGGCCGAGGAAAGATAAAGTAGCGCCACCCAAAATAAAGTGGTTCTTCTGCCATATTTATCAGCGGGAATGCCTCCAAAAATTGCACCCAAAATAGTCCCGTATAAGGCCATTCCCACCATTTGACCGAGCATGAAATCACTCAAATTCCATAATTCCTGAATGGCTTGCTCTCCTCCGGAAATAACGGCGGTATCAAAGCCAAATAAAAAACCTCCCAATGCCACGGTGAGTGACCAAAAGTAAACCTTGCGCTGATTCATACATCGGTTAATAATAGGGTTAAATAAAAAAATCGTTTTTAAATGTAAGCAGAAAATATCGAATTCTTATGTTATTAATTTGGTTTTTCACCTATTTATAAATCATAAGCCTTAGATGTAATGATTTAAAACATTTTTATCATTAACGCATATTTTGACGCTATGGAGGGTTATCTCAAGTATCTTTTTCAAGAATATGAATTATCAGGTGAAAAATTTTAACATTAAGAAAAGTTTCTTTTGGTTAAATATACAAGGATATTCATAACAAAAATTGATGTTTATTTAATGATTATTTTAACAAAAGGTAACAATAATTTTTTTTTTCGTTCTTTTGCATAAGTTTTGTGTATCATAATTTTAAAATGGATGTCCATTTTAATAGAATTAGCCGATGCTCATTTATTTTGCATTATTTACGAATTCTTAATTTTAAATCTATGTTTAGAAATTTATCCACCGTATTTGTGTTGCTATTCGGACTTTTTCAAAGTTTGAACGCGCAACAAACGGTAAAAGGAACTATCCTCGATGAGAAAGGTAGTCCAATTATTGCCGTCAATGTAATCCTTAAAGGTACTGGAACAGGAACTGTTTCTGACCTTGATGGAAAATACAGTCTTCAAGTGCCTAATGAAAACGCAGTGTTAGAGTTTTCATTCATTGGGTATAAAAGTAAATCCGAATCGGTCGGAAATCGCACAACGATTGATGTTACTCTCGAAGAGGATGTAGAATTGTTGGATGAGGTGGTCGTCAGTGCTTTAGGTTTTGCTCAGAAAAAGGATCAGATGGGTTCTACCTATGCTACCGTATCTACACAGGATGTGGTTCGTTCAGGTGAAACAGGGCTTATTAATGGCCTGGCGGGTAAAGCCGCTGGTGTTAGAGTTGCCCGTTCTAATGGTGACCCTGGTGCTGGTTCTACTATTCAGATCAGAGGAGCAAATACCATCACGGGTTCTTCAAGTCCATTGATTATTGTGGATGGTGTGCCTATTAGTAACTCAACTATTTATGGAAATGGTAATGGAGGTACTGATGCGGGCGTTTCTCAACAGTCAAGACTTAATGATATAAATCCTGCTGATATTGAATCTATTCAAGTATTAAAAGGTGCATCTGCTGCATCTCTTTGGGGTTCAAGAGCTGCCAATGGAGTAATTGTTATTACCACTAAAAAAGGTAAATCAGGTAAGCCAACCATTATTTATTCAAGTTCCTATTCTTTTGATCAAATCAACAGAAAACACCCTTTGCAAGACAAATATGGTCAGGGCTTGAATGGTATCTGGAGTGCAGCCGCGAGTCAATCGTGGGGAGATAAAATTTCTGCACGTGCCGGTGGAGCCGACGAGGTGATTACAAACAGAGATCGCTTTGAAGCTTTAGATGGGACCATTTATTACCCAGTAAGCAAGAAAAATTCACAGGAGACTTTTAATGAAAGTAATTTTGATGCTGTTTTTAATAATGGTCAGTTTTTTCAGAATGATCTTTCTATCAGTGGTGGAACCGATAAATCTACTTTTTTCTTTAGCCTTGGAAATCTTAGTCAGGAAGGTATTATCAGAGGTTCTGATTATGACAGAACGACCTTGAGATTGAATAACCAGACTTTCTTCAATAACTGGTTAAGTATGAGCACCCGCGCAGCATATACCAGAACTACGTCTAACAGAGTGCAGCAAAGTTCAAATATTGATGGTCTATACTTAGGTTTATTAAGGAATTCACCTGATTTTGACATTAGAGATTATAAAGGAACTTATTATAATACGGCTGGTCAGGCTTTTAATGCTCATCGTGCTTATCGCCGTCATTTAGGCTATCCTCAACCTGCTTACGGAAACCCTATCTGGATTACTGATGATCAGAAGAATACCTCAGAGGTCAATCGTTTTTTAATGAATGCAGAGTTAAATGTGGATCCTCTTTCTTGGTTGAAATTTACCTTTAGAGGTGGACTCGATGCCTCAACGGACGATCGTGTTTATTTCTTTCCAAGGTTAAGTGCCGGTGCCGTAAATGGTGAATTATTCCAAGATGATATCACTGAAAATGAATTCAATTTCGATGCCATCGCAAAAGGATCCTTCAATCTGGCCGAAGGTGTTTCCATGTTGGCTACTTTAGGATGGAATTATAATAATCAGAATAGAGACTTAAGCTATACTTCTATTGTTGGATTTTTAGTTGATTATCCTCAACCAATATCTAGTTTAAATACCAGTAATGACGCTTCTTCTGTAGAGAGAATTAAGCGATATGTAAGATCAAACAGAGGATATAGCGTACTGAATTTTAATTTCAAAAATCAGTTCTTTTTAAATGCTACGGCAACCATGGAGGCAGCTTCTTCTGTTGTAGGTAGTTTCTTTTATCCATCTTTTGATGGCGCTTGGCAGTTTACCCAGTTAGAAGCATTTAAGGGTAATAAAGTACTAAGTTTTGGAAAATTAAGAGCTTCTTGGGGTAAAGTGGGTGTTCAACCACAACCGCATAGAGCGCAAACACTGGCTGAAGGAGGTGTAGTTTATTCTTCTTATAGCGATCCTTTAAATTCATCTCAATTTGGAGGCGGATTCCGTATTAATAATAATCAGGGTAATCCTAATTTGAGACCAGAAATTAAAACAGAAACAGAAGTTGGTTTCGATTTACGCTTCTTTAATAATAAACTGGGATTAACAACTACTTATTATCAAAATAAAATTGTTGATCTGTTATTTAATATTTCTACCGCAGCTTCTACAGGTTATACTTCTATTTATACCAATGGCGGTCAAATGGAAAATAAGGGTTTTGAGTTTGATATTGATTATGATTTGATTAAAAAGAAAGATTTTAACCTTAATATTTTTGCCAACTGGAATAATAATCGTAATAAAGTGATTGATATTTTAGGGGTGCAATCTATCGATTTAACTTCTCAATCTATTAGTTCACGTGCAGTTCAAGGACAACCTTTAGGGGCACTTTGGGGTACAAGAGCTGTCAGGGATGAAAATGGTAAATACGTTCTGGATAAAAATGGATTTCCTCAACAAGCTTCTACACAAGGGGTTATTGGTAATCCGAATCCAGACTGGAGAGGTGCACTGGGTTTAAGGGCCAATTGGAAAAGCTTATCCATCAATTTATTGTTTGAGCATTCTCAGGGTGGTGATTTTGCAGAAAGAACTCGCTTTATCTTACGTAATTTTGGAACGCATGCCGATGTAGGTAATGAAGTTACCTTAACACAAGATTTAAAAAATGTTACGGGTAAAGTATTTCCATCAGGTACAACTGTTAGGGGAAATATTTTTGATTATGGTGGCGGACCTGTTCTTCTAGATCAAGCCTGGTACACAGGTCTTGGAGGCGGATTAGGTGACGGAGTAATCAATGAATTAGCTATTGCAGACTTTACCTGGACAAGATTGAGAGAGGTAAGTCTTTCTTATACCTTGAATACACCTTCTTTCCGTCAAAAGACAAAATTGAGTTCTGTTGTATTTTCTTTAACAGGTAGGAATCTTTGGTTGAAAACGGACATCGTGGGTATTGATCCTGATACCAATCAGTTTGGTGTGTCTAATGGTTTTGGTATTGAATATTTTACTAATCCAGGAACTCGTTCTCTATTATTTACCTTACAAATCACCTATTAATTAGCGAAAATGTCGGTTTTTCCGAGTAAAATTTATATCATGAAACAAATAAAATATCTCATACTTGCAGCTACTGTTTTATATAGTACTGCTTGTCAGGATCTTGTGCAGGGGATTAATGATAATCCCAATGCAGTTCCTATCGAAGCTGTTTCGGCTGTTGGTTTTTTAACTGGCGCGCAACTAGCCAATATTCAGGTTCAGTTAGGACATGAACAACGTATTGTATCTTCCTGGTCAGGTCATTATGTGGGCTACCAAAATCTTTATAAATCTCTTTATGAATATGCACTCACTTCAGGTGAGTCTAACGGCTTTTGGTCCTATACTTATCAGGGTGTGGTAACTCAAATGCGCTACATTCGTAAAACGGTTCCGACAGATAAGTTACTGGTAGGCATTGCCAAAGTGATGGAAGCACACTCTATAGGAACTTTAGCAGCCGCTTATGGAAATATTCCTTATAGCGAAGCTAATAATCCTGAAATTTCAGACCCAAAATTTGATAGTCAGAAGGCTGTTTTTGCTGCGCTACAAATCTTACTTGATGAAGCAATTACCGATTTGACCGGGGCGACTAAAAGAGTCATTGGCGAAGATATTCATTATGCCGGCGATAATGCAAAATGGATTGAAGCTGCCAATACCCTGAAAGCCAGATATTTTACGCTGACGAAGGAGTATGATAAAGCTTTGGTTGCCGCTCAAAAGGGAATTTCAAAGCCTGAAAATAACTTTTCATTTAAACCAATCGCTTCAAATAATCTTCAGGATAAAAATTTACTTTTCTCCTTGTTTTCGGGTAGTAGAACGGGAGATCTTGGCAACAGAACCAGTTATTTAATTACCACTTTTTTGAATCCTGCCGTTACCGCTTCAAGAAATAATGCTAAAACAAGAGAAGCCGCCAGAAGGAATTTTTTGTTGCTTGATGAAAGAAACGCAGGAAATAATCTTGGATTTGCTGCCATTACAGAACCTATGCCAATGATTACTTATGCTGAAAATCAATTGACTTTGGCTGAAAGTGCTACCAGAACGCAAGGTTTAAGTGCAGGATTAACTTTCTTGAATGCTTACAGAGTCCAATTGAATGGGGGCAAATTATTCAGAAAATTAAATGCTGCTGATGAATTAAAATATGATCCATTATTAGCTGCTGATTTTGAAGCAGGTGGAATTGAAAATGCAGACAAAATTGATCCAGCAAGAGCTTTACTTCGCGAAGTTATTGAGGAAAGATATATTGCCTTCTTTAATACATGGATGACCTTCAATGATTTGAGGAGATTACGTAAATCAGAATCAGATATTTCTGTTAAAATTCCTTTTAACAGGACAACAGCAACAAAGCATCCGGAGCGGATTATTTATCCACAAAATGAATTGAATGCCAATTCCAATGCAATTGAACCTGCAGAAGGATTATATTTTGTTCTCGAGGTGAATAAATAATTCGTTTAAGGTTAAATTTAAAAAGGGATTTTCCAATCAGTTGGAAAATCCCTTTTTCATATATAAGAGATAATTATCATTCAATCTTAGCTTCCGCAGCTGCGTATCTTGCTTTAAACCAATTGATAAGCACCTTTTTTTCGGCATCAGTCAATTTTGCCTCTGGGTGCATCCAGGTGTAAGAATCCATGGGCATTTC
>JAIYCH010000110.1 GCA_027488135.1 Saprospiraceae bacterium | reverse complement strand
TCCTTGGAAAAGTAGCTTTTATCTGCAGAAATATCAAAAATTTCTCTTCCTTCGCCTATCGAAAATAGCTGATTATGCTATAACAAGCGGCCATGTATTTGAATCCCATTTTACCTCTTCCGTTTTTAAATTTCCCGTTTTCTCAAATATTCCCGTATCCCCCCTTTTATTTCCTTTTGAAATGAGAAATGATTATGCCGTTATATGGGGGAATCTTGAGGCAAAGCGAAAGGCCTATTCCTTCTTGGGAAAATACTACGACCATATTAGACTACACTGGAAATGGACCAAAATTATAGATATTGGCGTGTTAGATCCTTCACCTCCAACAATTCCTGTTCCTATTATTCACCTCGGCTTTTTAAGTGCTATTGAAATATCATGTATTCTTTCTTCTTGTAAATATGGTATTTTAACGGCCTATTCACCTGATTATTTTTGCAAGTCCGGCGTTTTTGCCGCTTTCGCTTCGCATGGTTTAGCTGTTTTATCTGCTCCTTCAAAGGAAGATTATTTTGCGTCTCTGGATGGTTTATTTGCAGATTTTCATTTTCAAAAAATGGACGAAGATATTTATGAATCCGCCACTTTCTTAGCTTCAAATGTAAGAAAATGGTACGCGGATCATGATAAGTTAGCGCACGTTAATCTCATTTACCTACCAATAATTAGAAAAATTGTCCAAAATCATTTTCGTAACTAATCCTTCAAAACAACATACGCCTCATTTGGTCCTTTCTTTAAGCAAGGTGTTTAATGGAAAGGTCTATTGGCTATCCTCTATCCTGTTTAATCCTCCTTTTTTTTTGAGAGAATGGGCCTTTTTTCAACAAAGAAAAAGCCTTTTAATACCTGTAAGTCAAATGATTGTTCCAGGTTATTGGTGGCTAAGAGAAATTATCCTTCGCCTTTTTTTACATGGAGAAAGCAGGAATTTCATCAGAGATCGATTGCACGATTTTTGGGTCTGTCAGCAGGTGAAAAAATACCAGCCACAAATCTTCATCGGATCGGAAAAATCGTGCAAAAATTCTTTCCATTTAGTTAAAAAATATAAGGGCATTTGTATTCTTGACCTCGCTCAGATACATGTCTATGATCTGAAAATCATCCGACATAAATATGCATTTCTTAAAAATGAATGGGGAAACGATTTTTTATTTAACAAAATTCAGAAAATTAAACTGATGGAGTACGATTTGGCAGACATTATTCTGGTTATTTCTATGAAAATGAAAGTATCATTATTAAAATATGGCATTTCGCCAAATAAAATATTATTGATATACCTCGGGTTTGACCCTCAGATATTTTATCGGAAAATTCAATATCCTGTACCTGATTATCATTCGCTAAAGTTGATTTTTGTTGGTAATTTATCCGAAGCAAAAGGTATTTCATTTTTGTTGAAATTAATGGAAAAACTAGCAGGCTTTCCCATTTCGCTTACGCTCATTGGATCCAACGCTCGTTCATTTAGCGGTAGAACTAATCTTCCCAATATTTTATTTGGTGGCATCAAAGACCAGTCTTCAGTGGCAAATTATCTTCATAAGGCCGATGTTTTTGTATTTCCATCCTATTTGGATAGTTGGGGCATGGCCGTTATTGAAGCTATGGCTTGCGGCTTGCCTGTTATCGTAAGTGATGAGGTGGGCGCGTCTGAATGTATTGACGATAAAGTGGGTTTTATTTTGCCACATATAGAAAATCAGTGGATAAATGCAATACTAATCTTACTATATAATCCTAATCTGACAAGGCAAATGGGCGTTCAAGCAGCAATGAATGTATGCTCTTTTACCTGGGAAAATTATCAGTCTGAGGTAATTCAAAGGCTGGAAAAGGTTATTCACGGCATGTAAATAAGCTAAATGATTCAATCACCTAAAATTCTCTTATTCCAGGAATATTTTAGTCCGGGATATCTGGCGGGAGGAATGCAGACGGCCTCTTTCCACTTTCTATCTGGGGCTAATGGATTTAATATTCGAACGGTCACTTCTAATGTCGATTTAAATAAAGTAACTCCTTATCAAGATATATTTCCAGATAAATGGACCAATAGAAAATTTGGGGAAAGATTCTTTCCCGTTTGGTATGCAAATAAAGGATTTATTTCTGCTAAAATGTATAGACATTTTTTTTCCTTTGCACCTGATTGGATCTATTTGCAGGGTATTTATGGTTTCTATTTTTTTTTAATACCCCTCTTTTGGGCAGTTCTTTGTAAATGTCCAATTATTATTTGTCCTCATGGTATGTTGGATAAAGGGTCTCTTAACCAAAAATATTTTAAAAAATGGCTGTATATAAAAGTTTTTATATTGCTGGGCCTGCATAATAAAATCAGATGGCAGGCTACATCAAGTCATGAATTTAATCAGATCCAGCTTATTTTCGGTCAAAAGTCATCTATAGTTTGCACGCATTTAACCGTCCCCCCTCTAAAGAAGAGACTTCATTTTGTTCAAAAAAAGGCTGGGTCGCTTCGTCTGTTTTTTTACAGTAGAATATCTCCTAAAAAAAATCTACATCTTGTTCTCGACAGTCTGTTACAAAGCCATTCATCTATTTTATTATCTATTGTCGGGCCAATGGAAGACCTTTTTTATTGGGAAAATTATTGTTTACCCACTATTCATTTACTTGGTGACAGGGTATGTTATAAAGGATGTATAACTTCTTTAGATGATTATTTAAAGGTAAATGAGGAACATTTCATGATTTTACCTTCGGCAGGTGAAAATTTTTCTTTTGCTATTTTTGAATGTTTGGCAAGGGGAATGCCTGTGATTACTAGTAGCCATACACCTTGGGGGAATATTGGAGACCAAAAGGGAGGTTTTATTTTAGATGATTTTAGTAAAATGTCTCTTTTGTTGAATCATTTGGTTCATTTAGATGATGTGCACTATCAGATATATTGCGATGGAGCTTTTCAATGCGCGGCATCTTATATTGATACTAACAAAGCGGGAGAGGACTATCCAATACTGTTTTCATGTCGTTAACAGGATTTTCAAAAAGGGAATTTTTCTTTCTATTCCTCTTGCTGTTTTCTGTTTTTTCAGGTGCCATTCGTAAGTGGTTGTTGCTTCCCGATGTTATTAATCATGGCTTATTAGCTTTCCAGCTTCTTATTCCCTGGATATTCTGTGTTGGATTTTACCCATGGAATCAAAGTAAAATATATCGATTTTTATTTGCTCAATGGTCCTTTTTATTTATTCTGGCCCTACTACCTGGCGGATGTGGCTTTTTTCATTCCTTGTCAGGATTCCTTCTACACGGAGGGTTTTGGACGGCTTTATTTGTTTTTTTAGCTAATAGTAACAAGGTAAACTGGCGTTGTTTTTATCCTGTTTCATTGTTAATTCTTTGCATTGAAACTATTTTAGCCATTTTTCAATATACGCTGCCTCCCCATCATTTGATAAATCAATATGCCAATTTCAATGCTATTGGTGATATCGCTTTAATGGGGGAAAGTGCCAGGGTTACCGGAACTTTTAGTTATGTCAGTGGCTTTGGTGCTTATATTCTATTTATGAGTTTCCAATTATGGTTGGTAAATATTCAATATAAAGTCAATCAGGTAGTTATATTATTCCATGAGGTTTGTTTGGCTATTTTAGCTACGTTAAATGGTAGTCGGGCTGTTATTTTCGTCTTTGTTTTAATACTCATTGGCTCAAGATTTGTCAGGGGGAGATCAATATCAGTTTATCTCATTTACGGACTGTTTTCATGCCTTATTTTTATTCTTCTCATGCTGTTGCCAGACTTCAAAGAATGGATTTTAGAACCTATTTTCAACTTAACGGAAAGGGTAACTACAAATGTTGATTCAGGAGAGCAGACCAGCAGATTTATTACCCCCTGGAAAAATATGTTTTTCTTTTCCAGTGAAAATGAATGGTTTGGTTATGGTCTTGGGTGTACCTACCAGGGCGCTAATGAAATTTGGGGTATTTCACTGGGTATTCTTAAATATGGTTATTTTGAAGAAGAACTGGAAAGAATTTTAATAGAAGGCGGCTGGTTTTTGTTATGGCTAAAATTTTCTTTTGCCCTACTTTTTATCTTTCTAAGTAGCATCCCCAAGGGTTTGAGTGGGCTGATATTTCTACTGATATTTGGATATTTTCCAATCGTATCTAATACCTATAATTCATTTTTTTTTCTGTGGGGAATCATTTCGTTGTCCAGTCAATATGAGCAAAAGAATCGCTTTCTTCACTCGTAAGCCTATACAGGGCTTCCATTACAGTATTGAAAACACCTTAAATGAGGTGAGGGCAGGATTGTTGAAATCTAGTAAGTGGGAAATTGACTGGATTGAAATGCCATGGTATAGTAAGGGATTTATACCCCGGCTCAAATTGATTTTATTTGCTTGGTTCCATAAACATGAAATAAATCATATCATTGGTGATATCTATTTCATAGCCTTATTATTACCTGGAAAATCATTAGTTATAACCATTCATGATGTCTTATTTTTATATCCCAAAAAGGGAATCTCCTGGTTGATACTTTGGTTTTTCTGGGTTTATTTGCCTGTTTTAAAAGCAAAATCAATTATAGCTATTTCCAATCATACGAAAAATGAGATTATACGATATACAGGTTGTAATGCAAAGAAAATAAAGGTAATTCCTTGTTTAATTTCACCGCATTTTTCAAGTTCACCCAAAGATTTTAATCATCATTACCCAATCATTTTACATATAGGCACGGCATGGAATAAAAATTTAAGTAATCATATTCAGGCAGTTAAAGATATTCCTTGCTTATTAAAAATTGTAGGAAAGCTATCTGAAAATCATAGACTTGAGATAATTAAAGCTGGTATTGATTTTGAAAATGTAGTCCAACTTTCAGATCATGAGATCTTGTCTTTATATCATTCCTGTGACATTCTTTTATTTGCCTCACTGGCCGAAGGTTTTGGTCTACCCATTCTTGAAGCTCAACTAGTAGGTCGCGCCGTAATTACTTCCAATAGGGGAGCCATGGCTGAAGTTGCGGGCAAAGGTGCATTATTGGTAGATCCACTTTCCGTTGAATCCATTCATAATGGCCTGATATCTATCATTCGTAATGGCACATTAAGAGAATTATGTATTGAGGAGGGCTTTAAAAATACGTATAAATATGGTAGTCATTTTATTTTAGCACAGCACGATCACCTGTTTTCATCTATTTAATCATAGCCTTACCGAACGAAAATGAATATTTTAGGAATAAATTTTGGTCATCCAGACGCTGCGGCTATTTTACTAAAAGAGGGCGAGTGGTTGGTTGGTTCAGAGGAGGAACGATTTAAACGGGTCAAGCATTGGGAGGGATTTCCATCGGAATCCATCTTGTTCTGCTTGAATAGTACTCATATTTCCTTTGATCAAATAGATTTTATTGCTGTGGCTGGGGATGTCACGTCTAATTTTTTTAGGAAAATTCTTTTTTTATGGCAATATCCAAATCACCTTAAGAAAACTAAGAAGGCATTTGGAGATTTTTCAAAAGAATGGGAGCGACACTTTCCAGATTGGCTGCTGGCTGATAAACTTCGGTTTGTAGAGCATCATCGGGCTCACCTGGCCTCTGCTTTTTATAGTTCGCCATTTGAAGAGGCAATGATTTATTCCGTGGATGGTTCGGGTGATTTTTCAACTTCCATGTGGGGTATTGGAAAGGGAAATAAGATTAAAATCATGGGAAAAACCTGTTTTCCTCATTCTTTAGGCTTGTTTTATACCGCGGCAAGCCAGTATTTAGGTTTTCATGAAGTTGGTGATGAATATAAGGTGATGGGATTGGCAGCGTACGGAAAGCCTGTTTTTTTTGACGAAATGTTAAAGATGTTTCAATGTCAAAAGGACGGTACTTTTACGTTGAAAAATGAGTTTTTTAAGTGGGATAAGCCATTGATTGGGGAGGATAATTTATATGGATACCCCACTATACCTTTATTTTTTTCAGAACTATGGAAAGTAAAATGGGGTAATTCAAGGCGTCCTGAAGAAGAATTATCCTCCATACATGCCGATTTTGCCGCTTCTGTTCAAAAAGTTTTTGAATATATATTGATGAGAAGGTTAAATTATTTGGCGGGAATGAGCGCTGTCAGAAATCTTTGTTTAGCTGGAGGATCTATTCAAAATTCAGTGGCCATTGGTAAAATTAAATCATTAACACCTTTTAAAAATATATACGTACCCTGTGCATCGCACGATGCGGGTATTTCTTTGGGTGCTGCCCAATGGGTACATTTTCAAGAAGGAAAAGGAGCAAGAACAGCGGCTATTTTTCATTCATTTAGAGGTAAATGTTTTAACGATGACGAGATAAAAGCAGTTTGCATCGAAAAAAAATGTCACTTCCAAGAATATAATATGGAGGAAATAATTCATAAAGCAGTGGCTATTTTATTGTCAGGTGGGATTATAGGATGGTTTCAGGGAAGAGCTGAATTTGGACCAAGGGCATTGGGAAATAGATCGATTCTGGCAAATCCTTCTGTTCCGAATATCAGAGATAAGCTGAATTTAGTAATAAAAAACAGAGAAAAATTTCGCCCTTTCGCGCTTTCCGTGTTAGCAGAATATCAACAGGAATATATAGGACACAGTGATTTTTTGCCATTTATGGAGCAGGTAAAGGGAATAAATGAAAAAGGGTTGAAGGCCATTGGAGCATTCTTTCACATTGACAATACGATCCGAATTCAATCTGTCCGAAAGGAAGAAAATGCTTTATTTCATGAGCTTATTACCTCATTTCATAAAGAAAGTGGTGTGCCAGCTTTAATAAACACCTCATTTAACGAAAAAGAACCTATTGTTCATTCGCCTGGAGACGCCATAGATTGCTTTAAACGAACAGGGATTGATTTTTTAATTATGGGTAATCTACTGATTCAAAAACTAGATATACAATGAAGGAAAATACATGGATAAGCATCATTACCCCCACTTTAAACTGTGCAAAAACGATTGAATACTGTATTCAATCCATAAGCAACCAGGAATATAAATATGTTGAACACATTATTGTGGATGGAAACTCTACGGATGGCACGATTGAAAAAATACAGGCGTCCGCCTTTAGCGGGAAACTAATTACAGGTTCAGATAAGGGAATTTATGCTGCTATAAATAAGGGAATAAAGCAAGCGAAAGGCCATATCATTGGTATTTTGCATGGAGATGATTTCTATGTAAACAATCAGATTCTAGCCAATCTTATTCCTATTTTTAAAGGAGGAATGGAAGCAGTATTAGGAAGTGTCTGGTTTATCCCTAAAATAGGAGAGCATCGGATTATTCGTAAATATGGTACTAAATATTGGATTCCAACGCATTTCAGATGGGGAATACAACCACCTCACCCTGGTTTTTTCTTATTAAAAAAGAAGTATTTAGATTTAGGATTATACCGAGAGCATTTTCAGGTGGCTGGCGATTTTGAGTTTTTATTAAGAGGATTTTTGGAAGGGAACTGGAAATATTATCTCATCCACGAACCCATAATTTTTATGCGTTCGGGAGGGAAGAGTAGATTTTCGTTAAAAAACCTGGTACTAATAAATAAAGAATGTTGGCAGGCTTGTTTGGAAAATAATTATAAAATTTTTCCTGGTCAATTACTATGGCGATACCTACCCAAATTATTGGGCGTGCTACTGCCTGTTCTGGGTTATTTTCGACGGTTTCTTTTGTGATGTATCTTACGTTAGCTAAGTAAAATAGCATAATTTTTTTAGCTATAATATGCTAACTTAGCGCCGCTT
>JAIYCH010000126.1 GCA_027488135.1 Saprospiraceae bacterium | reverse complement strand
TTTGCCTGATGATGGGTATGTCTCATTATTTTAAAAAAAATGACGGCTGGATTGATTTGTTTAATGGAAAGAACCTGGATGGATGGATTGTCAAAATTGCCAAACATGAAACGGGTGAAAATTATGGCGAAACTTTTAGAGTAAGAGACGGAGAACTTCAGGTTTCTTATGAAAACTATACAGATTTTGATTTTCAGTACGGTCATATTTTCTTTGAAAAACCATTTAACTATTATTTAATTGACATTGATTATAAGTTTTTTGGTGAACAGGCACCCAAAGGAGAAGGTTGGGCGTGGAGAAACAGTGGCGTAATGCTTCATGGTCAATCACCTCTTACCATGACTAAAAATCAAGATTTTCCCATTTCCATTGAGGCTCAATTTTTAGGTGGCGATGGAAAAAATAATCGTACCACTTGTAATTTATGCACACCTGGTACCAATGTGGTTATGAAAGATAAATTGGTTACCCAACACTGCATTAACTCTACATCAAAAACCTTTCATGGAGACCAATGGGTAAATGCCAAGTTTTTAGTATTGGGAGATTCCATCATTCAGCATTTTGCCAATGATGAAATGGTACTTTCCTATCAAAAACCGCAATTTGGTGGTGGTACGGTAAATCGTCATAACCCCGCTGAAAAGAGAGACGGGGAATTAATCAAAGGTGGATATATTTCCTTACAAAGTGAAAGTCACCCTATAGCTTTTAGAAAAGTTAGGCTTTACGATCTGGAATCTTATGTTTCCAACCCCAAAAAGTTGGAAAAAAAATTAAAAGAGCTAGGGGTTGCGAATAGATAATAATTACCTGGACAAATAACTGGTAATAAAGCCCTTTACCACATGTAATGCCTGATCGAAATGCTTGTTATTGTTAATAATAATATCAACATCGTCTGCGAAAGGTTTAATATACTTTTCGTAGGCAGGCATTACATGGTTTTCATAGCGATATAGAACATCATCAATAGGATAATTTCTTTCCGATTGATCTCTGCGAATTCGTCGGATAACTTTTAGATTATCTTTTGCCTGAACGAATAAAGAAAGGTCGAGTATTTTCCTAATCTCTTCAAAATAAAGAATAAAAAGACCTTCGACAATAATAATAGGCGCAGGATTAAAATGAAGCAATTTAGGCGTAAGCTCTTTATTATTAAAGGTATATTCTTCCCTGATAATGGCTTTTCCAGCTTTCAATGTACAAATGTCCTCATATAATTCATCCTTAAAAATGGACTGAGGTAAATCAAAATTGGAAACTCCCTGCTTGTCCAGATCTTGATATTCTCTCGGTTTATAGTAATCATCCTGCGAAATAAAACAAACCTGATCAGGTGTAAAATTCTTCTTTAAATGGAGGATAAAACTGGTTTTTCCAGATCCACTACCTCCTGTAATTCCAATAATATATGGTTGCACGCGATTTGTTTTCTCAAAAATAGTTAATCCGCCACTCTTTGCTTAGTTTTATGCAATTAAAAATGAATTAATGGATTTACTTATTACCATTTTACGCGCTACTCTAGGCATGGCAGTACTTGTAGGTATTGGATATTTAATGAGTTCACACAAGAAATCAATTCCGTGGAGAACCATATTTTTAGGCATTTTACTGCAATTTGTTTTGGCGATTTTAGTTTTGAAGGTCCCTTTTATAAATAAAGGATTTGACTATGCGGCGGGTTTTTTCCAAGTTATTTTAAAGTATTCAGAAGAAGGAGCGACTTTTCTTTTTGCAAATTTAGTCACAGATACCAAATCTTTTGGTTACATTTTTGCTTTTCAGGTTTTACCAACCATCGTATTTTTCTCGGCAGTTTCCTCCATATTATATTATTTTGGCATTTTGCAAAAGATTATATATGTACTGGCCATCATTATGAAAAAAACGCTTGGAGTGACAGGACCTGAAAGTTTAGCTGCTGCTGCTAACATATTTGTTGGACAAACGGAAGCCCCATTGGTGGTAAAACCATACATAAGTAGTTTTACTAAATCAGAACTGATGTGTTTGATGACAGGAGGAATGGCCACCATTGCAGGAGGTGTATTTGCAGCTTACGTAGGCTTTTTAGGCGGTGATGACCCGGTTCAACAACTATTTTTTGCTAAACATTTATTGACAGCTTCTATTATTTCTGCTCCAGCTGCCATCGTTGCCTCCAAGTTAATTGTCCCTGAGACGGTAGAAAAAAGTTTAGAAGCGAATCTTGAAGTTATTGAAGACAACGGGAATAATCTGTTAGATGCCATTTCAAGAGGCACAACCGACGGATTAAAATTAGCTGTTAATGTGGGGGCTATGCTACTGGTTTTTACAGCCCTGGTATATATGTTAAATGATTTTATTTTACAATTCCCAGGCAAATGGCTGGGGGTTAACGAGTATATAAAAGAAACTACCTCAGGTCGTTTTGAAGGATTAACTTTTACCTACATTCTGGGGCTCATTTTTGCACCCATCGCCTGGTTACTTGGCACTCCTACACAAGATATTGTCATTGTTGGACAACTACTTGGCCAAAAAACGGTCATAAATGAGTTTGTTGCTTATTCTGACCTCGGCTTACTTAGAGAAAAAGGCATTGTTCTCGATCCTAAATCCCTCATAATAGTTACTTATGCCTTATGTGGCTTCTCAAATTTTGCATCCATTGGTATTCAAATTGGAGGCATTAGCGCTCTGGCACCCAATAAACGACAGGAGTTAACTGAGTTAGGGTTCAAAGCCATGGTTGGTGGAACCATCGCTTGTTTTATGACTGCCATTGTTGCTTCCGTTCTTTACTATTTCTAAAAAAAAGAGGTAACATAAAACTAAAAAAAATATTTCGTTGTTAAAGGTATTTATTACCCGAACAAAAAACATCATGGCTACTATTATATTCACCTTTGAAGACAAAACGATTCATCAGCCAATTCAGATTGAAAATGTTACTGTTGACCAAAGTATTTTAGACATTGCAGAAGATAATGAAATTCATCTAAACCATAACTGTGGCGGTGTTTGTGCTTGCAGTACCTGTCATATCTACATTCATCAAGGCGATAAATATCTGGAGGAAATATCCGATAAAGAGGAAGATTTTATTGATAGAGCTATTAAGCCAAAATTAAACAGTCGCCTCGCCTGCCAGTGTATCGTGCTTTCCGATGATGCTGTAATAAAGGTAGAAATACCAGACCAGCATCGAATTATTGGTCACGAACATTGATTTAATTAAATTTTAAAAGAGCTAACCATGCCATTTCAAGAATTCGAGAATTTACCTATTAAATGGTCAGACCATGAAGATATCGCCATCAAATTATATGAAAAATTTGGTGACGAATTCGGGGAAAGTAAAATATATAGAATCCGCTTTACACAACTTTTAGATTGGATTCTGGAGATTCCTCTTTTTGTTGGAACAAGAGAAGAATCGACGGAAGGTCATTTAGAACAGATTCAAGCAAAATGGGTCTATGAATGGCGCGATAACCAGTAAATAAATCTATTATTTATGTCTAGTTTAGCTCATTTTAGTCAGGTCAAAGCTTTTTTGTTCGATGTGGACGGCGTTTTCACTAACAATGAGGTTCAAATCACGGAAGCAGGTGAGTTGTTAAGAACCATACATTTAAGAGATAGTTTTGCGCTGAAAATGGCTCTTCGAGAGGGTTTTCCTATAGGTATAATCACTGGGGGAACCAGCCTAGGAATAACTAAAAGACTAAATGAACTAGGTATAGAATTTGTAGCTGTCGGGAAACATCATAAAGTTCCTTCTTTACATGAATTCGCCAAAAAATACGCCCTAGATTACATTAATATTTTATACATGGGTGATGATTTTCCTGATATCCCCGTTTTAAATAAAGTGGGTTTGCCTTGTTGCCCATCGGACGCTATTCCCGAAATATTTCCTTTGGCAACTTATATTTCCCCCATTCCTGGAGGACGAGGCTGTATCAGAGATGTTATTCAAAAAACATTGCAAATTCAAGGAAAATGGAATGTAAATGTGCCTTAAGTTAATTCAAACAGGCTATTAACGTGTTATTCCGACTAATACGCTTGCCGAATTTGATGATTGTTGCAGTAACTCAAATACTGATTTACCATCAACTTTTAAATCAAACCTTCAAAAGGTATTCGATGTTGGGTACTTTTAATTCTTTTGATTTTTGTTTATTCGTTTTTACAACCTTACTTATTACTGCTTCAGGATATATTATTAATGATATTTATGATATTGAAACTGATCGTATTAATAAGCCAGATAAAAGGATAATTCAGGTTCATTTAAGTGTTTCAAACGCATGGCATTTTTATTTATCCATGATATTAACGGGCGCACTTGTCTCCTTATATCTAGCTGTCCAAAGAAATGATTTATTTTATTGGTTTATATATCCAGCCGCCGTTTTTTTGCTTTATGGTTATAGCCGTTGGTTCAAAGGAATACCCTACTTAGGAAATATATTAGTCTCTCTATTTTGCGCCGCTGTGCCAGGTATATTTTTCCTTTCTGAGGCATCAGTTTTAAATGAACTTAAAATAAAAGACCTCACTTCATTTTTACCCTTACATAAATTATTACTTTCCTACGTCCTATTTGCCTTCTTAACAAATCTGTATAGAGAAATAGTTAAAGATCTTCAAGACCAAGTCGGCGATAAACTGGCAAATATTAATACGGCTGCTGTGTTCTTTGGTAAAAATAATACAAAGTTAATTGCCATAATTATTGCATTGGTAAATGCGATAGTAATAACTTTTGCTTTTAGTCAGTCTATTTTTTCAAATATTCCCTATTTATTTACCATTCTGAGTTTACTTATCCAAACTCCGTTGTCTATTAGTATTATAAAATTAATTCAGGCAAAAGATGATAAAGCTTTTAGAAACGTCGGATTATGGATTAAGTTAATCATGATAAACGGTTTAATTTTAATAACATACATAACTATTAATCCTTATGGGTAATCAAAATCCACCTTTTCCACCATTTAGTAAAGTCATTGTGCTGGCTTCAAAATCGCCAAGAAGAGCCCAATTATTAAAAGAGGCTGGATTCAATTTCAGAATACATCAGATGGATGTTAACGAAGATTTTTCCAGTGAAATGCCGGTTGCGGAAGTCGCTGCTTATCTGGCCGATAAAAAAGCTACCGCTGCAAGTTTAGATATAATAAATGAAAATGAAATTTTACTTACTGCTGATAGTGTGGTTGTTATAAATAACCAAATATTAAATAAACCTGCCAACAAAGAAGAGGCCTTCGAGATGTTACAACAGCTCAGCGATAGAACCCATATTGTTTACACAGGAGTATGCTTGCGAAATAAAGAAAAAAAGATCGTTTTTTCTAATCAAACCAACGTAACCTTTGGAGCATTGAGCGATCATGAAATTCATTATTATATCGACCAGTTTAATCCTATGGATAAAGCAGGATCCTATGGTATTCAGGAATGGATAGGATATTGTAAAATACGAAAAATAGAGGGAGAATACGCCAATGTAATGGGGTTGCCTGTTTACGCCATTTATGAAGAACTTTTAAAATTTTAGTGTAATTTTTGTTCATTCAACCGTTGAAAAAAAGCGGTGGCATTTTGATGAATCAACTCTTTAATCTTATTACCAATCATTGATTTAACTAGCAAAGGTAATTTCAATTGAACGTTATAATTTGCCAGCGTATTATTAAGAGAAGATTCAGTTAGCATAAAATCAATGCTAGCTGACATCACACCCCATTTTCCTTCTTGTGAAATATCTACGGTAAAACTTTTAGGCTCATTTTTTTTATGAATATGTAAAGTACCAGTAAGAACGCTGGAAAAACCACTGACATTTAGGTTTCCCGATATTAAATAAACATCTTCGTTCAATTTTTCAATGTTGCTTATATTGGGTAAAAGTTTTCCAATAAAATGAGGATCTACTAAAAAATTCCAGGTTCTGTCTATTGGAAAATGTATTTCTTGCGCGCCTTCTACTTTCATTTTCTTACAAAAAAACGATAAATTTTTGTAATTTGAACGGTCAAACAAAAGAATTCTTATGAAAAGAAGAAGTTTACTAACAAGGAGTTTATGGCTATTTTTACCATTCAACAATAATTCTAACCTTTGGAAAAATAAAAAAACGGAAAGAGGAATTTTTTCTAAAGACGGAAATAGACTTCGATTTTATCAAAAAGAGGTAACCGAATCATTCTCCTGCCTGTTTATAGCTGACACGCATTTATTTAAAGACGATGAAAGGGGGAATGAATATACAATGTATAGCGGCAGAATGGCCAAAGCTTATAACAAGACAAAACATTTTCAGACGGGAGAAGATACACATCCAGAAAAAGCATGGGTAGAAACCTTACAAATAGCCAAAAAAGAAAATGTTTCCTTATTAATATTAGCCGGAGATATTTTTAGTTTTCCATCTGAGGCTGCCATATCCTTTGTCATGGATGAATTACAAAAAGTTGGCATACCTTATATATTTACCGCTGGTAATCATGACTGGCATTATGAGGGAATGTTGGGAAGTTCTGATTATTTAAGAGAAACATGGATAGAAAAAAGACTTGCTCCATTATTTCAAGGCGAAAATCCGCTATATTCCGTTAGAAAAATAAATGGCATCAGGATAATAACCATTGATAACTCTACGTATGAAATTAAAGAAGAACAACTTACCTTTTTCAAAGAGCAAATAGCCCAAAATGAACCCATCCTTTTGTGTGTACATATTCCATTTTACATTCAAGGTCGTGGTTTAGGATTTGGCTGTGCGCACCCTGATTGGAATGGTAAAAACGATAAAAATTTTGCATTGGAGAGACGTGAAAAATGGTCTGAAGGCGGGCATTCCATTCATACTTTATCTTTTTACGCTCTGGTGAAGTCTTCAAATAATATAATAGGCATCATTTCAGGTCACATACATCAGGAATCAATAGATATAATGAAGAACGGAATACCACAAATAGTTGCTCCAGCCAATGCCTACGGGGGATATCTTTCGATTAAATTTGAAAAAGAAACATAAACCTGCAGGCAAATGATTAAGAGACTGACACCTCTTTTCTCCATAGAACAAAGCCTCTCCATGCCATAATAAAGAAAACAATATACATTAAGGAAAACAAAGACAAATCTTTGTAATAGTTTAATGGAATAGCTACAGCATTTGAAATAAGGTAAGCCAGCCAATTTTCAATTTTCCGTTTTGCCATCCACCACATGCCAAGAATTGAAAACGAGGTAACCAATGCATCGGCAACCGGCGTATTACTATCTGTATTATATTTCAACCAACCATAAAGAATCATCCAAGAAATAAAAGCCAACATTAACCCGATTAACCTTTCTTTTGTAGAGCACCAGGTGATAGGAAACGCCAGTGTCTGATCCGACTTTTTTAACAACCATGTGTACCATCCAAAGATACTCATTGCAAAATAATAAATATGCAATAGACCTTCCGCATATAAGGGAGGCGATATTTGAAAAAAATAAATATAAGCTGCCAGTGATACACCAATAATACCTGTTGGAAAAACAAGAACATTATTTTTAAGCGCGTACCAAACACTTAGTATTTGAGCTGCAGTGCTTATCCACTCAAGGGTTGAAATAGCTTCAAAATTTTCTTCTATTTGTTGCATTAAAGTTAATAGCATCTCGTGGTTATATGTTAGTAATAATAGAAAGTTAACATTTTAAAGAAACAAATAATTTAATGGAATACCGATAAAAAAGTAAAATTATATTACTAGAATATCTTAAAAACTTTAATTTCGTATGTTATTAAAAAAATAAACATGAAATTCAACCTATCTTCTTTTTTCTATCTTTTCCTTACACTCGCCATCCTGTTTCTATTAAACACAAAAATAGGACCATTACCACCTTTGGCAAAATTTCTAGACCCATTTAATGGTTTTTGGCAACAAGCTGAACCTCGGAAAATTACAACAGAAAGCACCTTAAATATTAAAGGATTGACGGGAAAAGTGAATATCTATTTTGATGAGAACAGGATTCCCCATATTGAAGCTGAAAATGAAAATGATTTATACTTTGCCCAAGGATATATCATTGCCAGGGATAGGTTATGGCAATTAGATTTTCAAACCAGATTTGCTGCGGGAAGACTTTCTGAGGTTATTGGTGAAAAGGCTATTGATTTAGATAAGTATAACCGACGCATGGGCATGGGCTTCGGTGCGAGAAACATGGAAGCGTTTGTTAAAAAAGATCCTAAAATGAAAATGGTTCTTGACGCCTATACTGCAGGAATCAATGCCTATATAAGTACGCTTAAACCAAAAGATTATCCGATAGAATTTAAACTGTTGGATTACAAGCCTGAAGATTGGAAACCCATTAATTCAGCCTATCTTTTAAAGTTAATGTCTGCTACCCTGGCAGCGGCTTCCAATGATTTCTATCTATCGAATGCTTTATCAAAATTTGGACCTGAGGTTATAAAAGATTTATTTCCAAATTATCCATTCAGGGAAGATCCCATTATACCGACAGGGACAACCTGGGATTTCAATCCTGTACCTGTGCCTAAAACACCTGAAGAAATGTCCTTTAATTCAGGTATAAAACTAAATCCTAAGGAAGAAGGCTTAGGAAGTAATAACTGGGCAATGTCGGGAAGTAAAACATCTACTGGCTATCCATTATTAGCCAACGATCCTCATCTTGAAATGACCTTGCCTGCCATCTGGTATCAAAATCAGTTGACAGCGCCAGGCATAAATGTATATGGCGTTACCATACCAGGTTCTCCTGGAGTGATTATAGGTTTTAACAAAGATGTAGCCTGGGGCGTAACCAATGTAGGTTCTGACGTACTTGACTGGTATAAAATCACTTTTAAAGATGATTCAAAAAGTGAATATTTAGTGGGAAAAGAATGGAAGAAGGTAAAAAAAGTGGTTGAGGTCATAAAAGTCAGAGGTCAGGCAACTATTTCAGAAACGGTTCTTTACACTCATCACGGTCCAATAGTTTATGTAGAAGGCGAAAAACCCTCAGGATTTGCAAAATCAAATAACATTCCCGTTGGCTATGCTTTAAAATGGATTGCTCATCAACCGTCGAATGATATAAAAACATTTTACGAATTAAACAGAGCTAAAAATCATGCTGATTATAAA
>JAIYCH010000128.1 GCA_027488135.1 Saprospiraceae bacterium | reverse complement strand
GATAGGGGCACTTTAAAGGTTGGAAATTATGCGGATATCACTATGTTTAATCCTCAAACCATTAAAGATCAAAGTACCTTTGAAAATCCACATCAATATCCCGTAGGAATCCCTTATGTGTTAATCAATGGTAAAGTTATGGTCGAAAATGGGGTGTATAAAGACATGCGCGCTGGCAAAATTTTAAGGAAGCCATAATTTTTTTAGTTACTCAAATTTATTCTTATGAATCGTTATCTGTTCCTTTTTTTACCGATTTACTTATCGGCTCAGTCTATACCTGATTACTTGTCTGTCCCATTTCCCACTGAATTAACGGTTGATAAACAGGGGGATAAAACAACTTGGGTGTTTAATGAAGCAGGTAGCAGAAATGTATATTTTGCGGAAAGCCCTTCATATAAGGCCATCAGATTAACAAATTTCAAAGGAGATGATGGCATGGAGATAAGTAATCTTTCCTTTTCTCCGGATGGAACTAAATTGCTCTTTGTAAGAGGTAATCCAGTTAATAAATCTGGATTGGCAGCAAATCCTGCACAATTACAGGAACCAACAGACAGACACATTTATATACTGAGTCTGAAGGATAAATCTGAAATGAAGGTAGCTAAAGGAAGTGACCCAGCATGGGCACCCAACAGCACAGATTTTTCTTTTATTCAAAATAATCAGGTTCATCATGCTACCTGGCAAACAACAGGTTACGTAGCAAATCCTTATTTTAAGGTAATGGGTAATGTGTCTCAATTACGTTATTCACCAAATGGAAAATGGCTTGCTTTCCGTTTACAAAAAGGTATGCATGCTTATATAGGAATTTATGATATTGATAATAAAAAGATATTTTTCCCAGATCCTTCAGCTGATAGAGATACGGATCCGGTTTGGCATCCAACAGAAAATAAACTGGCTTTCATAAGGATTGCCCCCATCAGATTTAATTTACCCTTTTCACCAAAAGGTGAGTCCTACCCATGGCAAATCAGACTTGTTGATTTGTCCAATGCGACAACCAAAGAAATCTGGAGGGCAGATGATGGGATGGGATCTGTTTTTAATGAAGATCTCCCGGTTACAGAAAACAGGCTTATCTGGACAAAAGATAACTATTTATTATTTCCATGGGAAAAAACAGGATGGGTACATATTTATGCGAGAAATGATGCAACTGGAAATGTGAAAGATTTGACTCCAGGTGAAGGAGAAGTTGAAAATTGGGGACTTTCAAGAGATGAAAAATCATTGTTTATCTCTTCTAACCACGGCGATGTAGATAGGAGACATATAAGAAAAATTAATATTGGGAATAATACCATTGAAGTTAAAGTGGGTGGAAAAAATATTGCGTGGAAATGTCAAGAGCTGAATGATGGATTGGTTTACCTGAAATCGACAGCACTAAAACCAGCCTGGCCTCATATTCTTTTAAATGGTAAGGAACGGGCATTGGCAGAAGATTTGTTTCCTGTCAATTTCCCTGCTACGCTGGTTGAGCCGGAAACCGTTTCCATTGAAGCAACGGATGGGTATACCTCATTTGGTCAGTTATTAAAACCTGCTAATTACCAAAAGGGAAAAAAATACCCTGCCATTATCTTTTTACATGGAGGTAGCCGAAGGCAAATGTTTGCCGGGTTTCACCATGGTTTATATTACTCCCACGCTTATGCCTTAAATCAATATTTTGCAAATAAAGGGTATTTCGTACTATCTCTCAACTATAGAAGCGGCATTGGATATGGTTTGAATTTCAGAGAGGCAAAAGACTATGGAGCAACGGGCGCCAGTGAAGTGAAAGATTTAATAGGATCTGCTCATTTTTTAAGGGACAGGGATGATATCGATGATACTAAAATTTCACTTTGGGGCGGAAGTTATGGCGGTTATCTTACGGCTCACGGACTCGCTCAGCGAAGTGAGCTTTTTCTTACTGGCGTTGATATTCATGGAGTTCATAACTGGAATGATGAAATTCCCACCTTTGCCCCCTGGTACGACCCAGTCAAATACCCTGAAGCGGCTGATCTTGCCTTCAGGTCTTCACCTGAATATTTTATCGATGGCTGGAAAGCACCTGTACTATTTATACATGGTGATGACGACCGTAATGTGCCATTTAATGAGACCGTTTATTTTATTGAGAAACTGCGTCGTCGGAATATAACCATAGAGCAATTGGTATTTCCTGATGAGGTACACTCTTTTCTGATGCATCAACATTGGATTAAAGCCTATCAGGCTACATTCGATTTCATACATAAATACACATGGCCTGATAAAAAAGGACCCAATGCAAAATAGGTTAAACGAAATTGATTTGTTAAGAGGGTTTGCCGTCATTGGTATGGTCTTTTCTGGGATACTTCCCTTCAATGGCGCTTTGCCTGCCTGGATGTATCACGCTCAGGTTCCGCCACCTAAGCATATTTTTGACCCTACGCTGGCAGGCCTCACCTGGGTAGATTTAGTATTTCCCTTTTTCCTTTTCTCCATGGGAGCAGTTATTCCAGCTGTTTTACCTCAAACCATAGAAAAGGAGGGTATTAAAAATACTTTTCTTCAGCTTTTTAAGAGATTTCTTCTGTTACTGGCCTTAGCCGTTTTTTCGTTTAATTTCGCCCCACTTAGGAATATTGGCGCAGGTGATGCAGCTGATGTAGCGGGAATAGCTGCTTACGCTAGTTTGTTTTTAGTTTTTTTTAAATATCCTGACTGGCTACCTCGGCGTACGTTGTCCCTCAAAGTTTCGGGCATATTTCTTCTTTTGGGACTCCTTTATATGAAAATGGTTTTCTGGGGTGGTCTTGATATTAAAAACAACGATTCCATCCTTCGGGTACTGGCCAATGTTTATTTTGTAGGTGCCCTCCTTTGGTATGTAAGTAAAGAGAATGAGTTACTTCGTGTGGGCTTTATTTTTATGGTTTTAGCAGCCTATTTAGGTGATATGGATGGTGGATATATGCAAAACTTTTGGAGATGGCAAGATCCATGGCATTTGGTAAGTCCTTATTTGTTGAAATACTTGATCATTTTCTTGTTGGGCACGCTGGCTGGAGATTGGTTGCTAAAAAAGGAAAACCTGGTAGAGAAAATTTCTTTTCAATGGGATTATTTTATTCTTTCTATCGCCCTTACCTTATCTGTATTAGTGGGCCTCTCTAATAGGAGTCTGGAACTTACCTTATTATCTTGTTTATTGGCCTTTTCCTTTTTCTATTATCGTCAAAAATGGAAGAAGAAAGCTTCAACTGATAAAAATAAAATCTTTTATGTAGGTATTTTTATTCTTTTTTGTGGCCTTTTTATGGAGCCATTTCAAGGAGGTATAAAAAAAGATCCATCTACCTTAAGCTACTTTTTCATTAGCAGTGGGATCGCTTTTATTTGGGTGCATGCCTTCATGAAAATGGAAACAAGTAACCTATCCGTTTTTTTGCATCCCATACAAAGTATTGGTAAAAATGCTTTAATGGCTTATTTTATGGCTGGTTTTCTTTTAATGCCATTATTTAATATTTCTGGATTGGGATATATTTTTGGACAATCTACGCTGTTTTTGCTTTTCAGAGCCTTAATTGTTACCATTATATTGGGAGCCATAGTTCAGTATTGTACTAAAAGAGGATTGTTTTGGAAAATATAAGGTTAAATCATGGTAAAAATATCATTGACAAATAGGTATTAAACCGCCAGCTTAATTTGTTTACATACCTACTTTGTTAATTTAAGGTTATGTAAAACAAAATGAATCATATTTTATAAAAGATTAGTAATTTAGCAAAAATTTACCTTTTAAAAAAGAAAGTTATGCAAAAGTTTGTTTATGTTTTGGTATTACTAACCACTTTAGCTTGTACTAAAAAGACAGCGGTTTCAAAAACGGAAGCAGTCGCTCCACCTGCAACGATGACAGCAGCACCTGCAGCAGCGCCTGCAGCGGTTTCTACTGCGGCATTGGATGTTTATGCAGGTTCATTTAAAATGGAATCGAATGAGTACGTTCAAAAAGTGACCGTAGGGGTAAAAGAAGGCTCATTGGCTCTTATCGCTGATACGGGTGATTCTGCTCCATTAAAAGCCTCCGGAAAGGCAGATGTTTTTACAGCGAATATCCAGGGATATGACGCAGAAGTAAGTTTCATGAGAACAGCTGGAAATGTATCAAACATTAAAATATCAGTTGGTGGTGGAGCTGTAGTTCTTACAGGAGCAAAGGAAAATTAAGCCTAAAAATCCCTATTAACCCTATTAACCTTTGATATGTCAACTGAAAATAAGAAGAAGGACCATTCGCTGAAGCGTCGGGATTTTATCAAAACAGGAACATTGGCCGCTGCAGGATTCATGATTGTGCCTCGCTATGTTCTTGGTGGTAAAGGCTATGTAGCGCCAAGTGATAAACTGAACGTTGCTGCCATTGGCTCAGGTGGAAAAGGTGCCAGTGATATTGCTGAATTCGTAAAAGGAGGAAAGGTAAATATGGTGGCGCTTTGCGATGTTGATGATCGCGAGGCAGCTAAAACTTATGCATTACATCCTAAGGCACCTAAATACAAGGATTTTAGAGTTATGTTGGAAAAGGAGGGTAGCAGAATTGATGCTGTTTCTGTTTCAACGCCTGACCACATGCATGCCATTCAAGCTTTAATGGCTATGAAGATGGGCAAACATGTCTATGTGCAGAAACCTCTGACGCATGATATTTATGAGGCAAGAATGCTTACCGAAGCAGCCAAAAAGTACAAAGTGGTGACTCAAATGGGTAATCAGGGTGCTTCAGGTGACGGTGTTCGTAAACTTAAGGAATGGTACGAAGCGGGAGTTATTGGTGAGGTGAATGAAGTTCATTGCTGGACTAACAGACCCGTTTGGCCTCAGGGAATTTCCTGGCCAGCTACCTCGGCCGCTGTTCCCGCAGAATTGGACTGGGATCTTTGGTTAGGCTCCGCTCCATATAGAGAATATGTCCAAAAATTAGTGCCTTTCAATTGGAGAGGTTGGTGGGACTACGGAACAGGTGCCCTCGGTGATATGGCCTGCCATATCGTAGAATCCGCTTTCTCCGTACTTAAAATTGGTTATCCATCTGAGGTGGAGTGTAGCCAAACCACTATTTATTCCGATAACTTTACCATGGCTCACTATCCTGAAAGTTGTCCCGCTTCTTCTACGATTCATTTCAAATTTCCAAGACCAGGTAAGCCTGATCTTAAATTACATTGGATGGATGGAGGTATTATCCCTCAACGTCCGGAAGAACTGGAGATTTCTGAAATGATGGGTGATGGTGGAAATGGTATTATCTTTTCTGGCGATAAAGGTAAAATGATGGCAAATACCTATGGTATTAATCCTCGTCTTATTCCAGTGGCTAAAACAAAGGAGGTGCAAGTTCCTGAGAAATATGCCAGAGTACCAGAAGGCCATTATCAGCAATGGGTCGATGGTTGTATGGCCGGTTATGGTAATAAAGAATTGAGTTCACCTTTCGAAATAGCTGGTTTCCTTACCGAAATGGTCTTAATTGGAAATCTGGCCATTAGAAGCTATGATTACAGAGCTCCTTCTCCTACCCGTCCTGGTCGTTTCGATTATCCGGGCAGATATATAAAATTATTGTGGGATGCCGCAGATATGAAGGTTACGAACTTTGAACCAGCAAATCAATATGTTCAAAGAGAGTATAGAGAACCTTATCAAAAACTTACTTTAGATTGATAAAATCAAGAGGCTGTCTAAAAAGGTAGCCTCTTTTTTTTGTGCTACTTTTCTAAGATTATGCCCTATGGACATTATATTTTTCACGTAAACCTATGGTAGAGACACGGTGCTTCGTGTCTTCTCCCCGATAGGTTTTGATTTAATATTCACGCATAACACCCGGCTGCTGCACCCATCATTTTCACCCAAGAATGGAGGCCTCACCGTCACCCTGATTATGCACATATCCGCAGGCCAGGAACATAGCTCCGCTTTCATAGTAAAATCCCCAACACATTTGTATCGGGGATTCTCATTTTGCAATATCAATAGTATAAAATCAATAGTTAAAAACTATTTTCTCTTTTCCTTTGCCCATTACCACCTTTTGAAGTAGATCCATATGCATGGTTGCGAGGCCTGTTCTCGCGAGGCAGGGGTGCTTTAATTTTGGGCTTAACAGCATTACTTAAATCTGTATTTCCATCAGCCGGCAAGAATGGGTGTTCATTGGCGACAGGAATATTAATTTTAGTTAATTTCAGGATGTCTTTCATGTAAGCTCTTTCATCGCTATCGCAAAATGAAATGGCTTTTCCAATTTGTCCTGCACGTCCCGTTCTTCCTATTCTGTGAACGTAGGTTTCTGGGATATTTGGAATTTCATAGTTGATAACCAATTCTAATTCATCAATATCAATGCCCCTTGCTGCAATATCGGTGGCAACTAAAACCCTTAATTTTTTATCTTTAAAATCGTTTAATGCTTTTTGTCTTGCATTTTGTGACTTATTTCCATGAATTGCCGCAGCTTTAATACTTTCGCGTTCTAATAGTTTAACCACCTTGTCAGCACCATGCTTAGTTCGGGTAAACACCAGGATCGATTTTAACTCCTTATCTTTTAATATATGAAGGAGTAAATCACGCTTATTTACCATGTCCACAAAATAAAGTTCTTGTGCTATGGTCTCAGCGGTAGAAGAGACGGGTGTTACTTCTACATATTGTGGCTGGGTTAAAATGGAAGATGCCAACTGAGTAATAGAATCAGGCATAGTAGCGGAAAAAAAGATGGATTGCCTGTGCTTAGGTATCAGTTTTATGATTTTCTTAACATCATTTACAAATCCCATGTCAAGCATCCTGTCTGCTTCGTCTAAAACGAAAATTTCGATTTTATTCAGGGCCACAAGACCTTGATTATTCAAATCTATTAATCTTCCGGGGGTAGCAATAACAATATCAACCCCGCGGCGTAAGGCATCAACTTGCGCACCTTGAGAGACACCGCCAAAAATAACTGTATGATTAATATTTACATTTTTTCCATAACTGGCGAAACTCTCACCGATTTGAATGGCAAGTTCTCGTGTTGGTGTAAGTATTAAGGTACGTATAGGTTTAGGTCCGTTTTTCTGTAAAGGATTCTGCGATAACCGTTGTAAGATGGGTATGGCAAAAGCGGCCGTTTTACCCGTGCCCGTTTGGGCGCAACCCTGCAAATCTTTACCTTTTATTAATATAGGAATCGCTTTTTCCTGGATCGGGGTTGGATTAATGTATCCTTCTCCTTTTAATGCCTCGAGAATGGCAGGCATTATGCCTAAGTCTTCAAATACCATGATTTGGTTTTACCTTCAAAACCGCAAAGATACACTCATTTAATGATTCACCGTCAAATAATTTAAATTAAAAGCCTTTGACCTTTAATTTCAACATAATCGATAAAGAACTTATATGAACTGGAAGGTGCTAATGAATCAATAATCTCCTTAATTGCCATGGTATTAAGAGAAAATAAATGAATGAGAGGGCCCTTCATAATTCATGACCTCGAAAAGATTAAGTTAATTCTCCGTTTATTTCGCCATTCGATGGGAATGAATGTTTATCTTTGAATTATTCAACGTTAGTTTTCCACGGCTATGCAAGTTAAATTATTACGTGTCTTTAGAAAAATTCATCGAACTACCGGTGCCTTTTTGTTTATCTTTTTCTTCGTTATTTCTATTTCTGGTCTCTTGTTAGGGTGGAAAAAAAATAGTGGAGGTATCATTTTACCCAAATCAGCCAAGGGGTCTTCCACCGTTTTAAATGAATGGATTTCCCTTGATTCTCTAAAGAAAAATGCTTTTCTCGTACTAAAAGACTCCCTGGGCCCGACTTTTTCTAACGAGCTTGACAGAATAGATGTCAGACCTGATAAGGGTATTGTTAAATTTGTATTTACGAATCACTATCAGGAAATTCAATTGGATGGAGCTACTGGCGAATTATTGCAAATCCATACCAGAAGATCCGATTTTATTGAAGATGTGCACGACGGTTCTTTTCTTGATTTTTATTTTAAAACGGAGGGGGAGCCCATCAAGTTATTTTATACTTCTGTCACCGGCATAGCCTTATTTATCTTTACCGTTACTGGTTTCTGGCTTTGGTATGGCCCAATTGTCATTCGGAACCAAAAGAAAAGGAGTATTTAATCTCTTTTAACATTGTTTTTTAAATTTTTAATATATTGATTATGAAAAAGTTTTTTGTTTCCTCTTTTTTTATCTTGTACTTTTCTCTGGTTCTTTTTGGACAGCAAGTGCTTTCTTCAGAGGTTTTACCTCATCCGGAGGTACATCAGGAGCGATTGGAAAGAGTCAACAAAGTCATTCAGGATTTCGTGTCAGATAATAAAATAGTTGGCGCGGTGGCTTTGGTTTCAAAAGATGGCAAACTTTTAATTCATAGGGGTTATGGTGTGGATGACAGGAGTATTGGGAAGAAAATGGAAAAAGATGCCATTTTTAGAATTGCCTCACAAACTAAAGCATTAACTTCAGTCGGTATAATGATGCTCATGGAATCAGGGGCTTTGTTGTTGTCTGATCCTGTTCACAAATTTATCCCTACCTTTAAAAATCTTAAGGTCCTGAATACTTTTTCTGAAAAGGACTCTACCTATACCACGGTTCCCGCAAAAAGAGATATCACCATCAGAGACCTGTTGACACATACCTCAGGTTTGGGTTATGCAGGTATTGGAAGTCCTGCCATGAAAGCCATTTATGCCAAGAATAAAATTTCTGCGGGTATTGGAGAAACAGATGCCAATATCCATACTACAATGCTTAGGCTTGGAGAGCTTCCGTTGGAATATCAGCCTGGGGAAAGATGGAATTATGGATTGAATACAGATGTGTTAGGCCATATCATTGAATTAGTATCTGGCTTGTCATTAGAATCGTTTTTTCAGAAAATGATCTGTGAACCTTTAGGTATGCGAGATACTTGGTTTAACCTTCCACTGGCTATACAACCGCGATTGACGAGTATTTATACAAGAGATAGCCTTCGCTTTTTTACTAAAATGGAAGATGGAAAAAGTCCGATATCACCCAATTTCCCAAATATGAATAAAAGCTATTTTTCAGGTGGTGCCGGTCTGTCATCAACGGTAAAGGATTATGGTATTTTTCTTCAAATGTTACTGAATAAAGGTTCCTATAATGGTAAACAAATACTTTCTCCCCGAACGGTGGAAATGATGCTTAGTAATCATTCCGGACGATTGATGGGTGACACGCATTTTGGATTGGGATTTTCTATAGTTACTCCCGCTAATACTGATGATATTAGAAATGTAGGTACTTTTTCGTGGGGAGGTGCCTTTGCAACTACTTATTGGGCAGACCCTAAAGAAAATATAGTAGCAGTTTTAATGACGCAGCAATTAGGCGCCGGTCCGGAATGGGGCGAATTACAGAACAAATTTAATGTCGCTATTTATCAGGCTTTAAAATAAACTGGATTTAATTTCCCCTCATATAAACAGAAGAATTAAGGTAAGTATGATGCCTGCAAGGGTAAAATACATCCCTTTTTTGAAGATGCTGGTAGAGGGTAAAAACATCCAGAAAGAGGATATGACAAAAAACAGGAGGGAAAAACCGAAAAATATATTGAAAAAGTAAAGGGGATCTGTCGTTTTTGCCTTGTGCAAATGCGTCATTTTATCCATGATAAATGGTAACTCCTTTACTTTATAACGAGCAATTCCATTGCTTGCATCGTACTGTCCAGTTTCAAAATAACTTATATTACCCTCCGTCTTTATTAACTTTAATCCCTTTATACCCAATAAAGTACCAAGTTCCTGAGGATTGGCATTCAGGGAAATCTCCTTTGTAATATCCTTTTCCTTTTTTAGAAAATCGGTGTCTCTGAATATTAATACTACGCCACTAATGGCATAAACGGACATGATACCGACTAAAAAGAACCCTAGATATCTATGCAATTCTCTCATAGTTAAGGAAGATAGTATATATTTTTTCATCGTATTTTACATTAATATTCCGGACATTCAGCCGGTCTTTCAGGTTGTAAATAAAGAATAACAGGGCTGCCTTTTGGTAAAAAGACGCCTTCGCCTGGCATAGGTTCTTGTTTATAAACATACATGCCAGCAAACGAAACATTGTTTTCAGGCCCCATTATAGTGCCAATCGTTAAATCATTGGCAATGATATTGGTAGCAGCTTCTTCGTAGGTGTAACAGATCAGATTGGGAACGGGTGCGCGGTCTGTATTCCTCACAGAGATGACAAAATCTAAATAACTGCCTTTCGGAAGTTTTACAATACTGGCATTTATTCTACTATTTGATAGCCTTTTCCCTTCAAAATAAACCTCTAAAATGGTTTTTTCTTCATATTCTGCTTCATATCGCTCTTCCCGTATTCTCGAATAAATGCCCAATCGTAGCAACTGTTTTTGATAAGCCTCATATTCATCGTTATTAGATAGCTTAGGTAAAGTGACCGATGGTGCATCTCCACCTGTGATGACACAAAATATGGTTCTGCCCGATTTGATTTTAGCGCCTTTTTGCGGGACTTGACTTATAATGATTCCTGCCGGCCTGTTTAAAACATACACTTCATCACTGGCAACAAGTTTGAAACCCTGATTTTCAGCTTTTTCCAGGGCAGAATCAAAAGGCATACCTGAATAGTCCATAACTTCTTTGGCGGACCCATGCCTGGTATAAAGGAAAAGGACCCCTTTTACCAAATTGACAATAATGAAAATACTAACGATGAAAGCCAACAGATTTTTTATAAAAAACCAGGAGGTCAAAAATCGAAAAGCTTCTGAGGCGTAATCCTTAAAGTTTCTTGAAAACCGGGTTGGGGCTAAATTATTCATGGCTTCATTTATTCTGTTTTCTCTTTCTTCCTTCGCATCTTCCTGCACTTCTATTTCTTCTACCACCGATTCTTCCTCTGCTTCTTCGTTTATGACCACAATGTCCGAATTTACATGTTGAAATGGTAACTTTTTTTCTTCAAATAGGATAATATTTTCTTCCTTTTCCTCTAATTCAATGGCTATCGGCATTTTATATTTTGCATATTCGTTTTGATTATAGATAAACTGATGCCATGTAATCTGATTGTGCAACATTATCTTCTCTATCCATTTATCCCGGGCAGAAAATAAAGGGCTAACCTCCTTAATAATAAGTTGAAAACTTTTATCCTCAAATATAGTGGCATTCAAGGTAACATAGCCGGGACTATTGAACCCTAAGGATTGAAGTCCTTTTTCTATTTGCTCAATGAATGCTGTCCAAACGGAGGATATTTTATAGAGTAACTTACTTTCGTGCGCTTGATAAAGATAATTTATCTGGTCGTCATTTCCTTTTGCGGCATGAATAGGGGTAAGGTAAAATCGATCAAATGAATCTTGTGCATTTTTCAGATGAAAGAAACTAATGATTATTTCATCTTCTTCCAATGCCTGTATGAAGGCATTGGTAGGTATTGATTCTTGTATTTCTTCAAAAAAAAGTTGCCATATTTTGCGATTCCTTTGTGTTTCAGCAAGGCGGGGCGTATTTTTTACAAAATCCTTAAAGGCATTTATTTCATGTTCTCCTGAGATTTTAATCGTTTTTTGATTAAAATGATATTCGTCAGAAGTTATAAAATATCCCTTATCAGAAAGACTATTTTCGTTTAGCCACGTTGAAATTTGCCAAAATGGATTGGTTTTGATCCCATTTTTACTCAATGATTGTATTTGAGCACTTCTTTTATAATTTACCATTGAAAAGGCTGGGGCTACCCCCCAATAAGGTAGCTGTTCTCTTTCCAGCCATTGGAAAAGAGCGCCTGTCACAGCTGTTTTTCCAGAGGTTATGGGTATTATCCGATACTCTTTTTCTCTTAACTCAGCGATGCTTATCTTTGAACAATGCTTTCTTACTTTGTTAAATACCTCTTGTATTTCCAAATTATTTTGAATGGTAAGGTATATCCATCGCGCAGGAACCCTGTAAAGAATGAGGCCCAAACTGCTATTTTCAGAAAAAACCAGTATATTTTCTAAGGTACCGACCATAGCCAGTTTTTCATACCATCCTATGGCTTCCGACAGATGATTTATGTTTAAATTTTCCATGGAATCCAGTAAGATAGCCTGAAAGGAAACAGGATAATCTGTTTGAATTTTTTCTGTTAAAACCTGTTTCAGTTGGGAAGCAATTTTACCCGAAATGCCTCCCGTTAACTCCTGGAAATGTAAGATTTGGTGTACTATTATTTCTAAAAACGAAGTGGGGGTCTGATCGATACAACCTAGATGCTCAAACCATTTTTTTTCATCAATAACTTCAATAAAAGATTGAATTTCAATTGGATAAGATTTTCCTGATGAGGTGACAAATCCTGAAACTAATTGGGGGGAATTAAATTGAAAATTTTGACCCAACTGGATCATTTGTATAGAAATTTCTGTTGTCTGAAGTTCTGTGAGCGTAACAGATTCATTTTTTCTACCCAAAAACACGTCATTATTTGTCAAAGGGGGTAAACAATGCCATGTATCATCTTGATGCCAAACGACAGATTGGAAGGGAGTCCCATTTGGAATACTCACCAGTTGGATATAAGCTTCTTCCACGGCTGGCTCTATGCCAATGACAAATTCGTCCGTTGGATCATTGGCAAAAATTTTATCTAAATGGGTGACAAATTCTTCAGCTCGGTCTATTTTTACTTTTTGTGTTCCTTGAGTTACTAAATGGAGAGGAAAATCAGGGCCTTCCAAGGGATCTGAAAGCCATGCTATCCAGGCATCTTTTTCATACTCCGATCTGTTCTTCCAGTCCGTTTTACTTATCCAATCCCTAAAAAATGCACGGTTTATCCTTTCTTGAATAATATCATTTTTTGTGCCTGGCAAAATAAAACTTCCTCCATTTTTGGAAGAGTAAGGCATAGGAATAATCTGTATGAACTCACCTAAATCCTTTTTTAACGCTGATGATATGATTTCCGAATGGCTATTATCCCAATCTGTTAAACTAAGTTTTTTGGAAGAGGGACTCCTGAAGTTCAATGTTTTTAGTGCATGCCACCAGTTTTCAACGTCCTGAGCAAAGGTTATGGAAGGAAGATTTAAATTATTTGGAATATTTAACTGGTCTAAAATTTCATATAATGAGCTTGCATTTTTATCATCTGCGGAAAGAGTAATAATTGCAATGTTAATGTATTGACCTAAAGTGGAAGGATCTATTTCTTTTATTAAATTTCCGGGTAAATCTTCAGAAATAAAACAAGATTCCTTTACCTGAAAAAGTTTTCCTTCTTTATCAATCCAAATGAGTATTTTTTCCATGGAATAACCGGGTAAATGCAAGTTTAGAAACTGTGCACCCAAGAAAGATTTTTCCCTATGTCTGGAGCTGCCTCCAAATAATATACCTGTTTTTATCTTCATTCATTAATGGATTATAAACAATGTAGAGATACGCTGCTGGTCGCCTTGGATAGATAACACATACGTTCCTTTTTCCCAGTGGGTACCATCAAGCTGTATTTTTTGTTGAAAGGAAGGGTATAATTGTTTAAATATTAGTTTCCCAGATAAATCATGAATTTCCATTAGCGCGTCATTTTTAACTTTAAAATCCCATTCCACCTGAATTAGACCGGCACTTGGATTTGGAAAAATAGTGCAGGTGAGCGCCGAGGGAAGGAATGTCGTATGGACGGAATTATCAATTTTGACATGTAAGAAATTTAGTGGAATAAAACCACCCGCCCCATTTGAAAGTATGTATCCAAAAGCATCCTGAATACTATTTTTATTTGTATGCACATAATTGATTAAGCTGGCTTTTATCTCAGCTTGCGTAAAGAATTGTCCTATTTTTAAGGTGTCAGTTTTTCTAAGGATAACACCGTTTTTTGGTAACGAAGTAATTATAAATTTCAAAGCGGTATCGGCAATTCCAGGACTATTCACCGTCAGATTTAGCGGAGTAATGAAGTTTTTACCCCCGGATTTAACCAATAGGGTATCTGATTTGGCTAAGGTTGGCATCAAAGGCGTGGAAGTGGAACAAAATTCAATGTTCCAGCTTTCTATGGATCCTGCGGTAATACTTTCTCGTTTAACCACCTTGAATCGAAGGATCCAGGTGCCCCTTAAAGGTTCTCCTTTAAAAGCAGAAAGAGGTTGATTGGGTTTAAAAACAATAGCATCATCGGGAGGACAAATAAGATCTTTGGGTGATTCATCATCAAATCCCAGGATAAATTTATTGGTTAATGCACATCTTTGGTCAAAAAGAATCACCTCAGTACCTTTAGGGCTGACGAGGGAAACTCTTAAATTTCTCACATATTCAAACGTTGCTTTTATTAGGGGGATATTAATATCTTTTATGTTTCCATCTTCATTTATCACAATGGAACTCTCAACGGTAGGCGTTCCCTGGCCTGGGATAGTAAGAAGATTAGTATTTCTACTTGCTTCACATTTAGTTACTGCCGTATGAAAAGTTGAAACCGGTGACCATTCGCCAGCGATACAGGCATTATTCGCTCGTACTCTCCAATAAAATAATTGATTGTCAGCTAAAAATGCGGTGGGAGTGAACGTTCCCGTTTTAAGCCCTTGGGAACTACTTACCAAATCGTCCTGACCAAAGCGGGGAGAGGTTGATAATTGAAAATCATACGTTTCGGCATTGGGTAAAGTGGCCCATTCAAATGGGGTGGAAAGTATAATTCCTGCCTGTCCGTTCAATGGCTTAGTAGTTTTTAGGCCGCTAAAATCGGTCGATAAGGTTTGGATAAATGCCTCCTGGAGGTACACCGTTCCTGCTGATGTTTTCGCTGTAAGAATCAATGGTAAGGTGTCTCTGCGAATGCCTTTAAAAAAGAGAGTCAATTGAACAGAATCACCCGGTTTCACGGGGTTTTTGCTAAATGAAAAGGTAGCGTCAGCAGGAAGTCCGCTCTGAACACCTAGGGTAAGGGTAGAATCAAATCCCAGGGCACTATTGGTGGTAATTTTAAAAACGGCATTATTGGGTAAACAATGTAAGGGAATACCTGCGGGCTCTAATTTCCAGGTAAAAAGAGGCGTGGTCGGATTTTCAATCACAAATTCTTTTTCTGTAACCTGGAAAAATATATTATCAGCCGCTTCGATTAAAAGTCTGGCATTTCCCGTGTTTACCTGAGGCAGGGTAACGAGGGCATTACCGTCATTTGGTGTATTTAAAGCCAGCGTATATGGGAAGGTTAATCCTTTATCTACGGATAATTTTATATGAACAAACTGACAATTAACGGGTAATTTATTGGTTCCGGCAACTTGCCAGGAAACATTCAGGGTTCCCCCTGCCACTGCTTTAGAAGCAGGTGTGTTAACTATAAATGGACCAGCCTGATCGGTCACCTTACATTGTACATCCTTCCAGACGACGGCACCACCTTGAGGGTTATTATCCCTTACGGTAACGCGAAAAGATAAGTTCCTGGCATAATTTGGCAAAATTTCCACTCTGGATGCGCTTCCTGCAAGTAAACCTGGCATTTGAGGAAAAACACGAAAGGAGTTTTCCCCAGCGGGGAACGAACGGAAAAGGGGTGAATTATTCTTGGGCTCTCCAAGGGGGGTTGTAGGACCGGTATCCATTTGTTCCCAATTATAAGTCAATTTATCATTGTCGGCATCCGTCGCCGCCGCCTCCAGTTTAAAGGGCGTAGAAATAGGAATAGAAAACCCATTTTTATAAGTTAAAGTTACTACGGGTATATCATTTGGCGTTGGTATATTTACACCGCAACCTGCTCCTGATCCTGTTTGAACAAAGGGAATTAAATCATCCAGACTTCCTCCGTGAAAATAGTCATCTACATTGAATTGATAATTATCAGGACCACAAGCACTCGAATAAGACATAATGGTAGAACCTCCCCCTGGCTCAAAACCTTCGCTTGGCGCTACATTGTCCTGATTTCCATCACAACTGTTAAATGAGTGAGAACAGGAAAATTGATGCCCCAGTTCATGGGCAAATACGTTGAGCGTGATGCTCAGTAGGTTAGATGAATAATGACAGGTAACCCCACGAGCCTTGCCACTGGTACACACATTCCCCAAGGTGGCAATGCCGACCACGCCACCACTGCAGCCAGAAGTGAATATATGTCCAATATCGTAACTATTTGCCCCAACGATGCTATTTATAACGGCGCCATTCTGATTTAACAGTTGGGTAAGATTACTGGGTTCTGGAAATGGATCCTTTTCAGCATCAAAAAATATTAAGGAATCATTTTTTGCAATCAACTCCAGTTGTACCGCTGCTTCCCGCAATAAAATCTGATTTATCCGGTTCACCGACGTAACAAAACTGGTCAATACCGATTCGATGGTACCCCCTTTCGCTTTGGCGTATTCTGCGGTACATGTAAGAGCAAATCGATATTTTTTCAAAGTTACTTTGGCATTTCTGAGACTACTACCAAAAGAAAGGGCATTTTCTTGCGCTCTTATGACGTCCTCTATGCTCTTTTCTTTTGTCTCACATTTTACCGACGAGGCTTCGGGTATTACCCTGTTTTTAGCATCATAACTTATTAAAAATGAGGAGTTATTAGGATCGGGCTCGACATACCATTCTTCCTCACCTTTTTTAATAACGGCGAATATCTGCTTGGAATTCAATTCCAAACGTATGGATAGCTGTTTATTTGAGGATGCCTGTCCCGAGAACGCTCTAATATTGGGATATTTTTCAGCAAGCTCCGTAGCCATTACTTTTTCTTCCTTCAAGTCAAAGGAAATTAATTCTCCATTGGGATGGGGTAAAAAAACAGAAGTTTTTTCTCTTTGAGATAACGATTTTTTTAATAGATCTATGTCCACACTCCAGCGTCTTCCCTCATCTATTTTTAATGTTTTGACATTGGCCTGCGAGGTAACCCATTGACTTTTCCAATAGGATTGAGCCGAGGCAAAACTGAAAAAAAATAACAAAAGTAGTAAAAGGGGAGCACGAGAATAGAACATAAATATTTTTTTCATTAGGGTATAATAATACAAAAATAAGAACCTTATTCATAAGATTTTAAAAAGTAGCGCCAAGTTGAATATTACCCAGATGAAAAATAGGTCCGGTGGCTGATTTTCGTCCTTGATATTTAAATAAAAGACGAATATTTCTTCCTATTATTTTTTCAAATTGGAGGGTCCACTGCCAATTATTTCCTGTTTGCAACCCCTGCAGGAGCGCAAATGACGCCGGACTGTTTTTCAAACCACTGTACTGAATAAAAATATTTGACATTTGTCCCTGGACAGATTGACCCTCCTTTGCATTCCAGGTAGTAGAAAAACTTACTTCTCTTTTATTTAGGGTTCCTGTATTTTCGCTCGTTTCCCGCGGTGTACTTCGATCATTTGTGAAAGATAACAGAGAACGAAAGGAGTTGACAGGTAAAAACTGAAGGGATATACTGCTTTTTTGAGTGTTCATATCAAAATTCTTTTCTGGAAATCTTTCCGCTTTCTGTGCATTGCCGCCTTTACCCAGTTCCGTTCGAAGCAACCATTTGTTCGACATATTCCAACGACATTTTAAAAAAGCCTCTTGCTGCACCCGTATTTCTGAACCGATAGTCTGTAACCATTTTTGAAGTTGTTGATTATTTCCCATTTGTATATCCCATAATTTATGACCCTTGTTTATAATCAATACATTTCTTTGTTGGTAAATTAGAGATACTACATTGGGGTCATCTATGTTGACGGAAAAAGGATGTAAGGACATTAATCCCCGGTCAGTCGTGGTTTTTTTATCCATTCGCCAGGTAGAGTTCCATTGCCATCGCGCGTACTTTTTAAATAATTTACCTTTATATCTGCCGGGGTCAACGGTAAAAGATTGGGTGAAATGCAGAAACCTGGTAGGTAAATACTGGTTACTTAAGGTATTAACTTTGATGAAATCTGCTTGGTCTGGAAAGGGGGCAATCATCATTTCTTGTTGTTGTAAAATGCCGTCCTGGTTAAACAACGAGTCAAGCCAAATATGTGTACCCTCTCCAGGAGCAACCTTAATATAAGTATATTCCAGCCTTGGTTCCTGACCACTCCCTCTTTCATACACCGTATTCCCCCGAATTAAACCTTTTAAAAACGAGCCATCTCCTTGAACTTGTCCAAGTAAAACCCCTTTTGACGAAATATTATTTGTTAATATGTCCATAAAAGACAAATGTCTATATTGCCATATTTGTTTCATTTTAAAATGATTACTCACAGTATGGGTACCCTCCAATTTAATAAAGCGAGCTTTGTAACTCATTTGAAGTTTATCTTTAACAGGTAAAAAATCTGTTCTGTCCTGGAGTCGTAATGCGAAAGTATTTGCCTTTTTTTCTGGAAATTTTACGGAAAATTGTACTTGATGATAAGCAAAGCTACTGGAATGAATCAGGGAAGTTGCCGGGTTCTGTTGTACTTTTCTCTCACCTTCCATTTGACCACTAAATTGCCACTTGTTTTTACCAGATAAGGTGTGCATGAATTGAATATTGGGCCTGGAAAATGAAGTGTTTTCACCTGAATAGTTTGCTGTTACCTGATTAAAAGCGCCGGTAAAAGAAGAATTTTTATTGGCCCAGGTGGCAGCCGCATTTTGCCGTAAACCGTTAAAAAGCCCTTGTCGCAGATAATGTTCTATTTGGTAGTCTAATTTGATACCTTGCTGAGCGATATAGTTTATCTTTAATCGGAGCGTATTTTCGTTATTTTCAGGAAGCTCAGCTTTTCCTAGCTGGTTTGTTAGTCCCCAGTCTCTTAAAAAATCAGGTGATCGAATGGGTTCTAATGCGGTGTATTTTTTACTCACAAACTCATGGCTTAGGGAAATGTCAATGATATTTGCTGGAGCGCCTAAAGGAGATTGCCATTTCCATTCATTCCAACTTGCCAGGCCCGTATTCAATGCATTTTTATAGGTTGAAAAGCGATTATTGTCTTGATGAGAAAGTCCCATTTCAGTTCGCCAAGTTATATTTTGGAATATTTTACTTTCCTGTCCCATGGTTAAGATGCTGTTTGCCAAAGGAAAAAAAATAGGAATGAAAGGGTCATATTGACCCTGAGGCTCACAGGTAACAGGATCAGGGGGTACATATTCGTAGATTCTATCGTTTCCAATGAGCTGGGTGGACAGTCTGTAATTTCCCTTTCCTGATGAGGGGACGCCAAATTTTACGATGTATTTATCTGACAAAGATTCTTTTACATAAATAAAAAAGGTGTCTTTTTTTCCGCATGGCAAGAGCGTGTCACGCCGGGTATAATAGGTTCTGATAGGATCGGTATCAGTGGACGATTCCCAACCAGGCAGATAAAGTTTTTCTAACGGAGAGGTGGAATTCGCTAAAAGATTTAAATCTTCCTCTTTCAAATTCCGGAACCTAGGGCTCGTTTTACTGTCTTGTTGCGTGAGTCCGTTTATAAAAAAAGTACCATTTTTATGTTGATATTGACTGTTGAAAGCCAGGATAGATCTGTTTTGCTCGGTATTTGCATATTCAAATTCTACCACCACCCGGGTTTCTCTTACCATCAATTGGTTGGGGGTAAAAATGATTTCACCTCGGTTATAGTCAATGATATAATCTCCGGAAGTACCCCTGATAGCTTTTTTTCCATTGATAAAGACCTTTTCAGTTCCCGCAAGGAGAACGGTAATCGCTCCTGTGGCTGGCGTTGAAAGTCTGTATGGACCCTGGTTCCCCTCCGACACATCTAAGGTAACCCGTTGAAATTGACCTCTTGAAAAGGAGGCACTACCCGTGGTTTCCCATTTTTTTTCCTTATCAAAAAAATGTAATTTCAGACCTTGAACTTTCTTGTAAAAATTATTAAAATGGCTTTGATCTTTTTGAATTTCAAAATCTCCTGCGGTAAAATGAAATTGATCTTTTTCTAAAGCAATAAAAACTTTATCAAATTCTTGTAATTGCAATGTATTTCCAAAGGCTTGAATAGGCAAATTTTCATCCGTTATGGCAGCTCTGATAGTGAAGCCGGGCGCAATTTCACCGGTAAGCTGAAGATTTAATTGGGAATTAAGTACAAGATCTTGTCTGTTACCAATGGATATTCCTCTCATAAAGCCACCGCTATATTCAATTCGTCGAAATTCGTCGGACATGGAAAAAGACGCTAATTCAGATTTTCCCATCAAATAGAAGGTTTCAAGGGTGTCAGGTATAAGCAGAAAATCAGAAGATTTGGAATTTATCCAATCCTTGGGAAAAGTTCTGTATTGAATAAGTAGAGGGGTACCTATTTTAAATATTAGATTGTTTCGCCATTTTAAAATCCCAGAAACCACAAAATATAGGCTATCAGACACTGGAATGAATGGGTTGATTTGAAAAATACTAACTGAGGATGAAAAAATCGGTAAACTGTCCAATAATATGTCGTCCCCATGGAAAATGATCTTTTTCTCATGCATGTTTCCCCAATCTGTCCTGTTTTGTGACATAGCATGAAAGGAAATGAATAAACACATTAAAAAATACCATTTAGGCATACCTGTTTTTATTTTCAAACTTTCCGTCGTGGGGATTCCTGGTTGAAAACTTGATATTTCAATAGTTCTCCTCTTTATTTTTACTAGTTTTTCAAACATTTTGTCGAAAAAAAACCTATTTTTGTTTTCTTCTTTTTTAATTTAAGTTAATCAATATGACCATGTGCCAAAAATTACTATTATTAATTTTAGTGAATGGACTATTATTTGAACTGGGATTTTCACAGACGTCTCTTGACAACAAATGTAGAACTATTGACGGTACTTTTAATAACCTTTCAAATCCTTCCTGGGGTGCAACTGGGTCAAATCTTCTCAGACTAGGAAAAGCTGCTTACCAGGATGGTATTTCTCAACCTTTCACAGCTAGGATCAGTGGAAGGGCTATTAGTAATGAAGTTTTTGCTCAAGATGAAATTGATATAAAAGATCCATCAAATTTAAGTGATTTTTG
>JAIYCH010000094.1 GCA_027488135.1 Saprospiraceae bacterium | reverse complement strand
TATTATGATATCGCTGCGCCTTCTATTCCCGCAGCAAATCGTGCGGCAGGTGGAGGTATTTTCCCCGCTTTAACTTCTGTAAACGTTCTTTATCACCAAATTGAAGCTATTCTTTCTCTAGGTGTAGCAGGTGATGCTAAGGCTTTATTCAAAAAAGCAATCGAAGATCATATTGGTAAAGTGGTCACTTTTGGCAGAGCTACAGACTTGAACGCAGTGGCTCCACCCATTACTATGGTTGATGGTCGTGTTTTGGATATAAAAGCTTATGTTGATTTATGGATGAGCCGTTATGACAATGCTGTCAATAACAACGCTAAATTAAATGTTGTAGGAAAACAGCTTTGGTTTACAAGCTGGGGTAATGGTTATGAATTATATAACTTCTACCGCAGGACTGGTTTACCAAACACAATCCAGGATCCAATCCTTGCTCCTCGTAAATTCCCTGTTCGTTTACCTTATCCACAGGAAGAACTAACATTGAATCCTAATGCGAAAACAGCAAAGGATGTTATTTATGACAGAGACAGAATTTTCTGGGATCCAAACTAATTATTTTCATTGATTGTTTTAATAAAAAAACACAACATGAAGCGATTTAAAATTTTGCTTTATTCTCTAGCTGCCGCATTGTTGTTGCCGTTTTCATCCTGTAAGGACGAGTCGTTAAATCCTGTGCTTGCACCGGAAACTGCCGTTCACGGTTATGCACAAACAGCCTCTGGCTCAGCTACGAGTTTCTTCTATAAAGATATGACCACGCCAATTAGTATTGAATTGCAATGGATATCTATAGATAAAATCAATACAGTTACTAAAATGGACATTTTTGTCAATTTTAAGGAATCCTACGTCGATGCGGAAGGAAATCCAAGGGTAGCTAATCACGGTACTAAAAAAGTAAAAACACTGGAAGGTAGCGCCGTTCCTGCCAATAGAGCGTATGCTAAATTTAGCATATCTCCAAATGATGTTTATACTGCATTCAAAGATGCTACCTTTGATTATGGTGATGGTAAAGGAAAGGTTTCTGTATTTACTAATACCTTTAAGAAAGACAGAACTTCTGCCGTTCGTTTTACAGCCGATGATGGTTTTAAAATGACATGGGCATTTACCACTGCCGATGGCCGTTATTTTGACTCTTGGTCCGATTCTGTTTGCTCGGAATTTCCTGGAGCTAATTGCGATATCAACTGGGCTGTCGTTTGTAACTCTAAAATCGAAGGTACTTATGTAGCTACTACTTCAGGTACATCTACCGATGACTGTTGTAAAGGTGTATTTACCGCAACTAAAGAGGTGAAACTTACCAAAACAGGAGATGGTAAATATTCTATTTCTGATTGGAGCGCCGGCCTTTATCAAAAATGGTACGGTGTTTATGGTATAGATGCTACGACAAAATTGGATGCTACTTTGTTTGATGTTTGTGGTACTATTAAATTCCCTGATTTTACAGAACCTTTTGGTGAAAAAACCACTGCTTCCGGTAAAGTCAATGACGATGGTACTATCAGCTATGCTTGGGTAAATGGTTATGGTGATAAAGCAACTGTGCTACTTACACCCAAGAAATAATATTTTTCTTCTTTATTCGTTTAATTGCTCCCCGATACTTATTTTCGGGGAGCAATTTTTTTATGAGATATCTTATCCTTTTTTTTATAATCAGTGTAACAACAGGTAATCATTTATTTTCATTCAATGCAAATAAATTACTGCTCTTGCCTGTTGAAATTGATAGTTTAAAAGATTTAATATCAAAGGATGTTGTCCTAAGCTCAAAGGGGAATGTTTTTATTTGGATGAATTCTGAGTGTCCGATTTGTAATAAATATCCGAATATCTGGAAAAATTTAGCGCTGGAATTTCCTGAGTTTACCTTTATTGGGGTTTTCACTTCTTATGAAGAAAGTAAAATGGCTAAGGGTTTTATGAAAAAATATAAAATCCCATTCCAGTGGTTTATTGACAATGATAATCAGCTGGCAAATTATTTAAGCGTTAATGTTACCCCTGAGGTTTTATTTTTTAATGCCAATGCTGAAATTATTTACCGTGGTGCTACCGATGATTGGTTTTATGCCTTGGGGAAAACAAGGACAATCTCCCAGCATTTATATCTGAAAAATGCGTTAATGGCTCAGGGGAATAATCAACCTGTATTGATTTTTAAAACAGATCCTATAGGTTGCATTTTTAATTGATCAACTCCTTTTTAATTAAGATGAAAGAACTAAAACATAATTTTAGTCATCGTCTTGTTCTTTATACTTGCACAATGCTTAATCACAACGTTTCGTTGACTTACTAAAAAGAAAAAATCAGAAGGAATTATAATTAATTAGTTAATTTTAGGAGAATGGTTTTTCGTGCGTTAACTGGAAACGTAACTTTTACTTTTTAGCAATTTATTATCTCAATATGTCGGGGTCACATCATTTAAATATTTTTTTGGTATGGGTATTTTTAATGGTCGGGAACAATGCGTTCGGCTCTGATTCGTTAACTTATTTCATTGACATCAAACCAATTATCGACGAAAATTGCACAGGCTGCCATAGAAAAGATCAAACGGCTCCATTTTCATTGGAAAGTTATGAAGATGTAAAAAAAAGAATAAGCATGATTGAAATGGTGGTTGAATCTAAATATATGCCTCCTTGGCATGCCGATACTTTATTTAGAACCTTTCATAATCAACGAGCCTTATCAGAGCAATCGTTAAATAAAATACTCACCTGGATTAAAAGTGGGGCACCTGAAGGTTTACCAGAAAAAAAAGGAGCGGTGAATGTTTTAAAATGGCCTTCTCCTGATAAAATTGTTGCATTTCAAAAACCATTTATCATTCCGGGGGATAACAAAGAGCAGTATAGGTTTTTTGTCATTCCTGTAGATAATCCTTCCCCCATATATTTGCGTGGTGTTGGCTTTGTGCCCAAAAACAAAACGTTAGCTCACCATAGCAGGATAATGATTGATACAACTAAAAGAATTCGGCCTTTCGATGCTGCTTCTGTATGGCAGGCTGGCCCACAATTGGAAAAAATGAATATTCCTCTGGCCAATTCATTTTGGACTGGGTGGGTTCCCGGCAATTTTCCTCTTTTTTACCCCGATGGTGTGGCAAAGGTACTTCCCGCTAATGCAGATCTCGTAGTTAATATGCATTATGCTCCATCTGCAAAGGAAGAATTCGATCAATCAGAAATTCATCTTTATTATGCCAAAGGAAAGCCAAGAAGAATTATTGAAACCTTAGTTTTTGATGAAACCTGGGTGACGAATAAACCGTTTGAATTTCAACCCGATACCGTTATTACCTTTTATATGAGGTCGCCTGTTTTGCCCGTTGATTTATCATTATTAAGTGTTTTGCCACACATGCATCTACTGGGGAAATCATTTAAATCGTTTGCAATTACCCCTGACGGTGATATGATTCCACTGATACATATCCCTGAATGGGATTTTAACTGGCAGCAAACCTACCAGTTTAATCATTTACTTAAAATTCCACGAGGTTCGGTTATTTATGCTGAAGCAACATTTGATAACTCGAAAAATAACCCCAAAAATCCATATTTTCCACCCGCAAAAGTAAAGTATGGTTGGGGGACTAAAGATGAAATGATGAACCTGATATTTGAATATCTTTTATATGAACCAGGAGATGAATATCTGGATTTTTATGGCGCTGAAAATTAAATTTGAATGATGAAAATACTGATTTTTTTAAGTTGTAGCTTCATACCCTATATGATATTTTCTCAAGAGGACTTATATCAAACAACAAGGGATGAGTTTAATTATGGTGAATTCAGACCTAATAATGCAGCACCCATTTATGGAATAGCAGAAAAACCGGGGAAGTTAATGGGTAATATATATTTGGATTCGATATTCAGAAGTTCGACAGTGGTATTTTTTAAGGAAATAGTTAAACGATATGATCCAAAAGCATCCGATTCAATAGCCGGGTACAAGCTGCGAATTAATTTACTTGAAAAATTAGTAGAGTTTAAAATGAATGGGGGTATCAAGGGAATTGATAACATGGCTATAAAAAAAATTCAAACCTTAGATCCGGCAGGCAATATTCTTAAAACATATATTAACGGCAAATCGCTCGGTATTGATTCAGTAGGAGAAGATAACTTTTATGATTTGGTTTTTGACGGTTTTTTTCTCAAGGTAGTCTCTCTTTCTGTGCTTAAAAAAAAGGAACCTACTTATCACGTTGCCTTATCTATTGGAGACAAAAATGCTTATTACTACTTAAAAACAACCTATTATGCCAAATTTGAGCATGGAAACTGGAAGGAAATACATAATAATAAGAATGCCTGGATTGATTTAACAAGCTCGAGGGCAAAATGGATGGCAAGCTATATGAAACAACATCAGGCTGACATAAAAAATGAAATAGTATTGAAACAATTTCTTCATCATTTTGAGGAAATAATGAAGGAAGATTAAAAAATAAACTTGACTGTATTCGTTTTTATTTGTACATTAAAGTCTCATTCATTGACTTAGTATGATAGACGGGCAAGACACCTACGCAGCAATGTTTCTAAACTATCTTGAAAGAGAAAGAAGAGTTCCATTAGAAACTTTAAGAGGGTATGGTGATGATGTAGATTATTTCAAAGCATTTTTAGACCATCAAACGGTGGTATATAGTTGGACTTCTGTAGATACTGAAATAATAAGAGCCTGGGTAGTATCTATGGCAAACAATGGAAATAAACCTTCTGTAATAAGAAGAAGGATTGCAGGTGTCAGAGCTTTTTATAGGTTTCTACAAAGAATAGGAAAAGTGACTGTAAACCCAGCGCTTCGCTTACCATTACCCAAAGTCCCCAAAAGGCTTCCAAGGTTTATATCTGTCGAAGGGATGGAAAAACTAGGTTCAGGGCATTTATTTCCGTCTGATTTTAGTGGACATCGGGATCGATTGATACTGGAATTGTTATACGGAACTGGTATGAGAAGAGCGGAAGTAGCCAACCTTAAGGAAACTGATATTCAGTGGGATAGAAAAGAAATTAACGTGTTGGGTAAAGGGGGGAAAAGTAGAGTAATTCCTGTGGTCAGTTCGTTATACGTTTTATTGACAAAATACAGAGAGGAGAGGAACACCTTATTTGAAAAAGGGGCGGTTACCTTTTTTGTAACAGATAAAGGTAGAGATATTTATACGCGATTTGTTTATGCAGTGAGTATTCGGTACTTAGGTATGGTAACGAGTATAGAGAACAAAGGGCCTCATTTGTTGCGACACACTTTTGCTACTCATTTAATGAGTAATGGAGCAGATATTCAGGCAGTAAAAGCATTGTTAGGGCATTCTAGTCTGGCTGCCACCCAGGTATATATGCATAACTCTGCAGAACGTTTAAAAAAAATATATAATCAGGCACATCCCAGAGCACAGCGTAAAAGCCCTGATAACAAGGGTTAGGCAGAAATCACTTTATTCATTTTTTAAAAAAATCACTATGAGCATTGACATGCAGTCGGTTTCCTTTCATGCAGACCAAAAATTAAAGTTGTTCATTGAGAATCGTGTTGAGAAATTGAATCTTTTTTTTGGCAGAATTATTCGTACTCAAGTTTTGTTGAAACTTGAAAATGCCGGACAGGTAAAAGAAAAAGTAGTAGAGGTAAGTGTACATGTACCTGGTGAGGTGTTGTTTGTGAAATCGAGTAAGATGTCATTTGAGGCTGCCACCGATGAAGCTATAGATTCATTGAGACGTAAAATTGAGCGGTATAAAAGCCGCAGAAAATAAATTGATATTTTTTTTTAGAATCCTTTGGATTAGTTACAAAGACTATTTATCTTTGCCTCGCTTTCGGGAAAGGCTTTAGAAGTAAAGTTAGAAAGTAGATAGTCAGCCAGCATAGCTCAGTTGGTAGAGCAGCTGATTTGTAATCAGCTGGTCGGGGGTTCGAGTCCCTCTGCTGGCTCTTATAAATTTACTTTAAAGAAGTAAATTCAATTGAAATTTTCTTCTAATATGGAGAATCGGGGGTGCGCCGGAGCTGGAGAGCCGGGCCAGACTGTAAATCTGGTGACTATGTCTGAATAGGTTCGATTCCTATCACCCCCACGAATTAAATGTATCATTTTGGTTCATTTATTTTGTGTTAAGCGGGTGTAGCTCAGTTGGTAGAGCATCAGCCTTCCAAGCTGAGGGTCGAGGGTTCGAGTCTCTTCGCCCGCTCTTTACGTTTTATAACTCCGACAATAACAGCCGATGTAGCTCAGGGGTAGAGCACTTCCATGGTAAGGAAGGGGTCAGGGGTTCAATTCCCCTCATTGGCTCTAGTATTCCGGAGATTTTTTTTGTTTAATGAATTAATATTTTAAAAATCAAAACTGATGGCTAAAGGTACATTCGAAAGGAATAAACCACACGTTAACATTGGTACTATCGGTCACGTAGATCATGGCAAAACAACCTTGACTGCCGCGATAAGTTATGTCCTTTCAAAAGATGGTCTCGCGGAAAAAAGGTCGTATGACTCAATCGATGCTGCTCCTGAAGAAAAGGAGCGTGGTATTACAATTAATACTGCTCACGTTGAGTATGAAACGGTTAATAGACACTACGCTCACGTAGATTGTCCTGGTCACGCGGATTATGTAAAAAACATGGTTACGGGTGCAGCTCAAATGGATGGAGCTATTATCGTTGTTGCAGCTACTGATGGTCCTATGCCTCAAACGCGGGAACATATCCTTCTTGCCCGTCAGGTAGGTGTACCAAAATTAGTTGTTTTCATGAATAAGGTAGACATCGTTGAAGATCCAGAGATGTTAGAATTAGTTGAAATGGAGGTTCGTGAATTACTTGATACCTATGGTTTTGATGGTGATAGCGCTTCTGTAATTCAAGGTTCTGCATTGAAAGCTCTAGAAGATGATCCTTATTATGTTGGTAAAATCAAGGAATTGATGGACGCCGTAGATAATGATATACCGAATCCAGTGCGTCTTACTGATAAGCCTTTCTTAATGCCTATTGAAGATGTATTCTCTATCACAGGTCGTGGTACAGTAGCTACTGGTCGTATCGAAAGAGGTGTTATCAATGTTGGTAATCCTGTAGAGATTGTAGGTATGATGGACAAGGAAGAGAAACCACTAACTTCGGTTTGTACAGGTGTCGAAATGTTCCGTAAATTATTGGATAGAGGTGAAGCTGGTGATAACGCTGGTTTATTATTAAGAGGTATTGAAAAATCTCAGATTCGTCGTGGAATGGTTATCTGTGCACCTGGTTCAGTAAAGCCACATATCCGTTTCAAATGTGAGACTTATGTATTAGGTAAAGATGAAGGTGGTCGTCATACACCATTCTTTAACGGATATCGCCCTCAGTTCTATTTCCGTACAACAGATGTTACTGGTGATGTTAAGTTACCAGAGGGTGTTGAGATGGTAATGCCAGGAGATAACGTTTCTTTAGAAGTTACACTACTTAACCCAATCGCAATGGAAAAAGGTTTACGTTTCGCTATCCGCGAAGGTGGTCGTACCGTTGGTGCAGGTCAAGTTACTGAAATATTAGAATAAATTCCTTTTTTGGGAATCAATGAAAGTTAGGTTTCAGTAATGAAACCTAACTCTTGTTTTACGGGCGTAGCTCAACTGGTAGAGCGACGGTCTCCAAAACCGTAGGCTGGGGGTTCAAGTCCTCCCGCCCGTGCTGCTTAAAATATTATTATTATGGAATCATTGAAACTATACCTCAAAGAAAGTTACGACGAACTTGTTAATAAGGTTACGTGGCCTTCTTGGGTAAGCCTCCAGGAAAATGCTATTCTTGTGGTAGTAGCTAGTCTCTTGTTGGCGCTTATCGTTTTTGTAATGGATGTTTTTTCGAGTACCTTACTTGATTTGATTTACGGACTCTAATTATCGTTATCCAATACACTGTTAAATGTCCGAAGAAAAAAAGTGGTACTCTCTCCGCGTGATAAGTGGAAAAGAACGAAAAATAAAGGAGCGTCTGGATACAGAAATTCAGCGGAATGATTGGTCTGGTTTTATTTTTCAAGTGGTTGTACCTCTTGAAAAAGTATATAAAATTAGAAATGGAAAAAAAGTAGTCTCGGAGAGAAATATTCTCCCTGGCTACATTCTTATTGAAGCTACAGAGGGAAAACTTTCAGGTGACGTAGTTACTGGTGTTCAAAATCTTCAAAATGTTATTCACTTCCTAGGTAAAAATACGCCTATTCCTATGCGGGAAGCAGAGGCTAATAGATTACTCGGAAAGGTAGATGAATCTCAAGAATCTGCAGAGGCTCTCATCGAGCCTTTCATAGTAGGTGAAACCATTAAAATTGTTGACGGACCTTTTACCGAGTTCGTTGGTGATATTCAAGAAATAAATGAGGATAAAAAGAAACTTAAAGTTATTGTCAAAATATTTGGCAGAGGAACTGAAGTTGAGTTGAATTTCATGCAGGTTGAAAAAACCAGTTGATTTTTTTATATAAGTTCTAAGTATTCAATTTTGTTCTTCCTGGTGTGAGCCTCGAAGACGCTTCCAAAAGAGGATATGAGGTTCTAAAAATGTAGTGATATGGCAAAGGAAATAGGATTTTTAATTAAGTTACAGGTAAAAGGGGGTCAAGCTAATCCAGCGCCTCCTATCGGTCCTGCCTTAGGTTCTAAGGGCGTAAATATTATGGAGTTTTGCAAGCGTTTCAATGCTGCAACACAAGATAAAATGGGACAAATTCTTCCAACCGTTATTTCGGTGTATAAAGATAAGTCTTTTGATTTTATCATCAAAACACCACCAGTGGCCATTCAATTGATTGAAGCAACCAAGGCGAAGAAAGGGTCTGCCCAACCAAATAGAAATAAAATTGGTTCCGTTTCATGGGATCAAATAAAAACTATTGCAGAAATCAAAATGCCTGATTTAAATTGCTTTGAGATTCATTCTGCCATGAAAATGGTAGCTGGAACGGCTAGAAGTATGGGTATTACCGTAAGTGGCGATGCTCCTTGGTCCACAGTGGAAAATTAATTTTTAATGCAGGGAGTTTATGTCTCAGGGCATAAATGATATTACCTCAAAATTGTTCAATATGACTAAAGTAGGAAAAAAAAGAGCCTTGGTCGATCCGAAGGTTAATCGGGAAAAGTTGTATTCACTTGATGAAGCGTTTGTATTAGTGAAGGAAGTTAATACAACTAAATTCGATGCGTCGGTTGATATTCATGCTCGATTGGGTGTTGATCCAAGGAAACCAGATCAATCTCTGCGTGGTACGGTAAGTTTGCCTCACGGAACAGGTAAGGTTAAGAAAGTGGCTGTTTTTTGTACCCCTGATAAGGTTCAAGAAGCGCTGGACGCTGGTGCTGATTATGCAGGATTGGAGGAACTTATCCAAAAAGTTATGGGTGGTTGGACCGATGTTGACGTGGTTATAGCTACGCCTCAGGTAATGGCGCAGGTAGGTCGCTTAGGTAGAATATTAGGTCCAAGAAACCTTATGCCTAACCCTAAAACGGGTACTGTTACTATGAATGTAGGGGAGGCAGTAGCTGATGTCAAATCAGGTAAGATTTCCTTTAGGGTAGATAAATATGGTATTATTCATGCATCTATTGGCAGAGTATCTTTCACTGCCGATAAGTTGACAGAAAATGCAAATGAGCTTCTTTCTACCTTACTTCGTATGAAGCCTTCCAGTGCAAAAGGTATCTACATGAAATCAATCACAGTAGCGAGCACGATGAGCCCAGGTATTAAGGTTGACCCTAAAGTCGTTCGCTAATCATTAAAGTTAATCGGAAATGACCAAACAGGAAAAAACAGCGGTAATTGAAGAGTTAAAAGGTGTATTTGCTAATTTAGATTTTTTCTATATCACAGACGCATCTACCTTATCCGTTGAAAAAATTAATAAGTTCAGAAGATTGTGTTTTGAGAAGGGAGTTCAAATGAGGGTTATTAAAAATACCCTCATCCGCAAAGCACTTGAATCTGCTGCCTCAGAAAAGAACTATGAGGCTATCTTTGGCGAATTAAAGGGTCCAACAGCAGTATTGTATGCTGAAGGTGCTGCAAATATTCCAGCCAAAGTTTTAAAGGAATTTCGTGCCGGGAACGATAGACCACTTTTAAAAGCTGCCTATATTGACACTGCCGTATTTATCGGTGATGATCAATTAGACGCATTAACTAAGCTAAAGTCGAAAGAACAGTTGCTTGGAGAAGTTATCGGTCTATTACAGTCACCAGCAAGAAATGTTATCAGTGCTCTTCAATCTGGCGGTCAAACGATTGCCGGTTTGGTGAAAACACTGCAGGAGCGCGCTTAATTTAGCGCATTCCCCCTAGGTTAGGCTTCCAAGCTAACCCGCACATAAAATTATTATTTAATCTTAAAACGAAACACAATGGCGGATTTGAAAGCTTTTGCGGAACAGCTTGTCAATCTGACGGTTAAAGAAGTCAATGAACTTGCTGCTATTTTAAAGGATGAATATGGTATAGAACCAGCAGCTGCTGCTGTGGCTATGGCCGCTCCTTCAGGTGGTGATTCAGGTGCTGCTGCTCCTGCAGAGCAAACTTCTTTTGACGTTATTTTAGCTTCCGGCGGAGCTGCGAAACTACAAGTAGTTAAAGAAGTTAAGACTTTACTTAATTTGGGATTAAAAGAAGCGAAAGACCTAGTCGACGCTGCTCCATCTCCTCTAAAATTAGGTGTTTCTAAAGAAGAAGCGGCTGATCTAAAAGAAAAACTTGAGGCCGCTGGTGCTCAAGTTGAAATTAAGTAATTATTTGCTCATTTGCGAATTTATTATGATCCAGACTTACAGTCTTGGCAATTAATGCGAAAGTGTCTTTGTGGCTTAGCGATGGTTTATATCGCTAAGCCTCTAGGCATTTTTCTGTAAAGGAAGTGTTTTACTGTTGATGGCCGTTTTAAACTTTATTGTCTCGAATTACATTTTATCTCGTGTTGATCTAATGTTTCGTTCTTACCGAAAAATATTTTGTGCCGATGATATCCAATGGAAATGAACTCGCTCTCGAGTCAAAAAGAATAAGTTTCGGGAAAACTAAATTTCCCGCTGAGTATCCTGACTTTCTAGAGATTCAGTTAAAATCTTTTCAGGAGTTTTTTCAATTAGAAACTACTCCGGAAAATAGAATGAATGAAGGTCTTTATAAGGTCTTTAAAGAAAATTTTCCTATTTCTGACGCTAGGAGTATTTTCCAACTTGAGTTCTTAGACTATTTCGTCGATCCGCCTCGCTATAGTATGGAAGAATGCGTTCAGCGTGGTCTAACTTTTCACGTGCCTCTGAAGGCCAAACTAAAACTTTCGTGTAATGATGTTGAACATGTTGATTTTCAAACGATAGTACAAGATGTCTTTTTAGGTAATATACCTTATATGACGCCTCGTGGTACCTTTGTAATCAATGGTGCTGAAAGAGTTGTTGTTTCACAGCTACATAGGTCTCCTGGTGTGTTTTTTGGCCAAAGTGTTCACCCCAACGGAACAAAAATTTACTCCGCAAGAGTCATTCCATTTAAGGGCGCCTGGATGGAATTTGCTACAGATATCAATACCGTCATGTATGCTTACATTGACAGAAAAAAGAAATTCCCCGTTACGACCCTGCTAAGGGCTATCGGTTTTGATTCTGATAAAGCTATTCTCGATATTTTTGACCTGGCTGATATTATTCCGGCGAACAGGGAAGAATTACAAAAGTCAATTGGTCGTAAATTGGCCGCCAGAGTGTTAAGGTCATGGACCGAAGATTTCGTTGATGAGGATACAGGTGAAGTAGTAACCATCGAAAGAAATGAAATTATTCTTGAAAGAGATTCTCTTCTGGATGATGATAATATAGATTTAATTTTGGAAGCAGCCTGCGATGTTGTTATTCTTCAAAAAGAAGACATCGACCAGGATTATTCTATTATATATAATACTTTACAGAAAGATCCGACCTCCTCTGAAATGGAGGCGGTTCAGTATATTTATAGGCAACTAAGAGGTACTGATCCTCCCGATGAGGAAACCGCCCGTGGAATCATTGATAAATTGTTCTTTTCTGACAAAAGATACAATCTTGGCGAGGTTGGCAGATATAAAATTAACCGTAAACTTAATCTTAATGGTAGCTATGAAAGTCTTGTACTTTCTAAGGAAGATATCATAAATATCGTTAAGTATTTAGTTAGCTTGATGAACCAGAAAGCTGAAATTGATGACATAGATCATTTGAGTAATAGAAGGGTTCGAAATGTAGGAGAGCAATTATATGCTCAGTTTGGTGTAGGTTTGGCTCGTATGGCCCGCACGATTAGAGAGCGTATGAATGTAAGAGATAATGAGGTGTTCACGCCTATCGATCTTATTAATGCCCGGACGCTTTCATCAGTTATCAATTCTTTCTTCGGTACCAGTCAGCTTTCTCAGTTCTTAGATCAGACCAATCCGCTCTCTGAAATAACACATAAAAGAAGAATTTCAGCACTTGGACCTGGAGGTCTGTCTCGTGAAAGAGCTGGTTTTGAGGTTCGTGATGTGCATTATTCGCATTACGGTAGATTATGTACCATTGAAACCCCGGAAGGTCCAAATATTGGCCTGATATCTACCTTATGCGTTCATGCAAAGGTAAATAAAATGGGCTTTCTTGAAACTCCCTACCGTGAAGTAGTAGATGGGAAGTTGAAAATTGAAGATCATCCTATTTATTTATCGGCTGAGGGTGAAGATCTTAAACGTATCGCTCAGGCGAATGCCCGTGTTGATAATGCAGGAGCATTTACAAGAGATAGAATCAAATGTAGGGAACAGGGAGAATTTCCTGTGCTTACACCCTCTGAAATCGAATTTATGGACGTTGCACCAAATCAAATCGTTGGTGTTTCAGCTTCCATGATTCCTTTCCTTGAGAATGATGATGCTAACCGTGCCTTAATGGGATCTAATATGCAAAGGCAGGCGGTTCCTTTAGTTCGTCCAAGTTCTCCAATTGTCGGTACAGGATTGGAAGGCAAGGTTGCCAGAGATTCTCGTATGCTTATCAACGCAGAAGGGGATGGTGAAGTAGAATATGTTGATGCTGTTGAAGTAAAAGTGAGATATGATCGTTCCGATGATGATCAGTTGGTTTCTTTTGAAGACAGTCTTAAATCTTATAAACTAACGAAGTTCCTTCGTACTAATCAAGGTACTTGTATCAATCTAAGACCTATTGTCAGAAAAGGTGATAGGGTAACAAAAGGCCAGATTTTATGTGACGGCTATGCTACTGAAAAAGGGGAGCTAGCTCTTGGCCAGAATCTTAAAGTGGCATTCATGCCTTGGAAAGGTTATAATTTTGAGGATGCTATCGTTATTTCTGAGAAGGTCGTTAGGGAAGACATTTTTACGTCTTTACATATTGAGCACTTTGAACTAGAGGTTAGAGATACTAAACTTGGTGAAGAGGAATTAACTAATGATATTCCAAACGTTAGTGAAGAAACAACAAGGGATCTCGACGAGCATGGGGTCATTCGCGTGGGTGCCTGGGTAAAAGAAGGGGATATTCTCATAGGTAAGATTACACCTAAAGGTGAATCTGACCCAACTCCGGAAGAAAAGCTTTTGCGTGCCATTTTTGGAGATAAAGCAGGCGATGTAAAAGATGCTTCATTAAAAGCACCTCCATCAACAAATGGGGTAATTATTGATAAACAGTTGTTCGCCAGAGCTAAAAAAGATAAAGTTCAGAAATCATCTGAAAAAGATATGCTTTCTAAGCTTGAAGATGAACACAAAATTATCCTGAACGAACTTATTACAAGGCTGGTTGATAAATTACTTCAACTGGTGAAAAGTAAGCAGTGTAAAGGAGTTCGTAGTGTTTACAACGATATACTGATTCCCGCCGGGAGTAAGTTCAATCAACAGGTTCTTAGAAATATTGATTATGCTTCGGTAGATTATTCAAATTGGACTGATGATTCTTCAATTAATAATTTGATTGCTAGACTTTTACATAATTATAGCATTAAAGTTAATGAGGAAGTAGGGCGTTTTAAAAGAGAAAAGTTCAATATTAGTATCGGGGATGAATTACCAGCAGGCGTTCTTAAGTTGGCTAAAGTTTATATGGCCAAAAAACGTAAACTGAAAGTTGGTGATAAATTAGCGGGCAGACACGGAAATAAGGGGATTGTATCTAAGATTGTTAGGATGGAAGATATGCCTTTCTTAGAAGACGGTACCGCAGTTGATGTCGTTCTCAATCCGCTCGGTGTACCTTCTCGTATGAATTTAGGTCAAATTTTTGAAACGGTTCTAGGTTGGGCAGGTGAAAAAATGGGCGTTAAATTCTCAACGCCTATCTTTGATGGTGCAAGTAAAGAGGAAATTGACGGATATATTCAAAAGGCGGGTTTACCTAGCTTAGGTCAAACTTACCTGTATGATGGTGAAACCGGTGAAAGATTCCACCAGCAGGCTACTGTAGGTGTCATCTATATGCTCAAGCTATCACACATGGTTGATGATAAAATGCACGCGCGTTCCATCGGACCCTATTCTCTTATCACACAGCAGCCTCTTGGTGGTAAAGCCCAATTTGGTGGTCAAAGATTTGGTGAAATGGAGGTGTGGGCACTCGAAGCATTCGGTGCCGCAAATATCCTTCAGGAGTTACTTACTATTAAATCCGATGATATTAACGGTCGTGCTAAAGCGTATGAAGCTATCGTTAAAGGTGATAACCTTCCAGAACCAAATATTCCTGAGTCGTTTAACGTACTGATTCACGAATTACGTGGTTTAGCCCTTGATATCAAATTTGAATAACGAGATCTCTCCGGAGATTAAATTGCTATAATTATGTCTTTTAAGAAGAAAAATCAGATTCAGCAGCAAGAGTTCGAGAGTATTACTATCAGCCTAGCTTCCCCAGATGATATCCTAGAGCGTTCATTTGGTGAGGTACTTAAACCGGAAACGATTAATTATCGTAGTTACAAGCCGGAAAGAGATGGTCTGTTCTGTGAGCGTATTTTTGGGCCGGTTAAGGACTATGAGTGCTATTGCGGTAAATACAAAAGAATTCGTTACAAAGGAATTGTTTGTGACAGATGTGGTGTTGAAGTTACTGAGAAAAAGGTGCGTAGAGAAAGAATGGGCCATATAAAACTGGTTGTACCCGTAGTACACATATGGTTTTTTAAATCTTTACCAAATAAAATTGGATACTTACTCGGTCTGTCTTCTAAAAAGTTAGAGACGATTGTTTATTATGAACGTTATATCGTTATTCAACCAGGTATTGCTGAATCAGAAAAAATTAAGTTACACGAACTTTTGACTGAGGAAGAGTACTTGGAAATCATGGACAATATTCCAAATGAGAATAGTCAATTAGAGGATAATGATCCAAATAAGTTTGTGGCTAAAATGGGTGCTGAAGCCATAAAGGATATGTTAAATCGTCTTAAATTGGACGAGTTATCCTACGAACTTCGTAACCAGGCAGCAAACGAAACCTCGCAGCAACGGAAATCAGAGGCTCTTAAACGCCTTCGTGTAGTAGAGGCTTTCCGTCAGGGAATGACGCAAATGGAGAATAGACCTGAGTGGACTATCATTCAATATTTACCAGTTATTCCACCAGAATTACGCCCTCTTGTTCCTCTTGATGGTGGTCGTTTCGCGTCTTCTGACCTTAATGATCTTTACAGAAGGGTGATCATTAGGAATAATCGTTTAAAAAGATTGTTGGAAATAAAGGCTCCAGAAGTTATTTTAAGAAATGAAAAGAGGATGCTCCAGGAGGCCGTCGATTCATTATTTGATAACTCAAGAAAATCAAATGCCGTTAAAGCTGAAGGTGGCCGTCCTTTGAAATCATTAAGTGATATTCTTAAAGGTAAACAAGGTCGTTTCCGTCAAAATTTATTGGGAAAAAGGGTGGATTATTCTGGTCGATCTGTTATCGTAGTAGGTCCAACGCTCAAATTGCATGAGTGTGGTATTCCTAAGGCTATGGCGGCAGAATTATTCAAGCCTTTTGTTATTCGTAAGTTAATTGAAAGGGGAATAGTTAAAACAGTTAAATCTGCTAAGAAATTAGTGGATAGAAAAGACCCGGTTATTTGGGAAATTCTTGAAAATATTCTTAAAGGTCACCCGGTTTTACTTAACCGTGCGCCAACTCTGCACCGTCTCTCTATTCAGTCGTTCCAACCCCGATTAATCGAAGGTAAGGCCATTCAGCTGCACCCCTTAGTTTGTGGTTCGTTCAATGCTGACTTTGACGGTGATCAGATGGCCGTGCACGTTCCATTAAGTCATGCTTCCATCTTAGAAGCTCAAATGTTGATGCTTTCGTCTCATAATATGTTGAATCCGCAAAACGGAACGCCGGTAACTTTGCCTTCACAGGACATGGTACTTGGTTTATATTATATAACAAAAGAAAGGAAATCAACCCCTGAAATAAAGGTTAAAGGGGAAGGTATGAAGTTTTACTCTGCAGAAGAGGTTATTATTGCCTTAAATGAAGGCGTTATCGATCTTCATGCAGCCATTAAAGTTAGGGTAAAAACAGAAATGCCAAATGGTGAATGGCTTTATAAACTAATAGATACAACAACAGGTAGAGTTATTTTTAATCAACATGTGCCAGAAGGTGTACCCTTTGTGAATGACCTGATGACTAAGAAAAATATCAAAAAGGTTATTAGTGATGTTATCGAAAGAACTAATCTTGCGATAACAGCTGGTTTCCTTGATGATGTTAAAGATATGGGTTTCACCTGGGCGTTCAAAGGTGGTTTGTCCTTTAACTTAGGTGATTTGATTAATCCTACCATCAAAGAAGATACCCTTGCTGAAGCTCAGGAAGAGGTTGATGAAGTTTGGGAAAATTACAATATGGGTCTTATTACGAATAATGAGCGCTACAACCAGATTATTGATAAATGGACCTACGCAGATAATAAAATTACTGAGGCTTTAATGCGCGAACTTGCCTCCCACAAACAAGGTTTCAACTCTGTATTTATGATGCTTGACTCCGGAGCGAGGGGATCTAAACAGCAAATTAAACAGCTTTGTGGCCTTAGAGGGCTTATGGCAAAACCAAGAAAATCAGGTGATACGGGTGGTGCCGTTATCGAGAATCCAATTCTTGCCAATTTCGTTGACGGACTGTCGGTTTTGGAGTATTTCATCTCTACCCACGGTGCCAGAAAAGGTTTGGCTGATACGGCGCTTAAAACAGCTGATGCTGGTTACCTTACCAGACGTTTGGTTGACGTCTCACAAGATGTAATTATTTCTGAAGTCGATTGTGCTACATTAAGAGGCATAGAAACATCGGCGCTAAAAGATAATGAAAAGGTTATTGAACAACTTTCATCACGTATTGAAGGTCGCTATACCCTGTATGATATTACATTGCCTGGTTCTGATGAGGTATTGCTTTATGCCGGTGATTACATAGATGCCCGAATGGCTATCCACATTGAAAAAATTGGCATAGATTCTATTACCATTCGGTCAGTATTGACTTGTGAGTCTAAAAAAGGTGTTTGTGCCAAATGTTATGGCAAAAATCTGGCTTCTGGTAGAATTACCGAAAATGGTGATGCTGTGGGTATTATAGCCGCTCAGTCTATTGGTGAACCAGGTACGCAGCTTACTTTACGTACTTTCCACGTGGGTGGTGTGGCTTCTTTGTCGAAAACTGAATCGGAAATAGTTTCCCGTTTTAACGCTAAAGTTGAATACGATGGCATTAAAACAACAGAAGCTACAGATGGCTCAAAAAATACCATTGTTCTATCCAGAACAGGTGAATTGAGATTACATGATATTGAAACAAATAAATTATTTGTTTCTCTCCATATTCCTTACGGTTCAAATCTATATTTCAAGGATGGGGAAAAGGTGGCAAAAGGTCAGACTATTTGCGATTGGGATCCATTCAACGCTGTCATCATTTCTGAGTTTTCTGGTATTGTTCAATTCGATGCTATCGAAGAAGGGGTAACTTATCGTCTTGAAAGAGATGATCAAACAGGCTATTCTGAAAAGGTAATCATTGAATCTAAAAATAAAAAGAAAATTCCTTATATAACTATCTCTTCTAAAGATGGTGAGGTGCTCAAAAACTATTCTCTGCCAGTAGGTTCTTACCTTTCTGTCGAAGATAACAGTTCTGTGGTCGCTGGTGATAAGGTTGCTAAAATTCCTAGAAGTTTAGGAAAAATTCAGGATATTACAGGTGGTTTGCCAAGGGTAACTGAATTGTTTGAAGCAAGAAATCCTTCAAATCCTGCCGTGGTTTCTGAAATTGACGGAGTAGTTACTTTCGGTAAAATCAAAAGAGGAAATAGAGAAATTATAGTAACCTCTAGGGATGACCAAAATCATAAATATTTAATTGGACTTTCAAAACACGTTTTAGTTCAAGACGGTGATTTTGTTAGAGCTGGAACGCCTCTTTCTGACGGCGCTATTGCTCCAAGAGATATTTTAAATATCAAAGGTCCTTTTGCAGTGCAACAATATCTGGTGAATGGTGTGCAAGAGGTTTACCGATCTCAGGGTATTACTATCAATAATAAGCACATTGAGGTTATTGTAAGACAAATGATGCGCAGATTCCTCATCGAGGATTCTGGAGACACCACTTTCCTTGAAGGAGAAACCGTTGAAAGAGGTGAATTTATCGAACAAAATGATATCATTTTTGATAAAAAATTCATCACCGATCCAGGGGAGTCTAATAAGCTAAAGGCAGGTCAGCTTGTTTCATTAAGACAAATAAGAGAGGAAAATTCTTTCTTAAAAAGAAATGACCGCAAATTAGTAGTCTTCCGTGATGCTGTACCCGCAACGGCTAGTCCGCAGTTAATGGGTATCACTAAAGCTTCGTTGGGTACCAATAGCTGGATTTCAGCAGCTTCCTTCCAAGAAACAACAAAAGTTTTAAGTACCGCAGCTATAGCAGCTCAAAAAGATGATTTGAGCGGTCTTAAAGAAAATGTAATTGTTGGAAAGAGAATTCCTGCCGGAACGGGTGCCAGAGAATTTGAACAAATTATCGTTGCCCATAAAGATAAAAGTTCTGACTTGGTAACGCAGGCACAGTTTATTGACATGGAATAACTAATGTTGAGTTTTCTATTTTAATTTATTATATTGGCAAACCGGGATGTATTTATTTCCCGGTTTGCTTATTTTTATACCTAGTTATGTTTGTTCCTTATCCTTTTATTTATAATTATGAATGAATACCTGATTGATTTAATAAACCAAATAGAACTTCCAGTCAGGAATCCTGTACTCATTTTATCCTTATTGTTTTTTGTTATCCTTTTAGTTCCGTTACTTTTTAGAAGATTTCATATCCCAGGTATTCTTGGTCTTATTCTTTCAGGTGTACTCATTGGTCCAAATGGACTTAATATTTTAGAGAAATCGGAAGCTATAAATCTTTTTTCTACTATTGGTTTATTATATATTATGTTTATGGCGGGGCTTGAACTCGACACGAATGAATTCAAAAAGTATAAATATAAAAGTTTACTTTTTGGTCTGTTTACTTTTGCGATTCCGCTACTTGTAGGTTTTCCGATTTGCTTTTACCTGCTTAAATTTGATTTTCAAGCGAGCTTCCTTGTGGCTAGTATGTTCTCCACCCATACCTTGATTTCGTATCCCATTGTTAGCCGGTGGGGTATAGTATCACAGCAGGCCGTTGCAATTACTGTTGGTGGTACCATTTTAACAGATACGGCTGTTTTAATTATGTTAGCTGTTATTTTAAAAACTAATAGCGAGGGTGTTAGTAATGCTTTTTGGTTGCAACTCACGGTTTCTTTGTTTCTTTTTTCAGTCATAATGTTTAAAGTTATTCCGCCTGTTTCAAGGTGGTTTTTTAGAAAAGTTGAAAGTGAAAAGCATTCGCATTATATTTTTGTACTCTCTGTGATTTTTTTCGCTGCTTTCTTGTCTGAAGTAGCTGGGGTAGAACCAATTATAGGTGCCTTTATGGCTGGATTGGCCTTGAATTCCCTGATATCGCATACCTCTGCCTTATTCAATAGAATTGAGTTTATAGGTAACGCCATATTTATTCCGTTTTTTTTAGTTAGCGTGGGTATGCTGGTTGATTTATCCGTACTTTTTAATGGTAAACATGCTGTAATTATTGCCGTAGTTTTAACTTCGGTCGCTTTGTTTGTGAAATGGTTAGCCGCCTGGCTTACCCAAATGGTTTTTTCCTTTCAGGGTGTTCATAGACGATTGATTTTTGGATTGACTAGTTCTCATGCTGCGGCTACACTCGCTATCATTTTAGTTGGCTTTGAAGCTGGGATTCTTGATGAAAACACCTTGAATGCAACCATTATACTCATTTTAGTTACTTGCGTAATTTCTTCCATTGTAACGGAACGTGCTGCCAGGGAATTACTTCTTAAAGAAGGATTAATTGATCAAAATTTAAATCGTATTGATCAGAATGATGTATCTGAAAAATACCTATTGCCTATTTCGAATCATTGGAGTTTGGATAGATTTTTAGAACTGTCGGTTATCTTTAGAAAAAATGTTAAACACATTCCCCTCCATGTTTTACAGGTAGTTCCCGCTGATTACCCTGAAAATGAATTGGTTCTTGAGGATAGTTTTACCCGCAGTTTACGTAAAACAGCCGCTGAACTTGATACAAAAATTGTTTTTCAGCGTGAACCTGACTTTCACATTGCAAGTGGTATAACCAGGGTGGCTAATCAGATGGATGCTAATTATATTCTATTAGGTTGGCCTCAAAAATCAGGCTTATTAGATAGAGTTTTTGGAGAAATACTGGATAATATTTTAGATACTGCGCCGCAACATATACTCGTATGTAAATTACAACTCCCGCTGGTTGCTCACCAAAAGTTAATCATTGGATTACCTCCTTTAGCGTTTACAGAGCCAGGATTTACTGACTGTTTCAAAAAATGGATGCAACTATCGTTAGAACTACACATGGATGTCATCATTTTTTGTTCGGAAGAAACGAAAGGGTATATTAAAAAATTGAACTCAAAAAATTATAATTTTAGAAACTGGAAATTCAGAGTGACTGATTTAAATCAAAATTGGTTTAAAAGTATTGATAATTATAAAATTAATAAGGCCGATTTGTTGGTGTTCATGCCAGGAAGACCGGCAAGTGCTTCATTTTTGATGGAGCAAAATGAAATTCCTTCCTATATTGAGCAACGCTTTCCCGACAACAGCGTTATTTTATTTTATTCCGGAGCGGCTATTTGACCTGCTTGATTCAAGTCCTGAATAACCTCTCCAGAATAAATAATGGCAGTTATTATTCAAACATATTTTTTGCGTCAATCAAAACTTTTTCAAGTCCGGCGTTATTTTTTCCGCCTGCGGTAGCAAAAAAGGACTGACCACCTCCTCCACCATCGATATTTTTAGCCAAAGTTCTGACAATATTGCCCGCATTTAATTCTTTATCGTTGGAGATTGATTTACTTATTGAGACAAGAATTTGAGGCTTTTCCTGAATAGAGGCAGTTAAAACAAGGATAACATTTTCAATGGCATTATCGATTTGGAAGGCCAACTCTTTCAATAAAGAGGCATCATTTAGTTCTACATGCTTTATGATAAGGGTATAATTTTCTTTTTTATCAGCACCTAGAACGAGTTGTTCCCGTAGATGGACAACCTGCAATTGTTGAAATTTTTCGAGCAATTTTTTTTGAGCTTTTCCTTCTTCTTGTAATTGATGTATAGCCTTAGCTGGGGAAGGATTACCTTTAAAAATTTGACGGATTTCTTCTAATTCATTCATTTCCTGTTGAATAAACTTTAGGGCTTCAAATCCACAAACCGCTTCAATACGCCTGATTCCTGCGGCTATGGCACTTTCAGAAATAATCTTAAATAAGCCAATTTCACCCGTTGAAGAAACATGCGTTCCGCCACAAAGCTCCACAGAATAGTCTTTATCAAAAGTTATAATTCTAACCGATTCACCATATTTCTCTCCAAAGAGCATCATAGCACCTGATTCCTTTGCTTCGGCCATAGGAACATTTCTTTTTTCGTCGAGTGAAATATTAGCCTGAATTTTTTCATTGACTAATTTTTCAATCGCTAAGATTTCCTCCGCACTCACTTTTTGAAAATGTGAAAAGTCAAATCTTAATTTTAATTCATCAACATCTTGACCTTTCTGAAGTGCGTGTTTTCCTATGATATTGTGAAAAGCTGCGTGCATAAGGTGGGCAGCAGTATGGTTTTTTGAAATGGCTATTCTCCTGTTTTTATTTATCAAGCCACGAACAATAGCAGCGGGATTATCAGGTAATTGATCCACAATATGCAGAATAAGATCATTTTCTTTTTGCGTATCTATTACTTGAACAGGCTGTTCTCCGATAAATAATATACCCTGATCTCCTGCTTGCCCGCCACTTTGACCATAAAAAGGCGATTTATCAAGAACAATTTGATGTTGCAAGACTTTTTTTATCGAAACCGATCTGTATTTAATAATTTTTGCATCATGGACTTCATTTTCTGTGTAACCTGTAAACTCAACAGGTTGATCAGGAAGTAAGTTAACCCAGTCGCCAACTTCTTTTTGAGCATCGGCACGAGATCTGGATTTTTGTTCCAATAAGGCCGCTTCGAAAGCCAGTTCATCGATTTTCCAACCTTTTTCTTCGGCAATAAGTCGAGTCAGATCAATGGGGAATCCAAAAGTATCATATAATTCAAAGGCATCAATTCCTGATATTACACCTTGGTTAACGGAAATATTTTCAAATCTTTTCAATCCATTTTCCAGTGTATTTAGGAATGAAATTTCTTCCATTTCTATGATTTTTGCCACTTGAGCAGATTGAGCTATCAGTTCAGGAAAAACATCGTCAAATGCTTTGGCTAACGGGGCGACCAATGTATGAAGAAAGGGAGTTTTTATGTTTAAGAAGGAATAATAGTACCTTACGGCGCGACGTAAAATTCTTCTTATTACATAGCCGGCACCAGAATTAGCGGGTAATTGACCGTCGGCTATGGTAAAACAAATAGCTCTGATATGGTCAGAAATAACCCTCATCGCTATGTCTTGTTTTGCATCGCGGTCATAACTTCCCTTGTAAGTGAAACCTGAGGTTTTTTCTATGATAGAAATGAATGGGGTAAAAATATCTGTATCATAAGTAGCTGTTTTACCTTGTAAAACCATGCATAAACGCTCAAAACCCATGCCAGTGTCAACATGCATAGCAGGCAGTTCAGCTAGGCTGCCATCTGCTTTTCGGTTGAATTGAATGAATACATTATTCCAGATTTCTACCACGCCAGGATGATCCTTATTAACCAGATGACTACCATGTAATTGCGCAATTTCTTCGTCAGATCTTAAATCTACATGAATTTCAGAACATGGACCACAAGGTCCTGTGTCGCCCATTTCCCAAAAATTATCTTTTTTATTGCCAAATAAAATATGATTTTCAGGCAGGTATTTTAACCATAAATTTTTGGCTTCCATATCAGCGGGAATATTCTCACCTGCATCACCTTCGAAAACAGTGGCATATAATCTGGTAGGATCCATTCCATACACCTTGGTCAATAATTCCCATGACCAGTCAATAGCTTCCTTCTTAAAATAATCACCAATAGACCAGTTTCCCAACATTTCAAACATGGTGTGATGCGTTCCATCATATCCAACATCCTCTAAATCGTTATGTTTACCGGACACTCGTAAACATTTTTGAGTATCGGCAATTCTTGGATTATCAGGAATTTTATTACCCAGAAAGAAATCTTTAAATTGATTCATTCCCGCATTGGTAAACATCAAAGTGGGATCTTCCCGATTTACTATTGGAGCAGAACCCACAATTTTGTGTTGCTTAGACGCAAAAAAGGTTAAAAAGTGACTCCTTATTTGTCGTGCGGTCATCATATTTTTAAATTTTTAAGGGAAAAAGGTTGATTATTTACGGAATGGTCTTATATTGTGAAGGAACGGTAATAATTTACTTTTTACCGGTCGTGTTCAGGTATAAAAACAATCAAATATTGCTCAAAGTTATCATTTTTGCGATTATTTACGGTAGTAAATAGGGGTAAGATTTAAAAAAATCCTAAGAAAATTAGGGCTTTTCAATTAGGATAGCTAATTTAGAGCCGAGCAATTTTTGAGAGACATCCGTTGAATCTAATACCCCCCATTAGGTGTTATGTGCCTGTTTAGTTATTCAGGTACGATTTAACAACATACCAAATTATGAAAAAGGAAAAATTCTTCTTTGATGCCAATTTACTTCGTTATGAACGAATAGAGGAGTCTCTAAAGAGTAAGTTCGTGCGCTTCTTCTCTGTTGTAAGTGCTGTCTTAACAACGGCCTTGTTGTTAACCGTTTTTTTACATAAATATTTGCCCTCTCCTCAAGAGAAATCTCTACTTTCTGAAATCGATGTGATGGAAGTGGAATATCAACGACTGGTAGATGAAATGGAGCGTATGGAAAAGGTCTTAGGTAATGTCCAAAAAAGAGATTCTTATACCTATAGAAGTTTATTTGGTCTCGATCCTATAGATAATAATGTTTGGAGAGGGGGTATTGGAGGTCATAATGAATATGAAAATTTTGAACAGTATAAAAAAGTAGGAGGGACTATCATTGAAACTCAAAAGCGTTTGAGAAGATTAAAACATTCCCTTGTTATTCAATCGAAATCGTTGGATACAATTATGAATTATGCCAAAAAAGAAGAAAAATTCCTCGCTTCCCGTCCATCCATTAAACCTGTCAGATCAGATAAATTAGCAAAAGGGGTTAATTTTTTATCGGGCTTTGGTTATAGGATTCATCCTATATTTAAAGTTAAAAAGATGCATTATGGTATTGATTTTACCGCCCCTAAAGGCACTGCTATTCAGGCTACTGGTTCTGGTAGAGTGGTAAAAGCAACCAGAAATGCTGGTTTTGGAAATCATATTGTTATAGATCATGGATTTGGTTACCAAACTATCTATGCGCATTTGTCTAAAATAAATATCAGACAGGGTGATCAGGTTGTAAGAGGGCAGTTGATTGGAACGGTAGGCAGTAGCGGTATTTCAACAGCGCCTCATTGCCATTATGAGGTTCATGTAAATGGTAAACCAGTAAATCCTATCTCATATTGCCTGGATGGTCTTTCTGTTCAGGAATATAAAGAATTGGTTACTTTAGCTGGTCAGGTCGTTCAATCCTTAGATTAAATCATATTCTTTAATGCTTTTATGAATAGCAATAAGGAAGTTGTTGATTGTCCAAACTGTGGAGTATCATTTAGTCCTGCAGATAAGTTTTGTACAAATTGTGGGCAAAAGGCATCCTTACCCGGCTTATCATTATTATCACTTATTAAAGAGTATATCGACATTGTATTCAATTTTGAATATAGGTTGTGGATATCATTTTCACATTTATTTTTCCCTGGTAAGCTTTCCACCCAATTCTTTGAGGGAAAGAGACAAAAATATTTAAGCCCTCTCAGGATTTTCCTCATTTCCGGATTAATCCATTTTGCTTTATTTGGGAATTGGGTGAATAAAAAATTTGATAAACAACTCTCATCTTTTGAAAATTACATACAAGAGAATGCCTTTAAAGAGCAATTCATAAGCAATATTGATTCTCTTCCAAATAATATCTTCACAATAGAAGGACTTGATACAACCCAGGCTATTGCTGTTAAAGAAAAAATAATTCAAAGGCTAAAATTTAAATCAGCGCCTACAGATTCTCTTTTTAATAAATTTAATGAGGACGAACCTATTTCAATGTCAAAAGAATGGAAAGATAGCCTTACCGTTGATTCCTTACCAGGTTCTTTTCAGATTTTCGTTATAGAAAATATTCAGGGTAAATGGACTATACAATCTATGCCATTAAGCTTTACGGAGGTCTATAATCCTGATCCTGAGCATATTATTAAAAAGGCAAATATTCGTACAGACTTTGGAAAATGGCAAGTCAGACAAGAAATGAAGTTACAGAAAGAAATCAAAAATTTCACTTTTTTTGTAACGAGCCAATTAATATGGATGGTTATCTTTTCGATGTTGGTTATATCCTTATTTCAGCGAATTATATATTTCAGATTGCCCTTTTATTATGCTCACCATCTGATTCATAATTTACATTTTCATGCTTTTTCTTTTCTCGTTATCAGCTTGTTTATGCTAGGTCAGGAATATAAATTTATAGTAGAAAGTTTTAACCTATTTATCATTATTATCATTATTTATCAATTTTTAGCGCTAAAGAGAATCTTTAAACAAGGGTGGTTTAAAACAATATTTAAAGCACTCCTCATTGATTTAACTTATTTGATAATTTCAACGAGTATTTTACTTATTACTGTAATCATAAGTATGTTAAGGTTTTAATAAAAAGGGTAATCAAAAAATTGATTACCCCCCACACTATGAAACACTAAAAAAAACTAATTTCGAAATTAATACCGCAAATCTAATGTGTTTGTAGCTATAATTCAACTATTTAAATAAAAAAAATCAAAAATCCTTGCTTTTATTAAAAAAAACTTTACAGTTCCACCAGTTTTTCTCTAAAATGGCATTATTATGCGTATAAAATTGAACGGCTGGTTCATTCCAATCTAAAACCTGCCATTTTGCTAACATACAATTTTTATCTTTTGCCTCTTGAATAAATGCATCATAAAGTAATTTACCAATACCCTTGCCTCTAAATTTTTCATTGACAACGAAATCTTCTAAGTACATCATTTTACCCTTCCAGGTGGAATAGGTCAAATAATAGAGAACCATTCCAACAATTTCTCCCTGTACATCGGCTACAATAGATTGAAATACATTTTCCGTGAAATCATTTTCGTACATTGCCAAAGTTGCCGTAAATTCATTTTCTTCCTTTTCATATATAGCCAATTCCCTGACAAGGTTATGAATAAATGGAAGATCTTTGAAGGTTGCCGTTCTAATAATTACAGACATAGTGTTTTTTTTTATACATTAGCTAATCTAATTTATTTTTCTGGTTTTAATCTGTTTATTCTTTCATTAATTTTTCTAAAATGAGCGTTATGCGGACATTATTCTATTTTTCGTTTATTGTATTATTTTTCGCTTTCCTTTGGAGTTGTAAAAAAGAAAGTACCTATGCCGATGTTATTTTTATCAATGGTAATATTTATACGGTTGATTCTTTGAAGCCGTCGGCATCTGTCATCGCCATAAGCAATCATAGAATAATTGGTTTGGGAGATAAAAATATAATAGAAAAATATAAAAATGCAGATACAAAAATTATAGATCTGAAAAATTCTTTTGTAATGCCTGGCTTTATTGAGGGGCATGGTCATTTTGGAGGATTTGGAGAGGGGCTTCAAAATCTTAATTTCTTACATTCCAAATCATGGGACGATGTGATTAAGTTGGTGGGGGAAAAAGTGAAAACAGCTAAGCCGGGCGAGTGGATTGTTGGACGAGGCTGGCATCAGGAAAAATGGGATAAAATTCCACTGAATAATGTTCTTGGTTATCCTTTTCATGATGAGTTAAGTGCTATTTCTCCAAATAATCCTGTTCTTTTGAGACATGCGAGCGGGCACGCGGTTTTCGCCAATGAAAGAGCAATGAAAGAAGCCGGTATTTCAAAGGAATCACCAAATCCTTTAGGCGGAGAGATAGTTAGGGATTTGGATGGTGAAGCTATTGGTGTTTTCGAAGAAAGAGCCATGAATCTGGTTTCTGGTTCTTACCAAGATTATTTAAAGTCTTTAGAACCCGAACGGCAAAAAAAAATTTGGTTTGAAGGGCTTGAATTAGCGCAAAAAGAATGTTTGAAAAATGGGATTACTTCTTTTCAAGACGCGGGAACAAAATTTAAAGAACTTCAATGGTTGAGAGAATGGGCCGAATCAGGAAAGATGGATATTCGACTTTGGGCCATGATCAGAGAGAGTTATGATGACATGGATGGAAAATTAAATGGTTTTCCCTGGTTAAACCTTGGTGATTATCATTTTACTGTTAGGGCCATTAAATCAGAAGTTGATGGCGCTTTAGGCGCTTTTGGTGCTTGGTTACTTAAGCCTTACGCTGACAAATACGGTTTTTCAGGTCAAAATACCACCCCATTGGAGGAAGTAGATAAAATAGCCAATCTGGCGGCTAAACACCAATTACAATTTTGTGTTCACGCCATTGGAGATAGAGCAAATAAGGAAGTATTGGATATTTTTGAACAGAAAATTATTCAAATGAAGGGTAAAGAATCGCCCCGATGGAGAATGGAACACGCTCAGCATCTAGATACATTAGATATACCAAGATTTAAAAAATGGGGAATTATTGCCTCCATGCAAGGGATTCATTGTACCTCTGACGCCCCCTTTGTAGTAAAACGCCTTGGTGTAGAGCGTTCTCGAACCGGTGCATATCCTTGGCGGTCCCTCATTGATAATGGCGCATTAATTGCAAATGGTACCGATGTGCCCGTTGAGGAAATTGACCCTATTGCTTGTTTTTATGCCTCTGTTACCCGGAAAAGAGCTGATACTGGATTTGAATTCTTTCCGGAACAGCGCATGACCAGAAAAGAAGCTATTTCTTCTTACACCCTTTGGAATGCTTTTGCCGCTTTTGAGGAAAATGACAAAGGTTCTTTAGCTATTGGAAAATTAGCTGATATGGTGGTGCTTTCAAATAATTTACTAACCTGTTCAGATGAAGATATTCTTAATACTAAGGTTTTAATGACCATTGTCGGTGGGGAAATAAAATATCGTAAATAAATGGAAATGATTGATATTCTTGCTTTTGGTGTTCATCCAGATGATGTCGAACTCGGTTGTAGCGGGACTTTACTGAAACATATTGCCATGGGTTTCAAAGTGGGGCTTGTTGATCTAACCCGTGGTGAACTCGGGACAAGAGGAACAGCTGATATCAGGACCGTAGAGGCACTCAATGCTATGAAAAAAATGGGGGCCCAATTTAGACATAACCTGGATATGGCCGATGGCTTTTTTCAGGATAATATAGAAAATCAACTTAAGTTGATTGAAGTTATTCGACGCTTTAGACCTACATTGGTTTTGCTAAATGCCGTTCATGACCGACATCCTGATCATGGAAGAGCCGCAAAAATGGTAGCCGATGCCTGTTTTTATTCTGGACTGGCTAAAATATCTACAACATTAGATGATAAAGAACAATTGGCCTGGAGACCTGCGAATGTTTATCACTATATCCAGGATCGTAATCTTAAAGCAGACTTTGTCGTGGATATAAGTGATTTCATGGAGGAGAAATTAAATCTGGTGAAGACTTTTACCTCCCAATTTTATCTGCCCACATCGCTGGAATACAAAAAGGAAATGGAAACGCCTATTTCAGGTCCTGATTTTCTGGAGTTTTTAACGGCTAAAGCCAGAAGCTATGGTCGTGAGGCTGGCTTTACTTTTGCTGAGGGCTTTACCTGTATTAGAACCCCGGGAATTCAAAATCTATTTGATCTTAGTTGATGTATGGAAAGTGAGATGGCAAGGCCTTAATGTTACGAAGATGGTAGGGCTATACCCTTTGCTGCGAAATTTGTCCGCTCGCCTCTGCGAAACACTGCGCAGAACCCTGCAAACACCGCGTCAAAAATTCACCCTCTGTATGACCTGACCCTAGCGGGGTTACATGTCTATAGTCAATTTAGCCCCTGGCGGCACAAATGTTATATTGATCTTTTTGGTCCCTGGCGGCACAAATGTTATATTGATCTTTTTGGCCCCAGGCAACAGAATTTCCCCAATAAAACCTATCTATGCAACCTTATGTCAAAAAGTTAGAAATACTTAAAATTGTGGTTGTGTTCAATCTTGAGAAGACTTTGATAAATGAGTAGAATGACATTTTCAACATCCTCGATATTTGCCATTTCAACAGTAGTATGCATATATCTAAGAGGCAATGAAATAAGAGCAGAAGGTACACCTCCGTTCGAATAGGCAATGGCGTCAGTATCGGTTCCAGTCACCCTGGATGATGCCTGTCTTTGAATAGGAATGTTATTATCTTCTGCTGCTTGAATAATCAGTTTCAGTAATTTATTATGAACAGCTGGCGCATAAGTTACTGAAGGGCCTAAACCGGATTGAACATCACCCAGTTTTTTCTTATTCATAAGAGGTGTATGGGTATCATGCGTAACATCGGTAATAATGGCAACATGAGGTTTAATTGTATGTGCTATCATTTCAGCACCCCTTAATCCAATTTCCTCTTGAACGGAATTGACCACGTATAGAGAAAAAGGTAGTTTTACATTATTTTCTTTCAATAATCGGGCAACTTCAGCAATGCAAAATCCACCGATACGATTATCCAGCGCACGCCCTACATAATAGCGGTTATTTAAAATGCTCATCTCATCCTCATAAGTTATTACACAACCTACATGAATGCCCATTTCAAGAACCTCCTCCTTATTTTTAGCGCCAACGTCAATGAAAATATTATCTAATTTAGGGGAAAGATTAGCTTCTTCTCCGTGGCGGGTATGTATGGCAGGCCAACCAAAAACGCCTTTTATATAACCTTTTTCAGTATGAATATTAACTTTTTTAGAGGGAGCTATGATATGATCAGAGCCACCATTTCGTATTACTTGAAGGAAACCTTCAGGAGAAATGTAGTTAACAAACCAGGAAATTTCATCAGCATGACCCTCAATCATAACTCTAAAATCGCTTCCAGGATTTATAACACCGTAAGCAGTTCCGTAATTATCTATAAAAGATTCATCTACGAATGGCTCAATATATTTGAGCCATAACTTTTGACCTTCCGATTCAAAGCCTGTAGGAGATGCATTATTTAGATAATCTTTTAAAAATGCATTGGAGCTTTCCAAAATAATTGACATGGTAATTAGGCAAAAAGGTGAACTAAAAAATGAACAGTAAAGGTAGGAAAATAAAGTTTTAGTTTTGACTGTTTTGGTTAAATGTATCACTCCATTTTTGTGGATTATTTGACCAGTTTCCTAAAATACCTGCTTCCTCCTCAGATATATAGTTTAATTTGGTTGCTTCCCTCAATAAAACCGAATAATTACTTAAGGTAATTAAGGGGCAATTTTCTTTTGCAAATGCGTCGGCGGCTTCAGGGAAACCATAACTGAAAAGCGCTAAAACGCCAACTACTTCCATATTTGCCTCCCGTGCCGCTCTAACTGCTTGCAAACTGCTTCCTCCGGTTGAAATTAAATCCTCGATAAGTAATATTCTAGCTCCTTCTTTTACCTCTCCTTCAATTTGATTTTGCCGCCCATGAGATTTAGGTTTTTCTCGTATATACAAAAATGGTAGCTCTAAAGCATCGGCAACTAAGGTGCCATGGGGAATACCAGCAGTGGCAACACCAGCAACTCTGTCAAAATCAGGAAATAATTTGGTCGCTTGTACCAGGCTATTTTTTAAAAATGTTCTTACTTGAGGAAAAGATAAACTTAATCTGTTATCGCAATAAATAGGGGATCTAAGACCAGAAGCCCAGGTAAATGGTTTTTGAGAATCCAATTTTATTGCGTTTATTTGCAATAAATAGGTGGCAACCTTTGCCGCTGTTTCCTTTTCCATGTTTAATTAATTTTATGCAAACTTACAAAATCTATATTAACGATCGTCCATTGATTTTAGCAGAAGGAAATAATATCTTAGATTTTCCATCTGTCCCTGATGCTCATCTGATAACTCTTTATCAAGGGAATAAGCGCTTTTTGTTAAATTACGTGGATGCTTTAGAAAAAGGTGGTCGCTTTGACGCAATCACTCTCTTCTATCCTGATTTTGAAAAAATGAAAGCTGATTTTCAATCCCTGTTTATAATAATTGAAGCAGCTGGAGGCTGTGTATTCAATCAAATGGGTCAATTATTGGTTATTTACAGAAGAAATAGCTGGGATTTGCCCAAGGGTAAAATAGATGCGGGTGAAACGCCCGATATAGCTGCGATAAGAGAAGTACAGGAGGAAACAGGTGTTGTTAATCTGTCCATCTCACACGAAATTACCCAGACCTGGCACACGTACAAACAAAAAAATCGTATTTTAAAAAAAACGTATTGGTATGACATGCATACCTCAGATATCAATTTGACGCCTCAATTGGAAGAAGATATTGAGGAGGCACGCTGGGTAGATCCTCAGGAATTTTTGAACGAAGAGGTATATCCTAAATATGGAAATATCAAAGATTTGGTAGTCGCCTGTTTAAAAATGAGATAAATAGGTGTATTATATTATTTTTGTCTCTCAAAATGTGAATTATGGATAATAGTGTGAATATAACCTTGGTTGACAGGGAAGGCGGTGAACATTTATTGGAAGGACCGTTGGATATGAATATGAATTTAATGGAGTTATGTAAAGCTTATGAGCTACCAGTGCAAGGTACTTGCGGTGGTATGGCGCTTTGTTCAACCTGCCATGTATATGTTTTGTCAGATAACGATCTTCCTACAATGGGCGAGGACGAAGAAAATATGTTGGATCAGGCCTTTTTTGTGAAAGATAACTCAAGGCTGGGGTGCCAACTGCCGTTAAGACCTGCCATGGAAGGACTTAAAGTACAGTTGGCACCCGAAGGAAATTAGGGTTGCTGAATAATCATAGGTAAGGTAGCCACTTTACCTTCTGAGGTAAAGTACCAAAAATAGGTTCCTGGGATTAGTTTCTGGTTAAGTTCAACCAAAAAGGGCAAATCCAGCACATTGTCCCACTTAAAACTGCTTATTTCTTTACCTTCAGCGCTGACTAGTCGCCCAAATAAAGGGGTTCTTTTACTGAAGTTTGGTTGGATATAAAAAACACCTTCATTGGGATTTGGATAAATCTGCAGGGATCCTGAGGGCAATTCTAATTCTCTGTTTGTCGTAGCCGTTCCTGTAATGTTTATATAGCCTAAGGTAGTGATTTGGCATCCTTCCTGGGTAGAACCAGAGAAACTTATACCGTACTCACCAGGGGCTTTGTATTCATTCGTCGGATTTAATTCGCTGCTTAAGTTTCCGTCACCAAAATTCCAGTTTACCTGTAAGCTTCCCACTGCAGTCCCTTTAAAATTAATACTGGCTTTTCCATTTATTAATGGATAACTTCCTGAGTTAGGTGTAAAATTTAAAGCTATATTATTTGTACTATTAATGATTTTTGTGCTGACTGGCGCTCTACCACAGGCAGAGGCATATTCTATGACCCATTTATAAAAATAAGGATAAACCTTAGGATTTGTATTGTCTGAATAAACAAGGTCAACAATGCCCGGAACCCTGTAGGGAAAAGTAGATAGGGTAGAGGTAATGGCCATTCCTTTTCCAAGAGATCTCTCTAATTTATAGCCATTGCCAGGCGTCACTGAAAAGTTTAATACAACAATATTTTCACCAATTTTTGGAATATTGATTACTTTTTGCTGAATTTTTCCATCTGGCGAACGTAAAATAAAACCTCTTGGACCTACTGATTCAGCATAAACAGTTACTTGTTTTAAAATAAATGGAGCGAGGCAATTGAATACTAATCCGCCAGATGTTTCTGAAAATGATTTTTCACCTTGATCAGGGTCTTCCATTCCCAGATTTTTCAAATAAACCAGTTCAGCGAAAAAGGTTGTATCCGAGGTCAGAAGGCCTGTTTGAAAAACCTTTCCTTTTGTTATTTGACTTCCATCATATTCTCTATTGAACCAACGGATTTCTTCGTTTTCATTTTCCTTTGCCCGCAGTACCGCTTTGGTGTTTTTACAAAGGATAGACACATCGGCTGAAGCTAAGGGTAAATTAGGTTCAGGACTTACCAATATGGGTAATTTTAAATAGTTATCCAAAAATCGCAAATCAGCCGTTCCATTGGGTAGTTCAATGCCAAATTGAATATCGTATTTACCACTTGGTAAATCTATGGATGATACCACAATATCCATTCGTTGATTAGGTAAAATAATTCCAGTCCAGGGAATGGTCTTTAATAACGCACTATTTATAGCATTTTTTAGAACAATATTGAACTTTGTAACAGGAACGGTACCTGAATGCTGGATCGTTAGGGTTCCCCTGAATTGATTTCCACAATTTTCTGTTCTTGTTTTTACATCGAGTAAGGAGATATTTTGAGGGCTACTTATTGGCTCAACAGGTGTAAATCCTTGCAATTTTAACAAATCAAAGGCTGCTTTAACATCAATCATTCCTCTTCCATACTTATTGTCTTCCCCTGCTACACCTAAATCGATAGCAGAATCATACAGTGCTTTAGCAAGCCTAACCGATGAAACTTGTGGAAAAGCCTCTTTTAAAAGAAGGATGGCTCCACTAACATGTGGGGCAGCCATTGAAGTACCTGATAAAGAGCCGTAACTATTACCATTTATGGCGCTTCTTATTTCTTGTCCAGGTGCCACAACTTCTGGCTTTATTCCTAAAGGTTCATTGTTTGGTAAGCAGACAGAAGGGCCACTTCCTGAAAAGGAGGTGATTGGAAAACCGCTAATTTTTGCGTTGACCGCACCTACGGAAAAGGGAACAACCAGATCATTGGCCACCACAGCAGGAAAACTTATGGTGAGAGAGTCAGGTCCTTCATTTCCGGAGGAAAAAACGATAGCTACGCCTGCATTCTGTATGGTAGTGAAAATGTTTATATAGGCAGAGGTAAAACAACTGGAAACGTTAAATTTACCAGGAGGACTCCCCCATGAATTATTAATGACATCAGGGATATCCTGGCTGGTACTGTTATTTCTATCTGGATTTAATGCCCACTGCATGCCGCCAATACCGTCTGATTGAGTAGCTGCCTTTAGCTTGCATTCCGTCCCGTCGGCATTTTTCAAAGAAAGGGGAACACCCATCCAATTGGCATTATAGGCAACGCCAATGGTATCGCGGGTTAACCGGTCTAAGCCAGCAACGATGCCAGCAACGTGGGTACCATGCTCAGAACAATAATCTTGCGTTTCCAGGCTAGTGTAGGCATGTGATAATGGCACATGGTTATATAAAAACTGGTTTCTTAAGGCTGGATGCATATTATCCTGACCGTTGTCAATGACTAATACCTTTCGGCCGTAACCGGTATAGCCCATTTTCCACAATGCCGGCGCATTTATAGCTGTTAAACCAATTTCTTTGCCATTGGGTACAAAGCTCGTTTTTTTTATGCTTCCTTTATGATGTGAAACTAATTCTGCATCCTTTTCAATACCAGCTATTTCAGGATTTTTAAGTAATTCATCAATCAATGGAGCGGTTACTTCTAACGCGATAATATTGGCAATCCAAAATCTCTTTATACTATTTGCCGAATAAAAAGGAGATTGCTCAATGTCAGAAATTAATTTTTCCTGCGTTCTGTCTGCCTTGAGTTGCAGTGCATCCAGAAGGGTCTTTATTTGTAAATCTCTGGTGGGTAAAGTTCTTAGTACCTGTTCCTGCAACTTATTTACATCTACCTGATCCCTTAAAATAACAATAATTTTATATTTTTTGCCTTCCGGTCCTTCTTTAAGTTCCATAGCAAGCTCCTGGCTTAGTTTTCCTTCAATATCGGATTGACCAAATAGAGGAAAAAAAACAAATAGTATGCCGGCGGATAAAAAGATTCTCAGCGGGGAATATATGGACATTAGATAACTATTTATAAGTTAAAATATTAGTTTATAAACGTAAAATTAATAAATGTGTTGCAAAAATCAGGCGGGCAGATTCACCAAAGCTTTAAAATCATCAAATATTGAATCTTCGCGTTTCATTTCCAGTAATTCTAATAATGAACCGTACTGTTCATCTAATAATGTACAGTTCTTTTTGTTTCTAATCTCAATTTGCGCCCTTGATAGTTGCTCTTTTCTCCAATGAAAGGTGCTACTCATTTTGGATAAAATTTCAGCATACGTTACTTTTGGATCCTCGATGGAAAAAATGGAGATTCCTTCATTAGCGATGCGCATATTTCTGGAAAGCAATTCTCCGGACTCAATAATATAAAAGGCAGTATAAATATTTTCAAAGGAACCAGTTTGATGCAGAAGACTGTAATAAAGAGCAAGTTGTAAATCTTCTTTATTCTTTAAAAGGTCTATTCGATAATTTTTACCACTCCACTTTAAATCAATGATAGCTCTGTCATTTCCCCTTTTCAATATTATATCGACAATTCCAGAAACAGGTTTATCACAAAAAGTACCTGTTAATTTTGTTTCAACCGAATCAGGCTCCCATCCGTCATTTTTCATTAATTTAACGAATTTCAATAAACCTTGCGTCAGTTTTCTCGACAAAACGCTTCTTTCTGGTTCTTTTCCATATTGCAACATTGTAGCTCCTTCCTGTTCAAAAAGCACGGGAAGACTTTCTTCAATCCACTGTTGGATGAAAATCTCTTCTTTATACCAATAATCTGTATTTTTGATAAGTTGTTCAAATAGTCGGTGAGCCAGATTTCCATATAACCTTTTTTCACCTATGATTTCCAGGCTTTTTGCCTTGTATAAACCTAGTTTATACTGAAAAACATATTTGTAGGGATAGTAAAAAAGAGATTCGAGGCTGGTGAAGCTTTCATCGGCTCTTTCCGGTAATTCCACGAGCGTATCGATATGTAAGAAGAGAGGCACTGCTGCGGGGGGCGATGGAATAATGGATTGAAGATTGGGCAGATTAAATGCTGCCAATAAGGGGAAATCAGGATATTCGCCGGAAAGGTGAAAGTCGAGAGATATTTTTAGGTCGGCAAGGTTATCAAAACAAGCATTTAGGTCACCAAATAACGGGAAAGGTTGTATTTCTGCTCCTTCAACCCTTTCTGGAAGAAACAGGAAGAGGCGTTTCTTTGTCTTTAGAAATGCTTGTTTTCTGTACCAGGAAAGTCTTTGATTATCCTTTATCGGAAGATCGGGTAATACTCCTTTACCTTGAAGATATAGCAATTCATGAACATACCATTTTGCAAAGAAATAGTCAGGTTCTCTTTCTGTAAACGTCCACCAAATAAGATCATCTATGGGTTCGAGTATAGCTGTTGCGTGATGAGTAACTCGAATATGATTTTTCTGTGCTTGCACAGGACTTCGGGCAATGGGTTCCAGTGCGGTTCGCATGATACGAACTATGTCAAGATGTGAAAGATGAGTTTCCGGCAGATTATCAATTAAATTGATGAGTATCTGGGTTTGGCTTGAAACAGACATACTTGACTCATGGTCGGAAAGATCGGATTGGCTCCAGCTATTTACGTGGGTAAAAAGTTCCAGAAGATCTGCTTTGGGAACTAAATCCTTTTGGGAATATCGTTTTCTGTTAAACCAAAAATCATATTCTTTTTTGAAAACTTCCCAGGTCTCAGGTGCTAAATTTTCTTTGAATTTATTAAGCTCCTCCTGCCAGTCTTGTCCAAAAAGTCCTGGTTTTGAAGCAAGGTTTGAAGCTAGAATCTTACTTAGATCCCAAGGTATAGGTTGTTGAGGCAGGGTTAAAAAAGCGAGTAATTTTACTGGATCTAAAGGCTGCCAAAGGAATTCCGGAACAAGTTTTAAGAGTTGTAAAACGGGTCTGGCATCTGAGCGGGTTTGTAAACCCAGACTGGGCAGCCCTTCTAAAATCAGGGCATTGTCCAGCGTTCTTGTTTTATCAGGAAGTAAAAGTATAGGGTCCCAGGACTGGTTTTCGTTTAACCATTTGGCTAACCAGCCGGCTAGTTCGGTATCCCTTTTTCCTGTAAACAAGCATAAAGACCCGTCTCCTTTTGCTTTCAATTTTGGTGTATCACCAGAAGGCATTGTATGAATAAATCGTTGAAACTGGCCTACATCGGAATCTTCACCGGCAGCGGGATCAGATGATATCTGCTGTATCTGTGCCCCATTATTTTCAAGACCTGATAAAACTTGTTGCCAATAAACGGGCAACAAATCGAAAGGTTCTACCAAGTAAATGAGCAGATGTCGAATAACTTTGAATGGTATTTTTTCAAGAATGTCCAACTGCCTGTCTGTCCAACCTTTTGGCCAAAACTTGTTTTTGTTAAGGTCGTCTTCTATGAGAGATAAGGTTCTTATTCTAATTGGAGCATCTTCATTATCAGCACCTTTCCAACCTGCTTGCTTTAAGGCGTCCCGCAAATTCAGCAAGATTTGAGCCGTGGCAAAAGGGTCAGCGGAAAATGAATGTCGGAAGAAAGCATCGGAATGTTCAGAGAGGTACTTGGCTAAATGCTGTCGATAAACGTCCGTTCGAATGGCTACTTGCTGGTCATCAGGTGGTTTTACACCAAAACGCTTTTCCAGCAAAATAGTGAATTGCTGTGGACCACAATAATAATCAATACTGTCTTCACCCATTCCGATAGGTGGGACTTTATTATCCAGTTGAAGACCAAAGACAATTTTTTTCATTTATTTGCTATCCACCGCATTCTTTTTGTAAATTTTTTATTTGTTGATTCCAATACTGTTTGGTATCATTTAACTCATTCTCGTCGCAAAAGTCAGTCAAATCCAAAATAGTTTCGCCAGTAACAGGAGATTCAGAAATTTTAAATTCAAGATATTCAGATTCATAATCGGAATCTGCCCATTTTAAACGGAGCACTTCCTCCTCATGGTCTGCAAGTATTAGAGCCACTTCTTCGTTTCCGCTCCATGAATAGGTAATCTGATGTTCATCTACTTCCGCTTTATCACAAAACCATCTGACTATGCAGGCAGGGGTTGTGAGAAAAGTGTAGAGAATATTAGGCGAGGCCTTAAATAAAAATTCCAGTTGGAGCTTAGTACGTACCATAAGTAATTAAAATTAGTAAAGTGCAATAAAAAATAAAAAATCGAAAAAACCAAATGACTTTTACTTTTGTTTTGATTTTTTTTTTTGAAACTTAAAATAAGATTCCTTTATTTACTTGATTAAGACCTATTAAACCACTATTTTTGTGCTTCTATAAAAAATAACCATACGGATACCCGTTTTTAAATAGGTACGTACACCCTCAAAATGTCGTTGAATGAGACAACTTAAGATTACCAAATCTATTACAAACAGAGAGAGTCAGTCGCTGGAAAAGTATTTACAAGAAATCGGAAAAGTAGATCTGCTTACGCCGGAAGAAGAAGTTGATTTAGCGAAAACAATTAAAGAAGGGGATCAGGCCTCGCTGGAAAAGTTAACGAAGGCTAATCTGCGTTTCGTTGTCTCCGTTGCCAAGCAATACCAAAATCAGGGTTTGTCTTTAAGTGATTTAATAAATGAGGGTAATCTTGGACTTATTAAAGCCGCTCAGCGCTTTGACGAAACAAGAGGATTTAAATTTATTTCGTACGCAGTGTGGTGGATTCGCCAATCTATCCTTCAGGCTTTAGCTGAACAATCAAGAATTGTCCGTCTTCCTTTGAATAAGGTCGGATCCTTAAATAAGATTAATAAGGCGTTCTCTGAATTGGAACAAGAGTTCGAAAGGGAGCCTTCTCCTGAAGAATTAGCTACCTTGCTCGAGATTCCTACCGAGGAGGTTGAAACTACCCTGGGCGTTGCAGCCAGACACGTTTCTATGGACGCCCCTTTCGTTGAAGGCGAAGATAATTCCCTGCTGGATGTCTTAGAAAATGCCGGTACACCCGGAACAGACCAGGAATTGGATTATTATGAGTCTTTGCGCCGTGAAATTGAGCGCTCTCTCAGTACTTTAACAGACAGACAATGCGATGTGATAAAGCTTTATTTTGGTATCGGTGTTGAACATCCTATGTCCTTAGAAGATATAGGTGATAAATTTGGCCTTACGCGTGAACGTGTTAGACAAATAAAAGATAAAGCCATAAATAAACTTAGATCTGCTAACAGAAGCCGGTTATTGAAAAATTATTTAGGGGCCTAAATTGGGTTCCTCAAAATATTAGAAATCGGAGAAAATGAGTATAATTTTTCTCCGATTCTTTTTTTTATATAATTTCCAGCGAGTTAGTATCAAAAAAGGCATCATCTATGGCATCATTTTCTGAGGTGTCTAAAAAAAGATTCCTCTCTATACCAGCCTCAAGGGAGATAAAAGTCTCTGTGCGCTGTATGCCAGGTATCTCCTGTATGGAATGCAAAACCTCTCGCAAATGATTGGTGTCCCGGCAAATTACCTTCGTAAAAATGTTGTACAATCCAGTAGTATAATGAGCGGACACAATCTCTGGAATGTTTTCCAGTCCTTCTATGGCGGTTGTATAATGTGAACTCTTGTCTAAGTAAATGCCCAAAAAGGCGGTAATATCATAACCTAGTTTTTCCGGATTAACGCTTAAATGATACCCTTTGACTATGCCACTCTCTTCCAGTTTTTTCATTCTAACATGAATGGTTCCACCACTCACCTGAAGTTTTTTGGCGATCTCAGTGTAGGGAATCTTTACATTTCGCATTAAAATGGAAAGTATTTGATGGTCTAGTTTGTCTATGTCTGGAAGTTGTCCCATTTTCAATTTTTTTAAATAAATCGCTATTTTTTGCTAAAATAATAAATATGCCCCATAAAATAAGGCTTATTTTGCTAATTTCTTTTAATTATCTTTGCCTTCCATAATCTTAAAGCCATGTCTCGACACAAATCAGGAAGGGAAAACCTCCAACTTATTTTTCCTCTTATCGCCGCTTTGTTCTTAATCATTGGTTTTATACTGGGTAGTTTTTTTGCTCCCTTGGGCCGTGTTAAAACATTGTATCCTGAAAATTCTTCCGCGATAAGTACCCTAAATGATGCTTTGGGATTTTTGTCCTCTAAATATGTGGATCCCCTGGATAAGGACAGTCTCGCCGAAGAAGCAATATCCTTTTGGATGAGTAATTTAGATCCTTTCTCTGCCTATATAAAGCCTAATGATCTGGCTTGGATGAATGAAAGATTATCTGGCTCTTATGTAGGTATTGGTATTGAATTTATGATTAAAAATGATTCTATTCTGGTTGTTTCCGTTTTGGAAAATGGACCGGCTGCTAAAGCTGGTATGCAGGTCGGTGATATTTTATTAGCGGCTGGGACGGCTATGCTTGATAAAACAATGAAATCAAACCCGGAAAATATTATTAAAAATGTTCGTGGAAAGGAAGGTTCTTCTGTAGTTGTAAAAATATACAGGTCTTCTAACGGAAAATTTATTTCCCTAAAATGTATCAGGAAAGGATTGGATATGCCTAGTGTTGGTCCATTTCTAAAGTACAATAAAAATATTGGCTACATACGAATAAAAGAATTTAGCGCTACAACAGATCAGGAATTTATGTTAGCTATGGATTCTCTTTTTGGTAAACAAGGGAACAATAAAGATTTAATTCTGGATCTAAGAGGAAATCCAGGAGGGTATCTGGAAAAAGCTACGCACATGTTAAATCAATTGATTCCTGAATCTGGTAAAGTGATGGTTTCAACAAAATCTAAGTCGGGAAAGGAAACGGTCTTCAAATCTTCAGGACGCCCCTTTTTTCCTACGGGAAATATTGTTGTTCTAATGGACGAAAATGCTGCATCGGCTAGTGAGATTGTCGCTGCCGCGCTTCAGGATCATAAAAGAGCTACTATTGTTGGGCGTCGTTCTTTTGGTAAGGGACTTGTGCAGGCACAATATAAGCTGTCAAATGGTGGTGCGCTTAAGTTAACTATCGCAAAGTTCTATACTCCTTCCGGGAAGCTTATTCAAAATCCTTACAAAAAAGGTGATACAAGCACCGTCAAAAGAGGTATTTTTCCAGATGTGCTGATCCCCTTAGGATCGTTGGATACGCTGGAATTATGGGAAAATGCAAAACGATTAACGATTCCTTTTGTTATTAAAAATAAACCAGACGGATTTTTAACACACAGTCCTGCAAAGGGTATTAAGGCTACAGTAAATTGGGCCGCTTTTTTACCCGATAACAAATTAGTGACTATGTTTTTAAAATCGTTTAATTTAGGGGAAGAAGTTAGGATACCCGCCTGGAAAAGATTAAAAGTAGCCTATGCAAAACAATATTTGGGCAATGAAGCGGCTATGAGTATTGAATTTGAGGTAGATCCTTTTTTAAAAGAAGCTATACGCAACTTAGAAAATAAGTAATTAGCGATTTTTTGACAACCAACTTTGTTTCAATACTGTTTACATTTTTTTCATTTTAAACTATACATGAAATGTCCAATTTTCGTATCACTGACCAGTTTGTAAATAGGCATATCGGTCCAAATGAGATGGAACAACAAGAGATGCTGAAATTTATTTCCGCTGACTCTTTAGATGTATTGATGGCTGATACGATTCCAGAAGTCATTCGTTTAAAGCAAGATTTACCTCTCCCGGAACCTATGTCTGAGTATGAATATTTAAGGGAGTTAAGGGGTCTCGCCAGTAAAAATAAATTATATAGAACCTACATTGGAAGAGGATATTACGGCACCTGGACACCTTCAGTTATCAACAGGTCGATATTTCAAAATCCAGGCTGGTACACTCAATATACACCTTACCAGGCCGAAATTGCCCAGGGAAGACTCGAAGCTATTTTGAATTTTCAGACGATGGTCTGTGATTTAACCCGTTTGCCTGTGGCTAATGCTTCTTTGCTCGACGAAGCAACCGCTGCAGCAGAAGCTATGACGCTTTTTTTTGGTGTGAAAAATAAAAAAAGTAAATCGGTCGTAGCAAATCGGTTTTTAGTTTCTGACAGCGTTTTTCTCCAAACGATCTCCGTCCTGAAAACAAGAGCGGAACCTCTGGGTATCGACATTGTTATCATGCCTTTTGCTGATTTTGATTTATCAGAATCAACCTTCGGTGTGCTCATTCAATACCCTGATGCTGAAGGTTCAGTAACAGATTTTTCGACACTAACGGCTGAGGCCAAATCTAAAGAAATTTATGTAACCGTTGCCTGTGATTTAATGAGTCTGGCTTTGTTGGAGGCTCCTGGTGATTGGGGTGCTGATTGTGCCGTGGGAAATGCCCAAAGATTTGGTGTGCCCATGGGTTTCGGTGGTCCTCACGCTGCTTACTTTGCTATCAGTGAGGAATTTAAACGCTTAATTCCTGGAAGAATTATTGGGGTTTCTGTAGATAAGTTAGGAAATCCAGCCCTGAGAATGGCTCTTCAAACAAGAGAACAACATATTCGCCGCGAAAAAGCTACCTCTAATATTTGTACAGCTCAAGCCTTGTTAGCTATTATGGCAAGTATGTACGCAGTGTATCACGGCCCCAAAGGTATTTTTCAGATTTCAAAAAGAATACATGATTTAACGTCTTTACTTGCCGTTAATTTGCGCAGACTTGACATATCATTTCCACATTCATCCTTTTTTGATACGCTTACCATAGATTGTTCCCCGGGTTTTAAAATGTTGGTTCGCGAGGAAGCTGAAAAAAGAAATATTAATATTTTTTACAATACCCAATCTGTCCAGATTTCAATAGACGAAACCGTTCTTTTAGAAGATATCAAAGAAATTTTTGAGGTCTTTAGTGCGGCAACAGGTCGAAATTTACCGTTTAATGAAAATGAAGAATTGGGAATAAATATTCCCGAACCCCTTCAGAGAAAATCATCTTTCCTAACGCATCCGGTTTTCAATACGTATCATACAGAGAGTAAAATGATGCGGTACATTCGGAGATTGGAAAATAAGGATTTGTCTCTGGTTCATGGAATGATTGCATTGGGTTCATGTACTATGAAACTCAACGCTGCCAGTGAATTATTACCCGTTTCATGGCCTGAATTCGCTAATATTCACCCGATGGTACCCGAAAATCAAGTAGCTGGTTATCATGAGCTTTTTAAAGATTTGGAAAACTGGCTTTGTGCCGTTACCGGTTTTACCGCTTGTTCATTGCAACCTAACTCTGGAGCTCAAGGTGAATATGCAGGTTTGTTGACCATTCGTAAATATTTTCAGTTTCATAAACAAGACAACAGAAATATTGCCCTCATTCCCTCTTCAGCCCACGGAACAAATCCGGCCAGTGCAGTAATGGCAGGTATGAAGGTAGTTGTGGTTGATTGTGACGCCAATGGAAATGTCGATTTTGATGATTTAAAAATGAAGGCTTCTGCCCATGCCGAAAATTTAGCCGTTTTAATGGTTACCTATCCTTCGACACATGGCGTTTTTGAAACCAGAATTAAGGAAATTGTCGATGTAGTGCACCATTATGGTGGTAGAGTTTATCTTGACGGTGCCAATATGAATGCTCAGGTTGGTTTAACCAGCCCCGGTTTTATTGGCGCGGATGTCTGCCATTTGAATCTTCATAAAACTTTTGCCATTCCTCATGGGGGAGGTGGACCGGGTATGGGTCCAATTTGTGTTAATGACGATTTAGCTCCATTTCTACCAGGTAAAAATAAGGGAGATAATCAATATTATGATGTGTCTGCCAGTACTTATGGCAGTGCAAGTATATTGTTAATTAGTTATGCTTATATTAAAATGTTAGGCGCCGAGGGAGTTACTCAGGCTACCAGAATCGCTATTTTAAATGCAAATTACATTAAGAATAAACTTGAAAATGATTTTGATGTCCTTTATTTGGGAGAAAAGGGGAGAAGTGCCCACGAACTAATATTAGACCTCAGACCTTTTAAGCAGTGGATTAGTGCAGAAGATGTTGCGAAACGACTGATTGATTACGGATTTCATGCACCAACCCTTTCTTTTCCAGTGGCTGGCACCATTATGATTGAGCCAACCGAAAGTGAGGATAAAGATGAACTGGACAGATTTTGTTTGGCGATGTTGGAAATAAAAAAAGAAATAGTAGAGATTATGAATGGCGTGTATGATGCTGAAAATAACGTATTACATAATGCCCCTCACACTCAAGCGCTTGTTACTGCTAATGAATGGTCTTTTCCATATTCCAGAGAAAAAGCTGCTTTCCCACTTCCTTATTTACATCAGGGATATAAATTTTGGCCAAGCGTGGCCAGAATTGATGGCGCCTACGGTGACAGAAATCTGGTATGTACCTGTCCTCCACTTTCATCGTATGAATAAGGGAGAAACTTACCTTTAGGCAAAAAATATCCTTGGTCAGTTGTATTGATCAAGGATATTTTTTCATCAGTTCATTTGAGTCACAAATGAAACTTTTTTATTTAAACAAAAACACTATCTATCATCTTTGAAATCTTGAAATCCTAAAAATCCGTGATTCAGAACCAGGGAGTTAGTGGTAAATATTAAATGAAAACCTATCGGGGAGAAGACGCGAAGCATCGCGTCTCAACGATAATTTTTTCCAATCACAAAGGCCTATTTGCCTAATTAATAAAGTAGCATAAAAAAAAGAGGATATCTTTTTAGACATCCTCTTTTTTTTTGCGCTGGAAAATCGAATTAACGATATATTTTCTTTTCGCGAATACGTGCTTTCTTACCAACAAGATCACGTAAGTAGAACAATTTAGCTCTACGTACTTTACCGCGTTTCAATATTTCAACACTTTGAATATTTGGCGTAGCGAATGGAAAAATTCTTTCAACACCAACGCCGTTAGAAATTTTTCTTACCGTAAAGGTTTTGGTTGGTCCTTGACCACTAATTTGAATGACATCGCCACGAAAAGCTTGAACCCTTTTCTTATCACCCTCAACGATTTCGTAGTTTACTACTACGTTATCTCCTGGTCGAAAATTTGGGAAGGTGCTACTCGGTGTGAGTTGTTCGTGCACGTATTTTATTGCGTCCATCTTAACTTAATTTTTTTTGACGTGCAAAAATATATAAATAAACTGGTAATTACAATTTTTACACATAAATACTTACAATCCTTATAAATTAACGTAAAAGAGTTACAAATCCTTTGATTTCCACTGGTACACCCCGGGGATCTTTATAGGAAATCAAGGTTATGTAAACGCCCTCCGGAGATGCTGAACCAGTATTGAGGTGATTTCCATTCCAGCCCTGATCAATGTCATCGGTAAAAAAGACTCTTTCTCCCCATCGATTCCAAATTTGAAATTTAAAATTTGTGGCGCCAGTCATTATGCCCACCCCCCTGAAAACATCATGCTTACCATCATAATTTGGCGTAAAGGCATTGGGTAAAAAATATCTGACATCAGGTCTTACATCGAGTAAAGCCTGAGCGGTATCTAAACAGCCACTTGGATGTGTTACAATGAGGGTAATAGTAAATATACCGGTGTCCTGATAAAGATGAATGGGGTTTCTTTCCTCAAGTTGTGCTTTATCACCGAAGTCCCATCGCCAGCGTACAGCATTAATAGATTCATCTGTAAACACCACTTTATTATCTATATTGGTTATCTGCTTCGGTGCAAAATCAAAAGCTGCTTCAGGTGAGGAAGAAATTTTAATAAGATTATTAAAAACAGTATCTATTTTACAACCTATGGGGGAGGTTACGGAGAGACTTACGGAATAAATGCCTTCTTTGGTATAAGTGTAAACAGGATTTATTTTAGTACTTTTTCCACCATCTCCAAATTCCCAGTTAACCTTGTAACTTTCATCGATAGGTTTTGACAAATTATCAAAAACCATATTAACAGGTGCGCAGCCTGTTGCCTGGGAGGGTTTAACAACTAAGATGGCTGGAGCGGGAAAATAGCGAACCTTTTTTGTAACCGTTTCTGTACATTGATTTAAATCCTTTACTGTTAAGGATACAGAAAATTCACCTGCTAAATTATATTGATGATCTGTTAATTTGCCCGTCCCTTTTTGCCCGTCACCAAAAACCCAGTTATAACTGGCTATTCCCCCGCTTCCGCTCACTGACATATCGGTGAAATTAACGGGCTGGGCATAACAAGTATCATATTTATAAGTAAAATCTGGTGTTAAATCCGGAAAAATAAGGACTTCTATGTCCGCAGAATCTGCGCATCCTGTGCCTGGATTTAACCAGAGTTTACCATTATACTTTCCGATGCCTGGAAATTTTAAGGTTGGTTCCCAATCAGTTGACGTTATTTTGGTATTTCTAATGGGGAATTCCCACTTTTGACTTTTAATGGAGGCACGTTGATAGCTGTTATTTACAAATTTTACATCGGTAATACCACATGAAATAACTTTATACTCCTGATCTGTAACGGCGACGGCATCGCCCAGTTTAGCGAAAACCAATGGGTCACAATCGGCCACGTTAAATTGAAAATCCCGGTTTGATTTACTTATTAAAATACCATTTCTATATTCAGCAATACAAACGCCAACTACAAACTGTCCTTTTGCGGTAGGTTTTCCCGTTATCAATCCAGTTTTTGAATCTATGCTAACGATAGGATCTCCGGCCATGGGCGTCGATGATGTAATATTTCCACCACGAAAGGTAACCAATGCATAGGGTGGAGGACAAGCAGGATTAGGGTAAGCGCCTTCACAGGTTCTGTAAATCACATTATTTGTAGAAGGTCCACCACCGTTAAAAGGGGCACAAAAAGAATAAACTAAAGAATCTCCATCGGCATCTTTAGCACTATGATCGTATTTTAATTCATTATTAACACAAATAACTGTTGGAGGGAAGGTTTTAAATTCAGGGCTATTATTGCAAATAGCCTGTGCTTCAGGAGTTATTTCTATGCTATAAGTTGAGCCTACCTGATCTGGATTAATAATATTAGTGATGGTATTATTCCGGCAACAACGTTGATAGGCAATATGATAAGAAGTATTTCCCGCAGGTAAGCGAACGCCCAAAGAACTTAATTTAAATTCATAAATTCCTTCTTCAACACAGATATTTGGGGGAATTAAACAAGGGTAATCAGGTCGGTCTACATTCCTTTTTGAAGTTAAGGGAACCTGCAAACGTGCATAAACTGAATTTTGTCGCAGTCGTCCGCACTCTGCATCGCCATTACATCTGTAAATCCCAATATCTGCAATCGGGTCTAACGCTGCACAATCAGTACAATTACAATCCCTATAAACTTTTAGCGTAAAAGAATAGTCACCATTTCCAAGGCATTTATAGGTTAAATTACCACCAATGAGGTGTTTTGCCTGCAAGTTTACGCCAAAAAAACAAGAGCTGCTAAGGAGGATAACGTAGGGAAGAATGCGTAGATAGTTCATAATCTTATCTCATTAATAGAACGGTTCCTGAAAAATACTGTTTTTCTCCCTTATTATCTGTATAACTGATCATATAAATGTAGGTGTCTGCTGGCGCACCTTGATTGGCGTTTGTCAGACTGCCATCCCAACCAACCTTGGGATCGGTGGAAATAAAAACAGGATTTCCCCATCGTGAAAATAACTGCATTTTATAGTCCTGTAAAATATCCAAATCACCTAAAGCGATAAATTCATCGTTAATGCCGTCAAAATTGGGCGAAAATGCATTGGGAATATAAATTCTTACCTGAGGTTTAACATATATTTCCTGTAAAAGTATGGCAGAACACCCTGTTAAAATATCGGTGACCAGTAAACTGATGGGAATAAAACCTGTGTCGGGAAGTGCATAGGAAAAATTGAGGGTGGAATCTATTCTTTTATCTCCATTTTTCCACAAATGCTTTAACTGGTTGCCGGAATTACTCGTAAAAGTAACTAGTTGTTTTAGCGAAAGATCCTCTTTTGGGGAATATGAGAAGGAAGCTGTTGGGGCAACTCGCATATTCAGTTCATTAGTCAGATCTATTTTTTTGGTACAGATACCATTTCCAGTAGTTATGGTAATACTGACTTTATAAAGACCCTCCTTAGTATAGGTATGGGTTGCTGGTAAGGTGTTTGAAGTCTTACCATCGCCAAATTCCCACTTGACGGTAAGATCTTCCTTTGAAATATCAGGGTTCGTCGAAAATTTGATAGGAGTTCCCAGACATGCATCAGAAGGAGTTACATCAATATTTGCAAAACCTGGAATTGGATAATAGGGCACCTTAACGATGGTGGAATCCCTGCAGTTTCCCTCACCTACCACCAAAAGCTGAATAGTATAACTTCCAGATCTTGTGCCGATTGGAAAGGTGTCTGTACCAATCACCCAACCTTTCAAACCATTTGAGGTTGCACTGAATCTCTCCCAATCCCAACGGATGAAGGTTGGCTTAACCAAACCATTGTAGGTAATGCTAAGGGGAAGGCCAACACAAGAATCGCCTTTGACCTGAATTTCGGCTTTAACTTTTTGAGGAATAACTACCTTGAAAGACAATGAATCTTTACAGGTTCCTGTCGGGTTAAGGACTAACTTACCATTATAGGTGCCCGATGTTAAAAAATCAATGGTGGCATTGCGTTGATTAGATGTAAATATTTGGGTTGGCGCAGCACCGGTAAACGTCCAGTTATAAGAGGTAATGGCGGAGGTATCCTGGCTGTCATTTTTGAAGGTCACTTTAGTATCACCACAATTTTGAAAGATATTTTCATTGGTGCCAGGGACATTTGTGAGGGGCAATGTAACTTTTACTTTAGCATCGCAATTTCCTACATTTATTTGAAAATCTCTTCTCAACGTATGGTACAAAATACCATTCCTATAGCGTTTTACCTCAATTCCTAATACAAATTGTCCTGTTAAAGCTGGTTTCCCCTGAATGAGTCCCGTTCTGGGATGTATGGTAAGAATACTGTTTAAACCAAGGGGTTTAGCACTGGTGAATGTTGGGCCAACGTACTGAACCTCAGCGTAAGGGGGAGGGAGGTCCGGATCGGGGGCAACACCGTTGGCAATCTTGGCATTAGTATTGTCGGGCCCTCCACCGGTGGTTGGGTTTGCCAACGTATAAACTAAACTGTCGCCACTGACAGAAGTGACCGACTGGTCAAAATCAAAAGACTGTCCTGCACAGAGAACAACAGGGGGGAAGTTTAAAAATTCCGGACTATCTAATTTAGCTTTTTGAGCAGCAGAACTTATTTCAACAGAAAATGTCGCTCCGGTTAGCGCTGGATTGACAATATTTGAAATAGAAATATTCCGGCAACATCTCTGATAACTAATAACATAAGCAGCGTCAATAATGGGTAAATCTGTCTCTAGTTCGTAGATTCCCTCCTCTACACATACATTGGGAGGTACTTTTAAGCATTCATTTCCTGGATTTGGATTTATTTTAAGGACGCTTGGCAAAGGAAAAATAATTGTTTTTACAGGAATATTTTTTTGATCCAGGCGATAAATAGTCGCATTGGCAGCGAAAGTCCCCGGAGTTGAATCAAAATTTGCCCCTGATCCCTGGCAATCCCTATATATTTTTAATGTAAATTTGTATCGCCAACTATTAGAAAGAGGATCATTGTTGGTATATCGCAGTATTTTGTAGCTCATTACCCCGCCAATGATGTGTTCAGCAAAAAGAGGGGTTGTGAAAATATAAAACATTAAAAACAAGAAACTCCTATTCAGCGTTAATAGGAATAATTTTGACTTTAACTTAGTGGTAAATTTTAACATGGTTCAAATAAATAGTATTGATTTTCAAAATATTGATCCTAAAATCCTGACAGCAGCTTCAGCCTTGAAAGAAGGAAAGATCGTATTAATTCAAACGCAAACGGTATGGTCCTTAATATGTTTACTCGACGATGATAAATCTGTAGAACGTTTACTATCATTCAAACGCGATAACTTTCATTTTAATTATGAATGCCTGGTCAATTCTATAGAACAATTTAAGTACTATGTGCCTGATTTATCTCCCAGAGTAGAAACCTTACTCTCTTTTCATTCTCGTCCCCTCAGTATTTTGTTGACGTCAGACAATTTACCTGAACATATAGCAAATTTATCCTCAAAAATAGCTTTCAGAATGGATAACTCTGTAGGGATAAGTACAATTATCCAACTGGTGAGCCAGGGTCTTTGGACTACTTCTGCATTTATCGGCGAAGAAATAAAAGGCAATGCATTCGATGCAATAGATGAAAGTGTGAAAGCCCTTGCTGATGAAATCGTCGAGTTGAAAAACAGCAAAAATATTACCGGAGAAGAGGCTGTTTTGGTGGAATTAGACGGGGAGGATAACTTAGAGTTTCTAAGGGAATAAGTAAGAGGTCAGCTGATTTCCTCGAATATTCCTTCTTTTTTGTTTTTACGAACATTATCCCATTTAAAGTATCGCCCATTCATAGCAATGTACACCCCTGTGGGAAGCGTTTGTACAAAAGCAAAGGCGGTACCTAAGTTGAAAAAACCGTCAGAACTACTAAAAGTATAGGGAACCATTGCACCGACCAGCACAATGGTTTTATCCTTTACAAGATGGGCAATAACCTTAGCTGTTTCAACCATGGTATCCGTGCCATGAGTAACTACAATATTTTTTTCAGGTGTTGAAATACAATGTTGTGCAATCGTATGTCTGTCACTATCTGTCATATCGAGGCTATCCATCATCATCAGGGTCGTCCAATCAACGGGCACTTGAAACCGACCTCTTGTCAGCATCTCAGGTAAATGGGAATCTTTGAAATGAAGGGAACCGTCGAGTTCGTTATATTCCTTGTCGAAAGTTCCACCGGTAACAAAAATTTTAACAGTCATGAGGTACGATAAAGTGAATAAAATAGCATTTCGCTGAAAAAAAAATACCGTAATTAAGCAGGAAAAACCTCAATAACCATGGCAGAGGCACCTCCTCCTCCGTTACAAATGGCAGCAAGACCATACCCACCTCCATTTTGTTGTAAGGTATGTATTAAGGTTACTAAAATTCGGGAACCGGAGGAACCTAATGGATGTCCCATGGAAACACCGCCGCCCCGAACATTTAATTTATCGGAGGGGATGGAAAAAGTTTTGGCAAAAACCATTGGAACGATGGCAAAAGCTTCATTTACCTCGACAAAAGAAATATCCTCCCAGGTTAATCCTGCTTTATTCAGCGCAAGTGGGGCTGCTTTAACTGGAGCAATGGTAAACCACTCAGGAGCAACTTCGGCATCGGCGAAAGAAACAATTCTACCTATGGGTTTAATGCCTGCTTTTTCACCCGCTTCTTTTGAACCAAGTAATAAGGCAGAAGCGCCGTCGTTTAAGGTACTTGCATTGGCTGCTGTTATGGTACCGGTGGGAGAAAAGGCAGGTTTAAGGGAAGGGATTTTTGAGAAATCTACTTTTTTGAATTCCTCATCTTCCTTAATCAGCAGGTCACCCCCTTTTCTTTGAGGTATGGCAATAGGTACAATTTCAGCATTAAAAAAACCTTTTTCTGTAGCTAATGCTGTTCTTTTATATGATTCAATGGCAAAATTATCTTGTTCTTCCCTTGTAAAGTGATATTTTTCTGCAGTTGCATCACCACAATTACCCATGGCAGCGCCATTGTATGCGTCAGTTAACCCGTCTTTTGTTAACCCATCCAAAACTTCAGCATTACCATACTTATTTCCCCATCGGAGGGCTGGAAGATAATGAGGTACATTGCTCATGCTTTCCATACCACCGGCAATCACCCAATCGTTTACACCTGTTTGAATAGACATGGCAGCTAATTGCGTTGCTTTCATTCCAGAAGCACATACCTTATTAATGGTAGTACAAATAACGTTTTCGCTGAGGCCAGCACCTATGGCAGCTTGTCTGGCAGGTGCTTGACCTAAATTTGCAGCGATTACATTTCCCATGTAAATTTCCTGAATTTCCTCCTTAGCGGGACTGTGCTCTGAAAATAATCCCTCGATGGCTTTTGATCCAAGGGTAGTGGCAGAAAGGCTTGATAATGTACCACCAAAGCTTCCAATGGGTGTTCTTTTTGCACCATAAATAAATGCTTCCATTCTTTTTTTCTTAATTAAATATTCTTTTTTGCAAAATAGTTGACTCTGTGTTGAAAAAAGGTGTATATTTGCAAAACGAAATCGCGGTGTGGAGCAGTTGGTAGCTCGTCGGGCTCATAACCCGAAGGTCGTAGGTTCAAGTCCTGCCGCCGCTACAAAAACAAAAGGGAATCATCATGGTTCCCTTTTTTATTTTATCCAAAATGCTTTTTTAAGATATTCATTTAAAAAAGCAAATATTTCATTCTATTTATCCTTGTTTTGCATTAAAAATTCTTTAGGAGTGGCATCAGTGAATTCCCTGAATACCTTATGAAATGTGGATTTATTTTTAAATCCACATTGTTGTGCCATATCAAATAAGTTGACACCCTTGTTTTTAGGATCTTTTATGACTTCTTTCAATTTATCAATCCTAAATTGATTGATATAATGTTTAAAATTGTTGCCAAATTGGTTATTTACGACCTGGGAAAGATATTTTGTATTGCTTTTGAGACCTACTGCTACTAATTTTATATCTAAATCAGGATCCAGGAATAAATTTTTACTGATTATCAAAGTGTTTAACCGCCTGAACAAGGTAACCTCATCCATTGGTTCGAGACTGCTTGCTTTATACTTTTTTTGAACCTGCAACATGCTATATTCACTCTCAGGTGATTTAGTACTTTCATCCATTTCAAAAGCAATAAAGTTTGTCAGTACTTTTTTATCGTTAAAAACGGGATGAATAGCCAAATGACAAGAATAGGGTTCACCTGATTTACGATAGTTTATAATTTGGGTTTCTACAGGTAATTGTTTTTTTAAGGACTTACTTATCAATTCAATGGTTTCTTTTGAGGTGTTTTGTCCCTGCAAAATACTGCCAGGTTTTTTACCGAGCACTTCGAATAATGAATATCCTGTAATGGTAAGAAAGGCATCATTTACCCAAATAATACTTTTCTTTTCGTCGGTAAGAATTACCGCTACTTCAGTAGGTTTGTATCCAGTCATATTTTTTTTGTAAGACAACAACATTCAACCATTTATTAAAATAGTTTAATTCAGTTTGTATAATAATTATGATTTAAAAAGGTTCATTCAACCATTTTTTTAAGCTTTTCTATATCAATATTTTATTATATTTGTAAGTAAATTAATGTTTTATCTCTAGAATAAGTAGTTCATTTTTAACGTAAACGTGCAATTATATCAAATAGTTCGTTTCAGGTTTGGGTAGTATGGGAAATGAAAGGTTAAAAACAAATGAAAAAGCTTTAGATATTTTAGCACTTTCGAAAGATATAGATTTTTTGAGGTGGGTTGCTGACTCCGGACATTTAATTGCGCCGTCCAATCTGGTTTTTAATACGCTCTCTCCCGCGCTGACCTGGGAAATTTTTCATAAGCAAAAATTATTTTACTCAAGATTTGGAACGCCTTCCCTTAAAGTCGGATACCCTTTATTGATTTCAATGGAGGGAAATGAGGTTACAGCCATACCTTTTTTTATTTGGGATATTTCATTAACTCCAGTTGACAAGGTGGGGGTAAAATGGATGTTTTACCGGAATGTGTCTTTATTGCCCACGTTAAATCCAATGATTTTATCCCTTTCTTGCTTCGATAAATTACAAGCAGTGATTGCCCCATTTTTAGCTTATAAGGGCATAGATCTTGATGGTTTTAGAGCTATAAATCAAGCAGTTGATCCTATATTTAATAGCAATGATGTTATTGTTCCTTTGTCAGGCGCAGAAAATGTATCTATTAAGAAAAATGAATACAAAATTTTAAATTCGGTTCAATTACTTGTTTTTAAATCACTTTTTGAATTACAAGGACAACAAGGCGCGCCACTTTATTTTGCAAAAAATCAGAAGGTTACCTTACCTGGACATTCTTTTGGTTTGCAAGTCTTAATACCGGAACAGGCTACAGCTTATCATAAGACCCAGGAAAATACGCATCATATTATTGAAGGATCAGCAGGGACTGGAAAGAAATTTTTACTTTTTAATTTGGTTTCTAACGCCTTATCGAATGGTAGATCCTGTCTTATTATTTCCGAAAATAATGGATTTTTTGATTCATTGGACCATTTTTTTTCTTCAAATAATTTGGAAAATCTGGTTTTAGCTCATTATGAGGGAGAAAAGTTAAAACAACTCATTAAAAGATTAACTTTCATTATTCAACAGGAAAAAAATTCCCCCGTTTTTGCCGGAGATAACTTTAAAGAAATTTTGGCTTCCTGCCAAAGGCTTTTTTCAAAGTTGTCTATGGCGTATGGTGCGTCCAGAAAAAAAATATTTGATCAACTTGATTGGACAGAGGTTGTTACCCTTTTTTTACAAAGCGTTAGTAGGGATGAAATTAAATTAGTTAATATTAGAATCCCTACAGAAAATTTTAATTTTACACGCTCGGAATTTTATTCATTATTGTCGGAAATTGAACCCTTACAAAAAAGATTTGAAGCGATTAATACGCTCCAACATCCTTTAAATATTTTAAATACCAGCCTTATAGATCTCTCTGATTTTGACGAAGGAGCAGATCAGTTTAATTTACTTCTTAATGAAGAAAGGAATAATTTTCGATTTATTCTTGTAGAATACTCAAATGGTCTGGCACAATATTCAGACGCGTTAAATATTAGCTTATATAATGAAATTCAATTGATTATTGAACTTATAGAGGAGTTAAAGAATAAATTTTATGGATACTTTGATTTATACGGAAATGACTTTATCCAAACGAAAAGTTTTTCTCTCCTTTTATATAGTAAGGTAGCCGGGCGAGGAAAAAAAATGATAGAGGCGCGGGAAGAGCTAAATATTTTATTTCAGCAGTTAAGTAATAAAATTCAAAACCAGAAAATCTGGGTTTTTCCTGAAATACCTCAGAATTTTGGTATTTCACATTTAGGAGATTGGATGGTTTACATAGAAGCATTAAAGGAAAGTGCCGCAGAATGGCAGTCCAGGCTTCCGGATTATGTGAATGAGGAAGTCCTTCGTGCCTCCAGTGCCAATGTAAATTCTTTTGGAAATACGAAAGATTTATTTGTCGAACTTGAAACCATAATGGACGAAGCCATTCATCGTTTTAATGCTAAATCATTCTTCCTCGAAAAATTAGAGCAACATTCACTCACCTTAGTGGCACGTCAAAAATGGCTGGAATCTCTGGTTAATAAGTTGGATCATATTCTTGCAAATTTCCATGACTTTCCCGTCTTTTATCAATGGCAGTCAAGTTGGAAAAATCTTTCTAAAGGAGCAAAAACAATTATACAATCCTTTTCGACCATTCATCCTGATGACTGGTTAATGACCTTCAAAAATTGGTACTTGCACCAGGTCTTGTTACGACACTACCATCATCAACTTCCTGATTCGTCCCTGCCACTGGAGACTTTTGAAGCCGATTGGGAGCTGTTCCGCAGCATGTTACCCCGGCAGATACAATCTGTGTGGTTTCAAAAAAGGAAAGAACGTATTAAACAGTTAAGAAAAGAGGAAAAACATACCTTACAAAAAATGATAAGATGGTTTGAAAAAGAATCATGGAATGAAGTAGATTATTTATTATTCATTGAGGACATTAAGCCTTTGCTTACAGACTGTTTTCCAGTGGTATGTATGACAGTTAATCAGCTAAATGAGCTTTTTGAAAATAACCCATCTCTTCATTTTGACCATATTTTTTGGGGCGATGCACAGTATTCATCTCCTGGAGTTTTATCCAAATTCCAATCTCTGGCCCCTCGGGTAACTTATTTTTATAACCCTTCATTTTCTAATGAATATATTGATAATGAGCTAAAACAAGGATATCCAGTTTCTCGCTTATACAAAAATCATTGCTTTTATCCGGGAAATCCATGGCAACAGTGGCAGGGAGGTCACCCTACTATTCATGCAATTAAGGATGCATCTGTTCATTTTAATAGAATAAATGGTGTCCTTCAGCCAAATGGCATAAATGAGGAAGAAGCCACTTTTCTCATCGGCGAGCTGTCAAAAATTCGCTATTCAACGCCTGAAAATATACCAACCATAGGGGTTGTTTGTATGACAGAAACTCAAAGGAATTTTATATCAACACTGATTTTTAAGATTCAACATCAGGAATCAACGCTTAATAATCATTTTACCCATCTGGTAAATTACGGTCTGGAAATTTTAACGCCCGCTGATATTCAATCTAAACATTTTCATTCTGTGTACCTTTTAACCACCTACCATGATGTAAATGAGTACTTAAATGAGCGTTGTTTTTCCCCTTTTTATGTGGAATTAATGGCGCAGTTACCTCTGGATAATTTGACGATTATTTCTTCTTTTAATAGAACACAAATGGTGGAAATAGAAAATAAAGATGATTTATTCATCCCTTATTTGAAATTATTAGAAGCCATAAGTAATAGAGATATCTATTCTTTGGATTATGAGTTTCAAAAATTTAAACCTGAAGGGGAAGAATCGTTTAAAGCTCATTATCCTTCATTTTGGTCTGTTTTGTCGTTGAAGCTCGAGGATAAACTTCCAACCCATGATATTCAAAAAAATATCTTTTTCAATCAGGACTTTTTTCCGTTTTTTATAAAGAGAAAAATGGCCCAGTCCAATTATATATTTTTTCTGTTAGATGGATTTCATGCCAGTGAAACCCATACTGACTTTATTTGGGAGGTAAGACAAACGAATAAATTAAAAAAGTACAATATTGAATTATTACCTATCTGGACCGTAAATTGGTGGAAAAATAATAGCTTAGAAATCAAAAGGTTAATTTCAAATATCAACGATCTGTACTAACGGATTAGGTTATTTTACACCCTCGAAAAGCCAGTTGGCCAAAGCCTGTCTGTTGGAAGGTAAAATAAACCGCTGCTGATCGAAGGTATTCCTCAAATTGCCAAGTTCAATATAAATAGCTGGCATGGGCGCATTTTCAAGAGAGTATAATTCACGGCTTGACAAGGTACCTTTATAAACACCCGTTGAGCGGTTCTCCTTGTATTTTTCGCTGAAGGTTTTATGAATATTATTGGCCATTTGATGTGAAATTTGACTGTTCGCCTGATGGTAGAGAAAAAGGTCAACTTGTTGTTCTGTATGCCTTGAATCAACATGAATTTCTAAAAGATACTGACCGTTGGGTGCTATTTTTTTATTTTTTTCGTATAATGATTTTACTACATCGATCCGCTGTTCCAATTTTTTTAGTTGACTCAGAGGGATTTTTTCACCACCCCAGACCGTTTCATCTCTATCGCAAAGTAATATTTCGTCATCTCTGATACCATCATTTCCATCCCGGGTAATCATGTAGGACATGGCTCCTTCCTGAATAAGTTTTCTACAGAGTCGCAAGCCAACATCATAAGCATATTCGTCCTCACAAAGCGTATGACCATTTTTTACCACCTGAGCACCTGGGTCAGGACCGCCGTGGCCACTGATAATATAAAATATTTTACCTTTTAAAACATCAGAAAGGATCGGCGTTGATTCATATTTTCCAAAAATCGGATACCCTTTTTCGTTAGAGGTAACTGGCAAATCACAGGGTGAAAAATGGTGTGGAATCCATAGCATTTTATCTTCTTGAAATGGCTTTGATTTAATACCGTCTAAAACAAGTTGTTCATTGTATTTTTCAATTTCTTTTGCTTTTTCAAACGCCGTGATGCCTAAACTTGACCGGATGGATTTACCGTCAAAGCCAACCTGTTTAATAGGCAAAAGGTAAGCTTTGTCAAGGATTAGATTTGCCTCGGGCGATAAATTATTCAAGGAAAGAAATTTTTCTTCATTACATGAGTGGGTATCTAAATGGTATCGGACTAATAATTTTTTTATCCCATCTCCTTGTTTTGCCTTCACCATTAACCATTCTTCCTTGATATTTGCAGAAGATAGCAGCAGAACTATGGCAAAGATTGATGATAGTAGTTTATATTTGTGTTCGTGAATAAATATAGGAGGAGTTTTCTTTTTTAAGAAATTGAATATGAAGGATTTACATTTCATTTTATTGTTGTTGCGAAAAGAGTTTTTGTTAGAATTCAGAACTCGTTCTGCTATCAGCGGTATATTTTTGTATGTAATTTCCACTTTATTTGTTGTTTATGAAACTTTTGTCAAGATACAACCCAATGTATGGAATACCCTTTTTTGGATTATTCTATTGTTTGTTGCCGTCAATGCCATGGTCAAAAGTTTTGTTCAGGAAAAAGGAAACAGGGTGCTTTATTATTACAGTTTATTGAACCCATCTCATGTTCTCATTGCAAAGATAGTTTATAATACCTTGTTACTATTAGTATTAAGTTTATTAATATGGGGTTTATTTATTTTTTTCGGTGATAATCCTGTAAAAGATATGGGTTTATTTCTACTCATTTTGTTTTTAGGAAGTTTCGGTTTTTCGGTTACTTTCACCTTTTTAGCCTCATTGGTAGCGGCGAGTAATCAAAGTTCCACGCTGCTCGCTGTTTTAAGTTTCCCTTTAATAATTCCAATTATATTGATGTTAGTAAAAATATCGGCGCACGCGTTAAGGCTCATACAAGACACAGCAGTTAGCGGTGACCTTGCGATATTAGTAGCCATAGATTTGTTATTATGTGGGGTTGCATTGTTGTTATTTCCATTTATCTGGAGAGATTAAATTAATTAATATGATTGAAAAGGGCAAAATTTGGAAATTTTCAGGGGTTATTTTAATCGTTTATGTTATCATAGCCGGTTTATTAATTCCCTTAAAACCAGGTATTGAATCTGTTGAACCTTCTTACGGAAATGCGGGGGAAACTTTAAAAATTCAAGTAACAGGTTACAATACGCATTTCAAAGAAGCGGGCAATTCCCTTCGAGCCTGGTTAAAATGGGACAACGGGAAGGCTATTGCTGCTACGGAAATGGTTGCTTTGGATGAAAGGAGGATGAATTTGACTTTTTCCATTCCTAATAATTTACCTGAGAATACAGAAGTTCAGGCGGTAACCCTCTTAATTGATAGTGAGACCGACGGCACTTCCGTGTTACCCTCAGCGATTTTTTTAACGCAGACAGAGGAAGTGATAGCTGCGGAAGAAGTTCCCTGGGTTAAGCCGGCAAATTTTTCAAATAATGGAATGATTACTTTTCCTTTCAGGAATATTCTGGGCGAAACCATTCGGAACACTTATTTTCATGTGCCGCTTTGGTTTGGTATGATGTTCCTTTTTTTATTCGCAGTTATTCATAGTATAAAATATCTGAGAAAAGGGGACGCTGAATCTGATTTAAAAGCAGAAGCCTACACCCAAACAGGCATAATTTATGGATTACTTGGTCTCATAACCGGGGCTCTTTGGGCGAAAAATACCTGGGGCGCCTACTGGAGTTGGGATATAAAACAGAATATGACCGTGGTCGCACTATTAATCTATGCTGCCTATTTTATTTTAAGGGCTTCTTTTGAAGATCCAGAGAAGAGAGCGAGAGTTTGTGCAGCTTATGGGATTTTTGCATTTTCTACCCTCATTCCCCTGCTGTATGTCATTCCCAGACTTACCGACAGCCTCCATCCGGGGTCGGGGGGTAATCCGGCTTTTGGCTCCCAGGATTTAGACAATACCATGCGTATGGTTTTTTATCCGGCAGTTATCGGTTTCACTCTGTTTGGATTTTGGCTAAGTTCCCTCCAATTCAGGTATTTAAGACTTCAAAAATTAAGGGAAGATTTAGATTAGGTGATTTATATCATTCTTTTTTTAAAAAAAATCACTCATTTTTCCCTCAGCATGAAACAATTTTGTACTCAATATTTTTTTAAAATATAACCTTTAACGTAAATTTCATGAGCCGATTTCTCTTAATAGTTTTAATGTCATTCTTTTCTATTTTTTCAGCTTCAGCAGCTAACGCTGATTTTATGAGAAGTATTGGAAAAATTTATGTGGTTGTCGGGGTTATGCTGTTATTGTTTTTAGGAATAACCTTGTATTTAATTTTAATTGACCGCCGCCTTACCAAATTTGAAAACCAAATAAAATCAGATGAGTAACCAGTTTAGTTTTTTTGATAGCGTAAATGTCTATTTTGACAGAGCAGCTGAACACACGGGCTTGCCAGCAGGACTTTTACAACAAATTAAAGTGTGTAATGCCGTCTTCCAAATTAACTTCCCAGTTAAAATAAAGGGAGAGGTCAAGGTTATTGAGGCCTATAGAGTGCAACATAGTCATCATAGGACGCCAACTAAGGGAGGTATTCGTTATAGTAATCATGTTTCTCAGGACGAAGTGATGGCATTGGCTGCATTAATGACCTATAAATGTGCGATTGTCGATGTTCCTTATGGTGGTGCAAAGGGTGGCGTTAAAATCAGTCCCTGGGAATATACAGAGGAGGAACTTGAAAAAATTACCAGAAGATATACCACCGAGTTGATTAAGCGAAATCTCATTGGCCCCGCTATTGATGTTCCAGCGCCAGATTACGGCACAGGCCCAAGAGAGATGGCTTGGATTTATGATACCTACAGAACTTTCAAAGGGGATGAACTGGATGCTGCTGGTTGTGTGACGGGAAAACCTGTTAATCAGCAAGGTATCCGGGGTAGAACGGAGGCAACAGGTAGAGGCGTTTTCTATGGCATTCGCGAAGCTTGTTCTTTTGCTGAGGATATGGAAAAAATTGGGTTGACTCCCGGCGCTGCTGGTAAAACAATGATTATTCAAGGAATGGGTAATGTTGGTTCCTATACTGGCATGATTTCTCAGGATGAAGGTAATATTAAGATTATCGGTATCGGTGAGGCCGAAGGGGCAATCTATCACCCTGATGGTATCGATGTTCATGCTTTATTAGCTTATAGAAAGGCAAATGGCACTATTATTGGCTTTCCCGCATTCAAAACTTTTGAAAAAAAGGATAGGGAATTAATATTGGAACAAGCTTGTGATATTTTAGTGCCCGCCGCTTTGGAAAGTGTAATCACAGCAGATAATGTGGATAATATAAAGGCTAAGATTATTGCCGAAGCTGCAAATGGTCCTATTACCGCTCCCGCGCAGGAGAAATTGTTAGCCAAGGGAACTATTATTATTCCCGATGTCTATTTAAATGCCGGTGGCGTTACCGTTTCCTACTTCGAATGGTTGAAAAATCTTTCTCACATGCGTTTTGGTAGAATGGAGAAAAGATTTAATCAAAATCAATTAACCCAGGTGATTCATTTAGTTGAGGAGCTAACTGGTAGAAACGTGAATGAAAGAGAATTTGCTTTAATCGCCAGAGGAGCCGATGAAATTGATCTCGTTCGGTCCGGTTTAGAGGAAACTATGATAAACGCTTATCGCGAAATAAGGGAGGTAATGGTAAATAATCCAGCTATTCCAGATCTTAGAACCGCCGCTTTTGTTAACGCAATTAATAAAATAAGCAACGATTATAATTCCTTAGGTATTTTTCCATAATCGTCGTTTTATACTATACGCTAAAATTTAATTGGGAATTAACATTTAAATTTTAGCGTATTTGTAATATTATTTGTTCTTTTGCGTTTTATTACATAAACAACGAAATTAACCCATGAATAATCTACCTGCACAAGAGTCTTTAGAAAAGTTAGATAAAACAGATTTAAAAATTTTACATATTCTTCAGGAAAATAGTAAAATAACTAATCTTGATTTGTCTAAAAAAATTGGGTTGTCGCCAGCCCCAACCTTGGAAAGGGTTAAAAAGTTGGAAAACACAGACATTATACAAAGCTATCACGCAAAAGTAAATCAGCAAGCCATTGGTCTGAATGTAAAGACTTTCGTTCAGGTTTCCTTAGCCTGGCAAAAAGACAATGCCCTAAATAACTTTATGGCAAAAGTACAGGAGATTGACGAAATTGTAGAATGTTATATAATTACCGGTGAAGCTGACTTTTTAATGAAAATTGTTTGTAAAGATATTCCAACCTACGAACAACTCCTTTTTAAAACCCTTTCTCAAATAGAGGAAATTGAAAGACTTAAAACATTAATGACGCTTTCCACCATAAAGGAATCTTCTGTATTACCTTTCAAATACGACTAATTCCCTTCATCCTCAAGGAGGACACGAGGTAGCATTAACAAAAATAGACGACGATTTAAAGGCAAAGTAAGGCAATAGCGTTACTTTGTCTATATATTTCATAATCACATATACTTCATAACGACCTGTCCATGGAAGAGGTATAGCTCTCTGCTCGATGGGCGTGTGCCAACTCCTGAATCCTTCTTTATGGATGGCGTACCAGGTATATACCGTTCCTGCATTTTCTGGAATCCTGATATTTGGTACGGAAGATATCTTAACCTGAGCCATATTTTCCTGTCCAAAACCTGCACAAAATGTTTTGTTTTCAACTAGTTTAATTCGAACTACCTGAGCCTTAATATTAAGGGATAAAAAAGATAAACATAAAATAAAAATAAACAGTCTTTGCATATCTAATTATATATAGACAAATATATACAAATTAAAACAAAATTACATATCAAAGTTTGTTCTGATGTGTTCTCTTTTTTAATTGAAAAGGCTATATTGGGACAAAATAATAATGGATTTATGAGAACGAATTTTCTTTTTCGGGTTAATCTGATGGTATCAGTCTTCTGCCTATTCACCGCCTCTTTTTTATCAGCACAGAATAATAAAAATCAACCTCTTGATTTAAAAGCTATTATGTCTGGTGAAAAATATATAGGATATTCTCCAGAGGGTATTTTTTGGCACCCGAACAGTAAAGAAATTTTCTTTTCATGGAATCCTAATAACGATTCAATGAGAAGTACTTATCAGGTGAAGGCGCCATTTTCAACAACGCCAGTCAAATTAGCTGCCGATAAGTGGCTGGCTTTTCCACCAGGAGGTGTATTATCTAAAAATAAAGGGCTTAGGTTCATTTTAAGGGAGGGAGATATTTATAAACAAATATTACCTGAAGGACCGCTCACTCCCTTTGTTATTTCCTCGGACAGGGAATCAAATATAGCCTTTGCGAAAGGGGATTCTATCTTGACTTTTCAACGAAATAATAATCTTTTTGCTATTCATTTAATGGACGGTTCAATGCGTCAACTTACTCATTTTACTGATGTAAAACCTAATGCTCCTGCTTTAAAAAACACCGCAGAGCAATGGCTTGAAAAGGAGCAGCTCGATTTATTTGATGTGTTGGAAGAAAGGAAAGCGATAGCAGATAAAAGAAAGAGGGAGGAACCTAAATCTAACCTTTTTTTGCCTAAACCTTTTTTTCTGCAGAACAAAAGACTGGTGCAAATATCCCATAGTCCTGACTTAAAATTTGTTGCTTGCAAATTGGCCATAGAAAATGTGGGCAAAGAAACGCAAGTGCCTGATTTTGTCACTAATTCAGCCTTTACAACCAATCTCCGCTCCAGGGAAAAAGTCGGCTTTCCTCAGCCTACTTACGAGATGGGCGTGTTCCTAACAGAAAAAGATTCGTTCTATACGCTGAATGTCAAGAAATTATCAGGTATTTATAAAAAACCTGAGTATTTGAAATGGTATCAGGATTCAAAAATTCCTTTTGTAGATACCTTTCCTGACCCAAAACCTGTCGTCATCAACGGCCCCGTTTGGAGTAGTAAAAATCAACCCCTTTTTGTCGTTCGTTCCTTAGATCATAAAGATAGATGGCTGGTTTTATTAGATCCTGACAGTGGAAAATGGGAGGAAATAGATCACCAACACGACACTGCATGGATTGGCGGCCCTGGTATTGAGAGTTATGACCAGGCGTTGGGTAACATAGAATGGTTACCCAGTGGGGAGCAATTTTACTTTCAATCTGAAAAAACGGGCTTTTCACATCTCTATCTATACGATCTAAAATCTAAATCTGTTTCGCAGCTTACTTCAGGTTCTTTTGAAGTTTTAAATACCCGATTATCTCTTGACGGGCAACATATTTATTTGACTGCTAATGCAGAAGGACCTCATCAGCAACATTTTTATAAACTCAATATTGCAGGTAAAAATCTGGTGAAATTGACCTCTGGGGTAGGAAATGCAGAAGTAACTCTTTCGCCGGACGAAAAATATTTAGCTATCAGATTTTCTACCTCAAATACACCTTGGGAGCTTTTTATTCAGGAAAATAAACCTAATGCCAGGACTGTTCAAATTACGCATTCTACTTCAGATGCTTTTAGGTCATATACCTGGAGAAAACCCGAAATTGTTTGGTTTAAGGCCCGGGATGGGGAAAATGTTTCTGCCAGATGGTACAAACCAGAGAAAAATGTAAGCCATAAAGGGGCCGTTATATTTGTTCATGGTGCGGGGTATTTACAAAATGTTCATGAATGGTGGAGTACTTATTACAGGGAGTACATGTTTCATAATCTTTTAACCGACAAAGGATATACTGTTCTTGATATTGATTATAGAGGGAGTGCTGGTTACGGAAGAGATTGGAGAACAGGTATTTACAGGTATATGGGCGGTAAAGATCTGTCAGATCAGGTAGATGGCGCCAGATTCCTTATCGAAAAACATAATATAGACTCTTCAAGAATAGGTATCTACGGAGGTTCCTATGGCGGTTTCATCACCCTAATGGCTTTGTTTAATGAAAATAATACATTCAAAAGTGGTGCAGCGCTCAGATCGGTTACCGATTGGGCTCATTATAATCATGGTTATACCTCCAATATATTGAATGTTCCTTCTCTTGACCCCTTGGCTTACAGGAGAAGTTCTCCAATGTATTTTGCGGACGGATTAAAAGGGAATCTGCTAATGTTGCATGGTATGGTGGACGTAAATGTTCATTTTCAAGATATTGTGCGTCTATCACAAAGATTAATTGAACTCGGCAAGGAAAATTGGGAACTGGCTGTTTTTCCTTTGGAGGATCACGGTTTTGTAGAAACAACCAGTTGGTTGGATGAATATAGACGGATCTTACAACTATTTGATAAAACCATAGCAAAACCTGAAAGTGAGAAAAAGTAAAATGTATAACCACTTTTATAATGTAAAAAGTAATTTGTTGCTTTTTCTGGTATTCGTTACTTTGATTTCTTCTTTAAGTGCTGTAGGACAATCAGATACCTTTGAATTACCAGCTGTTCCAATTACCGCTTCAAGAATTTCGGTCGAAAGCCGTCGTATTAATCAGGCAGTAACCACCTTAACAGAAGATATTTTGTTAAAGGGGCAGGCAAGAACATCGCTTCAGGATTATGCCGCTTATGTCCCAGGCGTTTTGGCTCAAAATGCTGAAAATTATGCTCAGGATGTGCGTATATCTATTCGTGGATTTGGATCCAGGTCTGCGTTTGGTATTCGTGGGGTTAGGATTCTGGTCGATGGTATTCCTGAAACTACCCCTGACGGTCAGGCCAATGTAGATAATATCGATCCGGCCTTTATTCAAACCATGGAGGTTATCAGGGGTGTGAGTACCATTCTTTATGGTAACGCAGCAGGTGGCGTATTGGCCCTTTATACAAAAGATCCAACTTCATCATTTTCAATGAATTCAGGTTACCTTTTAGGGAGTAATGGCATGAAGAAATTAGATATTTGGATGGGTGGTAAAAATACGAAAAGAGAATGGAGTGTTTTTGGAAGTAATTTTTCACATACCGGATTCAGAGACTGGAGTCAGACTAAGACAAATTTATTTAATGGTAAATATGTTATTCATCTGCCAAAGGGGAAGTTAAAATTTTTATTTAATTGGGCCTCCAGCCCGCTGGCTAATGATCCAGGAGCCTTAGTTTCTTCTGAGCTTAGTTTATCGAGAAAGTCAGCTTTTAGTAGAAATATTCAGTTTAAGGCAGGGGAGGAGTTAGTACAGTATCGAATAGGTAGTACCTGGGATCAGCAGTTGAAAAATAATAAGCAAATTCAGGTGTATTCCTTTTATTCAAAGCGCATTTTCGATAACAGACTACCTTTTGAAGCGGGTGGTTATGTATCATTTACCAGGCAATTTTGGGGTGGAGGTGCTTCTTTGCAGCAGTTAAAACCTACCTTTCAATGGTTAATTGGTATGGAAGCTTCCAGTCAGGTTGATAACAGACAGAGATTCGCTAACAAACTCGGTGTAAAAGGTAATCTGAATTTAGACCAGAAAGAGTTGTTTCAAGCTGGAGGTATTTATGGCCAGTATCGTTATTTTTTTAATAAAAAATGGGAAGGGGTTTTAGGCGCCAGGTTAGATAAAATCAATATGGGCGTAGAAGATCTCTTTTTAACAGACGGTAATAATAGTGGAAATATCGACTACCTTAGGTTGAATCCTTCCTTGGGTTTTGTATATAAAATGTCCACCATGTCCAGTATTTTTGGAGATTGGAGTAAACATTTTGAAACGCCAGCACTCACAGAGCTAAGCGCAAATCCAAGCAATCTGGGTGGTTTTAATCCTGATTTAAAACCCCAGACTTCGTCCCAATTCTCATTGGGTTATCGCTATAAAAAAGTAAAATGGCTTACATCTGAGGTATCGGTATATCAAATTGATTTAAAAGATGAATGGATAGCTTACGGATTAGAGGCTTTTCCCGGTCGAACTTTTTATAAAAATGCGGGTGTTTCCAGAAGAAATGGATTAGAAGTATTTACTCATTTTTTTCCTGAAAGAAAGGTAAGTGCCATTATGTCTCTTACTTTGGCTAATCACACCTTCAAAGAGTACCTTTCAGGTTCACAAAATTATGCAGGTAACTGGGTGCCAGGTTTTTCACCCTTTCAGTTGTTTACTGAGGTCAGAACCCAGTGGAATAAATCGCTCTTCTTCTCCGCAAATATGAGGTCTATGGGCAAACAATTTGTTAATGATAGTAATACTATCTCAGTGCCAGGGTATCTTTTAATTGGGGCAAGATGCCAGTATATATTGCCTGTTAAAACATCGGGTATTGAGATTTTTGGTGGAGTAAATAACTTGTTGAATGTAGATTATTTTTCAAATATTAGAATCAATGCGGCAGCCAACAGATTCTTTGAACCTGCTTCAGGTAGGACTTTTTATTTTGGATTGAGATTAAATGTTAATCCGGCAAATAAAAATGGATAAGAAACAAAGTACCATACTATCTGTCGGTTCGGTAAATATCAGCCGTTTTTTTATTAATGGTTCTCAGGAAACATTGGTTGATTCTGTCGCTGTGGAGTCACCTGTTGAAATATATGTAAAATACGGGCCTGTAGATGATAGGAAAATAAAGAAAATAGCCATTATAATGAGATCTCCCGGTGATGATCTGGCATTGGCTGTTGGCTTCCTTTTTACGGCGGGCATAATACATCGAAGAGATGATATTTTGCCATCACAGAAAACAACGTATTTTCAAAAGATTCAATTAGTTGAGTTAGCTTATCATTTCAAGCCTATTTTTCCAAAAGAGGATAGAATATTTATTGTAAATGCTGCCTGTGGTGTTTGTGGCGCACCGAATGCTGAGGATTTACAAGGAAATATCCCTTATCCTTCCTGGGGAAAACCTAAAATTATCAAAAGAGAAATTATCTTTCTATTGGTTAGCGAGACGAAAGCATTACAGCCACTTTTTAATAAGACGGGAGGGTCTCATGCTGTTTGCTGGTTTAATAATGCTGGGGAATTAATGCAGGTTGCCGAAGATATTGGCAGACATAATGCGCTGGATAAGGTTTTAGGGCATGCTTTGTTACAAGATGATAATATTCGCATGGATGGATTTTTATTCTTTAGCGGTAGGGCAGGATTTGAAATGTTACAAAAGTCAGCGAGAGCAGGTATTAATCTTGTGGTTGCTATTGGTGCGCCAAGTAGTTTAGCCATTGAGGTGGCAGAAGAAAATGATATTACGCTGCTTGGGTTTACTAACCATAGGTCGTTTAATGTTTACACTCACGTACATAGAATCCAATAAAATACTCTTTTTTTCATTTTTTTGGCACTCATTTAGAACTACTTTTCATTTTGTTTATTTAATAGGTTTATAATCATTACATATCATTGCTTTTATGTTAAAAAATTATCTAGTACTTACCGTTGCTTTCATCTTTTTATTTCTTAGCCAGGTAAATGGACAAACGGGTATAATAAAGGGAAAAATCACTAATAAATTGACCAATGAAGCCATTGGTTTTGCCACGGTTGTTATACCTGAAATTAATAAAGGGGTCACTTCAGATGAATCGGGAAATTATGAAATAACCGGACTTACCCCAGGTTTGTATAACGTTACAGCTAGTTATTTAGGATTTAAAGACGGTTCAGCTTTTGAAATTCAGGTGACTAATGCAAGGCCGGCTCAGGTAGATTTTGCATTGGAAGAATCAATTGAGGAACTAACAGAGGTAGTAGTTCAGGCATCTCCGTTCAAAAAAACGGAAGAAAGTCCTGTTTCCCTAAGGACGATAGGCTTTGCTGAAATTCAAAGAAATCCGGGAGGGGCAAGAGATATATCCAGAGTTATTCAATCTTTACCAGGGGTAACTACAACGGCATCTTTCAGAAATGATTTAATCATCAGGGGCGGGGCGCCAAACGAAAATCGATTTTTCCTGGATGATGTAGAAGTACCCAATATCAATCACTTCGCGACGCAAGGGGCCTCTGGTGGACCAGTAGGTCTCATTAATGTGAATTTTATTAGTGAAGTGGATTTTTTCTCAGGTGCCTTTCCTGCAAATAGAGGAAATGCATTAAGTTCTGTGTTTAATTTTAAACAAAGAGAGGGTAGAAGCGATAGAATTGGGGGTAACTTTATGGTGGGTGCATCTGATATAGGATTAACTTTAGAAGGTCCTATTGGTGATAAAGGTACTTTTTTAGTTTCGAGTCGCAGATCGTATTTGCAATTTTTATTTCAGGCTATCGGACTTCCATTCCTTCCTACTTACAATGATTTTCAGGCAAAAATTAAATTTAAGCTGGACGAAAAAAATGAGTTGACCTTTATTGGATTGGGGGCTATAGATCAGTTTAAACTAAATCTGGAGGCGAATGAAACGGAAGATCAACAGTTTATCCTGGATCAACTCCCAACTAGTCCTCAATGGAATTATACCAATGGTCTGGTATGGAAGCACTTTACCCAAAAAGGTTATTGGACTTTCGTTTTGTCGAGAAATATGCTCGATAATAAGGCCATTAAATATGCTGGAAATGATGATACTAAACCGGAAAACAAAATTTTAGATTACCAGTCACAAGAAATTGAAAATAAGTTACGTATAGAAAGAACGCTGAGAACGGGAGATTTTAAACTAACTTATGGCGGTGGTTATGAATTTGTCAAATACAATAATAATACCTACAATAGGATTTTTACGGCTTCGGGTGCTCAAACCATCAATTATAGTTCTGCCTTTAATATGGGAAAATATAGTCTGTTTTCTCAGGCAAGTCAAAGCTTTAATAATGAGAAACTGGTTCTATCAGCGGGATTAAGAGCAGATGGAAATACCTATTCTAAGGATATGTCCAATCCTTTAAATCAACTTTCCCCACGTATTTCTTTGGCGTACTCGCTGACAAAAAGGTTGTCGGTGAATTTTAATACCGGCATCTTCTATCAATTACCCCCATTTACCATTCTTGGGTATCAACAAAATGGTGAATTTGTAAATAAGACAAACAACATAAAGTATGTAGGTAATAAGCAAGTGGTTCTGGGTCTTGAGTTTAATACAGATTTCAATGCCAAGATTACCATTGAATCATTTTATAAGTTTTATAATAATTATCCATTTTTACTCAGAGATAGTGTGACCTTAGCTAATTTGGGTGGCGATTTCGGCGTTATTGGCAATGAACCAGCTATTCCAAGATCAAATGGTAGAAGCTACGGATTTGAGTTTCTCTTTCAGCAAAGATTATACAAAGGGTTCTATGGAATTTTTGCTTACACCTTAGGCTGGAGTGCCTTTGAGGATAAAAATGGAGACCTCGTTTCTTCTTCCTGGGATGCAAGGCATATCATCAGTACAACCTTAGGGAAAAAATTCAAGAGAAACTGGGAAATTGGCATGAATTGGCGCTTTCAGAGTGGTTTACCATTTACGCCTTTTTCTCCTGCTTCTTCCCTGGTCGCAAATTGGTCGGTTAATAACAGGGGCATCTTAGATTTTAACCAAATCAATACCTTACGTCGCCAAGCATTTAATACTGTGGATATTCGCGTCGATAAAAAATGGTTTTTTACAAAATGGAGTCTTAATCTTTATTTGGATATTGAAAATATCACTGGTAATGCTATTCCAAGTAATCAGTTGATTTTAGATAGGGTGAAAGATGCCGATGGAAAACCTGTAGGTGGACCGGTAATTATCAATCCGACAGCTCCATTAGCGGAGCAAAGGTATTTGTTGAAAACAATAACAGATGCGCAGGGCACATTGCTTCCTACGATTGGCATAATGATTGAATGGTAATTAAAATAAGATAACATGGAACAAACACACCTTAATCTCTCTGAAGAACAATTGTTTGCCTATAAATATCCCGTTGGGAAGTTTATACAACCCGATGCTATTTCCGTAACAGATCAGCAAACATGGACGGCTTATCTTGGAGAATTTCCAACGCTATTAAATAAGGCAGTGGCAGGTTGGACAGAAGAAAAATGGGATACTCCTTACAGACCGGGTGGCTGGTCTGCCAGACAACTTGTTCATCATATTGCAGATAGTCATGCCCAGGCGCTGTTTCGTGTTAAGCTGGCATTAACAGAAAATGAACCTATTATAAAGCCTTATCATCAGGATGGTTGGGGTAATTTATCTGATAGCCTGAAAGCACCGGCTCAGTGGTCCCTCAGTATGATTGAAGGGATCCATGGCAGATGGAGCTTTATGTTGTCTCAAATGTCAGCAGAGGAATGGCAAAAAACCTTTTTTCATCCCGATATGAAATACCTTTTTACCATCGAACGGGCAACAGCTCTTTATTTTTGGCATTCCAGGCACCATTTGGCGCATTTGTCCAAAATGAATGAAAAATAAAATAGGTT
>JAIYCH010000070.1 GCA_027488135.1 Saprospiraceae bacterium | reverse complement strand
GTAGCAAGAAATTGTGGCATGGTGTAAATCCTGTTTTTTAAAAACATAGGGATAAAAAACAGGGCAACAATAATTAATACCAGACCTGACATCCATTCATAAGAGGAAATAGCCAGTCCTATGGCAAAACCAGAACCAGACATACCAATGAAGTGCTCCGCAGATATATTGGAAGCAATTAGAGAGGCACCGATAGCCCACCAGGTTAATGAACCTTCAGCTAGGAAAAATTCCTGGGCCGTTTCATTCTTTGCCGTCTTTCGTTTGTAAATCCAAATTCCATAAGCTGCAACCAGGATGAAATAGAGAAAAAATACTAAATAATCAGCTAGTTGCAGGGTATTCATCTAATTAAAATTTCAGGGTTTCTGGTAAATATTTCTTCAGTAGATTGGTATAATATGGGCGCAATTCATCCCAATTTGGTGGCTCGGGATTTTTAGAATATAAATCATAAGGGTTAAATAATTTCACCCACGGTAACATCGCTTTATCATGATCATCGAGCAAATATTCATAAGCTCCTTCTCTGTGCCAGGCATAAAAAGAGTGATATCTAAGCATATACAGACCTTCTTCCGGAATATAATTTTTCATTATCTGATAAATATATTCGTCATGCCCCCACGACATATCCACATTTCTCAATCCACAATTTTTTTCATAAACGCCTAGCTCAGAATTATATCTCGCATCATTAAAATCGGCATTTTCTGGAAAAAATTCAGGATAGACTATTTTATCAGAGTAAGCACAACCTACGGGAAAAGTATCTCCAACGACAGCCCATTGAGGCTCACCAAAAAGACAAAGGACTTTACCCATGTCATGCATGAGTCCGACCAAAACCATCCAATCGGGATGCCCATCGCGACGAATTGCCTCTGATGTCTGTAAAAGGTGCTGAAATTGATCTAAATCGGTATCTGGATCGGAATCATCTACCAATTGATTTAAAAAATCAAAAGCATCCCAAACAGACATTTCCTTTCTACTAAATGAAAGGTATTCTTTTTGTTTTTCCTTTACAAAAGCGAAAGATTGGTGTGTATGATTTAACCTGTAAAATTCTTTTACTGTATCTCTTGCCGGCTCCTCATAATTGCGATAAGCCTCCGTCGCTTTCGAGGTTGCAATATCCTCTGGATTAGGATAACGGCGTAAAAGGTCATCTTCCCATTCATCCAAACTGGCCAATGGCTGATTTTGATTCTCTATAACATGCGTCATATTCGTAGATTTATTATAACAAGATAACAAAAATATTTATTTATTGGAAATTTTTCCACATTTTACTTTCCATAGGCTTGATGGTCCTTTCATTGTATTTTGCGTCCAGCTTTTTATTATAATATCGGGAAATTTCGCCAGCCACCTGGAAATAAATCAATTGACCGATAGGCATACCTGCGTAAACCCTAACAGGTTGGGTACAAGAAATTTCAAGGGTCCAGTGATTGCAAAATCCGACATCCCCCTTTCCTGCTGTGGCGTGAATATCTATCCCGAGGCGACCAACGCTCGATTTTCCCTCAAGAAAAGGAACGGTATTATGTGTTTCTGTGTATTCTAAAGTTGAGCCAAGATATAATACGCCAGGTTTTAAAATGATACCTTCCTCCGGAATTTCAAACTGAGTAATTTCATTGGGCAGTTTAGCGTCAAGCACCTCCGCTGTATAATTAGCCAAATACTTTGAAAGATGCACATCATAAGAATTGGTACCCAGGCAAGCAGCATCAAAGGGCTCAATAATTATTTCACCTGTCGAAATAGCTTGTTGTATCATTAGGTCGCTTAGAATCATTTTTTAGTTTTTTAGAGTATCCTGAAGGGTTAATATTTTCAAATCTTCCGTTGTCAATATTTTATTTACCATTGATTTAGGGGAAAAATAAACAATTAATTCCTCCCCGGGAATAATATCCATGTAATTTTCCGAGAAGAATCCCTCGACTTCCGGAAAATCGAGATAAACATTTTTTGCCAGTTTAGCTGTCGTCAATTTTATAATATAGACCAATCCATTGTTTTCAATAGTACATTCAAGGCCATAATTTTTGGGTAAATCGAGTTCTTTCATTGGCGTAAAATAATGAAGATCGCGGGCATGAACCTTACTATTTTCATCGACAGCCAGGATTTCCAAAAACAAACGATTAGCATCCATACCTTTTGGAATCCATTCGTTGAGCTGAAGAATAGCCAATTCCTTGGAAGTATTTGAAGGGGTAATGAAGGGAATTTCCTTAGATTGGATAAGATTCCCGTCAAAATCGCTGAGATTAAGTTTTAATGTTAAGGAATCGGTAGGTATTTTATCAGATACTGCCCGTATTTCCAACTGTTTATTATGTTGTCTGACGCTAACCAAAAGGGGTGAAAAAGCCTCTTTAACAAAATAGTGCATAGCCTTCCAACGCTGAAAATAATCCATTCCAGACCAAGAAGCAACAGGCCAGCAATCGTTTAATTGCCAGTAGAGAGAGCCCATGTTGTAAGGCATGGCTTGTCTGTGCGCTTCAATAGCCGTTCGAATACCTTCGGCTTGCAATAATTGGCCAACATAGAGGAAATGAGCAAAATTTTCTGGAATCTGATAATGATCCTCCATGTATTTTTTAATTCTCATATTTCCTATACCACTTCTTTGGTGGGCAGCCATAACCTCTGAGGTAATGTCCCAATCTTCGGGAATGGTGTAAGAAGTGACGGTTCTCCATTCCGGAAAGGATTGAAAGCCATATTCACTCATAAACCGACCTATATATTTGTAGAAATCATCGAAAGGATGTTGTTCATGCCACACCCCCCAATAATGAATATCTCCTGCCGGCGTATTTTTGGAAGCATGTTCACCCTCCTTGTAATAGGGTGACGAGGGCCAATAAAAAGAATCCCCATGATACTGCTGAACCATTTCTGGCAGCAATTTATGAAAAACATCTTCATAGGCTTTCCAGATTCGCTTTCTTTTATCGGGTAAATATTTTTGTTTCCAGCCCCACCCTTTAAATTCTTTGTACTGAGACCAAGCGACGTCTATTTCATTATTACCGCACCACAAAGCGATAGAGGGATGATTTCGCAACCTCTTGATATTATAAATAGCCTCCTCTTTAACTCTTCTTAAAAAATCGGCATCTCCAGGAAACATACTGCAGGCAAACATAAAATCTTGCCAAACGAGGATCCCATATTCATCACAAAGGTCATAAAAAATATCATTTTCATAAAAACCACCGCCCCATACTCTCAGCATATTCATATTTGCATTTGCAGTTGAATGAATGAGCCATTGGTATTGTTGGTCAGTAACCCGGGGAATAAATACATCAGAGGGAATATAATTTGCCCCTTTTGCGAAAATGGGTCTTCCGTTGAGTTCCACATAAAAAGAAGCACCGTCCTTATCAGGCTCCTGAACTATTTTTATGGTTCTAAGACCTATTTTTTTACTCTGGACATCCAGCAACTGACCCTTGTGAAATAGTTTTAAGTCAAAATGATAGAGGAATGGAGTTCCAAGGTCATGTGTCCACCATCGTTGAGGATTTTCTATGACGAATGGTTGGACAATACTGTGTTCCCCTTTTTCAAGATATATGGAGGTTGAGGTAAGTTTCTTTTCTTCAGACCATAATTCCAGGGAATAATCACCCGAAGATGCCACGACCAGTTCGGATATACTTTCCAATTCGGCTAAAGAATCGGTTAGTTTAAGTTGTTTAATGTAAAGATCATTTTGTTTTGCAAAAGACCAGGCGCGGAGCCTGACTTCTCTAAAAATACCGGAACTGACCAATCTCGGACCCCAATCCCAGCCGAAATGATACCCGGGTTTTCTCAAAAAAACACTTACTCTGCTATTTCCCAAACCCCCATTTTCAGATTGATCATTGGACGCTGGCAAATCAAATCCATGATTATCAAGCATCTCCAATCCAACTCTTGTAGGAGAATGAAAATAAAGTCTAAGATTATTATCCCCTTCCCGGAGATATTGTTTTATATCGACCTGCCAGGCTACAAAAAAATTATCTGCTGAAAAAAGAAGATTTCCATTTAAATAAACATCAGCGTAGGTGTCCAGGCCATCAAATTCTAAGGAAACATGGTCTGCCTTTTGCAAAGACTCATCCAATTGAAAGGTAACCTTGTACTCCCAATCGACTTTATCTACCCATTGAGCATCCTTTTCATTGGTTCTAAAAAAAGGATCCTCCAATTTTTTATTTTCCATTAAATCGGTGTGAACCGTACCTGGAACGGAGGCATTTAACCAGACTGATTCTCCTGCCTGTCGAAAAAACCATGGTTTATCTAAAGGAATAATTTTCATTTCCATCTGTGTTTGCGCCATTGTGGAAGTAAGTTTCGCCGTCAAAATAAACAAGAAAAGCCATTTAGTTTTCATCGTCTCTAAAAAGTCAGTAATATATTGATAGTTGTATTAAATACATAATGTTAATAAATAAAATGGAGGTAAGTAAGGTTTGTTTCAGGTAAATGCAATAAGATTGTAATTTAGCTCCTTTTTTAAAACCAAATGAAAACCAAATGAATTCCATTCACCTTACCAAGGACTTATCGGACTTGTTATCACTCCAACCCGGAGACCGATCTCAACTCATAAAAAAAGTCACAGACTATTACCTACAGTTTTTAGAAGGTTTACCTGATGGAAAAGCCTATTTAGGCGACGAAGATGCTGGAAAAGCCTTAGCTTCCATGCCATTTCAGGAAAACCCTTATCCAATAGACCAGATTTTCGATGTTTTTCATCAATCAGTTACTGAAAATGGCATTAATCCATGCAGTGGCAAACACTTTGGCTATGTTCCCGGTGGCGGCATTGAAACGGCAGCATGGGGGGACTTTTTAGGTGCCCTTACTAACCGCTACAGCGGAATAAATTTTGCAAATCCTGGTGCTGTCAGGATGGAAAACCAGGTAATATCGTGGATGTGTAACTTAGTCGGGTATGGCCAACGAAGCCATGGAAGTTTACTTTCCGGAGGATCTATTGCCAATCTTACCGGAATTATTGCTGCAAGGGATCATAAAGAGCTTAAAGCCAGAGATTTTGAAAGAGCCGTCATATATTTAACAGATGAAACGCATCACTGTGTACAAAAGGCTTTGCGCTTAGCTGGCATGGGAGAATCAGTCATCCGTTATGTTCCAATGGACGAACATTTCAGTATGCGACCAGAAGTTTTGGAGACCATTATTAAGGAAGACCTGCGTCTTGGCTTGTTACCTTTTCTTCTTATTGGCTCTGCCGGAACGACAAATACAGGGGCTATTGATCCATTGGACAGATTGGCAGAAATAGCTTCTAATCATCAAATATGGTTTCATGTGGATGCCGCCTACGGTGGATTTTTCCTTTTGGTTGAAGTATTAAGAAGTAAGTTTAAAGGGATTGAAAAAGCAGATTCCATTGTTATGGATCCACATAAAAGCCTTTTTATGCCTTATGGTTCAGGCGTGATTTTAGTTCGGGAGGCAGAACACCTCTTCAAATCAAACTATTATACTGCAGCCTATTTACAAGACGATATGGAAGGGCAGGATGAACGATCTCCTGCTGATTACTCCCCGGAATTAACCAGGCATTTTAGAGGAATGCGGCTTTGGTTTTCCCTGTCCATGTTTGGAATTTCTCCTTTTAGACAAGTTTTAGCAGAAAAAATTGATTTAAGCCATTATTTTTATCGTGTAATTCAAAAGGCTGGATTTGAGGTTGGCCCATTTCCCGCATTAAGTATCTCCCTTTTCAGGTATGTTCCAAAGGAAGTAGATGCCAATGAAGCCAACACAAAACTATTGGCATTGATACATGCAGATGGACAGATTTTTGTATCTTCAACCACTATTCTCGGCGATATATGGATTAGAATGGCTATTTTAGTTTTTCGGGCCCATCAGAAAGAAGTAGATTTTGCCATAAAAACCATGGAAAAACTAAAAAACAGCATGAATCTTCATTGACTTAGGTAATAATTAAATCGAAAGTATTACTTTTAATTATGTAAGTGATTTGTTTTACCGAGGCATTCAACTTATTACATTTCAAAGATTTTAACTAATCAAACATTTATTCAGTATGAAGTTTATTTTACCATTCATTTTAGCTTTTGCCTTAGTGACACAACTATCAGGGCAAAACATCAATGTTTCAGGGAAGGTAGTATCAAGTATGGATAACGAGCCTTTAATAGGCGTAAACGTTATCATCAAAGGAACTTCCGTTGGAACCACCACAGATTTAGAGGGTAATTATACCTTAGCCAATGCGCCTGCGAATGGTACTTTGGAGTTTAGTTATGTGGGATTCGAAAAATTAGAGGC
>JAIYCH010000048.1 GCA_027488135.1 Saprospiraceae bacterium | reverse complement strand
TCAAAAGGCATTTGACGAGGCGGATAAAAGCAAATTACTTCAATTTGAAGTAGGGGTTTATTATCCTTTGCTTGGAAAATCTAATAATGAAATTGCAGCTGAAAGCCGGAGTATGCATAAAAGTCAGGGATTTGGTTCCTTAGGAGTAAGAGGCTCAGAAACGGAATATTTAGAATTATTAAAAGGAGATTTACCTGAAAATAATAAATTATTTGCAGGTATCAATACTACATGGAGTAGGGTTAAAGGGGCGGAAAAAGTAGGTGCCTTGTTGAAAAAGGTGGAAACAAACTTCAGTATGGCAAAACCATATGCTGTTTTGCCCGATTTGTTATTGGCCCTAAAAGAACTTGAAAAACTGGAGGACGGATATTGGAAGAGAGAAAAATTAAAAGACCTTAAAATCATTATTAAACAATCTTTGGGTCTTTTTCAAGAAGCTGTGGCCACAGAATCGACGGCAACACCTGGAGAAACAATAAAAGTTCAACTCGAATATATTCACAGAAGTCCAGTTAAAGTGGTTTTGCAATCTCTTCAAGTTCTGCCAACACAGGTCGATACCGTTTTGAACATGGAAATGGCAAATAACAAAGTATTTAAACTTTCAAAACAAATTCAACTTCCCAAAAATATATCTTTAACGAGTCCTTATTGGCTTTTAGATCAGTGGAATTTAGGTGTTTACAACGTCAAGGATGAAAAATTAAGAGGCTTGCCCGAAACGCCGAAATCATTAAAAGTGAAAGCTAATTATCTGATTGAAGGAATTTCTTTTTCTTTGGAATCAGAAGTAGTTTACAAAATGGACGATCCTGTAGCAGGAGAGGTTTATCAACCTTTTGAAATTATTCCGCCCATCACAGGTAGTTTCCAAGAATCTGTTAATGTTTTTGCAAAAAAAGATAGTCAATCTCTGAAATTGGTCATAAAGGCTAATAAAACGGGTCTTTCTGGTACCGTGTCCCTGGATGTTCCTGAAGGCTGGACTTTCTCGCCAAAGGAGCAATCTATTCAATTCACCAGAAAAGGAGAAGAAAAGGAACTGTCATTTTGGGTAACCCCACCTGCATTTCAATCTGAAGGGAATGCAAAGGTTATCATGAAAACAGATGGAGAGACTTATGATAAAAAAATGTTGATTATCAAGCATGCCCACATTCCTGCACAAACGGTGCTTTTATCGTCAAATGCAAAAGTTGTTCGCATTGATCTGGAAAAATCAGGCGAAAAAATAGGATATTTAATGGGTGCTGGGGACGTTGTACCTGCCAGTCTTTCCCAAATGGGTTATCAGGTTACTTTGCTCAATGTCAATAATCTGAACGAAGATTATCTAAAGATTTTTGATGCCGTGGTATTAGGTGTCCGTGCTTATAATACGGTTGAAGGGATTGAATTCAAGCAAAAGGCTTTGTTTAATTACGTGGAAAATGGGGGAAATTTAATCGTTCAATATAATACCACTGGCGATTTAAAGGTTTCGGAAAAGGAATTAGCCCCTCTGCCTTTATCTATTTCGAGAGACAGAATAACAGACGAAGATGCACCCGTTACTTTGTTGGTCCCAAATCATAGTATCTTGAATTTTCCAAATAAGATCACGGAAAATGATTTTAAAGGCTGGGAGCAAGAAAGAGGATTGTATTTTCCAGGAAAATGGGATGCTGGCTTTACGCCCGTTTTAAGATTTAATGATCCGGGTGAAAAACCTTTGGATGGTGCTTTACTCGTTGCAAAACATGGGAAAGGCTACTATATATACAGCGGTATTTCTTTTTTCAGAGAGTTACCCGCCGGGGTGCCTGGCGCTTTTCGCTTATTTGCAAATATGATTTCAATGGGTAAAGGAATAAAGCCATGATAAAAACTGAAAATGAATCGTCACTTCCTGAAAAATTTAACGAGGATGTGCCACCTATACTGGGAACGTGGAATAAATTATACCTGTTTGTACTGGTTTTCCATGCTCTGCTCATCATTCTGTTTTATTTATTCACGAAAGCTTTCTCTTAAATAAATTGTCACCATGGCTTTAATCGATTGGATTGTACTGGTAGGAACTATCGCTGGCATTATCATTTATGGTATCTGGAAAACACGAAATGTCAATACGACGCAAAGTTATCTTCAAGGTGATCACGATTTAAAATGGTGGTCTATAGGTCTTTCCATTATGGCTACTCAAGCTAGTGCCATCACTTTCTTATCGACGCCGGGACAGGCTTATGAAGATGGAATGGGATTTGCCCAATTTTATTTTGGTCTGCCTTTAGCTATGGTCATTTTGTCGGTATTTGTGCTACCCATTTATTATAAATTAAAGGTCTATACTGCCTACGAATATCTGGAAGGGCGCTTTAATTTGGCAACGAGAACATTTACAGCCATATTATTCCTCATTTCAAGGGGTTTAGCAGCAGGTCTGACCATATTTGCACCAGCCATTATCCTCTCAACTATTCTTGGTTGGCAATTAAACTTAACCATTCTGGTTTTGGGAGCAGGCGTAACGCTATATACCGTTTCTGGAGGTACAAAAGCGGTAAGTGTAACCCAATTTCATCAAATGGTAATCATTTTGGTAGGGATGGTTATTGCTGCATTAGTGCTCGTTTTTAAACTACCTGAAAATGTTAGCTTCACCGATGCTGTTCGATTTGCCGGATCAATGGATAAACTTCAAGTGGTCGATTTTTCTTGGGATCTTTCGAATAGATATACTTTCTGGTCTGGAATGATTGGTGGTGTTTTTTTATTTTTAAGTTATTTTGGAACAGACCAATCCCAGGTTCAAAGATATTTATCAGGAAAAACATTAACTGAAAGTAGATTAGGTCTAATGTTCAATGGCTTGTTAAAAGTTCCCATGCAATTTTTAATCTTATTTGTAGGTGTTTTAGTGTTTGTTTTCTTTCAGTTTAATAAAAGCCCTCTTCATTTTAATGAAGGAAATATCATTGCCATTAAAACAAATGATACCTATGCCTTACAGTACGAGGCATTGAATAAAGAGCATGAAATTTTATTTGCTAGAAAAAAAGAAGTAATTAATACATATATAGGTCAATTGAAATCTGAAAATGAGGCGGTCATTGCAACAAGCAAAGGGGAGGTTAAAAATTTGATGAAAGAGGAAAAAGAGTTAAGAGAAAGGGCTGCAACGCTCATAAAGAAAGCACAACCATCAGCCTCCACCAAAGATACAGATTATGTTTTTATTACATTTATACGCGATTTTCTTCCGGTAGGTATTGTCGGACTACTTTTGGCGGTCATTTTTTCAGCATCCATGTCTTCCACCTCCTCCGAATTAAATTCACTGGCAACCACCACCGTCATTGATATTTATAAGAGGTCTTTTGTAAAAGACCAAACCGATCAACATTACCTATTTGTCTCTAAAGCATTTACCCTATTGTGGGGTGCCATAGCTGTTTTATTTGCCCTTTCAGCCCGATTATTTGAAAATCTGATCCAAGCCGTGAATATCGTTGGATCCCTTTTTTATGGTACAATATTAGGTATCTTTTTAGTTGGATTTTTCTTGAAATCTGTCAAGGGAAATGCGGTGTTTTGGTCAGCAATCTTAACAGAATTATTGATTCTTGTTATTTTTTATTTGAATGAGACCGGAACGCCCATTTCATTGGGTGGAAGGGAAATTGTTGTGAGTATAGGATATCTTTGGTTAAATCTTATTGGCTGTACCTTGGTCATGATTATTTCACTGATTTTAAATAAAATATTGGTTCCCGCTTCAAAAAAATTGTAAATAAGACGGAAAAAGGTTATTTTGAGTAAAAATAATATCCGTGGAAGCAAATAATTTGAGAAGTAGAAACTGGTTTGCCAGAGAAGGAAAAGATGGCATCATCTATAGAGCATGGATGAAAAATCAGGGGATACCCGCGCATCATTTTGAGGGAAAACCAGTCATTGGTATTTGTAATACATGGAGCGAATTGACGCCTTGCAATGCTCATTTCAGAGAATTAGCACAAAAAGTTAAAAATGGCATTTATGAAGCCGGAGGTTTTCCCGTTGAGTTTCCTGTCATGTCAACAGGTGAAACATTAATTAAGCCAACAGCTATGCTTTATCGCAATCTGGTAAGTATGGACGTGGAGGAAAGCATTCGCGCAAATCCCTTAGATGGCGTAGTTCTGCTTTGTGGATGTGATAAAACAACCCCTTCCTTAGTTATGGGTGCTTGCAGCGTCGATATTCCAACCATAGTGGTGAGTGGAGGTCCTATGTTAACAGGAAAATATAAAGGTACCAATATCAGTACTTCCGATTTATGGCGTTTCAGTGAAGCCCAGAGGATGGGAGAGATCACTCAGAAAGATATGCAGGAGGTTGAAGCGGGCATGTGCCGCAGTGCAGGGCATTGTGGTGTCATGGGAACTGCCTCAACCATGGCTTGTATGGTGGAATCTTTAGGTTTATCCCTGCCTGGTAACGCTGCTATTCCTGCCGTCGATTCAAACAGGCGCGTATTAGCGCATCATTCAGGTATGCGTATTGTTGAAATGGTAAAGGAAAATCTGACGCTTTCAAAAATATTGACCAGAGAGGCTTTTGAAAATGCAATCATTGTAAATACAGCCATTGGGGGATCCACTAATTTTGTCCTACATTTGCTAGCTATCGCGGGTCGTATAGGCGTCGAATTGACGTTAGATGATATGAATAATTTAGCAAAGGATATTCCCTTATTGTTGAATTTGCAACCTTCCGGAGAATATTTTATGGAAGATTTTTATTATGCCGGCGGACTTCCCGCTGTCTTGAAGGAATTGGATAAATACCTTCGTGGACAGGTAATTACCGTTAATGGTCATACGATGAAGGAAAATTTTAGCATGGCAAAATCTTATAATGATCGTGTGATCAGCCCCATAGATCAGCCTGTAAATACGGTTTCCGGCGTTGCTGTGCTCAAAGGTAACCTTTGTCCTGACGGAGCCGTATTAAAACTCTCCGCAGCGAGTCCTGAATTGATGAAACATAAAGGTCAGGCCATTGTATTCGAAGATATTGACGATTATAAAAATAGGATTAATGATCCAGAGTTGCCAGCAACTGCTGACAGTGTCCTTGTTCTTAAACAAGTAGGTCCTGTCGGCTATCCGGGTATGCCAGAGGTGGGAAATTTAGGTCTTCCTCCCAAATTATTGCTTGAAGGGGTTCGCGATATGGTACGTATTTCCGATGGCAGAATGAGTGGAACCGGATTCGGTACTTGCATTTTACATGTATCTCCTGAATCGGCAGTGGGTGGACCGCTGGCGATTGTTCGTGACGGCGACTGGATTGAACTGGACGTTCCGGCGCGAAGTCTTAATTTGTTGCTAAGTCAGGAAGAGATTAATGAGCGTTTGGCAAATACCCCACAGTTCAATGGCATCGTTGATCGTGGTTACGTGCGTTTACATCAAACGCATGTGGAACAAGCGCACCTGGGAGCAGATCTTGATTTTCTAAAAGGAAGCTCAGGAAGTAAGGTAACAAGAGATTCACATTAAATAAATTTTTTGGTACCATAATTTTGTTCCCGAAATTCTTTTGGGGTACAATGAAATCTCTTTTTAAAAAGTCTGTTAAAAAAGGAAAGATTATTGAAACCACAGGAATAGGAGATTTCTGAAATGGAAAGATTAGATTCAATTAGTAATCTGGATACTTGTCCCATTCTGATTTCATGAAGATTGTCTATGAACCCTTTTCCTGTATTTTTTTTGATAAACCGACAAAAAGATGCAGGGCCAAGATTTATTTCTTTGGCTGTTTCTTCTAAGGTAATATTCTTTTCATAATTGTTTTTAATGAAAGAAAGGGATTTTTCAAGTCGCTCATTATCAGATACAATTTCAGTATTTTTATAGTTAGTGGACACCAATAGTTTGTCAGAACTATCTAAAGATAGATGATGAAGAAGGAAAAGAAATGCTAACACGGAATCAAAACCTTGTAATTTAGATAATTGACAAATTTTATCCTTTACTTTTAGTGTTGTTTCCTTACTGAATAAAATACCTTGTTTCGATTTTTCCAACATCTTCTTTATAGGTGTCAATTGATGGCGCTGAAGAAGATTGTCATTTAATAAGTCTGGATGAAATTGAATAGTCACCTCATGCACTGGATGTAAGAAATCAGGAGCTTCTGTCCAACAATGCGGAAGATTTTTACCAACAAGAACTAACTCGAGATCTTCAATCTCCTCCACACTATTTCCTACGATTCTTTTTGTACCTGCACCACCTGAGATGAAATTTAGTTCATAAACTTCATGGTAATGTAGTGGAAAATCAAAAATTTCCTTTTTTCGATCAAAAACCAAAAAGCAATCTTCAGCGGTTAACGGGGGTAATTCATGTAATATTTTCAAAATAATACTATTTATGTATTTGGTTTAAAAGTAAAGCTATTATCCCGAAATAATACTTTTTTAGTACCAAAAACTTCATATTTAAGATGAAATTTATTCAATAATACAAATTTAATTTTATAACAAATAAAATAACAAATGGAAAGCCTTATTTAAAATCAAATAATTACTATTAATTGTCAAAATAGTATTAGTGTAATTTTTTATTTAAAGTTAAGTTTACAATTAGATTAAAAACCATTATTTTATTAACACAATTAATTAAACTATTATGCGGGGAAAATTATTCCTAACGATGTCTTTGATGACCTTTTTGACATTGGGGCTAACAGCTCAATCGATGTCTGTTAAAGGTAAAATCACAGACGATGCAGGTGATCCTGTGTTTGGTGCAAACGTAGTTGTTAAAGGCACTAACCTGGGAACTGTAAGTAATGATCAAGGCGATTATGCCATTAGTGTAGAGAAAGGAGCTACATTAATTTTCAGTTACATTGGATTTGGCAACAAGGAAATTGTTGTGGGTAACAGCACTGTTATTGACGTATCACTTAACCCAGATTTATTGGAAGAGATCGTTGTAACGGCATTAGGTATAAAAAGAGAAAAAAAAGCCCTTGGGTACTCAGTTTCGGAAGTGAAGGGTGACGAATTGACACAGGCAAGAACGGTTAATATTGCAAATTCTCTTCAAGGAAAAGTGGCAGGTTTGAATATTTCTTCGATAGCATCTGGTGCAGGTGGTTCTTCCCGAATTGTGATTCGTGGAAATGGATCCATTTCAGGAAATAACCAGCCTTTAATCGTTGTAGATGGTATTCCAATCAATAATGATAATTTAGGAAGTGCAGGTATGTGGGGTGGTGGAGACCGCGGAGATGGTATTTCCAGTTTGAACCCTGATGAAATTGAGAATATCAGCGTGTTGAAAGGAGCTACAGCTGCTGCTCTTTATGGATCTCGTGCCTCTAATGGAGCCATTTTAGTAACCACTAAAGGGGGTAAAAAAGGAGCTAAAGGTATTGGAGTGGAAGTAAATAGTAATTATGTGGCAGAAGATATTCTTTTCCAATCGTATGAAAATTATCAATATGAATACGGTGCGGGTAACCTGGGGAAAAAACCAGGTACGGTAGCTGAGGCCCTTACTTCTAATAGTTGGGGTGCAAAATTGGATGGATCAAGTGTGATTCAATTTGACGGAAAATCAAGACCTTACAGTGCAGTAAAGGATAATATGACTAATTTTTATGATGTAGGAAGTACTTTTACTAATTCAGTGGCATTCTCAGGTGCTTCAGATAAAATGACTTATCGTTTATCTATGAATGACTTGAATAACAAATCGGTTATTCCTGGAAGTACTTTGAGACGTAATAATATCGCTTTAAATCTTAATTCAGAATTAAGTTCGAAGCTTTCTATTCTTACTAATATTAAATATGTATTGGAAAGAACTGAAAACAGACCAAGATTATCGGACTCTCCAGGCAGTGCCACTTACGCTATTAATGCCATGCCAACTTCTTTAGGTATTGATGCATTGCGTGAAAGTCAATATACTCCAGAGGGTTATGAATTAACCTGGTCTGATAATATTTATATTCAAAATCCTTTTATTGCGGCCAATGACTGGACAAACAGCGATAGAAAGGGAAGAATAATAGGTTCTTTTGAGCCAAGGTATAATTTAACCGATTGGCTTTATTTAAAAGGTCGATTAGGTTTTGATAACTTTAATTCCCGATATCAATCCATTACACCTTATGGTACTCCTTTCAGCATCAGAGGAGGATATAATGTGAATAACAGAAACTTTACGGAGTCAAATACAGATTTAATGCTTGGATTTGACAAAAAAATCACAGATAAAATACGAGTGAATGGATTAGTAGGTGGCAATATGATGAAACAAGTTTATCAGGATGCCAATTATGGTGGTGGTAACTTGAATATTCCATTCTTTTATGACATTTCAAATATAGATCCTGCAGCAAGAGGAATTGGTGAGGCTTTGGTTCAGAAGAAAATTCACTCTGTGTATGGATCAGCTGAAGTATCCTATAAAAATTTCCTTTATTTAACTGGAACAGCAAGAAATGATTGGTTTTCAACACTTGCACCAGGTAATAATTCCATCTTATATCCTTCAGTGGGTGGTAGTTTAGTTCTTTCTGAAGCTTTAACATTACCTTCTTTTGTTAATTTCTTAAAACTTAGATCTTCCTGGGCACAAGCTGGTGGTGATACCGATCCCTATAATTTGTCTTTATATTATGGATTATCAGGTACGCATCTTGGAGCCCCACTTGCTCAAATCAACGGTGGTCGTGTTCCAAATGCAGCTTTACAGCCTTTGACTTCAACTACCTTTGAGGCAGGTTTTGATGCGCGCATTTTAAATAACAAATTAACCATTGATTTTGCTTTCTATAATAGAAAGACAACCAATGATATTGTAGGTGCCACTATTTCAGGTACTTCTGGATATAACAATGCACTTTTCAATGTAGGTGAAATTAATAACAGTGGCGTTGAATTATTATTGACAGCAAATGTGGTGAATAGCTCAAAATTAAATTGGGATATTTCCTATAATATGGGCTTAAATAACAGTGAAGTTGTTAATTTATATGGTTCTTTGACGACTATTCGCGTAGACGAAAATCGTACTCGTTCAGCTTATATTAATCATGTGGTTGGCTTACCATATAGTCAGGTTCAGGGTTTTGATTATAAGCGCAATGCCAACGGAGACATTATTCATGATGCTCAAGGCTATCCAGTTCAAGGAAATTTAAAAAATTACGGTTCTGGTGTTGCACCCTTAACTTTGGGTATTAACAACTCTTTCCGTTATAAAGGTATTGGCGTAAGCTTCCTTATTGACGGTAAGTTTGGTGGTTATTTGTTTTCTGGAACGAATGCTTATGCCTATCGTCGCGGACTTTCACTGGAAACATTGGCAGGTCGTGAATCTGGTATTGTTGGTGTGGGTGTAAATGATAAGGGTGAAAAAAATACCGTAAGCGTACCAGCTCAAACGTATGCCGAACGAGTATTTAATGTTGCAACACCCTTTGTTTACAAATCTGATTTTATAAAGTTGCGTCAGATTATTATTGATTATACGATTCCAGCACGTTTATTAGAGAAATTACCTTTCAAAGGTGCTTCAGTTTCTTTGGTTGGAAGGAATTTGTTCATCTTGAAGAAATTTACACCAAATATCGACCCGGAATCTACTTATAATAACTCGAATGCTCAAGGACTCGAACTTGCTGGTGTACCTGCAACTCGTACCGTTGGATTTAATTTAAATCTTAAATTTTAATCTGATACACCATTACGTTTTATCTGTAAACCTTTAGAAAGAAAAATTATGTTACGAAAAATAGTCTTGTTTTTAGCTTTCGTGTTCTCCCTAAATTCTTGTACAGAGGATTTTGAAAGCATTAACGTAAATCCAAATGCACCTTCTCAAGTGCCAATTGATTACCTTTTAGCTCAAGCCACTCTCCAGATAACGGGTGAAGGTGGTGATCCAGGTTATCGTTCATGGAGAACCAATTTTATATATGCCTCTACGATGATGCAGCAAATGTCTTCTATAGAAGTTAATTTCTACAGAGGTACTGTTTACACTTTTCAGGGAGATCTTTCATCCGCTTGGTTTGAAAGAGCTTATCCGAATTCAATAAAAAATCTGGTAAACCTTATAGAAGTTGCAAAAAAGGATGCGAAAAATGTGAATATTCTTTCAATGGGTCGTATTCTAAGAGTTATAGAATTAGGGTTGTTGACTGATATTTATGGAGATGTTCCTTATTCTGAAGCAGGATATGGTGCATTAACAGGAATTTTCTCGCCTAAATATGATCCGCAAAAAGATATTTACGCTGATATCCTGAAAGAGTTGGAAGCAGCAGGTTCTGCTATGTCAGCAGCTTCGTATATGCCAGCAAAATCAGATTTTATTTTTGCAGGGGATGTTAATAAATGGAAACGTGCCGCTAATTCACTTATGCTCCGTTTTGCTATGCGTATGCAGAAAGTAGATCCTGCAGGTGCTCAGGCCTGGGCTAAAAAAGCTATTGACAGAGGATTGATGAATGCAAATGATAATAGCTTTTCTGTTAAATTTGAAAATACAGGTTCTGGTAATAATGCAAATCCAAATTCCTGGAATATGACGCCTCAAGGCAGAGGTATCGTTACTGCCGATAATATTCAATGGGGTAAAACCTTTATTGATTTGATGAAAGCACGTAAAGATCCCCGTCTGGCTGTTATTTCTACCCTTAAATCGGGCGATAAGACTCCTGAAAATCAAATAGGTCTTCCTATTGGTCATGATGCAGCAATGCTAGCAAAGGTTACTCCGGCGGATAGAACCTTATACTCTCGGCCTGCACCAAATATGTATGCTTTAAACAATCCTCAATTTGTAATGACTTTTGCTGAGTCTGAACTTTTGAGAGCAGAAGCTATTGAAAGAGGCTGGGCTACAGGAAGCGGCAAAGAAGCTTATGATGCTGGTGTAATTTCTGGGGTTACTCAGGTTAATTCTTATGGTGGCGCTATTTCTTCAGCTGCTGCTCAAGCTTATTTAGCTGCTAACCCATATCCTTCAACTACTCTCGATGCAAAACTGGAAGCCATTCATACAGAACACTGGTTAATGAATGGTTCGCTTTTAAATCATATTGAGTCCTGGAGTAACTGGCGTCGTACAGGTTTACCTAAATTGACCCCTGTTAATTACCCTGGTAACGAAACTAATGGTCAAATTCCAAGAAGACTTCGTTATTCTCAAGGTGAGTATGGTGTCAATCCTAATATTGATGTGGCTAATGGCCGCCAAGGTGCTGATTTATTTACAACCAAAATCTGGTGGGATAAATAATGCTTTTTTTTAAATCATAAGTATTGATTTTGTGGGGCTGTCTAAAAAGATAGCCTCTTTTTTGTGTGCCGTGCATGGCAATCAACTAGGTGGTGCAAGTCCACTGTGGGGGTATGTAATCGCCAACCACTAGCTTAAGGCAAGGGTGTCCATCGTGAGGTGGAATCTGAAGGAAGC
>JAIYCH010000103.1 GCA_027488135.1 Saprospiraceae bacterium | reverse complement strand
TTAATAAAACTCATGCGAAAGCGATTCACGTATAAATTGGAGGAAATAGAAGTGAGTAACCTCATTTTAGAATCGTTTCGACTTGAAAAATTTGAGGAATTAGATTTGTCCTCCTTGCTCTTACAGACAGGCTATTTGACCATTAAACAGATAACATTAGAAAATACATTCATCCTTGATTATCCAAATAAGGAAGTCAGACAAGCCTTCGGACAATTTTTATTGAGTGAATACACCCACACGCCGGTAACTGTACCTTATGGACCTAATATTTTAAGCGCCTTAGCTCAAAACAATCTCGAAGACGTCATAAAAATTATCAACGACCTGATTCAATCCGTCCCAGACCAGAACTATGTAAAAGATCAGGAAAAATTCTTTCATGCCATTATCCATTTGATCTTTACCATGGTAGGTTCAGATCCACGTACTGAAATGCACACACCCGCAGGGCGAATGGATACGGTGATTATCACCAATGATCGCATTTTCCTCTTTGAATTTAAAATGGAGGGAACAGCAGAAGAGGCCATTCAGTGTATTAGGGATAGGCATTATGCCGATAGTTTGCGACTTCGCAATAAACCCATTACAGGCGTGGGGGTTGTTTTTTCGGCATCAAAAAAGGGTGTTTCCGCGTGGGAAAGGGCAGAGTTATAGGGTATTTACGGATAAATCCAGGTTTTAGACAATACAAGATTCAAATTATTTTTGACAAAAATCATTCCACAATAGAATTCCTGGCTAACAACACCTGATGATTTGCGCGCACAATTTCTACCGAAGATTGAGTGCCTAGTAGGTTCACCCTCATAGGTGCCCGATGTATTTTTGGGGACATGGTTGTTTTGAGGGAATATTTCCTGTAAAAAATTTTTGAATCAGGATGTCGAGGATTAGGAAGGTGTTAGTACATAGTAATATCGACATCCTGAAAATTCTTATTCAAACAAATGTCTGCTCTGAGCGTGAGGTCGAGCGATGGAGTTCGAGCGGTGGGGGTGTTAACGCGGTGTACGCAGCGTTCAGGCACAGTGTTTCGCAGTGTTTGGCGGTAATATTTATTCCTAAATGTATAAAAATGACCCCAGAGGGGTCACATGTTTATAGGATTATCGCCAGGGCCAAATAGTACAATAAAACATTTTTGCCGCATGGGGCATAGTATTTTAGGAATACGCAGAATTAACAATATAAGTTGGTATTTTTTATGAATTTTAAAGATACTTCAATAGCTATTATTGAAGAGTCCCTTTTATCCGATGCTTTAAAAGCTTGCAATTCGGGAATCTAATTCCTATATTGCATAAAAAAGCCATGATTTTTCGAACAGCAACGACTAAAGTTCAATTTTTGGCCCAACAATTTAAAGCAGTAGCGATTATCGGACCCCGGCAATCAGGTAAAACGACGCTGGCAAAGTTTGTTTTCCCGGAAAAAGTGTATGTCAATTTTGAAAATCCGGACACGCGATTATTTGCAACAGAAGATCCGAGAGGTTTTTTGTCAAATTACCCAGATGGCGCTATTTTTGATGAAGCACAGCGGGTACCTACGCTCTTTTCCTATCTACAACAAATACTCGATGAATCTCCAGTAAATGGACTATTTATCATCACGGGCTCGAATAATTTTTTGCTTCAGGAGAGCATCTCACAATCTTTAGCTGGGCGCATAGCATATCTCACCCTGCTGCCTTTAACATTAGACGAAATTGGGGAACAACATACCAGTTGTAATGAATTATTAGTGAGAGGAGCCTATCCTGGCTTGTATAAAGAAGCAATCGATCCTAATACCTGGTATGCAAATTATATCAGAACCTATATAGAACGGGATGTCCGTCTCGTCAAAAATATCAATAATTTACTGACTTTTGAGCGATTTCTAAGGCTTTGTGCCGGAAGGGTAGGTCAATTGCTCAATATGAATAGTTTAGCACTTGAAGTGGGGGTAGATGCAAAAACCATAAATACATGGATTGGCATTCTTGAAACGACGTTTGTTGCCTTCCGTTTGCCACCATATCATAAGAATTTCAATAAGCGGTTGGTCAAAATGCCTAAATTATATTTTTATGACACAGGTCTGGCCGCTGCACTTTTAGGTATAGAAAACCAAAAACAACTTGAATTAAACTCGTTTAGGGGTGCATTATTTGAAAATTTTATAATCCTCGATTTAATAAAAAGAAGATTCAATCAAGCCAAATCATCTAATCTCTTTTTTTGGCGAGATAGCGCGGGTAATGAGCTCGACCTGTTGATTGATCAAGCGGAGCAATTGATTCCGATAGAAGTAAAATCTGGCCAAACGGTAACTCCTGCTTTTTTCAAAGGGCTAAATTATTGGCAAAAACTGACAGGCTCAGAAGGCGGCTATATCATCTATGCTGGAAATCAGATGGAGAAAAGAAGTCAAGGGAGGACAGTTCTCCCATACACAGATTTAGCAAAGTTACCATTGTGAGTTTTTCAAATCAGCGTCCGTAGAGACGAAGCACGCTTCGTCTTGGTTTATATAGGACAATATTTATATCCACCTCGCATGGTATTGAAACAAAATTTTGAATGGTTTGGTAACAATGACCCTTTCGTATCTCCGTAATCAATGGGGTTGGGTGGTAACGGGAAACTGGGTTGGGTCCCTTCGCAGTAGTATCTGAGTTATGCCTGGGTTTGGGTTTTCTGACGCAAATAAGACGATTAATGCATCGTCTCTAAAAAGGACGTATCTTTAATTAAATATTTTAAAATGGCCCTAAAAAATCTTCCCTTAGGGATAAGTACGTTAAGCAAACTTTTAGAAAACAACTGTATATATGTCGATAAGACAGAATATGCATTTAATCTTATTAATACGCCGGGTCGTTTCTTCCTATCTCGTCCACGCCGTTTTGGAAAGAGTCTTTTTGTGGACACGCTAAAGGAGATTTTTGAAGGAAATCAAAAGTTATTTGAGGGTCTGTATATTCATGACAAATGGGATTGGGCAAAGAAATATCCAGTCATCAAACTTGATTTTGCAGGGGGTATGTTGAATAGTCGGAAAGATTTAGATGAAAAAATTCATGAAATTCTTTTTTTAAATGAAAAAAATCTTGGAGTTACTACCGAAATTAAAAGTATTAGTGGCCGATTTGCAGCATTAATAAAAGGTGCAAGGGAGAAATATGGTGAAAGGGTTGTGGTATTAGTGGACGAATATGATAAACCTATATTAGACAATATTAGTGAACTGTCAATAGCCAAAGAATTACGAGATGGATTGAAAAACATTTATTCCGTTTTAAAAGAGCAGGACGCCAATCTGCAGTTTATATTTATGACAGGGGTGACGAAATTCTCAAAAGTGAGCCTTTTTAGCGGTGTTAATCAGTTGAAAGATATAACGCTAAGTAAATCATATTCTTCTATTTGTGGATATACAGACATTGACTTGCAGGAACATTTCAGTGAATATCTCGCTGGTAGTGACCCAGAGGAGGTAAAACAATGGTATAACGGTTATAACTGGACTGGCTCGGAATCGGTTTATAATCCCTATGATATTCTTTTATTTTTAAGTGAAGAAAAAGTATTTCGAAATTATTGGTTTGAAACAGGAAGTCCAACCTTCCTCATCGAACTGTTTCGGAAAAACCAATATTTTTTACCTGATTTAGAAAATATTGAAGTTTTTCAGCGCACTTTAAGTTCTTTTGAGATTGAATCTTTACATCCTTTAACGCTGTTATTTCAAGCTGGTTATTTAACCATTGAAAAAACGTTTATTGAGCGAGAGAAACTGGTATATCGTCTTAAGATACCTAACCAAGAGGTTCGACTAGCTTTGAATGACTATTTTATCGAGGATTATACCGGTATTTCAGCGGATTTGAAAAATAGGCAGGATGTTCTGTATAATGCATTGTCAACTGGAAATATAGCCTCGTTTGAGCAACATATTCGTTCCCTTTTCGCCGGGATTCCCTGGCGCAATTTTACCAATAACGACTTGGCCAATTTCGAAGGTTACTACGCCTCGGTTCTCTATGCTTTTTTCGCTTCGCTAAATGCACAGATTATCCCAGAGGATATCACTAATCGCGGTCAAGCTGATATGACGATTCTTTTGGGCAACCATATTTATGTAATGGAAATAAAAGTAGTGGACCACCTTCCTGAGGGAAATAATCAAGCGCTGCAGCAAATCGTCCAAAGGAATTATGCAGAAAAATATCGGAACAGAGAGGGCATGACCGTTCATGAGGTAGGCCTTGTTTTCAACAAAACAGAACGGAATCTGGTACAAGTCGATTATGTAACCACCCCGTAGAGACGCGATGCTTCGCGTCTTTTCCCCGACAGGTTTCAATGTTATATTTCCCGAAATTAAATATTCTGAATCACGGATTTTACGGATTATGGGATTTCACTGCTGTTTTTGCCGATACGTTGTTTTGGTTTTGAGGTGCGCTTTCAGCCTGAGTCTTGAAGCAGGATTTACAAGATTTTTAGGATTACAGAGGACGTCTTCGGTTTAAGCATAAGGGTCATTTGTAGAGGATTACTTTTTAACCTTCTCTTCGCCGATGTGTTACTCATCGTCTTTTCCCCGACAGGTTCAATGTATTAATTGCATCAATCCCCCATTTTTGAATCACGGATTTATAGGATTTTAACGATTTTACGGATTATTCATCGTCTCTACTTGGGTTTATCTGCATCGTCTCTACGGAACAGGTAAATATGCATCGTCTCTAAAAAGGACGTATCTTTAAGTAAATATTTTAAAATGGCCCTAAAAAATCTTCCCTTAGGGATAAGTACGTTAAGCAAACTTTTAGAAAACAACTGTATATATGTTGATAAAACGGAGTATGCCTATAATCTAACAAGTCAATCTGGTGCATTCTTCCTATCTCGTCCCCGCCGTTTTGGAAAGAGTCTTTTTGTGGACACCTTAAAGGAGATTTTTGAAGGAAATCAAAAGTTATTTGAGGGTCTGTATATTCATGACAAATGGGATTGGACAAAGAAATATCCTGTTATTAAACTTGATTTTGCAGGGGGTATGTTGAATAGTCGGAAAGATTTAGATGAAAAAATTCATGAAATTCTTTTGTTTAATGAGGAAAATCTTGGTATTACTACCGTAAATAAAAGTATTAGTGGCAGATTTGCTGAATTAATAAAGGGTGTAAGAGAGAAATATGGGGAAAGGGTAGTTGTCTTAGTGGACGAATATGATAAACCTATATTAGACAATATTAGTGAACTGTCAATAGCCAAAGAATTACGTGATGGATTGAAAAATCTTTATTCCGTTTTAAAAAGTCAAGACGCCAATCTGCAGTTTGTATTTATGACTGGCGTGACCAAATTCTCAAAAGTAAATCTGTTTAGTGGACTGAACCAGTTGATAGATATCACTATTGACGAAGAATTTTCTTCCATTTGCGGTTACACAGACATGGATCTTCGGGAACATTTTAATGAATACCTCGCTGGCAGTGACCCTGAGGAGGTTAAACGATGGTATAATGGTTATAGCTGGACGGGTTTAGAGACTGTTTATAATCCTTACGATATTTTGCTGTTTATTAAAAAAAGAATGGTTTATCAAAATTATTGGTTTGAGACGGGAAGTCCTACATTCCTAATCGAACTGTTTCGGAAAAACCAATATTTTTTACCTGATTTAGAGAATATTGAAGTTTTTCAGCGCACTTTAAGTTCTTTTGAGATTGAATCTTTACATCCTATAACGCTATTGTTTCAAGCTGGTTATTTAACCATTGAAAAAACGTTTATTGAGCGAGAGAAACTGGTATATCGTCTGAAGATACCCAACCAAGAGGTTCGACTGGCTTT
>JAIYCH010000096.1 GCA_027488135.1 Saprospiraceae bacterium | reverse complement strand
ATTCAGCCGGAGCGCCTAAAATGGTTTCAGAGCCAAACCAGGTGGCAAATAAAGCGCAGGCTGCCAGACTTGTGGGTAAACGACGGCCAGCAATAACAAAATCTTTGGTAGTTTTAACTTTACTTGAAGCCCACCATCCGATAAGAACAGTCCCAAACAAGTATAGACCGATGAAAACCAATAAATATCCATGTATCATAATCCCCAACTTACCATTCCGTACTGAACAAACTGATATGGAAGGACTTTGCCCCCAATTTTTTCTAACGAACGAATAACCTTAAACTTATGATTTTCAGGGGCATAAAAAATCATAAAGCCCCCACCACCAGCACCTGAAATTTTCCCGCCGGTTGCGCCTGCATTCATAGCCGTTTCATAATAAAGGTCAATAGAATCATTAGTAATTCCCTGCGCCATTGCCTTTTTCTGCTGCCATCCAAAATGAAGAATTTCTCCAATCTGATTAACTTCACCTTTCAAGAGCGCTTCTTTCATTAAAATCGCTTGCTCCTTTAACTGGTGCATGGCATCAATGGAAGATAAAACATTATTATTTACATTGTCTTGTTGCTTTTGAATAATAGAGGATGAAAGCCTGGAGGTTTCTGTAAAAAATAACACAAGATTATTTTCCAGTTCAAAAAGCACCTTTTCCTTAATCCTTAAAGGGTTGACAATCACCTTATCATTCGCTCCAAATTCCATAAAATTGAAGCCACCAAAAGTAGCCGCATATTGATCTTGTCTTCCCCCGGCCATTTTCAAATCTTCCCGTTCAATGGAATAGGCTAAATGAGCTATATCATATTCTCCAAGGGGAAGTTTAAATGCCTCTACAAAAGCGCCTAAAATAGCGACTACTAAGGTAGATGAGGAACCTAACCCTGAACCTGGAGGAGCATCTACGTAAGTGGTCAATTCAAACCCTCGAATGGGAATATTGAAATCTTTAACCAACCGATTAAAAACACCCTTTGCCAAATCTAAATTACCATCTAACCTCAATAGAGGACTCACCTCAATATTCACCTCTTCCTGCTTGTCCATGGCATTTAAAACCACATGGTGGTCATCTCTCAGCTTTAGAAAAGCATAGGCAAATAAACTAATCGTCGCGTTTAGGATGGCACCGCCATATTGATCTGTGTACGGACTAACATCTGTTCCACCACCTGCTAACCCAATGCGCAAGGGTGCTTTACAGCGAACCATCATATTCAACAATTTTGAGATAAGTCAATCAAATTTTTAGTCATAACCGACCAAAGATATTTCTTTTTTTCCTGACGCAAACCTTTTTCCAGGATTTGGCTTTGCCCTGGATTCTCATAAAAATAATCTATTTTCGCTGCAATTTCATCTGCATCTGGCGAAACCAGATAACCAGAAATTCCATCGGGAACAATTTCAGCTAAACCGCCAACATCAGTTACAATCATTGGTTTTTCGAAGTGATAGGCAATTTGAGTGACGCCACTTTGTGTTGCATGCTTATATGGCTGGACGACAAGATCGGCGGCACAAAAGTAAAGTCCAACCTCTTCATTTGAAATAAAATGATTTTTCCATATCAATTTATCCTCCATTCCCCATTTCTTTGCTAGCTCGAAATAAGGTTTTTCGTCGGTGTAAAACTCCCCGGCAATAATTAATTTTATGTTTTCACTTTTTGTTTTTGCCAATCCTTCTATTAATAAATCAAGCCCTTTGTAAGGTCTGATAAATCCGAAGAACAACAAAACTTTTTGATTTTCATTCAATCCAAAATAATGCCTCGCTACCATTTTATCTATAGAGGGTCCAAAATTGTCAAATAATGGATGAGGACTTAGAACACATTTCTTTTTAAGGGTAAATCGTTTTACATCGGAAGCAACGGAATGGCTCATTGCTAAGAAAGCATCTATATTCCAAACGAAGAATGAAGTTAGCAAAGCGTCTAAAAACCTTTTTTCATGAGGAATTATGTTATCTAATATGGCCAGTCTTTTAATCGATTTCCTCCACCCGGCGATCATAGAAATAACACCAAAACAAGGGGCCATAAAAGGAAGCCAATATTTAAAAAGAATGATATCAGGTTTTTGTGATAGTAAAAACAAGCCGTTCCGAATCCAGGAAAATGGATTTATGGCATTCACCTGACGTATAATTTTGAGGTTTTCCGGAGCAGGACTATCACTGAATTGTGTTTTTCCAGGAAATAAAAAAGAAGGGTATTGTAGCGTAAAGTTTAAAATCATTACTTCATGACCTTCCTCTTGAAATTGAGTCATTAACCGTTCATTGAAAGAAGCAAGTCCGCCTCTGAATGGGTGCGCTGTTCCGACTAAAATTATTTTCACGCCATATATTATTGATGAACCTCAAAAATAATCTATTTTATGTACTTTTGAGGACTTTTACATTAGTTTAACTACAATACAATCATGCAAGAAATTATTACTAAAAGATTTAAAGAGTCTGTTGAAAGTAAACAAGCCCTTTTAAATAACAAGACATTAACCATTCTAATGAGTGAAATTGCTCAACGAATGATTGATGCGCTTCGCAATGGCAATAAAATAATGTTTTGCGGAAATGGCGGCAGTGCTGTCGATGCCATGCATCTTGCCGCTGAATTATCAGGTAGATATTACTTTGATCGAAAACCCTTAAATGCTGAAGCATTAAGTGCTGATAATGCTTTTTTAACGGCCGTAGCTAACGATTATGGTTACGAAAAGGTCTTTTCCCGTTTACTTACCGCTAAAGGGAAACCCGGTGATATCTTGGTGGGACTTTCTACCTCTGGAAACTCACAAAATGTTATCAATGCTTTTGAATATGCCAGGGAAAACGATATCATTACCATAGGTTTTACAGGACAAAATGCATGCAAAATGGATCCATTAAGTGATTATCTTTTTAAGGCTCCATCTACTGACACTCCAAGAATTCAAGAATGTCACATGCTGGTCGGACATATTTTATGTGAATTAGTGGAAATTGATTTTTTAAGAGATACCGCAATTGCCTAGATTCCAACCTTTATGACCACGGAGGAATACAAGGAATTGGCAGAAACCATTCCTAAAACACCAGGTGTTTACCGATTTTGTAAACAGGATGGAACCATTCTCTATGTAGGAAAAGCTAAAAACCTTAGGAATAGGGTTTCTTCTTATTTTGGTGAGAGACGGGATCGTCTTTTTCGAACCCGCATTATGGTGAAAAATGCTGATTTCCTCAATTTTACCATGGTCGAATCTGAAACAGATGCGCTGCTTCTGGAAAGTGCACTCATAAAGGAGCACCAGCCAAGGTATAATGTTTCCCTCAAGGATGATAAATCCTACTCCTATATTTGTATTAAAAATGAACGATTCCCAAGGATTATCATTACCCGCAGAGTCATTAGAGATGGATCTGTTTATTTTGGGCCCTATACCTCAAAAGGCAGGCTAAAAATAATATTAGACTTAATCAGACAATTATTTCCATTACGAACTTGTGTGTTTAATCTGAGTGAAGAAAATATTAGAGATGGAAAAGTTAAACTTTGCCTTGAATACCATATTAAAAATTGCATGGGGCCCTGTGCAGGATTAGAATCAGAGCTAATCTATAATGAAAAAATAGAACAAATTAAAAATATACTTAAAGGCCATTTTAGTTCCGTATTACAGCATTTTAAAAAAATAATGAACCAATATGCTGAAGAACTAGCCTTTGAAAAAGCACAGGCTATTAAAGAAAAATTAACTGCTTTTGAGGACTATCAGGCTAAATCAACTATTGTAAGCCATACCATCAGGGATGTTGATGTATTTACCATTTTAACCGATGAAAAAGAGGCCTATATTAATTATTTAAGGGTGGTCAATGGGGCTATCATACAGGCTCACACGCAAGAACTTACCCTGCAACTGGAGGAAGAAGAACCGGAAGATTTACTGTCTTTAGCTATTCCAATCATCAGGGATCGGTTCAATAGCTTGGCTCCTGAAATAATTACCTCAATACCTGTGGTCTTAACTGAAACCCATGTAAAAAATACAGTACCTCAAATTGGTGACAAGAAAAAATTATTAGAACTTTCAGAAAGAAATGTACTTTACTATAAGCTTCAAAAAAAGAAAGATCTTTTAAGCAAAGAAAAGAAACAAACACCTACGGAAAGGATTTTAAAGCAACTGCAGAAAGACTTAAATATGCCAGAAGTACCCTTTCATATTGACTGTTTTGACAATTCTAATATACAAGGCACCCATCCTGTTTCTTCTTGCGTCGTATTCAAAAATGCTAAACCATCAAAAAAAGATTACCGCCATTTTCATGTTAAAACAGTCATTGGGCCTAATGATTTTGCCAGTATGGAAGAGGTTGTTTATCGCAGATATAAGAGGATTTTAGACGAGGAGAAGGATTTACCACAATTAGTAGTTATTGACGGTGGAAAAGGTCAGTTAGGTGCTGCTATGAAAAGCATAGAACAACTGGGATTGAGCGGAAAAATGACCGTTATAGGTATTGCCAAGCGATTAGAGGAAATATTTTTTCCCGGTGATGCGATACCGCTCTACATTAATAAAAAGTCCGAATCTTTAAAATTAATTCAACAGGCCAGAAATGAAGCGCACAGATTTGCCATCACTTTCCATAGAACGATAAGGTCCAAAAATTTTATCCAATCGGAATTAGAAAATATTCAGGGGATTGGGGAAAAAACGATACAGACATTATTGAGCACCCTTGGTTCAGTTAAAAAAATAGTGGAAGCAAGCGATGAGACCCTCATCAACCTTTGTGGAGAACATAGAGCAAAATTACTTCGCGCCTATTTTGATTTAAAAACAACCAGTGAAACGTAAATAAAGTTATAAACTTTTAGTACGTCCCCCATCGACAATAATACTGGTTCCCGTTACATAAGAAGCTGCGGGACTAGCTAAAAAGGCAGCAACATCAGCAATTTCTTCTGGTGTACCAAACCTTTTCATCGGAATGTATGATTTACTTTGATTTATTTGTTCTTCTTTAGAAATACCATTTTGCTCAGCCCAAATCTCCATTAAAGTATCCAGCCTTTCCGTAGCGGTAAATCCTGGAAGAATATTATTCACAGTAATTCCGAAAGGAGCAACTTCATTTGCCAGCGTTTTTGCCCAGGACGCCATGGCAGCACGGGTGGTATTAGACACTCCCAATCCGTCAATTGGCATACGAACGGAGGTACTTATAATATTGATAATTCTACCATACCCCGCCTCTTTCATTTTTTCAGTCATCAATTGGACAGAAAGATGGCTACAGTGCAAATGCATCTGGAAAGCTTGCTGAAATGCTTCCCAATCGGCCGATAAGATAGCCCCAGCAGGAGGACCGCCCGTATTGTTAATCAAAATATGATAGGTTTTAACATTTAATAAAATTTGTAATTTTCGTTTAATATCTGCCGGGTCATTTCCATCCACGACCAAATAGTCGTGATCCTGATGATCTGAAGTTCTTAGCTTATTTAATTCCAAACTTATTTCTGCTAATTTCTCAGCAGAACGAGCAGCTAACGTAACATTAGCCCCAAGAGAAGCTAAAGAAAATGCAATTGCCCTGCCAATGCCTTTGCTTGCGCCAAATACAAAAGCATTTTTACCAGTTAAATCTATGTTCATTCCTTTTATTTTTACCTTGAAAAACAGCTATACCAGCTTTGCTCGTTAATTTATTAATTTTGATGCATGGAAACAAGAAAATTCATTTATTTCGCTTCAGATTTTCACCTGGGGGCCGGCACTTTAGCTGAAAGTCTCCTTAGGGAAAAAAAGATCATCCGCTGGCTGGACCAGGAAGTTAAACCGAATGCCTCTGAACTGTACCTTCTTGGCGATATTTTTGAATGCTGGTTCGAATACAAAAAAGTGGTACCCAGGGGATTTACCCGCCTTTTAGGTAAGCTGGCCGAACTGGCCGATTTTGGAATACAGGTAACTATGTTTACAGGAAATCATGATGTATGGATGTTTGGTTATCTGGAAGAAGAATTGGGCATAACCCTGCATAAATCGGAAATAATTAAAGAATGGGGTGGTAAAAAATTTCTGCTCGGTCATGGTGATGGTCTCGGACCAGGTGATTATGGTTAAAAAAAAAAAAAAAAAGTATTTACTCACCCTTTTGCTCAATGGGCCTATAGCCGATTACATCCAAATTTGGGCCTATCTTTGGCCCAATATATATCCTCACTAAGCAGAAAACACAACACCGAACCTCAGCATTTTATGGGTACAAAAAAAGAGTGGCTAGTTCAATTTTGTGAAGAAAAAATATCGGAGGAGAACATTGATTATTTTATTTTTGGACACAGGCACTTACCTATCAACTTTACCCTCTCAAATAAAACGAGCAGATATATCAATCTGGGGGACTGGATAACGTATTTCAGCTACGCACGCTGGGACGGAACAGAAATGTATTATCATTTTTTTTTTTTTTTTTTTGGGGAAGTGTATGAAAATATTTAGACAACTGATATTTTTTATCTCATTATGTAGTCAATTATCAGGTCAGATTACAGAGCATTATGCCATAAATCTTTCTGAAAATATTGACCTTTTCAAAATGGATGTGCTGGAGCAGATTTACACATTGTCTGAAGATCAATATCTAAAAAAATGGGATAAAAAGGGAAATTTATTATTCCAATTTATTAATAACCGAGACGGAAAACTGAACCAGATTGATGTAAGAAATCCTTTACAAATACTCCTTTTTTACAGCGATCAACAAAGATTTATAACTTTAGACAGAACCCTTACCCCTTTAAAAGAATGGCAGATTAATCAAGAAGATTGGGGATTCATCGGGTGTGCCGCTACTGGTAAGAACGACCAGATCTGGTTATTCGATCAATTCAACTATCAGTTAGGCAGTATAAATAAGGAGGGAAAGATAGAAAGACCAAAAACAGATTTAATTTTTTGTTGCCAGCAAGCACCAGAAATAATTTATATGGCACAAACAGAAAGTCATTTATATTTATTTGACCATAATCAAGGTATTATTCAATGCGATTTACTGGGCCAATTTCTTCTATTCATTCCTTTAAAAGAATGGCAAAAGGTACTGACTTTCGGAAATACGATATGGATTATAAAAAATGAAAAAATAATAGAAATAAATAATGATGGTCATATTGCAGAACTCGGCAGTATAAAAAATACTAACCTCATTGTTGGTTTCAATAACAAAGAAATATTTTTGAATGATGGTAAGAGTGACCAGGTAATAATAATAAAAAGGTAAAGAAAAATGCTATCCCTTTTTCCAGGAAAACTGATTTACCTTACGACCTACACGAATACCCAGATTCACGCCTTGCTCACAATCCATTCTAAAATGCACGCCTAACGGAACCCTGGAAATAGCGTTTTCATTAGCCATTTCGTAGAAAGAGTTGAACTGTCGGGGTTTTCCACCTTCAAAATCTTCTCTACCTTCATGGCAACGGTCTGTCATTGGAAAATAATTTCCGAAAATATCAGTTAACACCTCCGCAGCGGCACCCCCCATCGTCGAATGACCTGAAGGATAAGCAGGAAAGTTAGGTGAAATGCCTGTTTCTTTTGTCAAAGGGTTATATAAGGCAGGTTGCCAGGAGGACCGCATCACTTTTTTTATGTAATCAACTGGCCTCTCGACATCGTAGAAATATTTTGAATACCAGCAAGCTACCACACAATCATTTAATGCTATACATAGTTTTGCATTAGCATAAACTGCCGTCTCCAAATCTACATTTTCCAGTTCATAAACCTGATTTGCAATAGCTAACCATCTTGACGGAGGGCTGAAAGTTAAACCTGTTAAATCATCGCTCCAAAAAAAGGCTAACCATCTTTGATCTGGCGTTGGATTATTTACCGCTGCATACACTTCTGCTGCCTGAACATAGTATTGGGAATTAACTTCTTCACTGTGCGGAATAGGTGCAGGAATCAATTTATCCCCCTCATTGATCACAAAGGTACGGGCATATCCATAATCAGGAAACATACCAATACCACTGGCATTCGTAGGGACAAATCTACCAGGTTTTGTGCTATTGGTATATTTACTTACTGTATTCTTAAATGGATTTAAATGATAATCATGCCCAACAGCGTCAGTTTTGGCATATTCAAAAAAGGCATCTGCCACCTTAATACCATATTCATCTGATTTTATGATACTTTCAGCCGACGCATCGTCTTTATAATCATTTTTTAGTTTATTATATAATGCAGAAATTTTTGCAAACTTGTCTGCTGGAATACCTTTTACATTGCCCATAAAATGAGTAAGCAATTTACTATAGATAGCATTAACTACGGTCGGATAATGATAATCAACGAGAGGTTCTTGTGTAGGAACAGTTAAACCCGGATAATTAAATCGCAAACTTTTGAAAGCAGGCATATCTATAACACAAGCTTCGTAACATGCTAATCCTATGTAAGCCAAAGCTCTAGGCGCTGGACAAGGTCTGAAACCTGCCGCGTACCTCTCAAGATCAAGGAAAAGATTATTCCATTCCTGTACAACATCCCCATTAAAATCTTTGGTTAATCTCGAGGAAAAAACCTCTGGATTATCTTTTTTACAACCGTTTACAAAAAGAATAGATAGGATTACTATTGCGAAAAACGGCTTTTTTATTAGGTTTGGGAGAATTTTTTCCATAAATCTTTAGTATTATAAAATTCCGTGCAATATATAAATTTTATAACAAAAAATCATAATGATAAATGTCATTTAATTTTAATTACACGAAATCTGAGAAAACATCCATTTGTCCTTTATCAGAAATTAAGTAAATTTGTACTCATAGTGAATAATCTCTGGTTAAGAGACAATAATTATAAAGCATGGAAAAGCCCAAAATAGGGATAAGTGTTGGTGACATCAACGGTATTGGACTTGAGGTCATTATCAAAACCATTTCAGATCCTCGCATTCTAAACTTATGCACTCCCGTAGTGTATGGGTCTGCAAAAGTTTTGTCTTACCACAAAAACATCACAGAACTGGAATTTCCTTTCCATCAAGTGCGTAATGGTGAAAAATTTCAACCGAACGCAGTTAATGTTGTCAATTGTTGGCAGGAAAGTGTAAATATTAACTTAGGCCAAATTACTGAAGAAGGGGGCATTTATGCTATTAAGTCGCTAGCCGGCGCAGTTAAAGAGTTAAAAGATGGGCAAATTGATGGTTTGGTAACCGCCCCCATAAACAAGGAGACCATGGAGTTAGCCAAATTTGGTTTTCCTGGACATACTGAATATCTCACCCATGCTTTCGGTCAGTCTGAAAGTCTTATGTTCATGGTACAAGATAATTTACGGGTAGGACTTGTAACAAACCACCTTCCTTTAAACAAAGTAGCAAGTGCCATAACAAAGAATCAAATCATCAAAAAAATCCATTTGATGGAGACCTCTCTCCAACAAGATTTTGGCATAGACAAACCCACTATAGCTGTATTGGGTTTAAATCCGCATGCAGGCGATGGAGGTGCCATAGGAAATGAAGAAAATGATATCATCAGACCTGCTATCATTGAGTGTAAGAAAAATGGTACCCTGGTGTTTGGTCCCTTTCCGTCTGACGGCTTTTTTGGCTCTGGTAATTATGCTAAATATGACGCTATTTTAGCCATGTACCACGATCAGGGTTTAATTCCATTCAAACTGCTATCTTTTGGTGGTGGGACTAACTTCACTGCTGGCCTACCATTTGTGAGAACATCACCTGACCATGGAACGGCCTTTGAGATAGCGGGAAAAAATGTGGCAGATCCAGGTTCATTTAGAACAGCTCTTTTTACTTGTATCGATTTAGTTCGTTCACGTCAACAGTTTAAATTAGATCATGCAAATCCTTTGGTGCGAAGACATAAGGCAAGTATCCAAAATCCGGCAAGTAACGAAGAGGAAGAAATCATTGAAGATTTAGATTAATGCAAGAGCAAACGGTTTATAAACGATTCATAATGGTTGCTTCCATTGTGATGATCACTTTATTGCTAGATCAGGGTCTTAAGATTTGGGTGAAAACCCATCTTACTTACGGTGAGGAATTTCCGCTGTTTGGATGGTCATGGATTTCCATACATTTCGTTGAAAACAACGGTATGGCCTTTGGTTTTGCCCTTCAGGGAGTATATGGGAAACTCCTGTTAAGCACCTTTAGAATCATTGCTGTATCGTTCTTACTCTTTTTTGTCCACCGGCTCATCGTGGAAAAAGCAAATATATTGGTACTCATTAGTTTTAGCCTCATATTATCGGGAGCCCTTGGAAATATTTTAGACAGTGCGTTTTATGGCATCATTTTTTCTGAATCATATTATCACGGGGATATAGCAGAAGCATTTCCTGAAAATGGAGGATACTCTGGATTTTTGCGCGGGAAAGTAGTAGATATGTTACATATCCCCTATTTCAAACCCGTTTTTAATATCGCTGATATCGCCATTACTTTCGGCGTAATACTCATTATCTTTAGTTACAAACAATTCTTCCATCTGGAAGAAAATCAGGTAGAAGAACAAAAAACAGTAAGAGACGATTTTGAAGATTAACTAACAAAATCGCCTCTATCTTTTGATGATTTAATTCTCCGATTGCAGGAACGACTTAATAGCCTGTACTGCTCTGTCAACCTTTCTGTAGTCAATGCTATATTGCACAAACTTACCCTCCCTGTTTGTTTGTACCACATCAGCATTCCTTAGAACGCTTAAGTGTTGAGAGGTGATAGATTGCTCTAAGTCGAGCGTGTTGTAAATTTTGTTTACATTTATTTCATCATTTTGATCAATAAACGACAAAATTTTGATGCGTAACGGATGGGCGAGTGCCCTCAAGATGTCGGTAGAGTTATCTAATCGCTCTTGATTGAAGTTGATTTTTTCTTTTGCTTTTCTCATAGTTCTAAAAATTTAAAATAGAAGTGTGTGCATTTCACTTTTTTTTAAGATTTGGGAAAATGCCGCAACTGAGGGGTTTTGCAGGCATTTTCCCAGAGGGGGGGTAACTTGAGACATACCAAATTAACTTTGAAAAATGTGGGTCTTTACCCAGCTAACTCATCCACTAAACGTGCAATCTGCTCTAAACGATTTTTGTCAAGGGAGTAATGAATAAACTTACCTTGTCTGGTAGTTTCAACAACTCCAACGCGACGTAAAATAGCTAAGTGTTGTGAAGCTACTGATTGTTCTAAGCGCAATTTAACGTAAAGATCAGTTACCGTCATTTTACCATGCTCATCCAGCTGATCAATTACACGCTGTCTTAACTTGTGATTGATAGCGCGTAAAACCAAAACGGCTTTGCGCAATTCTGCATAATCTAATGGAATGTCAGATTGTCCTTTTTTAAGGATGATAGTCTCGTTTTTTTGCTTTCTCATTTAGCCTTTTTTAAAAATAAGTAAAATAACACAGCTTTAAAAAATCAAATACCGTACCAATTTTCCTGAATGGACAGACTAAGTGATTTTTATATATTAAGAATTACTGCCAGAAGAATTGGCGCTTGCGGCCCTGTGGTTCAAATGCCGCCATTAGACTCTCATTTTGAATGGCTTCTAATTTTACCATTGATTGTATTAGGTATAATTTATCCACATTCAAAAAATAAAAAATAAATTTTCCCTGCCGTTCCGTTTTTACAACACCAGATTGCCTTAAAACGGCCAAATGTTGAGAAACAGCAGATTGGTCAAGATTCAACTCATTACAAATATCTGTAACAACTATTTTCTTACCTTTTCCAATGATTTCAATGATACGTTGCCGAACTTTATGATTTACCGAACGCATTAAAATTAAAGTTTTTCGAATACCAGCGTAATCTAGGGGGAAGTTTAGCCGTCCTTCTGTTTCTAAAATTTTGTTTTTCATTGTTTTAATTTAACCTGTTATGGAATGAAATGCTCTCGCAATAATCATATTACAAATACTGTACCTTTTTAATGTTTGGGGGTAAAAATGTACAACTATAAGTAATATTATTAAAAGTCCAAATATATAAATTTATTATATACAAAGAACTTATAATATTTATTTCAATGGTTTATTTTAGCCGTGGTAATGTTTGGTGGCTTAAGATAAATAGGCTCACCATGCACCAAATCGGAAAAATCACCCTTTTTATATTTTTCGTCACCGAGCTTAGCAAATACTGACCAGTCCATATTTGCAGAGGTCCAGACTAAGTTTTTCTTTTCTTCATATAAACTTTTTGCTTTTGACATACCATCACCGGCAAAAACCAGCACCTGATCATTATATGCATCAAATGAATCAGCATTTAATATCAACGCATGATTTACACCTATTTCATTACCCTCTTGATTATACATACCAATATAAACCTCCATTCTCCTCGCGTCAGTCATACCTACATATAATGCATCATTTATTTGGTTGTATTTTAATGCACTTAAAGCTAATATTTTCAGGGTAGGAATAGCCATAACCGGAATATTCTGCGCAAAAGCTATACCTTTAGCCGTGCTTACCCCTACTCTTAAAGAAGTGTAAGAGCCTGGTCCCATACTAATGAATATACCCTCTAAATCTTTTATATTTAAGGACACCTTTTCCAGGCAGCTTTCTATCATTCTGGTAAGTACCGCAGCATGTGAAAAAGCCTCAGTGTGTTGAACGATGGATTTTATCTCTCCATTTTCACACAACAAAACAGTACAATATTCAGATGATGATTCAATACCAAGTAAAAGTGCCATGCTGTTAGTATTTTTTATATAAGCAAAACAAAGATATAAAGAAAAATGTAATTTATACTGTAAGCGGTATATTTTTTTTAGGAAACGGTCATTTTTTGTTATTTATCGGTAAATAAATTCAAAAAGAAAATACAAATAGCGTTTTACCATGGAAAATCGTACTTTTGCGTTTTGAATTTTACACCAGATTATTAAGTTGGATATAGCTTTATGATTGATAAATTAACCGCCATTTATAGCAGGTATGAGCAATTAGAGGAACAATTAGGAAATCCTGATTTAGTCTCCGACCTTTCCCGATATAAAAAATTAAACAAAGAATATAAAGATCTTAAACCTTTGATTGAATGCTATTTGATTTATGCTGACATTGTTGGCAATATCAATACATCTCAGGAAATGTTAAAAGATAATGATTTTGACATGCGCCAAATGGCTCACGAGGAATTATCTGTTCTTTTACCTCAAAAGCTGGACATAGAGGAAAGAATCAAATTGCTACTTATTCCAAAAGATCCTGCGGACAGCAAAAATGTCATTCTTGAAATTCGATCGGGCACGGGTGGGGACGAAGCTGCTATTTTTGCTTCAGATCTCCTTCGCATGTACTCAAGATATATGGAAAACAAAGGTTGGAAAACAGAAGTTCTCGATGTAACTGAAGGGGTTTTAGGAGGCTATTCCAAGGTAGTTCTCGAAATACAGGGTGATGAAGTTTATGGACATCTAAAATTTGAATCCGGAGCACACAGAGTTCAGCGGGTTCCAAAAACAGAGTCTCAAGGACGCGTTCACACTTCAGCGGCAACCGTAGCCATTATTCCTGTTTGGGAAGACGAAGAAATTAATATTAATCGTGCCGATTTGAAAATTGACACTTTTCGTGCCAGTGGTGCGGGTGGTCAGCATGTAAATAAAACAGAATCGGCTATTAGAATTACTCACCTACCAACAGGTATAGTTTCTGAAAGTCAGGATGGTCGTTCCCAACATCAAAACAAGGAAATTGCCATGCAAAAACTGTATCAGCGTATCCTCGCTCAACAAACTGCTGCAAAACAGTCTGAACTTGCCGCCCAACGAAAAAGTCTGGTAGGTAGTGGCGATCGCTCTGAAAAAATCAGAACCTATAATTATCCTCAGAATCGTTGCACAGATCATCGTATAAATTTAACCCTTTACAATCTGGATCAAATTATGGATGGACAAATTGACGGTATTATTGAAGCGCTTCAAATGGCTGAAAATGCACGAGTATTAGAAGGTTCTGAGAACGTATAAGACGCCTTTCTGTCCGTTTTTTATCATTCACCTAATACTATTTAGGACTATCTTTGAACATTGGTTTCAAAATAGTTCCCTATGTCTAATATTCGCATTATTCTTTTTTTTATTTTTTGTAACAGTTGTGATATAGGAAAGGAAATCAATTTTTCAGACCCTTCTCCCGAATTCGCTTTTCCTATTGGAAATGCTGTTTTTGAGCCAGCTTCCTTTTTATTGAATCTAAAATTACCCGCCACTTTTACCACCGATGCAAATGGATTTATTTCCTTCTCATATTCTACGGTTTTACAAGAAGTAAACGCCCTGCAGTTTACAGGCGAAATAGATGCCTTATTCCCCTCTATCATTCCAATAAATCAAAATGATTTATTCCTCCCTATTTCATTACCTAATGGCATAGATCCAGTTTCCGTTCAATTTGGTGGAGGTGATTTGCAATGGTTTTTTGAAAATTCCTTCAATGAACCTATAGACATTACTCTAAAACTTCCTTTTACAGATTCTCTAAATAACCAGCTTTTCCAAACTATAACTTTATCTGCCTATAGTGGCACCGGACTGAAACCTTCCTCTACCAATGCACTAAATCCACTTCCTTTGCCAGGTAAATTTCTACTTATAAAAGATAAAAAAATCAGTCTTTCCTACGAAGCAAAAGGGAAGTCAGGGAAATTATACACCTTAAGCAATGCGGCGATTAGACTATCAAAGCCTACATGGAAGGTCATAAAAGCCTCTTTCAATCAATATGAGCTAGATTTTGGAACTATAGAAAAATCTCTGGATTTTCTTAAGCCTTTCTACGCCAGTGATTTAAATTTTGATCGCCCCGTAGTTCAGCTATTCTTTGAACATAATTTTCTCATCCCCATTCAATTTTCTATACCATCTATTCTTATACGTCTTCCCGATGGGGAAAAGGAATCGCTCATCGCCTTTAATAATAACCAAATATTCAATTTAGGAATATCCACTTCCTCCCATCTGATAAGACGTGACTCTGCCGTATCCATCACCTCTCCAAATCCCATTAAAACGATATTTAATAAAAAAGCAACAGCACTGAACTTTCGTCTTACCGCCGGGCTAAATACCAAAAGCTTACCCAATGGACTGGGGTCAATCAACCGAAATGACCAATTAAAAATTTCTGCTAAAGTAAATATTCCACTGGCCGGGCAATTAAGGAACTACCCATTGTCTGACACTATTCCTTTGAATTTAGGTTTACTGGAAAGAGTAAACCGGGGAGTGGTAAGAATCATTTCAACCAATTCTATCCCCATGTCTATTTACGGGCAATGCTACTTTATGGATGATAAAGGAAATAAATTAGATTCTTTAATGACTGGCGGACCTGGTATTATATCCAATGCTAAAAAGTCTTCTTCCCTTAATCCGACGGCAGAAATTTTCGATTTCCCCGTTTCTGAAAGTCAAATGAAGGCTTTAAGAGTGTCTAACTTCTTCATTATAAGTGCATTTCTCAGTACATTAACAAACGAGAAAGATTTTATTGAAATAAAAAAGGGGCAGCAATTATCTATGAAACTAAGTTTACAAACAACCTATTAAGCCTCTTTCCCATGATTAAAAAACCAGGCATACTCTTGTCTTTTATCTTTTCCCTCTGTTTTTACTCCCCTGTTTTCAGCCAATATTCGTTAGCTTTGAATCTGGTTCCTGAAAAATGGCAGGGTAACTTACTGAATCCAGCAAATTTCCCGAAAGATAAAAAACTGGTTTTATCCCTTCCCCACCTTCAGGGAGGTATTCAATGGTCGCCTTTTTCATTGTACAAATCTTCATCTAAAGATTCCCTGCACCGTATTGATATAGATCTTAATAGCGCCATTCAATCTATGGACACGATAAACAGGGTTAACCTTGGGACACAAATAAATACTTTTTCCATTGGATTTACTGCGGGGGAAAATCAATGGATTGCCTTAGGACATAGATTTGTAGGCAGAGCAATGATTCAATTTCCAAAATCATTGGCTCTTCTGGCTTATGAAGGTAACAAGCCCTTTATTGGTGAGAACGTAATTTTATCGTCCCGTCTTGATGCCATGGCATATCAAGAGCTTTTTTTACAAATGGGATTCAGGTGGAAAAAGGATCCAAACATTAGCTTGGGTTTTAAAATTAAAGTCCTCGACGGATTAACTGGTGTAAAAACCAACATTGGTGAGGCAAGTATTTATACCCATCCAGAAGATTATTCCTTAACTGGAAAAATTAATTATTTAGTTAATACAGCCTCCATTAATACACGCCGACCCTTAGCAAATTTAGGTGCTGCCATTGATATTGGGTTTCAATATCAAACAGAAAAAAGTTCATTTTCAGGAGCAATCGTCGATATAGGCACCATTTTATGGAAAAATGCCGAGCAGATATCTTTGAATAAGTCCATTACTTTTGAAGGATTACCACTGCTGGATGCAGGCCAATCCATTGACGCTAATTTTGATAAATGGGTTGATTCTATAAAAACGCAACTTACCCCTTTAAGTGAAAAAAAATCTTACACCAGTCATTTACCCACTAAATTATTACTAAATGGACGATTCTCCTTGTCTAAGAGCAGTCATTTGAGCGGATATTTATTCCTTGAAAAATACAATAAGATGCTTCATGCCACCGCAGGCGTTGGATACCTTTTGACATTGACCCCTTTGTTAGATATGGGATGTAATGTACAATACCATGTTAACGGGCGAATACAGCTAAGTAATCATATTGGCATTAATATCGGGAATATAGAATGTTTCGCTTCCTTGGAAAACTGGAATTCTTTGCTAAATGTGGCAAAAAAAACACAGGGGATTAATGGTCAATTTGGGTTAAACTATGTTATAAAGTCGAATAAATCATCGGGTCAATATCCAAGATCTAAAATGAACGAGAAAAAGTTTTTCAGGAAATAGTTGCTGAAGAAATATCTTGACCATTAAAAAGAGCTGCCATTAATTTTGGAAATTGTTGAGGGGTGCTGGCAAAAGAAGGGATTCCCATAGCTGCCAATCTACGTCCATTTTTTTTATCATAAGAAGGAATTCCCTCATTATCAATAGAAAGCAAAGAAATAAATTTCACCCCTCCTGATTGTAATTTGTCAATAATTCCTAACATATTATCTGACAAATCTCCTTCAAAAAGGTCTGAGATGAGTATTATGGTAGTTTCCGCTGGGTGAGAAATGAGAGACTCACAATATTTCAGGGCTTTGGCAATATGGGTTCCTCCGCCTAACTGGACAGAAAAAAGCAATGAAACAGGGTCTGATAACTGTTCCGTCAGGTCAATCACATCGGTATCAAAAACAACCAGATTGGTTTTAAAGGAAGGAATGCCAGCGAGTACGCAGGCAATAATACTGGCATGAACGACAGAATTTGCCATTGACCCACTTTGATCTACGGCAAGGATAAGTCTGCTTAATTTAGGGGTGTAGGCATTAAATCGGTAAAAATGTTGCGGAATGATAAGATTTTCCTTTGGCTGATAGTTTTTAAGATTCGTCAAAATGGTTCTCTTCCAATCTATTTTTCCTTTAGGAAAAGCAGATTTAGTTGAATTATTTTTAGTACGACCCCGGTATGCTTGTTCCATTGGCTGAGCCAATTCCTTTTTCAATTGTTCAATCAACTTTTGAATAACTATTTTTGCTGTATCTTTTGTTTCCTCGGGTAAAACATCCTTTAACTGAAGCAAGGTAGCAACCAGGGAGACATTCACTTCCAGGGAAGCGAGCAATTCAGGTTCTAAAATCATTTGCTTTAAATTCAATCTTTCAAAAGCATCCATTTGTAATATTCGAACCACTGGCGTTGGGAAATATTTTCTGATATCCCCGAGCCATTTACTGATTTGTGGCGAGGAACCATTTAAAGCCCCCATATTATCGGCATCATAAATAGAAGCGAGCAAAGCGTCTATTTCCAATTGATTTTTATCTAGCAAAGGAGACTCCTCTTGAGCTGCTTCCGCTCCTAATATTAAGCGCCAACGCTGTAAATGAGTTTCCATAACAATGATTTCCCTGAAATTAAAACCTTTAAATTAATAAATGCTAAGTTAAATGCTTATTTTGGGAAAAGAAACTCACTACCTTTAAAGATGCAAAAAGAGAATTTTCCTATTCCTGAAGACAAAAAAGAGGAGGCTATTTTACAGTCTATCCATCTGAACAAGATTATTATTCCTATCATTATTGGCATTTTTACCGTAGCCTATTTAGTATGGAAACAAGTAGAATGGAAGGATCTTAAAAATATTTCATGGAATGGATTCACGCTATTTTGGTTAAGCATTGCCGTAGTTTTTTTATTCATACACCATATTTCATATTCTTTTCGAATATATTCTCTGAGTGACAAAGAATTTAGTTTTAAAAAATGTATTGAATTAATTTTTATCTGGGAATTTAGTTCCGCTGTTTCACCTACGAGCGTAGGTGGTTCAGCCGTTGCCTTTTTCTTGCTTGCCAAAGAAAAACTATCTTTTGCTAAAACGGCAACAATTGTCTTATATACCATCGTGCTGGATGGCTTATTCTTTTTATTTTCCATACCCGTCCTGTTTTTTATTTTTGGAGGCATCATCATAAGACCCGATATACAGGGATTCAGCGATCTTGGAGGTTGGGGCAATTATTTTATTTTTTCTTACTTGTTCATGTTTTGTTACACCCTTTTGTTTTTCTATGGCTTGTTTTTGCGTCCTATAAGAATGAAAGAATTATTATTAACCTTAACTCGTTTTTCCTTCACTAAAAAATGGAGAAATGATGCCGAGCGTATTGGCAATGAAATATTACTGGCAAGCAAAGAATTAAAAATAAAACCAGTACCATGGCATTTGCGTGCCTTAATAGCAACCGTTGGCGCCTGGAGTACTCGTTTTTTATTGCTTCTTGCGGTAATACTGGCGTTTAACCCTGATATTTCTCGGGAAATAACAGATCTTGTTCAATTATTTGCCAGACTTGAAGCAATGTTTTTAATTACGCTCTTTAGCCCTACACCAGGTGGAGCCGGCTTTGTGGAAGTATTATTTGGAGGATTTCTTGTCGATTATATACCCAATAGTACCGTCGCCACATTAACAGCAACCGTTTGGCGATTACTTGGCTACTACATTTACTTATTTATAGGCGCTATAGTAGTTCCAAACTGGATTCGCAAAAACGTGCTAAACGAAAAAAACGATGCTATTTAAAAATCCAGACCCATGGATATATGCAAAATAGGTTTTTGAATTATTCTGGTTTCTATCCCATAGCCATAATCTGCACGCACAAAATAACCAAATAATTTGGTTCTCAAGCCAACCCCATAAGACGCGGCGATAGGATCACGGAAATAATTAACCGTTACAGTGATCGTTTCTCCCTCTTTATATGTCGTGGTGTTTAAAGGATTATCTGCGCGATAAGGATTAAAACCAGTCCATGCCGAACCTACATCAAAGAACCCAACTATTTGAAAATTACGTATCAATTGGGAAGATATATTCTTGAAAATGTATTTGGCAACAGGCACTCTCAATTCACTATTGATAAGTAAATAATTATTCCCATTTCTGGTATTCAACTTGAATCCGCGAAGATTAGCAGCCAGCGTTTGGAAGGCAAAATTTCCTGGCGGAATAGAAATTTCATCATCTCTTTGAGGCATTAGCCAATTATCAACGCCACCCAGAAAATACAATATCTTTTCTGACCCAGCCACTGTTGCCCCAGCGATTCTGGTTGCCCAGACACTATGTTTAAGTATCGGTTGGTAAAAACGGGCATCTACGCCTAAAATGCTCATTACGCCCTTACTAAAAGTTAGAGACTGCCCGCCATTCGCATTGGTTGAAAAGTCAAATTTCTTTACAAATTCAGCAAAAAACTTATATCTGGCACCTGACCTTAAATTAAGTCCTGTCTCCAAAGAATTATCAAAAACATATTCTAATCTGGCTCCAATCCTTGGTTGTGCCGTAACTTGCCTTGTGTAACTAGCCGCGTCAGTGGCTAATGGAACATTTTGATCTCTTCTCAAGGTTACGCTTCCCCTTAAACTTCTAAATATATCAAAAGGATATCTAAGCGTAAATTGACCCAATAAAATATTATACCTATCTCTTTGCGGAATATAAGAGTTTGCATCTGACCTATTCCTTTGATCTTTCATGTAAAAGGCCCATCTTTTATCTAATCTATGTTTTCTATTATGGTAGAGGAAGAAATATTCTGCACCATTGAATGCGGTAGGAACCCTTATTCCCCCCTCAAATTCATGGTCTTCGAACAAATCTTTTAAATTCACTTTCATCAGCATTCCAGCGGGTGGTACGGTAAAACCATCAGCTGTAGCTGCAAATTGATCTAAACCACCAAATAATAGAGAATTATCCATTTGCGTCACCACATAATCGGTATGAAACTGGGTTCTGTAAGGAATTAACTGCGTGGGCCGTAAACGATACACGGGTTTTTGAAAAATACTATTGCCACTTAATAGACCGGAGGGTGTCTGGTCTAAAGGAGCAGCAACTGGAGATTCTATTTTCTTAACAGGCGCACCAAAAGGTGTTTGGAACAAATACTTTTCATCAAGAGGCTCTTCCTTCGCGTTAATCTCCGATTTCTTTGCAATTTCTCGTCCTGAGGGCGTTATATTGGGTAAGGCTAATACAGGAAGAGAGGAATTTTCCATTCCTCTAACTTTAGCTGATTTTACCCAAACGGTTGGATCAACCAACTCACTGATAATCTGATATTTTTTCTCCCTGTACATTAACGAATAAACCTGATACCCATTGGCGTCGTAGTGATCTAAAATATTTCTGTCATAATTTGAATTTAGGCCGGTAAAGGCTCTCTTTTTATACACAGGCTCAAGATAAATACTGTCAATAAGGGTTGTATCAAACCCGCTGGGAATAGAATCAGCATCAAACCGCAGATGGATACCGTCTTTTAGAATTACATGTCTGGTAATATGATGAATATACGTTTCAAGAAAACCTGTTTCTCTGTTCATAATACCGGAACGGTCACTTAGAAAGGCAAAATGAGTAGTATCTATACTAATAGGCTTTCTTTCATTGGCAAAAGGAGTGTTAGTGACTCTAACCAATTCATTTCCCCTGGTTTCCATATCGTAATAAAAAACATCGAAAGGTTTTAAAGGAAGTAAAGTATCCCTTCTAACCGCTCTCAAAAGACTATCCTCTCTGTTGGACACAAATAAAATACCTCGCTTATTTCCAATATTTACTGCTGACGCATCTTTGTCGTCAAAATAATCATTGGTGATTCTCTGCGTTTGGCGGGTTCTTGTAGAATAAAGAAAAATATCGGCCTGGCTACTCACATCAGCACTAAACAACAGCGTAAAAGGATCATAAAAATCCATGCTATAGATACGTTGATATTGTTCAGCTAAAGGTTCTTTCGTTAATTTTTTTGTTTCAACATTATACGTTCCCAGCGATAATTTGTCCTTTTTTTCAGTCAGTATAGCCAACTCTTTTCCCGATGGCGACCATGAAACCAGGGGATACTGGTAATCTGTAGCTTGAAATACATTTTTTACACCTTGTCGGTAAATAAGCGTTCTATTTTCACCAGACACCTCTTGCAGATATAGTTTAATCTTGCCCTTGTCGTTTGTTAGATAGGTCATAAAACGCCCATTAGGAGAAATACTGGCCTTTGTCACAGGGACCTGCTTTTTATTTTTTATCGATATCGTAGAAGGTGGTGGCATTTTCCTGGAAGCCTGGTCAGCTTTATATTTTTCAAGAAAGAAACGTTCACAACGCAAAACAATTTCATTTAAAGAAACACCCATTACATATTGAAATCCACCTTCAACGCTTCGATTTATTCTGGTTAGATAGAGTAAATTTGACACGGTTTTGGGCGTGTATTGCGTTCTTATAAAATACCAGAGCGCATTACCCATTAATCTGGGATTTGAGGAAGCAAGACTACCAAAACCTTTGAACTTTGGGTCTAACATTTCCTCTCTCAGTGCATTATCCACATCCGTATTCCATGGTTCACCTAAGTAGGCAACTAAACCTTGAGTAAACCAGAGAGGCAGATTCAATGAAACGGCATTTTGAATTACCTCCTGAAAATTAGCGCCAAACAACATGGTATTCAAATAAACGGAGGCAATGCCCTCTCTTATTTGCTTTCTTAAATGAGAATGGTCACCGTCGTAATAAACAAAAAGACTATTTCCAATAATTTTAGTTTGCCCCGCCACATTGCCAAAGACCTCCTCTTGCCCTATGTTACTTTGTTTGAAGTCTGTAAGGTCAGCATAAACTACTATCTGGACCTTTTCATTCATCCTGTGTTCTAAACTGCGTTGCACTTCGTCAAAATCATATTCTGCCAATTGAACCACTGCTTCTCCAATATTCCTTGACCTACCGTACCAAAAAACAACAAAATTATCACTCTCATACTGAGACCATTCATCAAAATCACGATGATATTGAACTCTATTTTTCCCAAATTCAACCTGCGTTCCCTGCGATAAAAGGGAAGAGGAGGAAAGTAAAAAACATACAAAACCGATAAAAAGCTGTGTATTATTCATATTGGTTGCTCTATTAAATCATTTAGAAGAAATATGAGAGTGAGGTGGTTATTCCAAATCTAATCATTTGTGCATTAAATTTAACAATTATTTATCCTATGTGTTTAATCTTTGTTACTTGACAACCTAACTTTACACATTTTAATTTATCAGACATGGCTAATGTTACCTTTTTAACTTTCAATCCGTTTCAGGAAAATACTTACATCGTTTATGATGAAACGGGTGAAGGCGTTATATTTGACCCAGGTTGCTCTAACGAACAGGAAAAAAATGAATTGCTTCATACCCTGGATAAATTAAAAATAAAGCCAGTCAGACTCATTAACACCCATTGTCACATAGATCATATATTAGGGAATAAATTTGTAGCAGACCATTTTAATTTGCCCTTGGAAATACACAAAGGAGAACTTGGAATGCTCGAAAAGGGTGCCATGGTTGCCGCCCGATATGGCATTCCCTACACGGAACCATCCCCTGTTGCTTCCCTTTTTTTAGATGAAGGTGATGAAGTAACCTTTGGGAATAGTGTATTAAAAACCATATTAACGCCAGGCCATTCGCCCGCCAGTTTATCTTTTTACTGTGAAAAAGACCATTTTCTAATTGCTGGAGATGTACTATTCAAAGAAAGTATCGGAAGAACCGATTTACCCGGTTGTGATCATAAATTATTAATGGAATCCATCAAAGAAAAGTTATTCAGGCTACCAGAAAATACAGTAGTCTGGCCAGGACATGGAGAATTCACTACCATTGGTTATGAAAAAAAGCATAATCCATTTGTTGGCAAGAACTAGTATTCATTAACAACCTCACCAGCCATTACTTTTTTAATGGTTTTCTTCACCGGCGTGCCATAGTAGGTTACATTTCCTCCTGTGTTTGATCGAATGTCAAGCTCTGAAATAGCTTTGACCGAAATGCTTGCACCCGTTGAAGAAACTACATAAGCCCGTTCCACCTCCAATTTCTTACCGTCTATCATTCCTCCCGTTGCCGCCGTTAATTGCCCTGATTCCACCTTACCGCTCAACAATAGACTTGCTCCTGATGCGGTATAAGCTTCTAAAGATTTAACATTGAGGTCGATTGAAATTTTTGCCCCGCTCAATACGTCCAAATCCAGTTTATCGCCATCTAAAGTTTCTCCCTTTGTAACCATAGCGCCAGCAGATGCAGAAATTGAGTATAAATTTTTATGGTATATGATTATATTTATTTCAATATTTTTGTTTTTGAATGCTTTCAATGCATTTATTTTAAGAACACCTCCTTTTACATTCACACCAATATCTTCGACTTCTATTCCCTTTGTTTCAATAATCACTTCCTCTTTATCAGCGATTTTAAGTTCAACATTCATACTTCCTGTCAACACTAATTCCGAAAAAGATTCCACCGAAATAGCTTTTTGAGCAGACAGGGAATTGACAAAGGACAATGTCAGGAGGCAAAACAAATAAGAAAATAGGCGTGATTGTTTCATTGTATTACTGTGTTTTAATGTACTTTTGCAACGCTTTTTTAGTTTATTTTGTTTAAAACCAATCCAATGGCACAGGAAATAGTTGATTTATTTAAGAAAATCACAGGACACGCAAAGGAATATGGATTTATTTATCCTTCAAGTGAAATTTATGATGGCCTGAGTGCCGTATATGATTATGGTCCAAATGGGGTAGAACTAAAAAACAATATTAAACAATATTGGTGGGCAGCAATGGTTCAAATGCAGGAAAATATTGTAGGATTGGATTCCGCTATTTTCATGCACCCGAAGATTTGGAAAGCTTCCGGACATGTTGATGCCTTTAATGACCCTCTCGTTGATAATAAGGACAGTAAAAAAAGATATCGTGCCGATGTTTTAATTGAAGACCAGATTGACAAGTATATTGCAAAAGCTGATAAAGAGGTTGAAAAAGCAATAAAGCGCTTTGGTGAAAATTTTGATGAAGCGTTGTTCAGAAAAACAAATGAAAGGGTTTTAGCCAATGTGGAAAAAGCAACGAATTTAGCTACCCGGCTAGCCAATGCTATGCGCGAAGGTAATATGGCTGAATTGGGGGCTATTCTCACCGATGAGGAAATTACAGATCCTGATAATGGTTCTAAGAACTGGACTGAGGTAAGGCAATTTAATCTCATGTTTTATACTCAATTGGGAAATATTTCTGGCGAAGAGGGTAAATTATACCTAAGACCTGAAACAGCTCAGGGGATTTTTGTAAATTTCTTAAACGTTCAAAAAACAACCAGGCAAAAAGTTCCTTTTGGTATAGCTCAAATTGGAAAGGCCTTTAGAAATGAGATTGTCGCCAGGCAATTTATTTTCCGTATGAGGGAGTTTGAACAAATGGAGATGCAATTTTTCATTCGTCCTGGTGAGGAAATGACCTGGTACGATACCTGGAAAAAGTTTAGAATGCAATGGCATTTAGCCCTGGGAACTCCTCAAAATAAGCTGCGATTTAAAGATCACGACAATCTGGCTCATTATGCCAATGCCGCAGTCGATATTCAGTTTGAGTTTCCTTTTGGCTTCAGAGAGCTGGAAGGAATACACTCCCGTACCGATTTTGACTTAAAGAGCCATCAAGAATTATCAGGTAAAAAATTACAGTATTTTGACCCTGAACTTAATGAAAGTTATACGCCATACGTAGTTGAAACGTCTATTGGTTGCGATCGTATGTTTCTTGCCATGTTTTCAAATGCTTATTGCGAAGAAATTATTCCCGATGCTGACGGCAAGGAATCAACCAGGGTAGTTCTGACATTGCATCCAGCCTTAGCGCCCGTTAAAATTGCCATTTTACCCCTTTTGAAAAATAAGGAAGAATTAACAACTGCTGCCAAGACGATTTACAATAAACTAAAAAAAGAATTCTCTTGCCAATATGACGAAAAGGATGCTATCGGTCGTCGTTACAGACGCCAGGATGCCATCGGCACCCCTTTTTGCTTAACTGTCGATTTTGATACCTTAGAAAATGGTACAGTTACGCTTCGCGACAGGGATACTTTGAAGCAAGAGCGATTAACCGTTGCACAGGTTGAGGATATTGTAAGATCAAAAGTTTCTTTGGTAAAACTGCTTGAGGGATTAAATTTGTGAGTAACTCCTTAACCTTGTGAGGTGATAATGAGGTCGAGGTTGGTTGTTTTCATATCAAATCTTTCTCCAAGATAAGCGTTGCATAAATAACCGTTATAGGTATAAACCCCGTGACGTAAGCCAGGATTATTAAACAACCAGGATTCGATGCCCCCTGCGGAGGCTGCATGCAATAAAATGGGTGTAAGTATGTTACTTATGGCCACTGATGCCGTTCTTGGTACTCTTGACGTAATATTTGGCACACAATAATGAATCACACCATATTTAATAAATGAGGGCGATTGCAAAGTGGTAACCTCTGAAGTAGCAAAACAGCCACCCTGGTCTATACTGACATCGATTATTACAGCACCAGCCTTCATTTTTTGAATCATTTCCTCACTAACAATAACAGGGGTTCGCCCCGATTTTGAGTGTATAGCTCCAATAACAACATCAGCAGAAACTAATTCTTCCTGTAAATAAATTGGATTGAGTGAAGAGGTATATAACTGCCTGCCGACCTGATTTTGGAGGCGCTTTAATTTATACACATCATTATCAAAAATCCTCACCTCAGCACCCAGACCGATGGCTACTCTGGAAGCATATTCAGCAACAACACCTGCACCGAGAATAACCACTTTTGCACTGGGAACCCCCGAAATGCCCCCTAAAAGTACGCCATTTCCCCCTGCATTCACTGAAAGTAGTTCTGCTGCGGTAAGCATAGCTTCAATGCCTGCCATTTCGCTCATGATACTCACCAGGGGAAAGGTATCAGACTCATCCTTTATATATTCCATAGCCAGCGCCAACACCCTTTTTTGTCTTAATTTATGAAAATAGGTTGCGCTTAAAGTAGGCATTTGTAAGGGTGATATAAGAATTTGATTAGCAAACATCAAATCGATTTCCTCATTAGTGGGAGGAGCTGCCTTTAAAATGACGGCCGCTTTGTAAACCTGTTCTCTATTTTCCGCAATTTCCGCTCCGGCTTCAGCATAATCTCTATCTGAGAAATGAGCTTTTAATCCCGCACCTCTCTCTATAATAACTTGATGACCCTGTGTCACCAGGGTTGCCACGGAGGCGGGAACAAGAGGAACTCTGTTTTCTTGCAGCGTACTCTCCAGAGGAATACCAAAAAAAAGTTTATCGAGTTTCGCCGATTTCATCACCATTTCTTCCTGGGTATAAAATTGCTTCCCCATTAATTCTTTGGGCATCGGAATATTAGTACCTAATGGTTTTTTAATGTCGTCACTCATAATATAGCTTTGTAGGGAGAAATTAAGTCCGCAATTTCACTGATAATCATCGCCGTAGCACCCCAAATTATCTTTTCCTTCATATTAAAACAAGGAACATCATTCAATACAAAATCCTTATGGATTTGAATATCTGATAATTTCTGATATTGTGGATTTAATACATCGAGGATGGGGATTTCTATAATTTCCTTTACTTCTGACCATTGAGGCTTAAAGACGGGCGCAAAATTCATCACGCCGATAAATGGAAAAACATGAAAATTACTGACGGAAATATAAATAGGCGTTAAAGATCCGAGAATTTGAATATTGTGTGAGAAAACACCAATTTCTTCTTGCGTCTCTCTTATAGCTGTGTTGGTCAAATTAGCATCGGTGGTATCAAATTTTCCACCTGGAAATGATATTTGACCCTTATGTTGATCTCTGGCATCAAATGATTGTCGTTCTATGAGAACCATTTGCCATTCCCCTTCTCTTGGATAAAAAAGAGCCATGACCCCAGCTAATTTTGCATTTTCCGGGGGAAACTCCATAGAACGATGGGGGTGATTCATTTTCCTATGAGCCTTTGGTCCAGGTAAAGAGCCAATGGCCAGCTTCTCGGTTAAATCCCTTACCCAGTCCGTTTTCATGGAAATAGTAATTACCCGACGACTCTATTAGATTTTTGAAGATATTGATCTAACGCAGCTGTCATAGAAGGTGAAACAACGGATGGCGCCTGAATATTTACCACTAAACTCCTTTCCTCAACAGCCCTTCTTGTAGAATTTCCGAATACGGCAATCCTGGTATCATTTTGTTTGAAGTCTGGAAAATTTTCATACAAAGATTCAATTCCCTGGGGACTAAAAAAAACAAGGATGTCATAAGTAACGTCACTTAAATCAGACAAATCGGAACTCACAGTATTGAACATAATGGCTTCTTGCCAGTCTAACTCATTTTCATTCAAATACTTACACACATCTTTTGCTCCAAGATTAGAACAAGGAACCAGAAATTTTTCTGTTTTATTCCGCTTAATTGCTTGACTCAAGTCCTCAATCCCGCGATTTCCGACGAATACTTTCCTTTTTCTATAAACTATGAATTTTTGAAGGTAGTTGGCAATAGCCTCTGTGAGACAAAAATATTTTAAGTCTAAAGATAATTTAACCCTCATTTCTTCAGCCATTCGGAAGAAATGATCTACCGAATTTTTGCTGGTAAGTACAACGGCAGAGAAATCTTCAATACGAACTTTACTCTTTCTGAAATCTCTTGCCAAAACAGGTTCTACGTGAATGAAAGATCGCCAATCAATAGTAATACTATACTTTTTTTCTAATTCATAATAAGGAGATTTGTCGGCAGGTTTAGGTTGTGAAACCAAAATACACTTGACCTCCTGGTAACCTTCAATAAACATTTCATTCATTGTTGGTTCCAAATTAGCATTTATTATTTGATCTGTGTTCATCCGTTTTTATAAGGAATTGATAATCAATTTTACCATAATAAGAACTGGTGCAATTTCAACAGTGCAAATATACAATAAAAAGTGGAATTGATGCGAACCAATAAATCTTACACCCATGGTTAATCCTCTTAAAAAATGATATAATAAAATGAGGCCTAGAAAAATTAAAGTACTAAAAATGAGTATTTGTTTCCATTCTTCATTCAAATAGGGAAAAAAAATATTCATCGGGGCTATGAATAAACCCATCGAGATCCCCGTGACGACCATTAAAAACTGGTACTTATCCATTTCCTTCTTAACGGGAAATACAAATCCGATAAACGTCAATAATAGATGTCTCAACCCTAAAAGAATGAAGGGTAAAAAAAATAATACATAATAACCTGGCTTAAATGTAGAATGCATGGTATCTAAAAGGACAGGCATTGAAAAATGAAAAAAGATACCCAAATTTATAATAAAGAAAATATATAACAATACATAAGGTAGAACGCCTCTTCCAGACATTTCACGATATAAAAAATTAAATAGATTGTCTCTACCCAAAGCACCTACAGAAGCAATAGCAAAAGATCTTAGAAAGGTAAGCAAGAGGGCTAACATTAATAAAAGGGTAATTAACAGGAAGAAATTAGTAGATTGTTCTGTCAACAATGGCTTTACCGTTATCTCTTCTGTTGACACTTCTTTTACAGGACTTAATTTTTCAAATGGATTTTCTGAAACCTTTTTTAATGATTCTTTGTAACCTTCCCTGTAAGTTAATTCAAAAGGATTTTGCTCTTGGGCAAAAGAATAAATCCCCTGCGAAAACAAAAGACAGGAATAAAGCAAGATTAATAAAATCGTTCGTATTTTGCCCAAAATCCTTTTTTCTGCAAAATTAAACAATTTTATGGTTAAAATATAAAATCAATGCGAGACCTTCAAGTCATAAGGATTGTTTGGCTGGGTTTGATAGCCATTGTTGGTATTTTAGCCGTTCAAACCTATTGGGGTATTACGACCTGGACGGCAAACGAATCTGATGTGAATCAAAAAATTCATCTGGCTCTTCGCCGGGTAGCTGAATCATTAGCCGTGGCAAATGGGACTGTTTTACCCACAGGTAATATTATTCGCAAGCGAAGCGCCAATTATTATCTTGTAAACATTGCTTATGAAATTGATGCCAATCTGCTTGAATTTTATCTCCGAAAAGAACTTGAAGCATTAACGGTTAACCTTGATTTTGAATACGCCATTTTTGATTGTAGCACCGATGAAATGGTGTATGGTGCGTATTGTGCATACGAGCCAGCAAAAAAAGCACCCGAGATAAGCAAATCAATGCCTGGCTATCACGCCTTTACCTATTATTTTGCTGTTAAATTCCCCGGTAGATCCAGTTTTTTATGGGGTCAATTTCAAGTCGTTCTCTTCTTTTCGATTATTCTTTTTATCACCATTGTATTTTTTTCTTATTCTCTTTTTGTTATTGTCAGGCAAAAATGGCTGTTTGAACAACAAAAAGATTTTATAAACAACATGACACATGAATTCAAAACACCCATAGCTTCCATTCAGATTGCCACCGATTATTTTTTAAACCACCAAAAAATAAAAGAAAACGAGCGACTATTAAGATATTCAAAAATAATAAAAGACCAGAATTTACGTTTAAATGAGCATATAGAAAGGCTTCTTCAGTTAGCCAGATTTGAAAACAATGGTTTTAATTTAAAACTAGAAACCATACATATTATTCCCTTTCTGAAAGATATCGTAAGTGCAGAATCGATCAGATTTCAAAATTTGGGCGGTACTCTGGCCTTTGAACACTCTTTAGATGACATAGACATTATTGCTGATAAATTTCATTTGACCAATACTTTAAGTAGTCTTCTTGATAATGCGGCAAAATTTTCAACAAAGGAAGTTTATGCTTTACTGAGGGTAGAAAAAACGAAAAAGATGCTTATTATAAGTATTATTGACCAGGGTATTGGCATTCCAAAAGATTTTAAGGACAAAGTTTTCGACAAATTTTTTCGCGTGCCTACCCAAGATATTTCCGAGGTAAAAGGCTTTGGCATAGGACTTTATTACGTGAAGGAGGTTTGTAAAGCACATAAATGGAAAGTTAATATAAAGAACCGCTTACCATTGGACGGTACCGAAATAAATTTGTTAATCCCGTTAAATTAAAATATATGAAGCCCAAAATTTTGTATGTTGAGGACGATGAATCTCTGGGGCTCTTAACTGCAGACCAACTTGAAGATGCTGGGTATGATATACAATGGTTAAAATCAGGCACCGAAGCGGGTACTATAAAGGAGTTTGCCTCTTTCGACCTGGTTATCCTGGATATTAATCTTCCCGGAATGAATGGCTTTGAGTTAGCCTCAAAAATTAGAACGCACTCTGAGTCTATTCCCATTTTATTTTTAAGCGCACGCTCCCTTTCTGAAGACAGAATACATGGACTACAGATTGGCGCCGACGACTATATGATAAAGCCTTTTCAAATCAAGGAACTAATTTTAAAAATTCAAATTTTCCTAAAAAGAAAGGCGATACAAAAAGAAACCGATGCATCCGAAGTCATTCAGGTTGGTTATTACACGCTGGATAAAAAAAATCTTTCTCTTATTTCTTTAGATGGCACTATGAAGAGAATGACAAGTAAAGAAGCGGAACTATTAAATTATTTTGCCAGACACGCTAATCAGCTCATTAAACGATCTCAATTGCTAATTGACGTCTGGGGAAATGATGATTATTTTTTGGGCCGAAGTATGGATGTATTCATCTCAAGACTAAGAAAATACTTAGCCGCTGATGCCCGTATTAAAATTGAGGCCATTCACGGGGTAGGTTTTCAATTTATTTGTCCTGAATAAATAGTTTCCTCTGATTATTTTTGCAATCTTTACAAGTAAATAGGTAAAGATTTGCGAAAAAATAACACTCTGACTTTTAGATTAAGCGCAGAAACTGTATTTTTGCACGCCTTGACCAATTTTTACAAATTTTTGGTTGAGCAATTGAATTTTTAAGACAAAAAACAATACCGATAAACATGGCATTGATTAGTAAAATCAGACAACAAGGTAGTTGGATATTAATTATCCTGATAGCTTTGGGCTTAGGTGGCTTCATTCTAATGGATATGACGTCTGGGCAAACAAGTGTATTTGGCAGTTCACAACCTGTACTGGCTAAAATTAACGGTCAAAAAATTGACGTAAATGAATTTAATAGAACGGAAAGTATTTTGTACTCCGGTTCTACCAGTGATGTTTTCGCACGTAGAGAAAATATTTGGAATTATTTCGTTGAAAAAATCTTGATTTCAGAGCAAACAGACAAATTAGGCCTAGGCGTAAGTCGTGCCGAACTGCTTGATTTACAATTTGGTCTTGAACCTAGTCCTGTGATCACTCAGCGTTTTGGCGACCAAACTACTGGCCAGGTTAACAGAGAGCAGTTAAATCAAGTTCGTCAGATGATAGAATCTAACACACTTGAACCACAAATGCGTTCTTATTGGGCTATACAGGAAGGTGAGGTAATTAAAGAAAGACTCCAACGCAAATTAACTTCTTTAGTTGCTAATGGTTTTTACACACCAAACTGGCAGGCTGAATTGTTATTCTCGGAAGGTTCCGGTTTTCTCCAGTTTGCCTATGTAAAAGTGCCTTTCGACAATATTGATAATAGCGAAGTTTCTCTTTCTGATCAGGATTATGAAAACTATCTTGACAAAAACAAAAAGAAATACACTAATAAAGAAGAACGCAGAAAAATAGCTTATGCTATTTACAATGTTTTTCCTTCAAAAGCTGATACAGCCGATATTTATGGTAAAATAAGTGTTCTGGCCAATCAATTCCGAAGCGCCTCAAATGACACTAACTTTATTGAACAAAACAGAGGAGTGATGTCTCCGATTTATGTAAAGAAATCGGAAATTAATCCAATGTTCGCCGATAGCATTTTCAATTTACCTGAAGGTGGCGTTTTTGGCCCTTATACCGAGTCAGGCGCTTATCGCGTAGTTAAAATGATTGACAAAAAAGCACTTCCGGACTCTGTTAAATCAAGACACATTCTTATTCAAGCATCTGATGCAAACAGCGCTTTTTTAGCGCAGAGAACCATCGACTCTTTAAAGCAGGTTATCGAGAAAGGAGAGGCTACCTTTGAAGCTATGGCTGCTCAATTTGGTAGCGATGCAACGTCAACAAAGGGTGGTGACTTAGGTTATGCAGCTCCTGGTCAGATGGTTGCAGAATATAATGATTTGATTTTCTTTCAAGCTGAATCTGGTAAGCTATACACTGTCACCACTCAATTCGGTGTGCACCTGGTAGAAGTTACTGGTAAGAAATTTGATAAAAATGAGATTGGCATTAGAATTGCCTCTCTCGTTTCTAACATTATTCCTTCTGAAGCTACCCAAAAAGATGCTTACAACAAGGTTTCCATTATACTAAATAAAAGTACATCGGTAGCAGACTTGAAAGCTAACCTGGCGAAAAATAAGGACATTAAACTAGAAACATCTACCCCAATGGGTAAAAATGAGTTCTTCTTAGGACCTTTAGGCGCAGGGGTACAATCACGTGATATCATTCGTTGGGCTTTCGATGCAGATTTGGAATCCGTTTCTCCACAAGTTTATGTTTACAGAGATGAAAATCTTTATTTTGACAATAAATACGTACTTATTGGCTTAGAGGATGTTGTTGAAGAAGGATTACCTGCAGTTGAAAAAATAAAGAAGGAAATTGAAGCCTTAGTAATTAATGAAAAGAAAGGTGCTTTGATTGCTTCAAAAATGAAAGGAAAATCATTGGAAACATTAGCCAGTAGCTTTGGAGAACCTATTGATACGGCCAATGGAATTACCTTTGCCAATCCGGTGATTGCTGGTGTAGGCAGTGAGCCAAAGTTATTAGGTAAATTATTCCGTTATAATACAGGTGATGTTACTGCCCCTGTGGTAGGTAACTCGGGTGTATATGTAGCGAAAATAATCACCAAAGCGGCGCCTTCAGCAGCTACAGAATTAGTGACCACAAAGAGAAATCTGGTTTCTACTTATCGTAGTCAGGTAAACAGCAAAATTACACAGGTGCTTAAAGACGGAGCATCAATTAAGGATAATCGCAGTAAGTTCTTTTAATCATATATAAACACTACTATTATGTCCTCAGTAAAAAACGCAGGAAAAAAGGGATATTTTATGTTGTATTTCTTTATAACCTTAGTACTTTTTTTCTCACTGGTCGTTTACGTATACCGATATAATCAATTGGGATTAGAATAGGTGATTAAAAAAAGCCGGTAAGAATTTTCTTACCGGCTTTTTTTTTAATCCTTGTAAATTTGTTGAATCTCTTCAGAATATTTATCTAAAATCACCCTTCTTTTTAGTTTCATTGTTGGGGTTAATTCCGATTCTGTGCCATCTTTTTTAACAGGTTCCCATGGATCAATCAATAATTTAAATTTCTTAACCTGATCAATGTGAGCAAATTCTTTATTCATTTCATCAATAATAGATTGATAAAGATCAATAATTTTAGTCTTTTGGACCATGTCTGACAAATTAGTCCATGACAAATCGTTATTTCCGCACCAATCTTTTAAAGCTTCCTCTGCCGGAACGATTAACGCTGACACAAACTTTTGACTATCGCCAACGACCATCATTTGTTCAATAAAGAATGATTCCTTAAATTTGTTTTCAATTGGAGCTGGAGCAACATATTTACCACCTGAAGTTTTCAATAGTTCTTTTTTCCTATCGGTAATTTTAAGAAACGCTCCCCCTTCAGGACCTTCAATAAATTTACCAACATCACCCGTACAGAACCAAGATTTACCATCGATAATTTTAGTAACAGCGGCAGTTGCATCCGGTTTATTGTAATAACCCATCATGATATTTGGACCTGAAGCTAATATTTCACCTTCATTTTCTCTGTAATTCCCGTCTGAGGGATCTATAAAAATCTCTACGCCAGGAATAGCTTTTCCTACGGTACCCAAAAGCGCACCTCCTTTTTCAAAGGTACTCGCCGTTAAAACAGGAGAAGTTTCTGTAAGACCGTAACCCTCTCTAATGGGAACACCCGCAGCGGAAAACACCTGAGCTATTCTTAAAGGACAAGGCGCTGCACCGGTAACAATACCTTTCACATTTCCACCTAAAGCTTCTCTCCACTTACTAAAAATAAGTTTATCAGCTATCATTCCCTTAAATCCACCAATAGGTTTGTGGTAAGCAAAATCTTCAGTTAGGGAAAGAGCCCAGAAGAACAATTTTTTCTTTACCCCCGTTAGAGCCAGACCCTTATTATAAATTTTCTCATATACCTTTTCCAATAATCGGGGAACGGTGGTAAAGAAATTGGGTTGAACCATTTTCAAATCTCCGTCTTCACCTCCTAAATTATCTGTGCCTGTAAAAATGATAGAAACGCCCCTAAACTGGTAGTGATATGAAGCAGCCCTTTCAAAAATATGGCAAATAGGAAGGAAACTCAACACTTTATCTCCATTTTGAACAGGAATAATGGCTGCTGCGGCCTCCACATTGGAAATAATATTGTGGTGTGAAAGCATTACCCCTTTTGGAACACCCGTTGTACCAGATGTATAAATAATAGTAGATAAATCCTCCGCTTTAACCTCATTTTTCAACCCTTCTAAACAATCCATTCCCTCATCCGTCAGAATATCCTTCCAAAATGGTCGGCCGTCCTGTGGGTCGAAGGTATAAATTTCTTTAAGGGAGGGAACCTCTTTTTGGGCTATACTTACTTTGTCATAAAGGTCTAATTTTCCAACAAAACAAATTTTTGTTTCGGAGTCATTAAAGATATAAACGTATTCATTACTACTGATAGTAGGATAAACAGGGACGTTTATAGCTCCAATTTGTTGAACAGCAATGTCAAGAATAACCCATTCTGGCCGATTTTGATAAACGGCAACGCCGATTTTATCTCCCTTTCCAATGCCCAATTTCAATAAACCGCAACTCAGTTTATTAGCTAAATCAACTACTTCTTCCGTGGAAAGGAAATCGAACACACCTTGTTCGTTTTTGGCACCCATACACCGCTCCAACGGATAATGTGCCATTTGATAATCAATGTAATCAAATAATCTGGTTGGCTTCATCTGATATAAATTTCCGATTTTATGAATTAAGATTGTAATATTCTGTACAATCATTAAAAATAACATAAAATTTTGAAAAAATCAGTGGAAACTATTATGCATTTATTTCTTGTTCTGACATTATATGTATCAGTTGCTCCAGACTTTGAACTTTGTGAATATTTTTACCGTGTTCTATAGATTGTGCGTTAACCTGGTAACCGCTCAATAAAATTTGACAATTAAATATTTCATTCGATAAATTATTTACATATTGTTGTATAGATACCGTTTCGAAAGATGAGGTTATCATCGTACAAATATAGTCCGGCTTTACTATTCCACAGGCTACTTTTAGTTCAGCTATAGAAATATCATGACCCAAATAAACAACTCTGTAATTTCTGACCCTTAACATGAATTGGATGAATAACAAACTAAGCTCTTGTTTCTCACCTTCAGGCAGGTAAAGAATACACTTTTTACTTGTTGTGTGGTCAGACGGATCAAGTTGATCAATGGCAGCAATAATTTTTTGCCTTATTAAAAAACTTATAAAATTTTCCTGCACAGGGCTTATTGAACCTGTTAACCAGAGAATACTAAGTTTATCCAGGAACGGATAAATGAGCTCGGTCATAGCACGTTCAAAACCCAGTTGTTGGATGTGGGTGTTGACAATCTTGTCGAATTTCAACTCATCCATTTCAATCATAGCTATGGTAAGGGCATCTAAATGCGCGCCATAAGAAACATCTATAGAAGAGAGAGCTGCAGCCGTTTCATTTATTTCATCAGGCTGCATCTGAGCTATTCTTGAAATTTTATGCCCATTTTTATTTAAAATAGCAATATTCAATAACTGCTTTAAATCATCATCTTGGTAATATCTAATATTGGACTGCGTTCTCTTGGGTGTAATTACCCCATATCGTTGTTCCCAAATACGAATAGTGTGTGCCTTGACACCCGTAAGTTTTTCCAAATCAACAATAGAATATACAGCCAAAACCTTTTATTTCGTTGCAAAACAATTTCATACTAAAAAGGTTTAAAATAAAGGTCTTTTGATTCATTAGATGTAATTTTGATTACTGCATTATTTTTCAACAGTGATTATTGTTAAATTGCTTCATTTAAATTTTTAAAATGTTATTTTTAACATTTGTACATTCGTTAAACAGGAAAGACCTTTAATTAAAAATATATGAAATTGACATCCAGCCACTTGCTTTTTCTACTTTCGTTATTTTGCAACGTATGGTTAATGGGGCAAAATACCCCTGCTTGCACCTATAAACTCGAGTGTGCTGACCTGGGGCTCGATGGTTGGAATGATGCTTCCTTAGAAATAATTGTAGGGAATAAAGTGAACAGATTTACCCTACAAACCGGAAGTAAAGAAACTTTTTATCTTCAAGTCTATAAAGGAGATTCCATTACCATACGTTTTAATTCGGGTCTGTACGATGAAGAAATTCAATACGAACTGCGAAATGAACGCGATTCTGTGCTGTTTTCACAAAAAGGAAAGTTACCAACAGCGGGCATCGTTTATAAAAATATTGGCTTGTGCCCTTCCTGTCCAGCACCCCCGAGATTTTTTGTAAAGCCTGGATTCATTGGTTCTCAAACGGCAAATCTTGGCTGGCAGTCAGTATCTGGGGCAACTTCTACCTTACTTCTTTTTAAAAATTCCCCCATTCTCAATGCAGATACCTTCCGAATCACAAAAAATGATACCTTATTAAGTAAGTTAAGCGAACATACTATTTACACTTACTCCCTTGCCAGCATCTGTCCGGCGGGAGATACCAGCAGACCTGTCGGACCTTTTAGTATTGAAACCAGATGGAAATTAGATCTTGGAATTTCTAGTCTCGTAGCTCCTTTTTCTGACTGCGGATTAGGTAATGATTCAGTGAAAGTAGCTATTTTCAACTATGGCGGCGAACCTCAATCTTTAATTCCCTACGGTTACCAGATAAACCGCGTAGATGTTCCCATAAATCGTCCCGTCGATGGTTTTTATACAGGCGTTGTAGGTATTGATAGTGCCAATACCACTGCTTTCGATCAACCCTTTAACTTTTCTGCTCCCGGTGAATATAATATTGTAGCCTGGACGCAAATAGAAAAAGACGGTGAGGTTAAAAACGATAGTATGACCGCTAAAGTGATAAGTATCCCAACCATTACCACCTTTCCATATCTGACTACCCTGGAAGAAAAATTTACGGGTTGGACGGTCGATGCTAAAAGTCAGTTTAATAGCTGGGAACTCGGCACTCCTAACGGATCTACCCTTAGAAATGCTTTTAGCGGCATTAAATCATGGGGAACCAACTTAAATGGCAATCATAAATCAAACGAACTTTCTTACTTGAATTCACCTTGTTTTGATTTTTCAAAACTTGCCCAGGACCCCATTCTATCCTTTAGAGTCCAAATAGATATTGAACGCTGTTGTGACGGTCTTTGGATTGAATATTCAAAAGACGATGGGAAATCATGGCTTCGATTGGGCACTCCATCAACAGGAACAAACTGGTACAACGATGCTGAAAGATGGCTATGGAATGGAAATGGACACGCAGATGGTTGGTTCTTAGCTGCTCACGTTCTTCCTGGCGTTGCGGGCAACCCAAAAGTAAAGATCAGATTTGTATTTAACAGTGATCTCGGTGTTCAAAGAGAAGGCGTACTGCTTGACAACATAAATATTTCTATCTCTAACTTCGATTTAGTCGCTTTGAATGTTAAAAATAGCAGAAAAACGGTTTGTGAAAATATTACCGATAACGTCATCTTCCATATTGGAAATATTGGTAAATCTAATTTGACTGGTATAAATCTTGCTTATCAGATAAATGGCGGACCTATTGTTACGGAATCAGCCTCAACTTTAACTGTAAATAGTGGTCAAAACAAACTTTTTACTTTCAAACAAGGATTTGATTCGTCGAAGCCAGGTACGTATAATGTAAAAGCCTGGATTGTTGGAGAATCTTCGTTAACGCATAACGATACGGCCTATTTTACCTTTAAAACAAATACTACCTTCCCTTTTAAAGAAGATTTTGAGATGGGTAAACTACCCGCAGACTGGATAGGTATTGATCAAATTGTTACCAAAAGTCATAATAACAAATCGTACGTGGTGTCAGATTTACTCACTTCATCCGATCCTCGTTTTGATCTTTTGACGGCGCCCATTGGCCTTATTTCTTTAAAAGATACCCTGCGTTTTGATTATAGAGCGGTAACTTTTGAAAGTGAAGGTAAAACAGGTGCAACATGGGGTAGCTCTGATCGATTAGAAATAGCTATTTCGACAGATTGTGGTACTACCTTTCAAGTGATACGAACCATAAATAACACGACACATCTGGTTAGTAATAAGTATAAATCCATTGCAGTCGATTTGTCACCTTATGTTGGTAAAAATGTTGTCGTTAAAGTAAGTGCCCTTTGGGGGTCAGGAAACTACTGGGTAGATTTAGATAATTTTAACCTTATTAGATGCCCGTCAAACCTTTCTTTATCTGCCAGAATAGTCAATGGACTCTCCACAGGTTCCAGTCAACCCGCCGTAGTAACTATTTCTGCAGAAAATGGAGTTGGCCCTTATACCTATTTGTGGAGTAATGGATCAAAAAGTAAAACAGCTGAAATATTAAATCCCGGTACCTACAAGGTTACCGTAAATGATGCATTTGGTTGCACCGACAACGTGGAAGTGAAAGTAGGTGTACCAACCAATATTAATGAGGTTGCCACTTGGATGAATGGTATTTCTCTTTATCCTAATCCTACCTCGGCAAACCCTGCTATTTCATTTACCTTAACAAAAGCTGACAGGGCTACCATACGAATTTTCAATGCCTTAGGGGCCATTATTTATCAGACCCAAACAGAAATGGCTACTTCTCATAATCTCACTTTAAATATTAATAAACAAGTTCCCGGCGTTTATTGGGTGTCCGTTCAGGTCAATGATAAACAATTAGGACTTCCATTGGTTATTATCGATTAAAGGCAGCATGAAAATTGGAATTGTTTGTTACCCAACTTACGGAGGAAGTGGCGTTATCGCAACGGAGCTGGGACTTGGATTAGCACGTAAAGGTCATCAAATACACTTTATTACCTATCGTCGACCGGCAAGGCTTGGACATTTTCAGGAAAATGTCTTTTATCATGAAGTAGATACTTCTGATTATCCATTGTTTGAATTTCCTCCCTACGAAACAGCGTTGGCAGGAAAAATGGTTGATGTAGTGCGTTTCGAAAACCTGGATTTACTCCATGTTCACTATGCCATTCCTCATGCCGCCGTCGCCTATATGGCAAAAAAAATACTGCTAAGCGAAGGTCGATATGTTCCGGTTATCACAACACTTCATGGTACCGATATTACGCTCGTTGGTAATAATAGTGCCTTCAAACCTGTTATTGAGTTTTCCATTAACAAATCTGATGGGGTTACCGCAGTTTCTGACCATTTAAAACAACAGACGTATGATTATTTTAATATCAAAAAGGATATTAGGGTAATACCTAATTTTATAGATTTCGACAGATTTAAACGGAGCAATAAAGAACATTTTCGAAAGGCCATAGCATTGGATAACGAGAGGATTCTTATTCATGTAAGTAATTTCAGGAAAGTAAAAAGAGTAGAAGATGTTATTTCAGTTTTTGCCAAAGTGAATGAACAATTAGCTTCTAAATTGTTGCTTATTGGTGATGGACCAGAACGTTGGAATGCAGAATCTTATTCGCGAAGCCTCGGCCTGGGCGACCAAATTAGGTTTTTAGGAAAGCAAGATGCCATTGAAGAACTTTTGGCTGTTTCAGATCTCTTCTTGTTAACCTCTGAAAAAGAATCTTTTGGATTAGCAGCTCTTGAAGCCATGGCCTGCGAAGTGCCTGTCATTTCTACCAATGCAGGGGGTATTCCAGAAGTAAATATTCACGGAGTAACTGGTTTTGTCAGCGATATCGGCGATGTAAATGATATGGCTAAAAATGCCATAACTATTTTAAGTAGCGAGGAAACATTGACCACTTTTAGAACCCAGGCGCTTGCTCAGGCAAGACGGTTTGACATAAATAATATTCTTCCAATTTATGAAGAATATTACGAAGAAATAATTGAAGCCTCAAATCTTTCAAATGAATAGGTTACTCCTCCCTTCCTATCCATACTATCTTACCCACAGAAGTGTCCGGGTTACTAAACCCTATTAAAGAAGGATTGGAGGTACTAAAAACAAGATAAACACCTGAACTTACGTTATTTCCCTGAAAATCTTTCCCATACCATAAAGCCTGGCCTCCAACCGCCTTCGTTTCAAATACTAATTTCCCATTTATATCCGAAATTTTGATTATCGCATCTCTTGCCAAACCTCTTATAGCTACAGGACCAGAAAAAGAGGGGGGAACTGGGTTAGGATAAATTTCCATCTTTTTTCCTAAATGAAAAATTTTAGCCTCCACAGCCTCACTTTGTAAAACAACCAATCCATTCTCTGTCCCAATGTAAGCTTTACCTGTCTTGGCGTCTATAGTAATTGCCTGAACGGAATTACCCGGCAATGGTGAATTTAAGGTATTAAAACGACCTACCGTTTTACGTCCATCGGCAGAAAGGATAAATAATCCATTTTTTGTTCCGATCCATTTTCTGTTTCCGCCATCAACAGCAATGGATAAAATTTCCTCTGTAGATAGCAGATAATCGAGGAAACCGTCTTGTTCTACAATTCTCAACTCACCTTTACAATTATTATCAAAAATACTACCTCCACATTCAAAAATAATAATACCCTTTGCCGTACCCAACCAAACATATCCCTCTCTGTCAACGGCTAAACAATTTACCTGATTGGTAGGAAGTCTGCTTGTGTTGGTATTAATTAACCTACAACGATCGTCGGAAGGATTTTTCAAGTCACCTGCGTCAAAAACCAATGCGCCATTTGAGGAAGATGAAGAAACAAACCATTTGAATCCATTACCATCTATTCCTACCTGGTGAAGTTGGGTTTCCGCGCAATTAGGTTTAAAGGATTGCCACTCCCCTTTATCCGTTAATACAGATATGGGCTTCTCTGCCAGATGGTTAGCAATCCACAAATTTTTATCTTTATCAAAAGCTAATCCACTGACCCTGGTTCGAATAGCGTCTCCAACCGTATTATTCAGCGAAGAATTTTTTTCATCGAACCGGACTATTTTTTCTCCATCCATTTGTAATAATCCTTCCAGGAAAGAACCAGCATATACCTTGCCATTGGTAGGATGCACGGCCATGGTAATGATATCATACAAATCATCGTCTGGTGAATTCGTATTTTCACCTAACATAGCAGGCGTATTAAATCTATTGTAAATACGCCAGGTACCCTCTTTTAATGAAGCGAATCCATGATCCAAAAACCGATATCCAAAATTTTGAGTCACCCCCCCTGACGCGAGCCATAACACGCCTTCCGGTGAAATCGTCAGCCATCTGGATGAGGCTGAAAAGGGCGAATTAAGTGAAAATCTTTTACATTGGCCATCTGTAATTTTGTCCATATACCTGAAATCCTGAAATTCGTCGCCAAACCAAATTCTTCCATTTTCCTCCTGGACAATATTTTGCAATCTGCCTATGCAGTTCCCTGGAATTTTAGCGGAAGGCATATCTTCTTTAACTATAACAATTTCGTCTTGATTACACGAATTATCTGAACATCTATACCCCGCTAACAATTGCGCTCCATTACCATTTAAAAATAATAAATTCTGATGTGAGTAGGTGAATACCTCCTTAGACCTTTTAATATTTTCATCGTATTTAAACAAGACGTTACCAATATTAAAATGTAAACTACCTTTAAAAATGCCGAGAGCAGAACAAAATCCAGAGGGAAACCCGTCTTCCATTTTCAACCATTTCCATTGATTAAAATTCTCCGGATTAGCGTGATTTGCCTCAATACGGTATAAACCTTTCTCTGTAGCTGCGTAAATAAATCCTTTATGAAGAATAACATTTTTAACAGGTAAACCAGTAAATACAGAAAAGGAGAATTCCCTTTTAGCCAAATTTAAGGCTGAAACACCATATTGGGTCGCAATCAATAACAAATCACCTGCAGCTAAATAAAGTTGATTTATCGATTTATCTCCTGTGAAATTTTTAAAATTTCTGATTTGAGGCAGACTAACCACCCTACCTTTTTGATCCATTATATCAAAAACACCATCCTGATAAGCAATGATTAGTTCCTTTCTAAAGGTATTAAACTGTATAAATTTCAACTTTACATCGCTCAATCCACTCGATTTATCAAATTGTTCCATTGAAAAATCAGATTTATCAATGGAAACTATAGATTGAGAAGCGATATAAAATATTTTATTTTCGCTTTGCGTTACTTGTTGCCCTTGCCGCAGTGGAAATAGACTCTGCCATTCCAGTATTCTTAATCTTGAGGTATCTTGACTGTGGAGTTGAAACCCGTAAAACAAAAATAGAAGAAAAAGGATTGATAATCTGGGGTTACTATACATTGGGCTAAGCGTTTTTAAAATTCGTTGAGGCAGGTATGGCATTAAAAACTGTATCAGGAACAAGATAACGAATAGAAAAACCGGCTTTTATGCATTGTCTTATATAGCTGGCAGAAATATTCATTTGAGGAACATTTTTAAAAATCCTAACCTTAGTATTTTCCTCCATTGGCGCCGTTTCATAATCGGGTCTTGAGTAAACGTAAATGGGAAAATCTCTCAATATGATATCAGCATTTTTCCATTTAGGTAAACTAAGCAATGAATCTCCACCCATAATAAGATGAAAGCTTTTGTCGGGAAATTTTTCCTTCAACACAGCTAAGGTAACTATGGTGAATGACGGTTGTGGCAGGGTAAACTCAATGGAAGAAGCCTTAAATTGCGGATTATCGGCAATAGCATCTTGAACCCAGGCCAAGCGATCGTAATCATTGGCTAATGATTTTTTATTTTTCAAAGGATTGTGGGGAGAGACAACAAACCACACCTCGTCGAGATCAGTTTGTGTAGCCATAAATTCTGCTATAACCAGATGGCCGTTATGAATAGGATTGAAAGAACCAAAGAAAAGGCCAACTTTCATAGATCGACATCATTGCTGGAATTTATTTTCCATCGTTAAAAAAATACTGTCAATAATTTTTTGAAGTTCTTCGTCCTGATAAATTTGTGCTTCTTCAGGAGGAGCGTCCATTAACCATTTACCTGACGATTTTTTTAAATAAAACGTATTATCATATATTTCGAACTGATCTTTCATTTTACAAACACAAATAGTGTGTTCCCCTTTTGGTAAGCAATTTATAGCAAGGAATGATGTCTTTAGCAAAGAAGAATCCAATGTTTCTTGTGTTTTAAACACAAACTTCTTTAAATCATTTAACCTTAATTTTTCCTCTTCTGTTGCACATTTCTCTGCTTTTTCAAAATCATTTACATCTAACCATTGTTGGTATTGTTGTATAAAATTTTCCGAAGAAACCATGCCTGTCAGTTCCTGATTGTCTTCAATACGTTCATTCTTTTTACAACTTACAACAGCACAAAAAACAAGGAAACCAAGGCTATATATATTGAAGGCTAATTTCATTAGTTACTTAGCATCACAGGCATTACCAACATTAAAATGTCTGTACCCTCCTTTTGCTCTGATGGAAACATAAGACCCGCTCTTGAGGGAGTAGATAATTCCAGCAACACCTCTTCAGAATCTAACACACCTAACATTTCCGCCATAAATTTAGCATTAAAAGCAATAACCAGGGGAGATCCGTCATAGTTACAAGGAAGCTGTTCAATGGCCTCATTAGAAAAATCTAAATCTTGTGCTGAAACGGTCATACTACCTTTGGTAATATTCAGCACTACCTGATTGGTTGTTTTATTGGCGTAAATGGCAATTCTTTTAAGAGAATTTTGAAAATCATGTCTTGAAATCTGAACACTGAGGGGATTATCGACAGGGATAACCGCGTTATAATCAGGATATTTATTATCGATCAGACGACAAACCAATTTTATTTTATTGAAGGTAAAAAATGCGTAGCTTTTATTAAACGAAAGGATAATTTCAGCATCGGAAGGAACCACTGTTTTTAAAAGATTCAGGGCCTTCTTAGGCATTATAAAAGAAGAAGTTACCGAACTTGTTATATCGGTGCAAACATAACGAACCAGTTTATGAGCATCAGTTGCCACCATAGAAATTTTATTCGTATCAATTTGAAAATAGACGCCCATCATTGCTGGTCGTAAATCATCAGTGCTAGTTGCAAAAATAGTTTTAGAAATACCCTGAAGCAGGGCCAGACCGGAAAGGCTCACCGCTTCTACTTCATCAGGCGTTGGAATGGCAGGAAAATCAGCTCCATTTTCACCGGCGAGTTTATACTTTCCATAGGCTGAAGTTATTTCGATACCGAAATTTTTATCATCTATTTGAAAGGTAATAGGCTGAGCGGGCAATGCCTTAAGGGTATCCATCAAGATTTTTCCAGGAATGGCCACTTTCCCATTAAAATCAGCCATAACATCCATTTCCGTTGAAATAGCTGTTTCATTATCCGTGGCTGATATCGTCAGGACACTATCCTGGATGGAAAATAAAAAACCTTCCATGATAGCGGAGGAAGGATTCGAGGAAATGGTGCCAACAGCAATTTGTAATTGCTTAAGCAACTCGGAGGAAGATATGCTAAATTTCATTTTATTTTCTTTGATGTAAAAATAGCCAAATTTTATGGTAATTGTAACTTTTTTCTGCGTCCTGTCATAATCTATCTAAACCCTGTTAACTTTGACACCATAAAAAATAGGGAATGAGTTTAAATAGAAGGAGATCGCCTCGTGTAAGTACCATTTCAGGGGTAAAACTTCCCGAAAGTGAAAAAATATTTTTAGATAACGGCCTTCCTGTTACCATTCTTCATGGCTCGGAAACTGAGGCATTGCGATTAGATATTTGCTTTAATGTAGGTAGGCAACACGAACACAAACGAATGGCAGCCAGAGCCACCGCGTCGATGTTGAAAGAGGGTAGCTCACAATATTCAGGAAAAGCCTTTGCTGAAAAAATGGACACATTGGGAAGTTCATGGGAATCACCCGTGCAATTAGATTACTCCCATTTTTCTTGGTTGGGTTTAAGCAGATTTGGCATGGAAGCCCTACCTGTGATAGCTGATATTCTTGAAAATCCGACCTTCCCCACATCGGAAATTCGCGCATTTGTCCAAAGAAATGTTGCCCGGTTAAAAGTTGAACTAACCAAACCTGACGTAGTTGGCTATAGATCCTTTACTGCTATTTTGCTGGGTGAAAATCATCCCTTCGGCTGGAACTCCGATCAGGAGATTTTTGAAAATCTTAGCAAAGTGGATCTTCAAAAGCATCATTCAGACTGGTATAGCACGGAAACTTGTCAGTGTTTTCTTTCCGGCAATGTACCTGGACCATTTTTAGATATGTTAAATAAAACAGTAGGTCAACTCTTTATTGGTAAAAAAAGTCCTCCTTCTCCGGTCATACCCAAAGTAAATCCTACCTTTGGTACAACCGAGATAAAGTTACCAGGCACCCTGCAATCGTCTCTTCATATCGGATACCTGACGGGTGTCAGACAACATGATGATTATCCAACCCTGCTTGTTCTGAATACCATTCTTGGCGGGTTTTTCGGCTCCCGCCTAATGACAAATATTCGGGAAAAACTTGGCTATACCTATCATATTCAATCTAACCTCGATACTTATCCCGATGTGGGGTCGCTTTGGATTAATGCAGAATTATCTCCCGATTATTTAAATCCTACGAGAAAGGAAATATTTAAAGAAATAAATCTTCTCAAAAACAAGCCTGTATCAAATTCATTTTTAAAAATGGTCAAGAGCTATTTAATTGGTTCTGAGTTAAATGCATTAGATGGAACACTGCAAGCAATGGAAGTTATAAGAGAAAGAGCGATGGAAGGATTAGAAAAAATAGATTATGCCACTGAAATAGAAAAAATAAATTCCGTTTCCCCTTATCAAATACAAGAAATGGCAAATAAATATTTTTCTCAAGATAATTTCACAGAAGTGCGGGTTACACCTTAAAATATCTTATTTTGATGGAATTATTATTAATTTTGCAATTAATTGTACTTTTTTATTAGAAAATAGGTTATTGCTATAAAATTACAAAATGGGCTTCTTCAGTTTTTTTCGTCAAGAGTTGGCTATAGATTTAGGAACTGCCAACACGTTAATTATTCAAAACGGCGAAGTCGTTGTTGATCAGCCTTCTATTGTTGCCATTAACCGAAAAACTGGATTAACTATTGCGGTTGGCACAAAAGCAATGAACATGCATGAAAAGACGCATGATGACATAAAAACCATTCGTCCCCTGAAGGATGGTGTAATCGCTGATTTTCAAGCTGCTGAAAGCATGATCGAGGGCATGATTAATATGATTGGCCAAAGAAAACGCTTTTTTTCCCATTTGAAAATGGTTATTTGTATCCCTTCAGGAATTACAGAAGTTGAAAAAAGAGCTGTTTTTGATTCTGCTGATCACGTTGATTCCAAAGAAACATATCTTATACATGAACCGATGGCTGCTGCTTTGGGAATTGGTCTCGATGTGGAAGAACCCTCAGGTAACATGATTATTGATATTGGAGGAGGTACTACTGAAATTGCTGTTATTGCTTTGTCAGGAATCGTTTGTGACCAATCTATTCGTATTGCCGGAGACGAGCTGACGGGTGATATTATTCAGTATATGAAAAGACAACATAATATCCTCATTGGTGAACGAACGGCTGAACAAGTTAAAATTAATGTTGGTTCTGCCCTTCACGAACTTGAAAATCCACCTGAAGATTATGCGGTAAACGGAAGGGATTTAATGACAGGGATTCCCCGCCAAATAAAAGTTTCCTATCGCGAGATAGCCTCTGCTTTGGATAAATCTATTTCAAAAATTGAAGATGCCGTACTTAAAGCTTTGGAGGCTACACCTCCAGAGTTAGCCTCTGATATTTATAAAAAAGGTCTGTATCTAACCGGCGGTGGAGCTCTCCTTCGTGGTTTGGATAAAAGGTTGGAAATGAAAACTAAACTTAATGTACAAGTGGCCGATGATCCCTTGCGTGCCGTTGTTCGTGGTACAGGTATTGCCTTAAAAGAAACGGATCGATATACTTTTTTAATTGATCGGAAAAGTGTTTAAATAAACCAGAATACGGTTAGTATTCATTATTGCTTATGCTTCCAAGGTCAAAGGTTTTTTCCGAATTAGGAAATCTTATCCTTTTTCTGTTGTTAGAAGGGATTAGCTTCTACCTTATTATCACGTTTAATGATTCTCAGGCAAAGATTTACCATAATTCAGTAAATGTTATTTCTGGAACTATAGCTGGTCAGGCAAGCAATATCCGTAGTTATTTTTCCTTAAAAGAACAAAATAATATTCTCCTTAAAGAAAATGCTAAACTAAAATCTAAGTTATTTAACCTTGCAGAAAAACAAGGGGCAAAACCCGAAGACTTACCATTAAACGTCTCAGAAAATCAGATATTCAATCTTATTTCCGCCAGGGTCGTCAATAATTCTATTTCTTTAAGGAATAATTTTCTCTCTCTAAACAAAGGGAGTAAATCAGGAATTACAGAAAATCAAGGTGTTATTGGTGAAAATGGTGTTATTGGCATCACAAAAGCTGT
>JAIYCH010000002.1 GCA_027488135.1 Saprospiraceae bacterium | reverse complement strand
TCCGACCAGTACCAAAAGGTTAGAATCAAAACTTAAAGAACCGCCGTATACCGAACGGTACGTACGGTGGTGTGAGAGGACAGGTAGGGAAATAATCCCTACCTTCCTACTCGATTTATGCTATTTTATAGGTGAAATTTACCCTAAACATCCATTTCTGAATCACGGATTATATGATTTCATTATTGTAGGGGCGAATTGCATTCGCCTTCCCATGATACAGGTGTATTTCCCTATTTACGGAACAATGGCACGGCATAGTCAGGTCACCCATCTCATACGGTTGGCATATCACGACCCAAATAATACCCTCATAATATCTTCTAAACCCGCAGCATCGGTAGCATCAAAAGCACCTTTTTCAGTGCTATCGACATCTAAAACAGCTAATAAATCTCCTGTCTTATTAAAAATGGGGACGACAATTTCAGACCTTGAATGCGCATCGCAGGTAATATGTTCCGTACCTTCAACCAGTTCGTGGGTGTCAATAACCAAACAGGTTTTCCTTTCTCTGGCTACCTTTCCACAAACCCCTTTAGAAAATTCAATATGCAAACAACCTGTGGTTCCCTGATATGGCCCAACACTTAACTTTCCATTTTTTACCCTATAAAAACCTACCCAGTAAAAATAGGGCATATAGGTTTTAGCCAGGGCATTGAAGGTAGCCATCTTCAGAATGTCATCCTCCTCATCGGCTAATTGTAGTTTTACAGCCTCTGATAATTGATTATATGCCAGTAATTTATCTTCATTCGATAAGGTTACTGATGGTTTTATAAAAAAAGGCATTTCAGTTCCTGACTGCATAAAAATAGATTATGGTTTAATAAAATCAGTATGATTAGATTGATAGTTACAAGGCTTATCTAAGGCTAATTGCACATAAACCTGCCTTTTTTCCTTTCCCAAAATATCATTCTTAATAAAATCGAGCATTCTTCCCCGTTCCTCTGCCATAGGCAATGAGGCATATTCGTGCCCTCCATTTAGGTATGAAACTAAATAAATGGCTTTATTGAGTTGGGTATGTCTCGCTTTCAGTTCACCCGCACCGTGTAAAAGTAAATAGCCACTTTGTCCAGGACTACATAAACGGTGCGATCGGATATCAAAAGGAACTAAAGCATCGCAAGTGCCATGGAAAAACAAAGAAGGGAGGGCATTTTCAGCCGTAATCATCGTTGGGTCAATCAATGCTCCTGCCATACTTATAATGCCTGCATATTTAAAATCAACAGGTAAAACGAGTGCTTCAGCTGGCAAATTAGCTTCAGGCCAGTAGGCGGTATGTAAAACGGCTTCTGCTCCCGCCGAACTACCTGCGAGAATTACCTTGGACATATCTAGTTTAAATTCATTTTGTTGGGTCATCAAATAAGCAGTGGCTCTTCTGACATCTATCATGGATTGTTGAAAAACCATGATTTTTTGATGAGCAGGTTGGTCACATCCAAACGATTTTCCCTTCATAAGCAAACGATAAGACATAGACACAAAAGCATAGCCTGCTGCATTCATTTCAGCAGCCGTAGCAGAAATAAGGGGATCTATCCGATTCCCTCCTGAAAAACCTCCACCATGAACATATAATACAATCGGTAATTTCTTATCAACAGCTGGAATATCAGGTAAGTATAAATCCAGTTCAAGTTTTTCTTTTCCATCGTTGAAATAAGTAAAGGTCTGCATTTTCTTAGCAGGGTAGGAGGGAATGCTGCTAACATTAGCTGGATCGAATTTTGTGTTTTTCAACAACCAGGATAAAAGCTCAGGTTCTTTGAAAGCATTATTCCAGGAATCATGTCCTACGCCAGGGTATTCCGTATATTGGACATTTCCCTTTTCGGTTTTTATTTTATCAACAAGTTCTCTGGAATAATTCACTGGAACCACATTATCTGCGTCTCCATGAAAAAACCAGGTAGGTATCTTGCTGCCATAAATAGAGGTAAGGAGCGTGTTTCCACCGCCACAGATGGGGAAAGCAGCAGCAAATTTATTAGGCTCTCTGGCTATCCATTCCAATATGCCAAAGGCGCCCATAGATAATCCTCCTAAATAGACTTTTTGCTCATCCACACAGTTGTTGACCATTAACTCACTCAATAATCCACTCAATAATCTCATTTGCTTAGACGGTTCCTGCGTAAAGGGAAAATCCCATTTCCCTGTTGAATCAGATTCCATGCTGGACCAGCTTTCGCCTGAGGGACACTGGGGAAAAACAACAATGGACTGGAAGTTTTTTCTGGTACTTTCCTCCAAAAATAAATTAGCACCATGCTTTAACTGCGCTTCATTATCATCACCACGCTCTCCTGAACCGTGTAAAAAAACAAGCAATGGATATTTTTTGCCGCAATCGTAATCTATGGGTAGTAAAATACGGTAGGACATTTTATTTCCATTATTGTCCAAAAATTCTCGTTTTTGGAAAGCACGAAGGGTTTCCTGTGCCTCTATTTTATTGATTCCACATAAAAATATGGGAAACAATAGGAAAATCATATTTTTCATTCCTTGCTTAATTTTGTATTATTGTAAACTTTGCATAGCAAATATAATATTAGCCTTTGCATTCTCATTCATTATTTAATCCTTTACTGACGATATTCATGATATGTTCCACTTGAAAAACCAAATATTAGGCCTTGTATTCTTTTTTTCCTTTGCTCTTTTTGCTCAGGAAACGCCATTCATATCGCATTTTTCAAGAAATGATTATCAGGGTCTAAATCAGAACTGGAGCCTGGGACAATCATCTGACGGATTTATATTTTCAGCAAATTCTGCTGGGTTACTCGTTGCTGATGGACAAAACTGGAGGAAATTTGAGTTGCCGAAGGGGCAAATTATTAGATCCCTTTCCGTTTCTTCACAAAATAAAGTGTTTACAGGCAGTGTAGGTACCTTTGGCTATTGGGAGAAAGATAAATTTGGTCATTTTCATTACGTTGATTTAGCGGCCAATAACTTAGATTCTCTTCATCGGAAAGAGGAGTTTTGGCATATTTTACATAAACATAGCGACCTGTATTTTCAGTCTTTTTCGGTTATATATAAATGGAATAACAAAAAAGTTTCCAGAATTACTCCACCTGGGAACATCATGTTTTTACAAAACGTGGGAAATAAAATAGTCGTTCCCGTTATTGGTAAAGGCTTGTTCCTTTTAAATGAAGAAAATAATACGTTTAGCTGGATTAAAAATAGTGAGCTGCTTCAAAATGAAACCATTTCCTTTATTCTTCAAGATAAGGACGATTGGTTGATTGGTACCCAGCTAGCTGGCGTTTTCAGGTACAATGGTCGTGTTTTTAAACCCTGGGAAAATCCTTTAAATAATGTCTTAAAACAAAAACAACTCAATAAGGCTATTAGATTAAATGATGGAAGTCTTGCCCTGGGTACAGTGTTGGATGGATTGTTTATTGTTGACTTAAATGGCCAGTTAATACTTCATTTGAACAAGGAAAATGGGCTGCAAAATAATACGATACTGTCTTTATTCGAAGACAAATTACAAAATCTTTGGGTCGGTTTAGATAAAGGCATCGATTTTATTCACCGTTCCTCTCCACTCTCTTATTACCATGATACTAAAGGGGTTTTGGGTACAGTTTATACGGCCATAATGGATGGAAATTTATTTTACGTTGGCACAAATCAAGGGGTTTTTGTTAAAAATAAGGTAGAAAAAAAGCCATTTTCTTTTATCGAAGGTACCCAGGGACAGGTGTGGCAGTTGTTGAAACAGAATAATAAGCTCTTGTGCGGACACAATAGTGGTACCTTTTTATTGGATAATGGAAAGCCTAAACTTATTTCAAATATTACTGGTGGTTGGTCGTTTTGTGAAATCCCAGGTAAAAAAAATGAACTATTACAATCTACCTACACAGGTCTTGCTTTATTTACTTTCCAAAATAATAACTGGACATTCAACAAAAGATTAGATGGTTTAAATGAGCCTATCAGGAAAATATTACCCGCAGGGGATAATTATTTTTGGGCCCTACATGCAAATGATGGATTATATAAACTAAAGATTGACTGGCGTAAAGGTGCCGTAGTATCTCAGGTAAAACTAGAAAAAAAGGACGGTTTGTCAGACCAGACCAGATTGGATATTCGCTTTTATAGAGATACGCTGGTGGTTCATACAAAAGATAAGAATTATTATTTTAATGAAGTTGCTCAAAGGTTTTTTCCATGGAAGGAGCATTCATTAGAAAAAGGGGCTATTTGGTTGGAAGCTGAAAATGAAGGTTTTACTTACAGGAATAATCAATTGAAGCATTGGAAAAATAATGAAATAAAAGCGATTCATCCCATCGCTATGATTCCGGAAAATGAAGATATTGTAAATTTGAACAAGGAGGAATTTTTTGTTGGTTTGGAAGATGGTTACGCTTTAATCCCTAAATATAAATATGAAAATACTTTTCTAAAAAATAAACTTTTTTCTCCGCTTCTTAGTGAACTCAAGGCTCAGTCAAAAGATGGGAAGCCGCTGGTTTTGAATTGGACGAGTAATGGCAAAACAGAAGGGGTGGAAATTCCCCCCTTAGGTTATAATCTTAGCGTTAAATTTGGATTTCCTTCCTTTGAAAGTGGTGTTTTATTCAGATTCCGATTGATAGGTTGGCAAGACACCTGGTCGTCATGGCAGGTATTGAGGTCTCTGAATTGGAATAATTTGTCACCAGGTGATTATATCCTTGAAATTCAAGCTAATGTTTCTCCAAAAAAACTGAGAGTACCCATTTTAGTTTTACCACAATGGTACCAAACTATTTTTTTCAAAGTAGGAATGATTTTTCTTTCGCTCTCCATTATTTTCTTTCTCTTGAAATCTTATTTGAAAAGTATTGAAGTCAGACACCAAAAACAAATCAAGAAAAAGGAATTTGAATTGGAGCAGCAGGTTGTTAAAGCAAAAAATGAACAGTTGGAGGCCGATAATCTCAATAAAAGCAGAGAACTGGCCAACGCTACTTTTACCCTGATTCACAAAAATGAATCTTTGCTTAGCGTTAAGGAAGAACTCGATATAATGAAATCTGAGTCATCGTCTAAATTATTTGATGGGCACTATAAAAAATTAATAAGTATTCTCGATAATCAACTGGAAAATGAAAAGGACTGGCAAATTTTTGAAAGTAATTTTAATGAAGTCCATGACATTTTCTTTAAAAAACTGAAACATCAATTTCCTGATCTGACGCCCGGAGACCTAAAATTAGCAGCTTATCTTAAAATGAATCTGTCATCTAAGGAAATTGCTCCATTATTGAATATTTCTATCCGTGGTGTAGAAAATAAACGCTATCGCCTTCGTAAAAAAATGAATTTGGAAGAAGACGATAATCTCACCAATTTTATGATAGACTATTGATTTCATTAAGTTCTCACTATCCAAAATCTGCCTGCGTTGCCTTTACCCATTTTATAATTTTTTTTTGAATGGCGTAGTAGTAGTGTAGTGGTTTTTCATACTTCTTATCTCCAATTGTTGCATCTTGTACTTTGAAATGATTAAATTTCATTTCAAGAAGCAAGTGCGGGTTGTATTTGCCAAACAAAATTTCGAATGGTAAAACTACTTTTTGGTAGATTGGCGTATGTGTTAGCTCTTACATTATTTGGTTTGGCACCTCTAATGGCCCAACAGGAGGTCTATTTTTTTAGAGAAAGTAATCAAGGTAGTTTCTATGATTCTGGCTTAGCTTTTAAGTCCGGAAATAGTTTTATCGAACAGGCCGGTTCGACCAATGATAAAATTCCAGTTGAACTTTCCATGCTGGCTTATCAAGGGAAACATAGCCTTCGTATAAACTGGATTTCCCGCGCTGGGGGGGATTGGTCTGCGTTGATTATTGCCCCCGGATTTCCATTCCTCGACCTTAGCAGTATGGATACGCTCTCGTTTGCTTTGTTTTCAAAAAATAGTATTGACAAAGCAAATATGCCATATCTTTTTTTTGAAGGTGCTCCTGGCAATACAAAAAGTAAGAAATTTCAATTATCCCAGTTTGTTCAAAGTTTACCTGCTGAAAAATGGCATCTGGTGAATATACCTATTGCTACATTAAAAGCAGAAACGACGGGATCTTCTTTGCAGTGGAATCAAATTAAAGCAGTTATTTTTGGACAAAATACAGCGGATAATTCGGCTCATGTTCTATTGGTAGATGAGGTAAAAGCTTTTAAGGCCGCTACCTTCGTAGAAGAAATACCTGCCATAGTTACCTCATTTAGAACTAAATCTTATCCCGCTCACATTGCGTTGCACTGGAAAATTCCGGCTCAACCCGCTCCAGCAAAGTTTAAAATACTTCGGTCTGCCGATCAGTGGAAATCTTTCACACAATTACCCTTAATTTCTGGTAAAGATTCTCTCTATCTCGATTATTTTCAAAATATTGATACCTCTGTTACTTACAGTTACAAAATATTAGCATTGAATAGTCAAGGTGCTTTCAATGAGAATAATGAAACAAAAAATGCCAGATTAGTCAAATTTTCTGATGATGAATATTTGGATATGGTGCAGGAATACACCTTTCGCTATTTCTGGGATTTTGCCCATCCCTCAAGTGGTATGTCCCGGGAAAGAAATACTTCCGGAAATCTGGTGACTACCGGGGGGGGTGGCATGGGGATTATGGGTTTGTTAACGGGCATTGAACGAGGGTACATAACACGAAGGCAAGGTATCGATCGCTTACATAAAATAGTTGCCTTTCTGGCATCATGTGATAGATTTAAAGGGGTATTTCCACACTGGCTCAATGGTGATTCTGGGAAAGTTATCCCTTTTAGTGCTCGTGACGATGGTGGAGACTTGGTTGAAACCTCCTTTTTGATGCAGGGATTATTGGCCGCCAAAGGCTATTTTGACTTGGAAACAGAGGAAGAAAGACAGTTGAGAACCAAAATTACAGCACTCTGGGAAGCCGTTGACTGGCAGTGGCACAGACAGCAAAATCAAAATGTTTTATATTGGCATTGGTCTCCTGTTCATCAGTTTGCTATGAATTTTCAACTTCGCGGTTGGAATGAAGCTTTGATTACCTATATTTTGGCTATTGCCGCACCCGTTCATTCCATACCTGCAAATGTATACCATGTAGGATGGGCAGGTTCAAATTATAAGTCTGGATTAACTTCTTTCGGGTATCGATTGGATATCGGTGGATTTAGAGGTGGACCTTTGTTTTTTGCCCATTACTCATTTCTTGGCTTTGATCCCAGAGATAAAAGGGACGCTTATACCGATTATTTTAAACATAACACCAATCATACGCTCATAAACAGAGCTTATTCAATACTTAATCCTAAAAATTTTAAAGGCTACGGTGAAAATAGCTGGGGCTTAACGGCCAGCGACGATCCTATGGTTGGTTATCTGGCGCACGAACCTACCCCTGAACGCGATAATGGTACCATTGCTCCTACCGCCGCGTTGAGTAGTATTGTTTATACCCCAAAAGAATCTATCGCCGCTCTAAAGTATTTTTATCACCAGCACGGGAAAGATTTATTTGGTCCAATGGGCTTTTATGATGCATTTAATCTGGACAGGAATTGGTTTGCTGACTCATATCTTGCCATTGATCAAGGACCAATTTTAGTGATGATCGAAAACTATCGGAGCGGTAAAATTTGGGAATCTTTCATGAAAAATCCGGAGATTCATAAGGCACTTGAGCAAATTGGGTTTTCTAAAGTGGTGAGTGCTGACCGTGTTAAATTATTAGACCCTTCCAATATTTCGATTTATCCAAATCCAGTAACTAATGGTGTTATTCAAGTGTCTGTAAATCAATTAACAAAGGGAGATATAACTTTTTCCTTATTAAATATGCAAGGTCAGGAAATGTACAAATGGGAAAAAAGAGAGATGTATTTATCTGCCACTCAACAAACATTGATCTTGCCAAATCATCTTCGCGGGAGCTACCTTCTGCTCATTCAGTCGAATCAAGAAAAGGCAGCAATGCCTGTTTTTATACATTAATTAACATTATTCAAAACGCGTCATTATGATGAAAAGAAGTTTACTCAAAATGCTGCTACTGGCCCTACCCTTTTTGGGCCAGGCTCAGGTAGTACTGGAAAATTTTGAAGCTACTGCTAAACTTCCCTGGAATCCGATTGAAGGTTCATTTGCTGTGGTCGATAACCCTGCGGGTGGAGATGTTCTCGGTATCAATACAGGGGGAAAAGTAGGTGCCTATACCAAGAAAAAAGGCTCTGCCTACAGTTTATTTCTGGCGGAACTTAGTGCTCCAATAGATATGACAACCAATAATCAGGTAAGGATTATGGTTAAAGCTCCCGTTGCTACTTCCTTTATTCTGAAATTGGAGGGTTCTTCTGCTCCTATCGAGGAAAAAAAGAAAATAGCTGTGGCTGGACAATGGATTGAATATACCTTCAATTTTAGTGCCGCCGCTGATCGTAAATTAAACAAAGTTCTTTTGTTTTTTGATCCAGGGGTAGATACTTCTGGCGCAACGTATCTTTTTGATAATTTGGTTATTGAGCCATCCGGTGCGTGTAAAGGGGTGGCTAGAAATGCAGCTATCTGGGACGATTTCGATTGTCAGAGAAATGTTCAGGTAGCTATTCCTGGCCTAACGGATCTTACCGCAGTGGTGAATCCTGATAAATCAGGCATAAATACCAGTGCAAAAGTAGGACGCTACAAAGATACAGAATCTGAGTGGCATGCTATGGTTCTTGATTATGGAGAGAATATTCCATTAGACAAGTTAAGTCAGGCTAAAATTAAAGTGTGGGCTCCTGTAGCAGGTATGCTTTTGTTTAAATTGGAAGGTGGAGATTCTCCTGCAAAAGAGGTTCCAGTGCAAATAACGGAGTTAAATAAATGGGTGGAATATACCATTGATTTTACCTCTCAAGTGGCGGCTAAACATAAAAAGTTAGTCCTTTTCTTTAATGCTGGAAAATTACCTGGTGCAAATGATGTTTATTTTATCGATGATCTTCGTTTCGAAGCCAGACCAACCAGCTTAGTGTTAGAAGACTTTGAACCCACTGCGAAATTGCCATGGAAAGCAGCCGATGGTGCCTTTGCCCTGGTGGATAATCTGCCTGGTGGTGATACACTAAAACTAAACGCAAGTAAAAAAGTAGGTGCTTACACTAAAAAGAAAGGTGCTGAATACAGTCTTTTTATTGCTGAATTGACTCAACCTTTAGATTTGACCGTATATAATACGTTTAAAATTCATGTTAAATCGCCGGTAACTACTTCTTTCCTTTTAAAACTGGAAGGTGCTTCTGGAAATATTGAAGAAAAAAAGAAGATTGCCGTTGCAAATCAATGGGTAGAATATACCTTCAATTTTAGTGCCGCTGCAGCAAAAAAAGATTTTAAGAAAATCATCATTTTCTTCGATCCAGGTACCGCTGATTCTCAGGATACCTACCTGTTTGATAACCTGATTGCCGTAGAATCTGGTGCATGTGCAGGCGTAGCAAAAAATATTGAAGTACTCGACGATTTTGATTGTCAACGTAATATCTCTTATGCTATGCCAGGATGGGATGATGTCGTTGCCGTTAAAAATCCAGATCCTTCTTCAGTAAATGAAAGTGCTAATGTTGGCAGATACAAAGATACTGGCGGAGAATGGCATGCGTTGGTTGTCGATTATGGTGAAAATATTCCATTGGGCGACAGAAATGTATTTAAAATTAAGGTATGGGCTCCCGTTGCAGGTAATCTTTTAGTGAAATTAGAAGGGGGAACTTCACCAGCTAAAGAAGCGCCGATTGCTATTACTCAGTTAAATAAATGGGTAGAATACAAAGTTGATTTTAGCGGTGAAGCGGGAAACAGCCATAAGAAATTAGTGCTTTTCTTCAATGCAGGCAAAAATCCTGGCGCTAATGATACCTATTACATAGATGATATGAAACTTGAAGCTCAACCTTCAGGTATTTTGGAAGATTTTGAACCAAAAGCTAAATTAGCCTGGGAAACTTTCGGCGCAGAAGCAGTTTTCGGAAAATTCAATGGTTTAATCGCAAATCCTGATAAAACAGGTGCTAATACCACGACTAATGTTGGTTCCTATAAAAAAGGTTCATCCGCTTTGGGTGGTGTGAAATCATTGCTTCCAACTGGATTTAAATTAACAGAATTACCTCAGCTGAATGTACAGGTTTGGGCTCCCGCTGGCGCTAAATCTCTTACCGTTAGGCTAAATTCTGCTACACAAGGTCTAAAAGAAGTGAACAGACCAATTACTGAAACTAAAAAGTGGGTAGATCTTTCTTTTAACTTTGATAATTTCAAGGCGATTACCGATTTTGAGACGGTAGAAATCATTTTTGACCCTGCTTTGGCAGTGGCAGATACCTGGTATTTCGATAATCTTTCTCAAACCAAAGCAACGGTTAATCCTTGCGAAGGAACGGTTCCCGTTGCAGGTGTAGTAGATGATTTTGATTGCCAAAGAAATGCCCTTGTTTCTACAACGGGAGGAAATTTCCTTGAGGTAATCAAAAATCCTGATGCATCTGGTATTAACTCATCGGCTAACGATAAAGTTGGAAAATATAATGATCCTTTAGATGAATGGGGAGCTATCGTCTGGGATTTTGGAAAGGAAATTGACTTGAGTGTGCAAAATCAACTTAAGTTAAAAATCTGGTCTCCTGTTGCCGTTCCATTAATGTTTAAATTGGAGGGCGGACAACAAGTGGAAGTTCTTTCTGAGGTGAAAGCTGCAAACGCAAAAAAATGGGTTGAATACTTAATCGACTTTAAAGGTGCTGTAGGAAAAGGTAATAAAAAATTAGTCGTTTTCTTCAATCCTGGGAAAATGCCTGCCGCGCCTCTTTCTTATTTTATTGATGATCTCGAATTCGTTCGCGCTCCCTACACAGGTTGTATTTCTACTTTTGAAACGCCTCTTGATAATTTAGGCAAATTTCAATATTTTGCTAATGGTGATTTGGACGGTAAACAAGTCGATTTTGTGATTGACAATCCTAAAAAGGGTGGCATAAATATGTCAAATAAAGTAGGTGAATTCATAGAAAGACCAGGAGGTGAAATTTTTGCCGGTATGTTTGCTACTGGTTTACCTGCTACTATAGTTGTGCCAAATAACAGCAAGAAAATATCTATGAAGGTTTGGATGGATCAAGCCGCTGAAGTAGTTTTCAAATTAGAAAGAGGGGTGAACGGTGAACCTCAAACAGGTGATACCAAAGTAAAATATACTACCCCAAATCAGTGGCAGACGCTTACTTGGGATTTTAGCGAAAAAATTCCTGATAATGCTGTTTATCAGATTATTACTTTAATCATGAATTTTGATGTTACGCCAACCACAGAAAAAAGATATTATTTTGATGATATTGCCATAGGGAATGCTTCATGCGGAACGGCCACGCCAAACATCGAAGTAAATATTGATCCCCTTATCATTTTCCCTAACCCTGCAGCCGATCGTCTGGAGGTTAGAAATATGAATAAGGTGAATAATTTGGTTATTTATAATGCATTGGGTCAACAACAAGGTATTATTCAAGCAGCTGGACAAGACGCCATGTCACTGGACATTTCTCATTTACAGAAAGGAATGTATATCCTGGCTGGCTTCTCAAAAGAAGGTAGTCTTATTTCAAATGCAAGGTTTATGAAAGAATAAACAGGGTAGGGCGGTTTCCTTTTAATAGAGTGAAATCGCCCCTCTTTTATTTTTTATCCCAAACTTTTAGTTCTAAATCATGACTTATTTCAGAATTTTATTCATATTATTCGTTTTTACGGTGTCTGATTTGCTTTCTATTCAGGCACAATCCACAACCGTTCCCCCTTTTTCAAATGAAGTGTTAAAGGAGAGAACCTTTAATTATTTTTGGAAACTAGCAGATCCTACTTTCGGTCAGGTGCCCGACAGATACCCTTCATTGACTTTTTCCAGTATTGCTGCTACTGGCTTTGGAATTACCTCCTATATCGTAGGAGCGGAAAATAAATATATCTCTCGTTCTGCCGCTGCGGAACGCACGCTTAAAACATTGCAGGCTTTATTTAGCCTTAAACAAGGAGCTGAACCAACAGGTGTTAGCGGATTTAAAGGCTTTTTTTATCATTTTTTAACGCTGGATAAAGCGGAACGATTTAAAAATGTTGAATTATCAACCATTGATACGGGGCTGCTCATGGCCGGCGTTTTAGCTGCAATGAGCTATTTCGATGCTCCAAATCCAACGGAGAAAAAAATCAGGCATTTAGCCGATAAATTATATCGTCGTGTAGATTGGAACTGGGCCATGAATAATAATCCACACATGTCTATGGGCTGGCATCCTGAAACGGGATTTATTAAGTCAGAATGGCAAGGTTATAATGAAGCAATGATTTTACTGGTTATGGCCATGGGTTCTCCAACGCACCCAATTCCTTCCAACAGCTGGGAAAAATGGTGCGAAACTTACCAGTGGGATTCTTTTGAAGGTTATGATTATGTAAATTTTGAACCCCTTTTCGGTCATCAGTATAGTCACATTTTTATTGATTTTAAAGGCATAAAAGATCCGTATATGCAGAAAAAAGGGATTGATTATGCTGAAAATACGCGGAGGGCTACCCTCGCTAATCAGGCTTATTGTATAAGGAATCCAAAACAATTTGAAGGATATTCTGCTTTGGAATGGGGTTTAACGGCTTGTGATGGTCCCGCTTATGATAAAAGAGTATGGAAAGGTCAGGAAATAAACTTTCAGGAATATAGTGCAAGGGGCGCAGCCGCTACCCGTATTGTGGACGACGGCACGATAGCTCCAACTGCTGCCGGTGGATCTATTCCTTACGCTCCTGAAGTGTGTATCCCAACATTGGCGCATTTATGGAATACTTACTCTGATAATTTAGTGGGTGAATTCGGATTTAAAGATGCCTTCAATAGAACTTATACCTTTAATTCGAAGCAACCTAATGGCTGGTTCGATAAAGATTATCTCGGTATTGATCAAGGCCCAATCCTTCTACAAATGGAAAATTATCAAACGGGCCTCATTTGGAATGTGATGAAAAAAAATCCACACATAAAAAGAGGATTACTAAAAGCGGGATTTAAAGGGGGTTGGCTTCAATAATCTTGTTGGGTACTTTGTTTAACTTTTAAAGACATTTGTAATGCAACCAAAAATTACTTTTTTTCGACTTTTAGGCCTGAGTGGAATTATCTTTTTGTCCCACTTTCTTAAGTTTGATCAGCTCTTTCGAGAACATTTTACCACGACAAATAAACCAGCAGGTTTGGTAGATTCTCTTTTATCTATAATGACCCTAGAGGAAAAAGTAGGTCAGATGACGCTATTTACCAGCGATTGGGAACTTACTGGTCCCACTTTGCGCGCTACCTATAAAGAAGATATTCAAAATGGTCGCTGTGGTGCCATTTTTAATGCCCATACCGCTGCTTATACCCGCGAACTGCAGAAAATAGCCGTAACCGAAACCAGATTGGGTATCCCCCTTCTTTTTGGTTACGATGTTATCCATGGATATAAAACTATTTTCCCCATTCCTTTAGGGGAATCAGCCAGCTGGGACTTAGAGGCTATTGAAAAGTCGGCTAGGGTGGCTGCTGATGAATCAACGGCGGCAGGTTTACATTGGACTTTTGCCCCTATGGTCGATATTTCAAGAGATCCACGATGGGGAAGAGTAGCAGAAGGCGCCGGCGAAGATCACTACTTGGGAAGTAAAATTGCTGCAGCCAGAGTAAAGGGTTTTCAAGGAGATAATCTTAAAGATTTAAATACTATGCTGGCTTGCGTTAAGCATTTCGCCGCTTATGGTGCCCCTCAGGCAGGAAGAGATTATCATTCTGTCGATATGTCTGAAATGACACTAAGGGAAATTTATCTCCCTCCCTACAAAGCGGCTATTGATGCTGGTGCAAAATCGGTAATGACTTCTTTTAATGATGTTTTTGGTGTGCCTGCCACTGGAAATTCCTATTTGCTAAAACAGATTTTAAGGGATGAATGGGGGTTTGATGGCTTCGTAGTTACTGATTATACTTCTATCAATGAGATGGTCGCTCATGGCGTTGCTGCCAATGAAGCCGATGCAGGTCTTATGGCCGCAAAAGCTGGTGTCGATATGGATATGCAAGGCGCAGTTTATTATAAATACCTCCTTCAACAGGTTCGTTCTGGGCAGATTTCTATGCGTTTAATAGACGAAAGTGTAAAACGTATTTTGAACATTAAAGAAGATTTAGGTCTCTTCGAAGATCCTTACCGTTATTGTAATGCTGAAAGAGAAAAACAAACGATTCTTTCTCCTTCCAACAGAGCTGCTGCCAGGGATGTGGCAAAAAAATCAATCGTTTTACTCAAAAATCAGGGTAATATCCTTCCCATCGATGTAAATAAAGGTCAAAAAATAGCTTTAATCGGTCCCTTGGCTGAAACTCAAAAGGAATTGCTAGGCTCTTGGTCAGCAGCAGGTTTCGATACCGATTGTGTTTCTCTAAAATCAGGATTATTAGCCCAGATAAAAAATCCTTCTCTACTGCAAGTGGTTAAAGGTTGTAGTATTACTGGAAATGATAAGACTGGGTTTAATGCTGCATTGGCAGCTGCTAAAAAAGCAGATATTGTTATCATGGCGCTGGGAGAAGAAGGTCTTATGACTGGGGAAGCAGCCAGCAGATCAGATATTCATCTGCCGGGCATTCAAGAAGACCTTTTAAAAACTATTTCCGCATTGGGAAAGCCAATTATTGTCGTTTTAATGAATGGAAGACCTTTAATTTTGGACCAGGTAGATAGTAATGCGCAGGCTATATTGGAAACCTGGTTTTTAGGAACAGAAGGTGGAAATGCCATCGCCGATGTCCTTTTCGGAAAATATAATCCCTCTGGCAAATTACCCATGACTTTTCCAAGAAATATGGGCCAGATTCCCATTCATTATAATGTTAAATCCACAGGAAGACCTTTTGACGCAGTAAATAAATATACCTCAAAATATCTGGATAGTCCAAATGAGCCGCTTTATCCTTTTGGATTCGGACTGAGTTACACTACATTTGAGTATTCGTCCATCGCTTTGAATGATAAAATAATGACAAAAAATAGTCCGGTTGAATTTTCTGTCGTAGTGAAAAATACAGGTGCTATGGCTGGTGAAGAAGTTGTTCAATTATACATTAGAGATGTAGTTGCCAGTGTTACCAGACCTGTAAGAGAGCTAAAAAGATTTGAAAAAATAAATCTTAAGGCTGGAGAGGAAAAGACGGTTAAATTTACGCTCTCTGTAAATGATCTTACCTTTTATAACCCACAAAATTTGCCTGTTTGGGAACCTGGGCTATTTGAGGTCTTTATCGGTGGAAATTCACTGGCTACCCAAAAAACTCAATTTTCTTTGGTTCAATAATCCAATGATTTAGCTTAAAATTTTAATTCTATGATGTTTTATATCACAAATAAGTTTTTCATTCGAAGTCTATTCGCTGTGAATATTCTTCTCCTATGTTCTTTTTCAGGTTTTTCTCAGTTTCGGGTGAAAGGAAAAATAACCGACGAAAAGGGGGAATCACTGATTGGCGTTAACGTTATGGTGAAAAATACAAGTGCGGGTACCTTGTCCGGCCTCGATGGTAGTTATAGCATTGAAGTAACTGATAAACAATCTATTATTGTTTTTTCGTACGTGGGCTATGGCACTAAGGAAATAGGTGTTAATGGTATGGCTGAAATCAATGTTGTGTTGAATGAATCTGCTGAATTATTAGACGAAATCGTTGTCATTGGTTACGGCTCACAAAGAAAAAGTGATTTGACGGGCGTAGTTAGCTCTATAAAATCTGAAGATCTTCAAAAAGTTGCCTCGGCAAATATTACTCAGGCTTTACAAGGCAAAATTGCCGGGGTTCAGGTAGTTTCTGGTAGTGGGCGTCCTGGTGAAGCTCCTATTGTTAGAATTCGTGGAACAGGTACCCTCAACGGGGCCTCACCCATTTATGTGGTGGACGGGCTTATTCTGGATAATATCGATTTTTTAAATGCTACGGACATTGCCTCCATGGAAGTACTTAAAGATGCTTCCGCTGCAGCTATTTATGGAACTAGAGGTGCCAATGGTGTCATCATTATTACGACCCGTCAAGGTTCGAAAAATACAAAAGCACAAATACGTTTCAATGCTTGGCAAGGGGTGCAGCAACCTGCAAAATTGTTATCGCTGACTAATGCCAGTGAATATGGTTTGTTAGTCAACGAATTATCTAACAAACCTGTTTTTCAAAATCCTGGTTCTTTAGGGCAGGGAACGGACTGGCAAAATGAAATTTACAGAAATGCCGCTTTTAGTAGTTATAATCTTCAAGTTAGTGGTGGTTCAGATCAAATGACGTACAGCATTAGTGGTGATGCCTTTTTGCAAGACGGTATTATTAAATCATCCTATTTTAATCGCTATTCTCTGCGCATAAACAACACTTACCAAATAGCTCCATTTATTAAAATAGGCCATAATATTTCATTCGTTCAGTCTGCAGCAAATCGCGAACCAGGGGGTATCGTTTTTAATGCCTATGCTGCAGATCCCACAGCTCCCGCAGTAGATGCCGATGGAAATTTTGGAAATACTTCTACCTTGTCCAATGTGAGTAATCCCGCTGCGCAGCTAAAATATAATGCCTATAACAGGTCGAGTGGTCAGCAAATGGCGGGAAATGCTTTTGTCGATGTAAATCCTTTTAAAAATCTTACCCTGAAAAGTAGCATTGGATTCAATTCATTTTCTAATAAAAGTAAAAGTTTTGAACCACAATTTTTTGTAAATGATAAACAACAAAATCCTGAGAGTAGATTGTTTGTGGGAAATTCGCAATCTTCAGATTGGCAGTGGGAAAATACAGCCGTTTTTCAAAAGGATTTTAAACAACACCGATTGACTTTGTTAACGGGTTATACCGTTCAGAGCAGACAAGGTGAATTTATGGGTGGTTCAAGAAATAGACTAATAGGTGATACGGAAGATTTTTATTATCTAAATGCAGGGGATGCACAAACAGCTACCAATTATCAGGGAGCAAGTACGCCAGAGCGCTATGAATCTTATCTTTTCAGATCAAATTATGCGTTTAAAGATAAATATTTGCTGACGGTAAGTTTCAGACGAGACGGTTCATCTAAATTTGGCAGTGAAAAAAGAGGGGGTAATTTTCCTTCGCTTGCCTTCGCCTGGCGCGCAAAAGAAGAGTCTTTTTTGAAAAATTTGAAAGGATTAAGTAATTTGAAACTAAGGGCTAGCTGGGGTATTTTAGGGAATGATAAAATCCCTACTGGAGCCGCTATTCCTACCGTTACTAATAACTTAAGTGCCGTTTTTGGTCCAGATGAAGCACTCATTTTTGGTGCTTCTTTAGTTACTTTGGCTAATCCATTTTTACAATGGGAACAATCAAGGAGTTTAAACGGTGGTTTTGATATTGGTTTCTTAGACAACAGACTTACTGCTGAAATAGATGTTTATCATAGGTTAACCACTAAAATATTGGTGCCCGTGCCTATTCCTGACTATGTCGGTTCAGCGGGAAATCCTTACGTTAATGCCGCCGATGTCGTAAATAAAGGCTTGGATGTTACTTTGAATTTTCAGAATAAAGAGGGTAAACTCAATTATAAGTTAAGTGTTCTCGGTTCTTTCCTAGATAATAACGTCATTTCTCTTGGTTCTACTGGTAATGCTTTGAGAGATGTAGTGATAAATGGTGATTTTGCAACCCTGACGCAACCTGGTTACCCTATTGGTTCCTTTTTTGGATATAAGGTGGCCGGCGTTTATCAAAATGCAGAAGACGTAAAAAAATATCCAAATAATAATCCTGTAAAACCCGGCGACTTGCGTTTTGAGGATATTAATAATGATGGCATCATTAATGCCAAAGACAGAACCTGGTTAGGTAGTCCAATACCTACTTTCAATTATGGTTTTAACTTGGAATTATCATACAGTGGCTTTGATTTTAACGCCGATTTTAATGGGGTATATGGTAATAAAATTTTAAATGCTAAAAAAATGTTTCGTGGATTCGGTATTCCAAATTTTGAGACATCCTTCTTAAACAGGTGGAATAAAGATAATCTTTCCACAACAGATCCCCGAATTACCAATGGAGGATACCCTAATTTTGTAGTATCAGATCATTTCCTTGAGGATGGTTCCTTTTTCAGATTGCGTACCCTGGGACTTGGTTATACCTTAGCTGATGGTTTGGTCAAAAAATTAGGCATCAGATCACTGCGCATTTATGCAACGGCCAATAATTTATTTACCTGGACAAAATATACAGGATATACCCCGGAAGTTGGGTCAGAAAATGTGCTTCAGGTAGGTATTGACAGAGGAATTTATCCTTTGTCTAAAACCCTGGTTTTTGGTATTCAGTGTAATTTTTAATTCGTAGAATAATAGAACATGAAAAATATATTTCCTCCATTTCGTTTGATTTTTGTAATGTTTGCCCTTGTTTTCTATCCTTCTTGTGGGGAAGAATTTCTACAGGTAAAGCCATTAGGTGAGATTAATGCGCAGAATTTTTTCCGGGAAGAAAAGCAGGGTGGCTGGGCCATTAACGCCATTTATAACCAGATGAGGAGTTGGGATTTTGTCTCATTTCCCTACTTAGGGATGACAGATATAGTTTCAGATGATGCGGTAAAAGGTAGTTTTCCCGCTGATGCAGAACGTTTAAATGCTTTTGACGATTTTATTTACGATTCAAGGAATCCCGAGGATATCAGGCAAACCTGGAGAGGCTATTATCAAGCCATCTTTAGGGCAAATGTGGCCATTGATGGGATACCAAGGATTCCTAAGATGAATGAGACGCTCAGAAAAAAATGGCTGGGTGAAGCTCATTTTCTAAGGGCCCATTTTTATTTTAATCTGGTTCGATGGTTCGGTTCTGTTCCATTGATCACTAAACCATTAACGCAAGATGAATTCTATACTCAGGAACGGGCAAGTGTAGAAAAACTCTATGAACAGATTAAGTCAGATTTAAATGTAGCAGCAAGCAGTTTACCGCTTAAATCGGCCATGGAACCCATTGATCTTGGCAGAGTGTCGAAAGGTACGGCCGCTGGGTTACTGGCTAAAGTCTTTTTAACTCAGGGCGATTTTACCAATGCAGCTAAATGGGCGAAAGAGGTCATAGATTCTAAAGAGTATTCTCTTTATCCTGATTATGCAAGACTTTTTAGGAAAGAAGGGGAGAATGGGGTAGAGTCACTCTTCGAAATTCAAGCCACCGCCTTAGAGGCATCTTACGCAGGTGCTACCGCATTTAACATGGTGCAAGGGGTTCGCGGAAGTCCAAATTTGGGCTGGGGATTCAATAATCCTTCAGACGATTTGGTTCGCTCTTATGAACCAGGTGATCCACGCCGCGATGCCACGGTATTATACGTGGGAGAAGTACTTCCCGACGGGTCAGGGGTCATTGAAGATAATCCTTCTATGGAAAATGAAAGATATAATCAAAAAGCCTGGGTTGAATCTCACCCTGGACTTCAGGACAATGGCCCCGGAAATATCAGGATTCTTAGGTATGCCGATATTCTATTAATTGCCGCCGAGGCTTTAAATGAAATTAACAATCCAACGGAAGCGCTAAAATATTTAAATCAGGTAAGACAACGGGCGAGAGGCACGAGAACTACGGTTTTACCAGACCTTGTTTTTTCTGACAAATTAACCCTTAGAGAGCGAATTTGGAAAGAACGCCGCATTGAATTGGCTATGGAACAACAGCGCTGGTTTGATCTGGTGAGAACGGGTCAGGTGGAAAAGGTGATGAAAAATCTTGGTAAGAATTTTATCAAGGGTAAACATGATTTATTTCCTATTCCACAAACAGAAATAGATTTGAGCGAAGGAAAAATGACCCAAAATCCGGGGTATTAGTATAGAGGCGATGCATCGCGTCCATGTTCAGACAGCGATGCATCTCTTTTATTGTAGGACAGGATTTAGAAGATTACAGAGGACGTCTTTGGTTTGAACTTGAGATGGTTACATGTAAATGGGTTATTTTTTTCCTTCTTTTCGCCGATGCATCGCACGCATAGTCTGCTCCGCGTCAGGTTTCATTTAATTAAATCTAATCTGGTATCAGAGTAATCAAAAAAATCAAAAAAATCACAGTTCAGACAAAAATTACTTCCCTTTTTTGGGATAATATTTTGTTTTTCACTCCTCTTTTTTCTTAATTGCTCAGTTCATTGAAGGTTCATAAAACCTTAATTTCAAAAACTTTCTAATTTTTTATTTTCAAAAAAGGCCATTTTTTTTCCTTTTCGATCATTTTGAGGTGCATTTTGGAACAAATTCCTTTGATTTCTCAG
>JAIYCH010000120.1 GCA_027488135.1 Saprospiraceae bacterium | reverse complement strand
CTTGAGATTAATCCCTTTATAATTATCCGCACAGATGGAAGTATAACGCTTATTAATCCGCGTCCAGACATGGGACAAGGTTCAATGCAAGCGGCCCCGTCATTATTGGCAGAAGAACTTGAGGTATCTTTAGATAAGGTAACGATTATTCAATCTGATGGTCAAAGTAAATATGGCAGTCAGCAATCGGGAGGAAGCAGCACGGTAAGGGGATTGTGGTATCCGCTTAGAAAAGCTGGTGCAGCAGCCAAAGAAATGCTTATTCAGGTGGCTGCGAGTCGTTGGGCAACCTCCACAGATCTTTGTTTTGCCAAAGACGCAAGAATTTATTTAAAAAATGCTGATAAATCTTTTTCTTACGGTGAACTTGCCGAAGACGCTGCAAAGCTTCCTGTTCCTAAAAATCCCAAACTTAAAGATCCCGCAGATTTTACCATTCTTGGGAAATATAATAAGCGGCTGGACATACCCTCAAAAGTTACCGGAAAAGCTGTTTTTGGCATAGATATCGAAGTGCCTGGTATGGTGTATGCTTGTATTCAGCATTCTCCAACGATTCATGCCTCAATTGTATCTGTTGATGACAGTAAAACATTGTTGGTTAAAGGGGTTCAAAAAGTAATTCGATGTAAACGTACTATGCCTCACAAGCAGTCCGACGCTGTTGCTGTCATTGCATCTAACTGGTGGGCCGCGCAGAAAGGCAGATCTTTATTAAATGTCAAATGGGACGATGGACAATTAGCTTTAACGCAAACCACCGATGCCTATTTCCAAAAAGCCTATGATGCGGCTAAAAAAGAGGGGGTCAGACATGAGGAAAAGGGAGATTTTTTAGCAAAATTTAATACCGCCAGTGCTAAACTCGAAGCCGTTTATGAAACGCCTTTCTTAGCGCACGCTCCTATTGAACCTGAATGCGCCGTCGTACATTATAAAGAAGATGGCACAGCTGAAATTTGGGCTCATGTTCAAGGGCCAGACGGTGGATTAGCTGACGCTGCTCGATTTTTAGGTATCGAACAAGATAAAATTAAGTTCCATGTACCGCTCCTCGGTGGTTCTTTTGGCAGAAAAGCTTATCACGATTATCTCAGTGAAGCTTGTTTCTTAGCTAAAGAACTAAAAAAACCGGTTAAAGTATTGTGGACCAGAGAAGATGATATCACTCAAGGGCCTTACCGACCGGGTATGCTTTCCAGAGTTCAAGGCATGGTTGCCAACGGTAAATTAACAGGTTTTCACCATCATGCTATTGGAGAATCGATTGTGGGTCAGGTATTTAACGGTCTTAAACCCGACGAAGCAGATCCATGGTTGTCCGGAGAATTGAGTACAGAAAATAATCAATATCAATTTCCAGTGTCTAAAGTTAGCTGGACGCATGTTAAAACCGAAATCCCCATAGTCTGGTGGCGATCTGTTTATGCTTCCAATTTTGGCTGGGGTCAGGAATGTTTTATAGATGAATTAGCCCACCTTGCCGGAAAAGATCCTTTGGAGGCAAGGCTTGCCTTACTCAAAGATGAGCGATTCAGAAAAGTGTTGGAAACACTGGCAGAAAAGTCAAACTGGAAAGAAAAGCTTCCCTCAGGGAAAGGTAAGGGGCTCGCCATATTCGCTTCTTTTGGTAGCATAAGTGCCTGCTGTATTACTGTATCTACCTCCGGCAAAGGCATTATCATTGAAAAAGCAGTGTCTGTTATCGACTGTGGACATTATGTTAATCCTGATAACGTTGTCGCACAGACACAAGGAAATATCGTGATGGGAATTTCAGCTGCTATAAAAGATGGCATTACTTTTTCTAATGGAAAATGTAATCAGACGAACTACCACGAATATCAGATTTTGCGAATGAATGAAATTCCTGAAATGGAAGTACATATTATTCAAAGTGGCGCTGAACCAGGGGGTGTTGGTGAACCAGGTCTTCCACCAGTCGCACCAGCCCTAGGCAATGCCATATTTGCCGCAACTGGCCAAAGAATTCGCAAATTACCCATAGAGATAACTTCAATTTCTTAATTACTTTGAATGGGAATTATCCAGTTGGTAATTCCCATTTTTTTATATTGAATCATACATTTTCATACAAAAAATCGATATCAAATATAAAAAGGTTATTTGCCTACAATATGAAACCCAAAATTTCGTACAGAAATTTAACGTACAAAATATTTTATTTACGGGTTATTTACGTACATTTATAAAAAATTTCAATTTTGAGTACAGTAACTAAGGAACACGCACGATTTGACGCAAGACTTTCTAAAGAACAAAAACAATTCTTTGAAAAAGCTGCATCCTTAGGTGGTTTTAGAAGTTTAACAGACTTTGTTATATTAACAGTGCATGAAAGAGCAAAAGAAATCATTCAAGAAAAAGAACAAATAATAGCTTCTGAAAGAGACAGCCAAATTTTTTTTGATGCCATTACAAAACCAAAAAAACCTTCCACAACACTAAAAAATGCATTAAAGGATTACAAAGCATTTTTACCAGATCCAAAGAAATGACTGAACTTTTGGACAAAAAACATCATCGAGAAGATTTTGATTGTGGAAAAGAGCTTTTAACCAATTACTTAAAAACACAAGCTGGACAAGATATCAAAAGAAAGTTATCTGTTTGTTTTGTGCTATCCGAAAATGAAACAAGTATTCAAGGTTACTATACGCTTTCAAATAACAGCATTCCTTTAAGCAGTTTTCCAGAACATATTCAAAAGAAACTTCCAAAATCATACAACGTTATTCCAACGACTTTACTTGGAAGATTAGCCATTGACAAAAAATATCAAGGTCAGGGATTAGGAAAAATACTGCTAATTGATGCACTAAAAAGATGCTTTGAAATATCTCAAGAAATAGGCTCATTTGCCGTTGTTGTGGACCCAATAGATAAAGAAGCTGAAAAGTTTTACGAAAAATATGATTTCATAAGACTTCCTGACAGCAAAAAAATGTTCCTAGCAACCAAAACATTACAAGAACTATTCGGATAAAAAGAAATACTGCGTACCAAAGCCGTATTGCAAAAGCGAGGTTCCGTGCTTCGATAACAGTGAAATACTAAGCTCATTTTCTTTTTTTAATTGAAACAGTTACGATTAAATTTGATAAATCCAAATGATGATTAAATCATCAAGTTTACCTTGATTTTTTGATCTTTGTCTAATTAAAAATTCAATGCAGTATTTAATACCTTTTATCTATAAATTCCTCCATTAAAATATCGATTCTTCATCTTCTTACCCATTTTATTCTTATCTTAACCAATTATACAAGCAGACCATGGAAAAAATCAACAAAGCCGATATTCCCCAAGAGGCCTTTGACCTCTACGATTACTACTGCCATAACAAGATAGACCGACGAACCTTCATCGAGAAACTATCTGTCTATGCCGTTGGTGGCATTACCGTTGCGGCCTTGCTAAGCAGTATGACGCCAGACTACCACAGTACCCGCACCATATCTTCGGACGACGAGCGACTTCAAGGTTCTGAATACCTGATGTATCCTTCCCCGAAAGGTGGAGGACAAATCAAAGGCCTACTCTCCACTCCTGCAGGGAATGGAAAGTTTCCCGGCATCGTAGTAGTCCACGAAAATAGAGGCCTAAACCCTTATATTGAGGATGTGGGCAGAAGATGTGCCGTAGATGGATTTATTTCCCTTGCTCCCGATGCCCTGACTCCCTTGGGTGGTTACCCAGGAAACGACGATGAAGGTCGGGTCATGCAGGCTAAACGTACTCGCGAAGAAATGCTCGAAGACTTTATTGCAGCCTATGAATTTCTGAAAAACCATCCCGACTGCAATGGAAAAGTAGGGGTGGTCGGTTTTTGCTTTGGCGGCTGGATCTCTAACATGATGGCCGTTAGAATACCAGACTTAAAGGCAGCCGTGCCATATTACGGAGGACAGCCAGAAGCTGCTGAGGTAGCGCAGATTAAAGCACCACTCTTAGTCATTTATGCAGAACTGGATGCTCGGGTAAATGCCGGTTGGCCAGCTTATGAAGCAGCCTTAAAATCGCAGGGTAAAAACTATCAGATGATCAACTTTCCGGGAGTGAATCATGGATTCCACAATAACACTACCCCTCGCTACGACGAAGCTGCGGCAAAAGAAGCCTGGGAGAAGACCATTGCATTTTTCAAGAAAAATATAAACTAACAGAAGTGGGTAGATAGCCTGTTTTATGTTTCTATATTTTAAGTAAACTCAGGATGTTTTTAAATCAAAAACATGGTAAACTTTTGTATGGACATTAATTCCCAGAGGAATTTTCCAAATGAGGAAAAAACGTAAAAAAAAGACAAAGAATCTCGTTTCGAAGATGCTGTTGATTTTGCTAAAAAGAAGTTTCGTATATCTTGTAAACAAAGAAGTAAAATCTGTTCATTTGCTTTCTATTCCAAAATAACAGGCCTTAATACTTTACAAATTTTCCGATCCATCTTCTGCCATCTGTCATTTTTGCCTGTAAAAAATAAATACCTTTTTGCATTTCCCCGATGGACATGCTTATTTCCTTCGATGAGATAACTGCTGATTTTAATTTTTGGCCTTGAACATTAAGGATTTCAACTTTTTCAATAAATTCTTCAGATTTTATAACGATCATATCACTGGACGGATTCGGGAAAATATGTATCATCGATTCCTCATAAAGTTTATTTTCCGTTGCTGTTGTGGTACATTGCAATTCATTTACATATTTCCAGATGTTGTCATTAAGTAACAATGGCACCGGAAGATTATCCGGCGCTTCTCCCATTCTTATCATGACCATCTGCTGACTTGGAATTACGTTTAAAAACTGGCCATCTCTGCCCATAGCTACAAACATATCACTTGGCGCATTAGGATTTAAAAAACCTGGAAACACCGTTTGTGACGTTGGTAGCATATAGGATTGCTTTCCATTCAGCCACCATAAATAACCGTAAGACTTATTTATAGTTTGTGAAGGATTTACCATTTGTTTAAAATAAGTACTGTCCGACATAATCTGGTTTCCTCCCCATTTTCCCTTATTTAAAATCAACAACCCAAACCTTGCCATACTTCTGGCCGTGCTAAAATATACATTGTTATAACCAAAGGGAATAAACGACCCGGTCATTCCAATCGAAGTTTTCAATTTTTGCGTTGTGTAACTGTTCAGCGTTTGTCTTGTGGCCTTTTCAATAACTTTGTCAAGCAGTGTATATGGTCCGTTATGATACGCCCAGCGGGTTCCCACATCTGATTTGTAAATTAAGCAGGTGTCAATGGTGCAAAAATGATCCTGAACCTTGTCATCAAGCCCTGAAGTCATGGATAGCTGGTGTTTTATCGTAATCTTTTCCTCCTGTTTTGGCGTACAATCTGTCCAGCCTTTACCCAGATAAGTTGAAGTGGTGTCATCAATGGACAAATACCCCTCCTGTTGCGCCATACCCACCATAAAAGAAGTTATTGTTTTACCTGCCGAAGCCCATTGCCAGGGAGATAACTGGGTATGGGTACCAAAATATTTTTCCAGCACAATTTTTCCGTTTTTGAGTAATAAAAATGCCCGAGTATTGTTTGCCTCTAAGAATTCGTACAAGCGGTCAATGTTCGTTTGACAATACCCCAGCGTTTTTGGCGAAATAGTATCCCAGGTGCTTCCAGTTACTGGTGGGAAATAAAGTGATTGAGCGTTTAATGGCTGTAAAACGATGATTGCTAAGATTAGAATGAAAAAATGTCGCATTTCTTGCTTTTTTATATTAGACCAAAGCATGATCAAAAGGTTTATTAGGAAGGATTTAATTCCTGAATTATAATTGAAAACCCAGAGGTAAAATTGACAACAAAATGGCTACCAAAGCTTTGTTTAACACTCGCTTAAATTGCCCCTTTTTTCAAAGAGCAGGCTTTAAGCTTTATATGCGGGGATTTGACCTATTTTTAGTCAAAGAAAAAATATTTCCAGTGTTTATGTCCTGTGTTTCCTGAAGCATACCAGCCCTGAATTGCTTCTTCTTGTTCTGTGGGAAGCAGCCAAGATGTATGACTATAAACACTATTTTCATCTAACGGATTAAAAACTACCCATTCTCTTGTACCAAATCTGTCAAGAAGAAATCGGGGTTGTTCAAAATAAAGATTGTACCCCTTTCTATGGGGTGCATAAAAATATTTTTCAACGCCTACGACATCTGGAAAATAGTCTTTGTTTTGTGCTTGCAGTGTCAAAGGATAAGCACCTCGCAAAGTTTTAAATTCTTCAATATCTCTTATAAATCGATTTGCATTTTCAATCGTGCGGTTTCTACTTAATTCAGTCAGAGGTTTTGCAAGTATTAATTGTAAAATCAAGGTAATAACAGGAACACCAATTAAGTAAAGAGGGAAAAAATCAAATTTGTTTCCTGTCGTTATTTTTAGCTTTTTTATCTGTGGTAGCAAAAGTGTTGCTATAATTATCCATATAAAAAGAATAACTATTCCAAATGATTTTCCAACGCTTAAGGTAGCAAAAAGAGCTAGAATCAAGGTTATGAAAAAACTGACAATAATAGCTGCCATAGCAAAACCAAAGCGGTATTTTGGAATTGCCATCCATAAAATACCAATAGGAACAAAGGAAAGTCCTACAAGACCGAATACCTGTATGATTGTTGAAATTGGTATTGCCAAGTGATCAAAATCTCCTTTTAAAAAAGGATATATCATTCCCAATGTTAGAATTGATATAAAAAATATCATATATGTAAAGTGTTTCACAATATGATAATTTAATAATTTTATATTTTTGAAATCTAAATTAACCCTTTCTCTTGACTTCATTATCTCGAAGTTTAGATATTATTTAGAGCATCCCATTTCCCTTCAAAAAAAATCATAAAAATAAGATCCCAAATAGACACTGATACCTAATTATTAAGCAGGTAATTCCCATCCTTTTCTTTCTGCTTCTTTAATATAAATATCTGCTTTAGGCAAACCCGTTGCTTTCATATTTTTAGCGTCCCATTGAATTAAGGCACCACCCAGGCGAAGGGAAAGTACGCCTAAAAGAGTAATTTCAGTAAGATGAGCTCCGTATTCAAAATTAGAACTTGCTGCAGGACCCCCTTTTATAGCATTTATCCAGTCCCGGTGATGCCCCTCGGTAGGAGGTAGTTTAAAGGTAGTTTCCACAGGATTAGAAAAATTAGATTCAGGGAAAATTTTTGGAACAGCCCCATTTCCAGTAACCATAACTCCTTTTTCTCCAATATACATGGCACCGCGTCTTGAAAAGTTGAAATCTACAGGAACTTGCGCTGGTTTTTTAGGATATAAGCCCCCAGAATACCAGGTTAACTCAATAGATTCATTTTCCTTTTTACCTGGAAAAGTAAAATATCCAATCTCTCCATAGGGAATGATATCGGCATTACTAAATCCTGCAGGATGAACCTGTATTTTTGTTGGCAAACCAAGTTCTAGGCCCCAGGTGGCAGCATCGAGGTCATGACATCCAAAATCACCCAAAGCCCCCAGTCCGAACTCCCAAAAATCGCGCCAGGTAACCGGTGCATATACCTCATGAAAAGGGCGGTATGCCTTTGGGCCAATCCATAAATCCCAATTCAACCCTTTTGGCATAGGAGATTCCGAAGTTGGAACTTCACTTAAACTATTTGTCCATCTCGTGGCGGGCACCCAGGAGTGAACCTCTTTTACCTTTCCTATCACTCCTGAACGAAGATATTCGACCGCATTCCTAATGGCAGGCGTACTATGCAATTGATTACCCATTTGGGTGGCTAAACCAGTCTTTTTTGACATTTTTGACACCTCACGCGCCTCATGAATATTGTGAGTGAGTGGTTTTTCGCAATACACGTGTTTGCCTGCCTGCATGGAAAGCATGGAAACATAAGCATGTAAATGATCTGGAGTAGCACAAAGAACAGCATCTAAAGACTTCTCTTTGGACAACATTTCCCTAAAATCGATATATCTGTTTACTTTTGAATACCCTGACTTTTCCTTATAATGATTCTCCACCATGTCCGATACTGGACCCAAACCAGCAACGGTCTTATAATAAAAACGATTTAAATCCCAAAATTCAGCTGGATCAGCCAAACAAGTGACTTGAACGTCATTTAATTTAAATAAATCCTGAATATTTTCCTTGCCCTTTCCACCAGCACCTACCAATCCCACATTTACTTTATCACTCGGTGCGGTAAAGCCCTTTCCACCCAATACATGCCTGGGGATAATCATAAATGAAGCTGCTGCCGCCGCTGAGGTCATAAAGTTTCTTCTATTTATTTTTTTCATTGCGAGTCTGTTTATGAAGTCTGTTACAATATAATAAAAAATTAAAAAAAGGAAAAATCGACTTTGTTTTACAGTTCGTCGGCTTAAATTTAATTGTATGGTAAATAGGCCTTATCTTTGGGGCATATTTTTAGAAAAATGAAATTACAACACTGCAGCCTTATCCTTACCGTAACCTTATTGTTCCTTCTTTTGTCCTGTAAAGAAGAAGTTAAAAAAACGGTTGAACCTGCAGCTATTGGCAGTGTTTATGTAAGGTACTTAAATCCCGAGGGTTATTATACGGTTCAGGTAGAATTTGGCGAGCAATTATCAGATAGCATTTTACAAAAGCCCAATTGGAAGTCCGTACCTGCCTTCAACAATTTTTTGCTACAAGAGAAGCCCCGCTCGGAGTTTACCCGCTTCTATGCCGGAGAATTTCTGGCCACCTTTCAAAAAGATATGACGGTTGACTTGATTCACTGTCCCAAAGGGCTTCAAAAAGTGAATTTATCCCTTACGCAACCTAATCTCATCATTACCAATAAAAAGTTAATCTCGTCGAAAGACTTCACCTTCAGTTTGCAAGACGAGCAATTACTGCAATCGGAAGAAACATTGGTTATTCTTTTAATTGATGAGAAACAACAAGGAGTAAATTTAGAAATAAAAGGACCTCAACCTGACAACGAATTTGTTATTCCTGCAGGTTTTACAAATAATCTTTCACGTGGAAATGTAGAATTTAACTTAATAAAAAAGAAGATTTATTCTTTAAAAGAAGGTAAAAGCAAAATTTTAATTAACTTAGAACACTATTCACCACCCATTATATTGAATTTACAATAATTCATTTTTAGTGCTCTATATATTTTTTTTCTTTGGCATGTAAAAAGGCGTCATAAAATCCCTCAATTCCAAGTTGTTAATCTTATATTAGCGCCAATTTAACGACAACCAACCCATGCCAAAAGATTCTTCCATACATTCCGTATTAATTATCGGCAGCGGACCTATAGTTATAGGACAAGCTTGCGAATTTGATTACTCAGGGTCACAAGCATCGCGTTCATTGCGAGAAGAGGGCATCGAAGTGAGTCTCATTAATTCCAATCCGGCTACTATTATGACGGATAATATAATGGCGGACTACATCTATTTGCTTCCCCTGACTGCCGAGAGTATCATTCAAATACTGGAAGAAAGACAAATCGATGCGGTACTCCCTACTATGGGTGGACAAACTGCTTTAAATCTTGCTATTGAGATTGATAAGATGGGTATTTGGGAAAAGTATGGGGTTAAAATGATTGGCGTTGATGTTGCTGCGATTGAACTTACTGAAAACAGAGAGGCATTTCGTCAGCACATGATTAAAATTGGACTCTCTGTAGCGCCTTCCTTTATTGCTAATTCTTTCCTTGAGGGTAAAGAAGCTGCTCAAAAAATAGGATTTCCCCTAGTTATCAGGCCTTCCTACACCCTTGGTGGAACTGGTGGTGCCATTATCATGCAGGAAGTTGATTTTGATGCAGCTTTAAGACGTGGTTTAAATGCTTCTCCGACGCACGAGGTTCTCGTTGAAAAAGCAGTTTTAGGCTGGAAAGAGTTCGAACTAGAGTTATTACGGGATCAAAATGATAATGTCGTTATCATTTGTACTGTCGAAAATTTAGATCCAATGGGCATTCACACAGGTGATTCCATTACGGTGGCGCCCGCGATGACCCTTTCGGATACAGCCTACCAGCAAATGAGGGATGAAGCGATTCAGGCCATGCGCTCTTTGGGTAATTTTTCAGGAGGTTGTAACATACAATTTGCTCAAGATCCAATAACTGAAAAGTTAATCGTCATTGAGATAAATCCGAGAGTATCCCGTTCTTCAGCCTTGGCGTCAAAAGCAACGGGTTATCCTATTGCAAAAATTGCTTCTAAGCTGGCTTTAGGCTATAATTTAAATGAACTTAAAAATCAGATTACCAAAACAACATCCGCTTATTTTGAACCTACTCTTGACTATGTTATCGTTAAAATACCCCGATGGAATTTTGATAAATTTCCCGGTGCAGACCATCGCCTGGGTCTTCAAATGAAGTCAGTAGGTGAGGTTATGGGCATTGGGCGTAATTTCTTAGAAGCTCTGCAGAAGGCTTGTCAGTCTTTGGAAAATGGGAAAATTGGGCTGGGAGCCGATAATAAAGAATGGACCAATATTGCCGACGTTTTAAAGCGAATGGAAGAGGTCTCCGATGATCGTCTTTTCAGATTAAAAGATGCAATGAAACTTGGCGTTGCTACCCAAACGCTGCAAAACTTAACCCGCATAGATCCATGGTTCTTAAAACAGATCAAGCGCTTACTGAAATATGAAATCAGTTTAGAGAAATACCATACCATTCAAGATGTTCCCGCTTCTTTCTTAAGGGAATTAAAAGAAGTAGGCTATTCTGACCTCCAGATTGCCAGGCTGATGCACGAAGAGGAGGAAAATGTTCGGGCTCACAGAAAATCATTGAATATCAGGAGAACATATAAAATGGTAGATACCTGTGCTGCCGAATTTGAAGCTAAAACACCTTACTTTTATTCTACCTTCGATCAGGAAAATGAAAGTATCCCAAGTGATAAAAAGAAAATAATTGTTCTGGGTTCTGGTCCAAACAGGATTGGTCAGGGTATTGAATTCGATTATTGCTGTGTTCACGGTTTACTCGCCATCAAAGATGCTGGCTTTGAATCGATTATGGTAAATTGTAATCCGGAAACCGTTTCTACAGATTTTGATATTGCTGATAAACTATATTTCGAACCTGTATTTTGGGAACATCTGGAGGAGATTATTGAATTGGAAAAACCAGAAGGTATTATCGTTCAATTGGGTGGCCAGACCGCTCTTAAATTGGCGAAAACTTTCCATGAAAAGGGCATTCCTATCATTGGCACTTCATACCCAAACATGGATCTGGCTGAGGACAGAGGCGCCTTTTCCGATTTATTGAAACAACTGGGCATTCCGTATCCTGAATACGGCGCAGCCAAAGGAGTCGATGAAGGCATCGAAATTGCCAAAAGGGTAGGATATCCAGTTCTCGTCAGACCTTCTTACGTTTTAGGTGGTCAAAGTATGCGCATTGTTATCAATGACCAGGAACTGGAAGACCAAATGCTGCATATCATTAAAAACTTATCAGGAGATACTATTCTCATTGATCACTTTCTCGATAGAGCTAAAGAGGCTGAGGTGGATGCCATTTGCGATGGAGAAACCGTTCATATTATGGGTATTATGGAACATATTGAACCCGCAGGTGTTCATTCCGGAGACTCTTCTGCTGTTTTACCTACCTACAGTTTAAGTGTCGAAGCGGTAACCGCCATGGTTGAATATACAGAAAAACTAGCGTTTGCCTTAAATATTAAAGGGCTCATAAATGTTCAGTTTGCTATAAAAGATAACAAAGTATATGTCATAGAGGCTAATCCGCGCGCGTCAAGAACTACTCCTTTTATCGCAAAGGCCTATCAGGTTCCTTATCTTCAAATAGCCACTAAGGTTATGTTGGGTACACACAAACTAAAAGATTTTGATATTAAACCACAGCCCCGTGGATTTGCTATAAAAGTCCCTGTCTTTTCTTTTGATAAATTCCCGAATGTTGATAAAAACTTAGGGCCTGAAATGAAATCTACCGGAGAGGAAATCAGATTTATTAAAGACCTGAGTGATCCTTTTTTCCGCATGCTGAACAACCAAAGGAATATGTTTTTAAGTCGATAAGTCTTATATGTCTAATTTTTAGACTTATCTTGACAATACAGTTGGGTAACCATATTAGAAGAATCTTTAGCTTAGTGGGTATTCATTAGAATAAAATGGTATGGGTAGTAATGCCTTTAGTGCTTTATTTCGTTGAATACTTTCTTTCACCAGTGTCTATGAGTAGAAACCGGATATTCCCAATACCTGACAAGGTATCGGTTCTCATAAACTGCGCAATCGTTATTTTATAATTACCTTTTGCAGGAAATATAATTTGTTCCTGAAGCGCTATTTCAACCTTACAGACTGTTTTATTGCATTGACCAGCCCAGGCACCCGTCTCATTGGTCAACGCCAAAGAAAGGGTTTGAGCGCTTAGTTTGCCGTCCGGGAAAAGCGTATGAATACGCGTATAAACATTTTCAAAATTGAAATCGGGCGTATGATTTAGCTGTAATCTCATAGCATACAGCCTGTTAGTATCTGAAATAGAAAAATCCACTGAAAGACTGTCACTGAACATCCATCCTATAGATTCTTTAACATCTACCTCCTTTTCAAGAATAACCTTTTCTTTACTACAAGAAAAGGAGATAGATATTAAGACAAAAAGAAAAAAAAGACGAATATTCATAAGATCAATTATTTAAAATAATCGCGTAATTTTTCATATAATGTGCGATCAGATTTCTGAGGAGAAGGCGTAAAATTAGGCATTGACCTCATTTTTTCAAGAAGATCACGTTCTTCCTGCGTTAGCTTCTTGGGTGTCCATACATTCACATGAATCAATTGATCACCTTTACCATATCCTTGAACCGTTGGGAGTCCTTTGTCTTGTAAACGAAATATTTTACCAGATTGTGTGCCGGGAGGAATTTTAATTCTAACTTTTCCATCTAATGTAGGTACTTCGACTTGTGTACCAATGGAGGCGTCTGCGAAACTCAGAAACTGTTCAAAAAGAATATTCTGTCCATCCCTCTGTAAAAATTCGTGTTCTTTTTCCTCAATGTTTATGATGAGATCGCCGGCTGGGCCACCTTTTTGCCCTGCATTACCTCTGGTTCGCATACTTAATTGCATACCCGCTTCAACCCCTGCCGGAATATCAATATCAATGGTTTCTTCCCCATGCGATGTACCTGAACCCTTACAACCGGTGCAGAAAGAAGAAATAATTTTCCCGGAACCAGTGCACGTTGGGCAAGGTACCGTAGTTTGCATTTGACCTAAGAAAGTATTTCTAACCTGACGAACCACGCCATTTCCACCGCAAGTATTACAAACTTTTACAGAACTGGAATCTTTAGCTCCGGAACCATTACAAGTATTGCAGGCAACTTCCTTTTTAACTTTTATTTTTTTATGTACACCGTGAGCAATTTCTTCTAATGTTAATGACACTTTTATACGAAGGTTAGTACCTTTTTGCCCACGCTGTCTTCCAGAAGCGGATCCGCCTCCGCCACCAAAAAAGGAACCAAAGCCCGAGTCACCAAAGACATCACCAAACTGACTAAAGATATCATCCATTGTCATACCACCACCGGAGAAACCGCCCTGACCATCTACCCCAGCGTGACCGTAACGATCATACTTAGCTTTTTTATCGGGATCACTAAGCACTTCATAAGCCTCAGCGGCCTCTTTGAACTTATCTTCTGCAGCCTTATCATCAGGATTCCTATCGGGATGAAACTGAACAGCTAGTTTACGGTAAGCTTTTTTGAGTTCCGCAGCATCTGCTGATTTTGAAACGCCCAAAACCTCATAATAATCTCTTTTAGCCATAATTGATGGTTCTTCTTATTAATTTTATCAAGCCCGATATTAATTTCCAACCACGACTTTAGCGTACCGGATAATTTTATCGCCTAGTTTGTAACCCTTTTCTATCGTATCAACCACTTTACCCTTCAATTCTTCTGTGGGTGCTGGAATTTCAGTCAACGCCTCATGAAACTCCGGATCAAATGGCTGATGTTGGGAATCCATAGGCTCCAGCCCTTTATTTTTTAAAACAGCATATAGCTTATGATACACGATATTCGCCCCTTCACTAAACACCTCCGTACTTCCTGGTTCGTCGGCCAACCTTTTAGCCCTGTCGAAATCATCTAAAACCGGTAAAATGGCAAGGATTGTTTCCTGCGCAGCGGTTCGCATTAAATCGAGGCGTTCTTTGACCGTTCTTTTTTTATAATTATCAAACTCAGCGAAAAGCCTTAAATACTTATCTTTAAGCTCTTGATTTTCAATTTCTAATTTTTCAATACTGCTTGAGATATCCTCATTTTGCGTTTGATCATTATCATTTTCCTCTTGTGGTACTGAACTATTGTCAGGAATTTCCTCGTTTTCAATATCAACATTTTGACTCATACTCTTTTTTTTAGTAGATTTAAAAGATATCAATTATATTGCCATATCTTAATTTGCGACAAATTGTCATATATTATGTAATTCCCCTTTCAATATGACGCTTATTTGGCATTCTTTTTCAAAAAAGAATCTAACATCAGAAGATCTAAATTTCTTGCTAAAACCTTTCCATTCGGACCAATCAGATAAGTTGAAGGAACTTCTTTTATTTTATATAATGAGGCAATAGGCGCGTCAAAAAATCGTAAACTTTCCGATAGGTCTAATATATGAAAAGGCCAGTCGAGTTGATCGTTCTGAATTGCCTGCAACCAGGCACTTTCCGATTTTTCTATGCCAATACTTACTAATTGAAAGGAGTTTGCCTCTTTAAACTGAGTATTTTTGTATTTCTGGTAAACGGCACGAAGCTGTGGATTCGCCCTTCTACAGGGACCGCACCAACTTCCCCAAAAGTCAATAAAAACATAATCACCTTTTAAATCATCGAGATTAAATGCTTCCCCTGTGAATGTTTTTGCCGAAAAATTTGGTACAAGGTCATTTTCTATATAAGTAGGCTTAAAATAAAAATATCTTCCTACTAAAACGGAAAGTATGCCTATTATAAGGAACCAGGTAACTTTATGATTCATTTTTACTACATTTGATACGATTGAAACTTAACATAGATAATAGCTAATAAGAGGAAAAGGTTGTTTAAATGTGCTATATTCGAACCTTAAATAAAGCTTAAACCGAATGCTATGAAAGCCATAATACCTGTTGCAGGCGCTGGCACTCGATTTCGACCGCTAACCTATACCCAGCCAAAGCCACTTATTCCGGTGGCTGGAAAACCTATTCTTTCTTTTATTATTGATCCTCTCATTGAACAGGGCATAACCGAGTATCTAATTATTCTGGGTTACCTGGGAGAAAAGATAAAGGCTTTTGTCGAAGAAAAATACCCTCATCTTTCTGTAACTTATATTTATCAGGAAGAGCGACTTGGCTCAGCTCATGCTTTATGGATTGGAAGACACTTTTTTAATGATGCCGATGAAGTAATTATTGCCTTTGGTGATGCTATTATCGATGTTGATTTTTCCATTTTCATGAAATCTCCATATAGTTGTATTGCTATAAAAAGGGTAACCGATCCCAGAGAATTTGGCATTGTCGAATTAGGCAATGATAACATGATAACCAAAGTTATAGAAAAACCCACCATTCCAAAGTCTAACAAGGCTATGGTTGGTATTTATAAAATAAAGGAGATTCCTCAACTTATTGAGGCCTTAACGTATAATATTGAAAACAACCTTCACACCGAAGGCGAATTTCATTTGACCGATGCTATTATGCGAATGATTTCCGCTGGTATCCCATTTTCGGCCGTAGAAGTAGATAACTGGTTCAATTGTGGTAAAAAGGAGATTTTGCTGGAGACCAATGCTATTTTTTTAGATAGGGAAGGATACGCTTCTGTTGATTTACCGCCTTACGATAACACCATTATCATACATCCTGTAAGTATTGGTAAAAAATGTAAATTAACCCACTCTATTATTGGCCCTCACGTTACTATCGGTGATAACGTGGAGATTATCCAATCTATCATTTCACATTCCATCGTAGGAAATTACAGTAAACTCAACGAGATTATCTTAAATAAATCAGTCGTTGGAAATGATGTAAGTTTATCATCCGCCGGACAAAGTCTGAGTATCGGCGATAATACAGCCATTGATTTTGGTCATCAATAAAAAAATCCTCCATAAAACATTATAGTTATATGGAGGATTTTTGAAGGCAACCTTTCTCTAAATATTTAGGAAGAAAGTGCCGAAGCACCACCAACAATTTCAAGAATTTCTTTGGTAATAGATTCTTGTCT
>JAIYCH010000107.1 GCA_027488135.1 Saprospiraceae bacterium | reverse complement strand
GTAATTCCCAGGTCATATTCTCTATTTCTTTCAGGATAGGCATCAAATTTCTGCCATTCCCTATCCAGGTCTCTAAAACCGAGTCTCAAAATTTCATCTTCCAATCCAGCTGGAAAAACAGATTGAGAATAATTTTGCACATTAACCAATATCTTAGTAGTGCCTAACTCTCTGGCCTCCCTTTCAAGTTGGGGCACATCCATGAATCTTGCCGAATAATTTTTCAATCTTAACAAAGCATCATAAGCTTTTCTAGCGGGGATTCTATCTTTTGTACTTCTTGCTTCCTGCAAAAAATCTTTAGCAGAAGAGTATAAAAAATTAATGGTTTGTTCCTTTGCTTCTTTTTCTAAATCATTGGTGTTTACAAATAAGAAATTAGCCTTTTTACCATTTTCATCCGTTAGCGGTAACAAGGGTCTAATACTTTCCTGCCTATTTGAAATAGTAGCATAAACGGAGAGAATAGTTTCCCATGATTCAGGATTCCCCTCATTTTTCAACTTTTCAATATAGGCCATATCCTTGTCTGTAACTTTCTTAAAAGCAGTTTCGAGCCCTTTTACATATTCCACTTTATTAACTTTTGCGCCGGATAACTTATTCGTCGCATAATAAATGGCTTTATCATACTGACCAGTATCCACCAGTTTTTCTATTGACGTACAACTCATAAATGAAATCAAGAAGAAAAACAAGCTACATTGAATGGCAATATTTTTCATAAATAATGGTTTTCTTCAAAATTACAATTATTTTTAATGATTAGCCCAAATTGTGGTCAAATGAATGATCATTTCTGATGATTTCTCCATATCCTGCACTGAAACCCATTCTTCAAGAGAATGAAATGCATGTTCACCGGCAAATAAATTAGGACAAGGAAGACCCATGAAAGACAATCTTGATCCGTCAGTTCCCCCTCTAATAAATGATTTAATAGGTTTTAGTCCAGCCTGTTCAATGGCTTTATAAGCATAATCGGATACAAATGGATAATTTTTCAGCACTTCATACATATTGCGATATTGCTCAGTAACTATAATTTCTGCCGACGACTGTGGAAATTTTTCAAGGACAAGATCCACCGTACTTTTTATATAATTTTCCATGTCAATGAGACCGGAAAGACTAAAATCCCTGACAATTAAATGAAGGGAAGTTGATTCCGTTTTCCCAACAATATTTACGGGGTGAATAAACCCTTGTTTATCTTTAGTCGTTTCAGGGCTAAGCTTATCCTTAGGCAAAAGATCTAAAAAAAGACCTGCCATTTTAATGCTATTTTCCAATTTACCGAAGGCAAATCCAGGATGAGTGGAAACCCCTTTAAAAATAATCTCCACGCCATCGGCTGAAAAAGTTTCATCTTCCATGGAACCCAGGCGTTCACCATCGATGGTATAGGCAAAATCGGCGCCCAGTTTTTCAAGATTCACAAAATTTACGCCTTTTCCGATCTCCTCATCGGGCGTAAATAAAATTTTTATTGTCCCATGAGGAATATCAGGATTAGCTATCAGGATGTTCATTGCATTCATAATAGCAGCCACACCCGCTTTATTATCGGCACCCAACAAGGTCAGACCACTGGCTGTGATGATATCATTCCCAATTTGTTCTGAAAGATCCGGATGATTTTCAGGTGAAATTGACAAGTGAGGATTATCGGAAAACCGTATAATACCTCCATCATAATTTGAATGAATGACAGGAACAACATTTTCGCCAGGCGCATCGGGAGAGGTGTCCACATGGGAACAAAAACAAATAACAGGCACCTCTTTATCAACATTGGAAGGTAATGAGGCATAAACATACCCATATTCATCTAAATGTGCATCGGATAGCCCCATTTCCAGCAGTTCTTCCACTAAAAGTTTACTAAGATCCTTTTGACAACTCGTAGAAGGGAATGAAGTTGAAAAAGGATCAGATTGCGTATTTATCTTAGCATATCTGATAAATCTGGAAACAACATCGTGATTAAAAACTGGCATTAACATAAGTACAACTTTGCACAAATATATAAAAAAAGCCCGCATCAAAAAATGAGCGGGCTTTCAGGTATTATAAACAGGTCAAAACGATAGCGCAGATTTGACGCCTGTTAAAATCATTTAACCTAAAAAGTTAAAAGGAATATTTAATTCGAATTTTTTGCTAATTTTTTATGGTTTTTATAAAAAATTTGAAAAATCAAAGGGAATATTAAAAGAGTTAAGATGGTAGCGCTAATGATTCCTCCAATAACTACAATTGCTAAAGGTTTTTGCGTTTCAGAACCAATCCCCGTTGATAAAGCTGCGGGAATAAGACCTATTGCGGCCATAAGAGCAGTCATAACAACAGGTCGGGTTCTCTCTTTAACTCCTTCAAACAAAGAACGTTCAATATCCATTCCAGATAAAATATTTTTCTTAAATACAGATATGAGTATCACACCATTTTGAATACAGAGACCAAAAAGGGCTATAAAACCGATACCAGCAGAGATACTAAATATTGTACCTGTGACGTGTAATGCCAAAATACCACCAATGATGGCAAAAGGAACGTTTAAAAGAACCAAGCCAGCATCCTTAGCATTACCAAAAGCAACGAATAGTAGCACAAATATTAAAAGAATACAAACTGGAACCACCTCAATTAATCTTTTCTGAGCACGGACCTGATTTTCGAATTCACCATTCCAGGTTATATTATAACCTTTTGGAATATTAACTTTAGCATTCACCTTTTCTTGAGCTTCAGCAATGGTACTGCCCAAGTCACGTTCTCTGATAGAGAATTTAATGGCAATAAACCTTTTATTATTATCCCTGTAAATAAAAGCAGGACCCGTTACCATTTTAAAATCTGCAATTTCCTTTAAAGGCACTTTATTTCCACTTAGCGCGGGAACCTTTAAATTTTCAATTTCATTAATGGATTGACGAAAATCCTTTTCGTAACGGATTCTAACATCAAACTTTTTTTCCTGTTCATAAAAACGGGTGGCAGTTTTTCCACCGATGGCCATTTCTATAACAGATTCAGCTTCAGAAGTTAGGATACCATAAGCTGCTAATTTTTCAGGTTTTAAAATAATACTTAACTCAGGTTGACCTATATTCCTTAAGATACCTAAATCTCTAACCCCTCTAACTCCTCTAAGAACGGCAGCAACGGAATCAGCTTTCGCATTCATAATTTGAAGATCATCACCGAAAATTTTAACAGCCAGAGAAGCATTTATCCCAGCCACTGCTTCAGCAACATTATCAATAATGGGTTGGGAATAATTATAAATGACGCCAGGATACTGCTTTAATTTAGCATCCATTTCCTCAATTAATTTTTCAGTGGTAATATCTCTTTTCCATTCTTTTTTAGGTTTCAAATTAACCTGACATTGAACATAAAAGAATCCAGAAGGGTCAGTGCCATCATTTGAACGTCCAATCTGCGATAAAACAGATTCCACTTCTTCAAATTCGTTTAATTTTTCACGAAATATGTGAACAAATTTAGAAGTTTCTTTAATGGAACTACTCATTGGTAATTTGGCTTCTACCCATAATGCACCCTCATTTAGCGTTGGTAAAAATTCAGAACCTAAATATTTAAAGGAAAACAGCGTAGCAAAAAGAATAATTCCTACCGTAACAAAACTAATAAATTTATTTTTGAAGGTAAAACTGAAACCTTTGGTAACTATCCAATCAAAGAAATCGACAATATAATTTTTTCGTTCTTTTACATTTTTATTAAAAAAGAAACTGGTTAAAACAGGCACCAAGGTGAGCGTAAAGAAAAGCGCTCCAATTAATGCAAAACCAAGAGTATAAGCTAAAGGTGAAAATAACTTACCTTCCACCTTTTCAAAAGAAAAGATTGGAATAAGACTGGTAATAATGATTAGTTTTGAAAAGAAAATTGCTTTCCCCAGTTCAGTACTTGTTTTTCTTATGAGGCCTAATTTTGAAAGATGATTAAATTTTGTCATGCCAACAAGATGAGCCTTGTGGGCTAACAGAACAAACAATCCTTCGACCATAACCACGGCACCGTCAATAATAATTCCAAAATCAATCGCACCCATCGATAATAGATTCGCTGACATACCCATGAATCTCAAGCACATGAAAGCAAATAAAAGAGAAAGTGGAATAATAATGGAAACTATGAACGTACTGCGCCAGTCAAGCATAAAAATAAACACGATAAAAGTAACCAGAAGGATACCCTCGGCAAGATTTTTCAAAACGGTTTCCCTACAATAGGTCATTAGGTTATCCCTATCATAGAAGGTAACCATTTTTACATCCTTAGGTAAAATTTTTGTGTTTATCTCCTCAATTTTAGCTTTGAGAAGTGCAAGTACTTGAGAGGGATTTTCCCCTTTCCGCATAACCACAATACCTTCAACTATGTCATCATTTTCATCTAAACCTACTTGACCAACTCTTGGAACAGAACCTTCGACAACATTTGCCACATTTTTCACCAAGATTGGGACGTTATTTACAGAGGTAATAAGTACATTTTCAATATCCTTGATATTTTTAAACAAACCTAAACCTCTTACAACAAAAGCCTGCCCATTTTTTTCAATAACATCACCACCGACGTTAATATTACTTTTTTGAATAGCCTCATAGACTTCGATTGGCGTAATATTATATCCTGCTAATTTATTAGGATTAACAATAACCTCAAAAATTTTCCTTGCTCCTCCAAAAGAAACAATATCTGCTACCCCTGGAACTGATCTTAGTTGTCTGTCAATGACCCAGTCTTGCCAAACCAAAAGGTCGGTTGAACTACGTTTACTTTCTAAGGTATAACGGAATATCTCCCCCGTTGGACCATAAGGAGGTTGAACATCTGGACTAACATCCTCTGGCAGATTAACATTTCTGAGTAAATTATTAACTTGTTGACGTGCGAAAAAATCCTCCACATCATCATCGAAAATAATTTTAATCACTGACAATCCAAACATGGAAATAGACCTTACACTCGTCTTTTTTTGGACTGAATTCATTGCCACCTCAATGGGAATACTAACAAAACGCTCCACTTCTTCAGCGCTTCTTCCGTTCCATTGCGTTACAATAATAATTTGGGTATTGGTAACATCAGGAAATGCTTCCAAAGGTGTTTTCAAGTAACTCCAAACACCGATAATAATTAATACTATCGTTGTAAAAAGAGTAAAGAACTTATTAGAAAGTGAAAAGGAAATAATTCCTTTAATTAATTTATTCATCAGGAAATACTATTTAATTTGTTAATCATTTAATGCATCATAAATTAATAGTTGATGACGCACTATAATTTTGTCCCCATTATTAACACCACTTTCAATATAAGCTAAACTAGAGTTTTCTTGATAAACTTTAACTTCACGCGTTTCGATATTATCTTTAGAATTATAAACCATTACATAATAGCGACTTTTATCAAATATTAAAGCAGAAACAGGAATGGCAATCTTTTTAATATTCTCATTGTATTTCACTCTAATATTGGCAAACATATCAGGTTTAAGCTCAAAGTTTGAATTATTAATAGTAATTCTTGCTTTCAGGGTTTTACTTTCTGGATCCATTAAATTAAAAATCTTATCGATTTTACCTTTAAAAATACGATCTGGATAAGAAATAGTCGTTACTTCTGCATCATAACCAATTTTAATTTTGGCAATGTCAGATTCATAAATATTAGCTAAAACCCAAACATCCGTTAGGCTGGCAACAATAAAAACTGGGCTAATATCCTCAGTTCGCAATTCCATATTTTGAGAAATATTTTTTTGAATTACAAAACCGGAAACAGGAGATTTAATTGGGTAAACAGCCCCCTGACCAGCACCATACATGTCAATCACATCCTTGATTCTTTCCAATTCACCGGAAGATTGTTCCACAGCTTTTTTTGATTCCATCAAATCAACTTCAGAAATGACGCCAGTTTTGAAAAGTTCTTCAGAAATTTTCAATTTTTTAACTGCTGATTTAAACTGCACTTCTGCTTCGATTGCTTCTTTCGTAAAACCAGCAATTTCAGGACTTCTAATCACTGCTAAAGTTTGACCTTTTTGCACATAATCTCCAAGTTCAACTTTAAGTTCTTTTACAAATCCTCCTGCGAGAGGAAAGACCTTTGCAACCTTATCTTCATCAAAACTAATTTTACCAGTGAGCAATTGTTCTGATTGCACAATTTGTTCATTAGCTGAAGCAAATTCCATTTCTTTAGAAATGGTTTCTGAAAGTTTAAATGTAGATGGTTCTACAACCTTTTCGTTTTTACATCCAGAAAAAACAAACAGGACTATGGGAAATATAAATATTTTTTTCACAATTAAAATATTAAGTTTAATAAAGAAATCCAAGTTGAATACCAAAGGCTCTGTCATAGCCTTTAGATAATCCAAAACTAGTTGGGTTGTTAAAAACATTGCCTGCACCTTGCTGAACTAGCAAATGTATCTGGAAAATGGCTGCATCACCAGCATTTATATCAATACCAAAAGATCCATTCAATAACAATTGAGATCTATAAAAATCTTTTGACAGATTTTCAATTTCGTGAAAACCATCTTCCACACTATGAAAAATAAAGGAAGTCCTCATTTTCCAAGAATAAATTGCTCCAACTTTAGCTGAGAATCTAACTTGCTGACTATTTTTAATAGGCGATTTATAAATAGCATAAATGGGGACCTCAATAGACCTCATACGATAATGCGCTCTATGGGTAGAATCAGCATTACCTAGGCTTTTGTCATAATCTGGTGTAAACCTACCAGCTCCTCTGTTTTGAAAACCAATACCCGCACCAAAGCCAAATTTTTCATTTAGATGATATTCAGTTAAAAGGTTTCCTCCAACACTCGGTTTAAAAAAATAATCAGCAGGTAGGTCATTTCCAATAAATTTTGTCCAAAGACTTTGAAAAGAACCTCCACGTAACCATTTTTTATCAAACCTACTAGAGTCCACTAATTCATTCTTTACCGTTTGAGCGTAAGAACTTACTATGATCCCTAAGAAAAGAAAGATTAAAAGAAAATATTTTTTCATGACTTTATTTTATTACATCAAGACCAACTGAAAAATTTAAATGGTTAACAGCACGTAAATACTGAAAATCTAATTCTAAGAACTGCATACGGTTTTGAATATAAATACGTTTTAAATCGATATACTCGAGCATATTAATATTCCTTTTTAAGTAATTAATTTCAGAATCTTTATTCAATAATTCAATTTGATCCAAAAGTATGTTTGTATAATTTTTCAAACACTTTTTTGCTTCAAGCATGGTTAAATAAGATTGTGTAATTTCATTTTGCAATGAATTTTGTTTTTGTACACTTTCAACTTCTGCTTTTTTTATCTCAAATTGAGAAGCTTTAATATTGCCAATATTTCGGTTAAAAAGGGGCACTTCAAATCCAATTTCAATACCAGAATAAGGACGAACATAATTACTTCCTCTATCTTTAGGCTGGTAGCCAAAGTTTATATCTGGGACAGCCAATGATTTTTGAAGTTTTAAATTCGTCTCCTGATATTTAATATTCAACCGGGAAAGCAGATAATCAGCACGATGTTCCTCGCCTAATAAAAACAAATCACTAAGAACTGGATCACTGGAGGTAGGAATATACTTCAGGGTTTGAATATATACTGTTGGTCTCAAATTTAAAAGAACCCTCAAATTAGCCATTGCCTCATATAAATCTTTTGAGTTTTGAACGGCTTCTGTTTGTAATGCAATTCTTTCAGATCTTAATCTGATTAATTCATTAGCAGAAATACCACCAACCTGAAGTTGCCTTTCCCCTGCAGAAATTACTTCATCATAACGATCTGACACATCTTTATAAATTAATGCTTTATTTTGAAGACTATTCAATAGATTGTAACTCTCGTTGAGTTCCATCATTAAAGATCTCAAAATATCTTTAACCATTAACTTACTTCCCTCTTGTTTTACTTTTGCTAACCGAACCGTGTTGGTGTATTTACCGGCAATAGAAAAAACTATATCAATTTGAACTAAAAACTGATTACCAAAATTAAAATACTGGTTTTTTTCAACGCTATACATATCTTGGTTCCAGTTAAAAACCGGATTATTCCACGCACGAGATTGAATTACCTGTGCTTCAGCGATATCTACATCATAATGTGAGGCAATAACGCTTAGATTTTCTTTTATCAAAATAGCTTTACACTCATCCAAAGATAAGTTCAATGAATCCTGAATTTGAGAAAATACATGGAGGGGAAAATAAACTACTAATAAAACAAAGAGGTATTTATTAGTGATTACCTTTAAAAATGAAAAGTAATTATTTAAAAAAAGTAGGTTATACATTTCAATACTATTTGAAAATTTTTAAATGCATTAATATGAATGTTGAACTATTTAAATATTTTTAATTCAAATACAGGTATTAGATTAATATTGATAAATATTAAAAAATACATTTGAAATAAAAACAATTAGTTTTCAAATTCAAAAAGATACATTAATAGATTCTGTGGAAAAATTTTAAATAGTAGAGATCAAATAGTTAGTTTACAGAGGAATATTGGTATTCCAATAACATGTTTTAAAAAAATAATATTTAAATTTAAATTTAAATTTATATTGTTATGAAAATTAATGTACCTGTTGTAAAGAAAATCAACAGTGAAAAATAATTTATTTTTGACAAAGGAATTACATCTGCGAACTGTTTTTGTAGAAATGCTAGATAAAGTAATTTCTGATTTAATAGCAAAAACTAATGTTGCATCATTCCTTTTTATGGATAAAGGATTAACATTATTTTTGATTAATTTATAAATGCTCTCAACATTCTCACTTCTATTAGAGAATATTGAAAACATCCCAAAAATTAAACAAAAGAAAAATTTCATCCTTTTTATTTATAAACCGCGAATATATGATGTTTATTTAATTAAAGTTGTTTTTATCCAAATAATTTTTTAGGGATGCAAAAAAAGCCCGCATCAAAAAATGAGCGGGCTTTCTGGTAATATAAACAGGTCAAAACTATTGAGCAGATTTGACGGTCTTAATAATTACGGCAGCCACTTTATAGGGATCCGCTGCAGAATTTGGACGACGATCTTCTAGATAGCCCTTCCAGCCTTTTTCTACAGTAACTACAGGAATCCTTATAGAAGCACCTCTGTCAGAAACACCGTAGCTAAAATCGTTTATAGAAGCAGTTTCATGCTTACCAGTTAATCTAAGGTGATTATCTGGACCGTAAACATCGATATGTTCTTTAACATTTGCACCGAAAGCCTCCATTATTTTAATATAGGTTTTTTCATCCCCACAGGTACGAAGCGTAGTATTTGAAAAATTCGCGTGCATACCAGAGCCATTCCAATCGGTGTCACCCAAAGGCTTACAATGCCAATTGATGGTAACGCCGTGAGCTTCCGCAGTTCTTTCCAATAGATAACGAGCTACCCATATTTGGTCACCTGCCTCTTTTGCTCCTTTAGCAAAAATCTGAAATTCCCACTGTCCTGCAGCGACCTCAGCGTTAATACCCTCGACATTGAGGCCTGCGTCTAAGCAAATATCCAGGTGTTCTTCCACTATTTCTCTTCCGAAAGCATTTTTCGCTCCAACAGAACAATAGTAAGGACCTTGAGGAGCAGGATATCCATTTGCCGGGAAGCCAAGAGGCATATTAGTTTCCGGGTCGTATAGGAAATACTCTTGTTCAAATCCAAACCAAAAATCATTATCATCATCATTTATTAAAGCACGACCATTTGATGGATGCGCCTTACCGTCTGCTGTTAGCACTTCCGTCATAACCAAAAATGCGTTATGTCTGGCAGGATCAGGATATACTGCCACAGGCTTTAACAAGCAATCTGATGAATTTCCAGGGGCTTGTTCAGTAGAACTTCCATCGAAGGACCACATAGGACAATCTTCAAGATTACCTGAAAAATTATCCACGATTTTCGTCTTACTGCGAAGACTTTGCATGGGCTTGTACCCATCTAACCAAATGTACTCTAATTTTGACTTTGTCATTTCTATAGATTTTAATGAAATAATTCCAAATTAAAAACTGTAAACAACTGCCATAAGAAGACCAGAAATAGACTTATAGTTTAAGGCATCTAAACTTGTAAATGTCTTATCTTTAGAACCAGAATCCATTCTAAATTCAGGAATTAATGTAAGGTTACCAATTCGAATGTTCCCTGAAAGAGTGAATGCATTAATTGCATTATTTTCAATACCCGTAATTAAACCATATTTATCGATAAATCTCTCCCCTCTAACGCCAAGTGTAAAAGAATCATTAAATAAATACTTACCGTATAAAACTAATCCTTGCCAGTTAGCCGTTTCACCGCCAGATACTTCCACCGACTTTTGTGAAATATTTAGACCTAAACCCACTTTTTCAGATAAAGAATATGAGGCTGACAAATCAATTTGGGTGGAAAATTCTTCAGGGTTTTTTTCAAAAATATCAGCTGATTTTCCCGTTGTAAAATTTAAGTAACTAGACAATTTTCCTGTGATGTAGGAAAGTTGAGCCCCTATATGTTTACCAGAAACAATATCTATCTTCGTATCTGTGTCATTAAAAACCCCTAACATTAAGCCAAATTTGTCGGATATAGCATAATTTGCTTTAATACCTGTATGAAAAAATGGACCATTAGTAAAAACGTAAGAAGTTGAATAATGAAAGTTGGTTTTTGAATCTATTACCTCATAACAATGATGCGTACTATAGTTTCCCATGGTAATCAATAATTTTTCAGAAGGAGAATAAGTTACAAATAACTGTTTTATAAAAGATAAAGCTGTTCCTGTATAAAAATTGGCTAATTCAGCTCTTGGACCAACAGCAAGGTCTGCAACAAAGCCAACCTTGCCAGTTTTAGAAAGAATGATATTAGCCATACCCAAAGAAAATGATTTATTTTCTGGGGTAAAACTAGTAGGAAAAGGCGTGTTTTTGAAACTTCCCAAATAATAACCATCTATAAATCCCGATATTTCAAATGGAGCTTCAGAAGCTTTTTCTTCTTCTTTCACTTCTTCAGGAGCAGCCGTTGCTGTTCCCTGTGCCAATGTGTTGTTTACAAAAAAAACCGCAAATAATAGGCATATAGCGATACCTCTAAATAAGTTGAACTTACTCATAGTGAATAATTTAAATAATGGATTAAAAAAGAGTTGATTTTACACCTCGGCTTCCCTAAATCCATACATTAAATTCCACTTATGAATAATAAAAGGAATCTATGTATATTTGCTTTGCTTAATTAAGGAAAATGGGAAGCCGTTTTTCTGTTTTCGACACCTGGTTTGCCGACCAGGTGTCTTTATTTAGTTTACATTTTAAAACCAGCCATTTGTTCTGCAGGAGAATCTGCATAAGCAGACATTTCGTGCTCACAAACGTCCAGACCTTTAATTTCTTCTTCTTCGGACACTCTGATACCTGTAGTTAATTTAAGTACATACATAATGATAAAGGCAGCCACAAAGGAAAATACACCCACTGTTGCAACACCCATAAATTGAATACCCAGTTGACCCAAACCACCTTTTACACCAAATATACCCACTGCTAAAGTACCCCAAAAACCACACACCATGTGAACAGAAGTGGCACCCACCGGATCATCGATTTTGATTTTATCGAAAAATACCACTGAAAAAGGAATAATAATTCCAGCAATACCTCCGATAGCAATGGCATCCGTTGGAGACATTTGATCTGCTCCTGCTGTAATGGCTACGAGACCACCCAATATACCATTCAAAACCATCGATAAATCATAAGATTTGAATAAATAATAGGAAGTAAAAAGCGCTGTTACTGCACCTGCCGCTGCAGCTAAACTAGTAGTTACAAAAACTAAGGAAACAGCCATAGGATTAGCAGAAAGAACAGAACCACCATTGAAACCAAACCAACCGAACCATAACAAAAATACACCAATGGTAGCCAAAGGCATACTATGTCCAGGAATTGGTTTAATACCATGTGATGTATATTTACCTCTTCTCGGACCTAAAACAATGACCGCTGCCAATGCTGCGAAACCACCTGCTGCGTGTACCAAAGTTGAACCTGCAAAGTCATAAAATCCTGCTTCCTTTAACCAGCCACCACCCCACTGCCAAAATCCAGTAATTGGGTAACAAAACGCGACGAAAACAACGGAGAAAATCAAAAATGGCATTAATTTAATTCTTTCAGCTACAGCACCGGAAACTATGGTTGCACAAGTAGCGGCAAACATTCCCTGAAAAATAAAATCTGTCCAATAAGTATAATTGCCACCAGCATAATCTATTGGATTCCCTTCTGGCACAGAAAGACCAAAACCGCTAAATCCAAAAAATCCACCGGCATAATCAGCTCCCGGATACATAAGATTGAAACCGATTAAAGTATAGGTTAATAAACCAATACATACAATCATGGTATTTTTAAATAAGATGTTAACCACATTTTTCTTTTGCACGAGTCCAGCTTCTAACGTAGCAAAACCTAAGTGCATGGAAAAAACCAAAATGGTTGAGATCATCATCCATAAATTATTGGTTGTGAAAATTGCTTCATTCATAATATTACTTGACTTAATTAAGGAAATTAATTGTTAAACGGGTTCGACTATACAGCCTCCGACCCTTTCTCACCGGTACGTATTCTAACTACCTCCTGTACATCATAAACAATGATTTTACCGTCACCAACTTCACCCGTTTTACCAGAGGAAATGATGGCATCGACAACAGCATCGACCATATCATCGGTAGTTAAAATATCAATTTGTAAACGTGCAATATAATCAGCATCATAAACACTACCCCTATAAACCATTTTCTCACCTTTCTGAAGTCCAAATCCTTTTACGTCCTGTAACGTAAAAAAATTGATGCCGATGAGAGCCAGTGCATCTCTGATTTTGTCAAACCTCGAAAGGCGAATTATAGCTTCAATTTTTTTCATAATAAAACAGTTTAATCTAATGAATAATTATGAAACCCCATTTTCTGAAAAAAATAATTGCCGACTTTATTATCTTTCAAAATAAAAATGGATGTTTTTTTATTACGATGGTAAATTTAAGTTTGTAATAAAATACACCCTATTCAATGTTCTGTTATATTTGTTATATTCAAACCATCTATTTTACCATATAATATTGTAAATCAATATTTTATTACAATTAAAATATTATGTCCAATCAATTATCTGACCCTCTATTTACCTTAATAAAATCATTAAATAAAGCAGAAAAGCGAAATTTCACCATTTATGTGGGTAGATTAAGCCAGGGACCTGAAACAAAGTTTCTCGCTTTATTTCAAATGATGGAAAAGCAAAAGAAGTATGACGAGGATGAAATTAAAAAGAAACTTCCCATTGAGAACATGACCCAATTTGCTAATGTAAAAAGGCATCTTTTCACCCAAATATTAATCAGTCTGAGGCTTATACATACAGGTAAGCATATAGATTTACAAATAAGGGAACAGCTCGATTTTGCCCGAATTTTGTATGCTCGCGGCATGTACATGCAGAGTTTACATTTGCTCGAAAAAATAAAAAGTACGGCCGTTGCCAATCATCAGGATGTATTGCATTTAGAGATACTGGAATTTCAAAAACTTATTGAAACCAGGCACATTACCCGTAGTAGGCAAGTTTTAAATAAAATGGAAACCCTTTTGGAAGAAACAGCCAGAAGAAGTTCTATCACCTACTCTACCAGCAGACTTTCTAATCTAACCATTCAGATTCACGGGTGGTACATAGAAAAAGGACATGCCATCAATGAAGAAACACAAACGGAAGTGACAACCTATTTTTATGAACAACTTCCCAAAGAAATGAATGCCTGGCAACTCACCTTCTTTGAAAAAATAAATCTATACCAGGCCTTTGCCTGGTACCATTATATATTGCTGGATCTCCCCTCAGCAATCAATCAAACCAGACTTTGGGTCAATTTATTCCAGGCAAATCCTAATATTCAAAGACAGGATCCCGATTTATATTTAAGAGGACTTTACTACCTGCTCACCTTTTTATTTTTACAAAAAGATTTAGATGAATACACCATTTACCGAAACGAATTAGATCAATTTATTGAAGCGAATGAAATAAATTTTACCTTTTCGTCCAATTTACTAGCATTTCAATACAGTTATCTCGCCGCTTTAAATCTGTGTTTTTTAAATAAAAAATATGAAGATGCCAAAAAATGGTTAATGATTAAGAAAGAAGATTTGACCAGATTTTCATCTTATATGGATACTCACCGAGTCTTATTATTTCATTACAAAGCGGCATATATCCATTTTGTTTGTGGGGATCATTCAAAAACCTTAGACGAATTAAACCTAATAATTCATCAGCAGCATAAATTTTTAAGAACAGACTTACACTTCAATGCTCGATTTTTACACTTACTTTGCCATTATGAACTTGGAAATTATGACTTTTCGAGTTCACTCTTGCTATCTATTCAAAGGACCTTTGCCTCTTCTAATGAGATAACGCCTATCCAACGTTTAATGTTAAAATATGTTAAAACACTTATTAACAGTCCATTAAGCGAGAAGTTAGGTCTTCTTATAAAGATGAAAAAGGAGATGAATACCTTTGAAAAAGATATTAAAGAATTGAGGAGTGTGGCCTATCTGAATTTCCCGATCTGGCTGGAAAGCAGGATTATCGGATGCTCAATGAAAGACATTTTAGATTGATTTAGGACAAAATACCCTTTTCTGAAACGACCTTCCTGATGATGAAAACCAAAGTCATGAAGATCTATACTTTTTTATTATTTGTAATTTTCTCTTTTTTGTCTCTTAGCACCCACGCTCAGGTTACTGAACATCAAAAAGAAATATTTAAGCTGGAAGATATTATTTCACCTTATTCCGATGTAGATTTTGATATAGAAGACCAGTTAGAGCGCCTTACAAATCAAAAAAAAGATAGTGTAAGAATTACTTATTCGATTAACAAAGTAAGTGAAGCTGAGTTGAACCAATTAGGTTTATTAAGTAAGGAGCAAATAAAATCCTTCCTGCTGTATCGAAATCAAATTGGCAGTTTCGTAAACCTTTATGGTATTCAAGCGGTCCCTTTGTGGGACTCTGTAACCATATCAAACTTAATTCCCTATATCGTACTAAATAACAATACTTTAACGCTTCCAACGAAGAATGAGACCTGGATTTTAAAGAACCGATGGCAATCTACCATCAGAACGAGTCCATTCAATGTAAAAAAGCAAGATGATTGGCGAGGAGACAACCAATATATAGGTATAAATATGAGGTATTCACCCTTTGACAGATTAAAAATGGGTATTTCCATTGAAAAAGATCCGGGTGAAACATTATTAAAAAGAGGAAAGCCAGATTACCTTTCCTTTTTTCTAACTTTTCAGAGTAAGATCAAAAACGGTCCCATCATTTTCTTTGGAGATTATAAAACGTCCTGGGGACAGGGGCTACTTAATGCGTCCTATGGAGCGTTTAAAAGCATACAAACCACAGATATTTCGAGAAATCCTATGCAGATTAGTGCGCATAAATCGTTTGCAGAAAATGGATTTTACAGAGGAATCATTGTCAAATACCCATTTAAGAAAAATATTACCTGGATACCCATGATTTCTCTTAACCGAAGGGATGCCAGTTTTAAGAAGGATACTATTTTATCTATTTCACAACTCCTTTTAAGTGGGTACCATAGAACGGGAAATGAGCGAAATAACCAAGAGGTTGCACAAATATTTCATCTGGGAAGCAGACTTCAATGGCAGCAGGAATCTATGACATTAGGATTAAATACGATGTATCAAAAAATGAATCCGGGGCAGGGAAAACCAGATGAATTATACAATCAGTTTTACTATTCGGGCAAAAATTATGCTGGAATAAGTATCGATTATCATTATACTTTTTCGACCTGGCATATTAGTGGAGAAATAGCGCATTCAAAGTCCACCGCCTACATTATACAATTGCAAAATAGTTTAGACAAGAAACTGGATATTGCGTTATTGTATCGGTATTATCCTAAAACATACCAGGGAATATTGAGCCAAGCTTGGGGAGAAAATAGTGTGAACAGAAACGAACGAGGCGTATATGTAGGGCTTATTTATCAAATCAATCAGCTTTGGAAAATCTCTATTTTCAATGATTTTTATGTACATCCGTGGGTAAGATATCAAATAAACAGTCCAACGAGAGGGACGGAACAAAGAGGAAGAATAGCGTATGAAAAACGAAAGGGAATAAAATTTTATGCAGAATGGCACTATAAAAATGAAGAAGAGACCAGTAAATCCTTTGAGGGAGTACAGTTTTACCATCGACAACAATATAGAGCCCATATGGAAATTCCTGGAAGATCGATATTGTGGCGATACCGATTTGACTGGGGCAAAATTAACGTGGTTGAAAAGAAACTTTCAGGGTATTCCATTTGGGTAGAAGGATGGTATAAGAAAATAAGTGTAAACTGGACATTATCGGCTCGATGTGGATTTTACCAAACGCCTGGATATGAGGTAAGATTTTACCATTTCGAACAACAGGTAACGGGCGTTTACGGATTAAAACCATATTATGGAAAAGGAGGATTTATCAATGTGGTAGGAAAGATAAATCTAGGGAAGGCAATAAAATGGGAAATCATGGTAAGAAAGAAATGGGGATTAGAAAAAAGTCTCACCCTTACCAACCAATTTAAATTGGGATGAATACGTAAAAAAATGTAAATTTGCGGCAAAAAGTTAATCATGCCATTTATTGAGATATATAAAGAGTTTAGTTTTGATTCTGCCCATTATTTACCCAATGTACCTGAAGGACATAAGTGTAAAAATATGCATGGACATACTTACCATGTAAAAATCTCTGCAAAAGGCCCCATTGACGCTACCCTGGGATGGGTTGAAGATTTTGGTCATTTCAAAAAAGTCTGGGAACCTATTGTTCATGAAATAGACCATAAGGTATTGAATGAGGTACCTGGGCTGGAAAATCCGACAGCAGAACTCATTGCGGTATGGATCTGGAATAAGATGGTTGACAAAATACCTTATCTGCATTCTGTGGAGGTAAAGGAGACGCAGACGAGTGGGGCAATATATCGTGGGGAGTGAAGGTTATAAACACCCTTTATTCAAAAACAAATAAGCCTCGGGTAAAACCATAATGGTCTTTTACCCGAGGCCTAATTTTCAATAAAAAACATTAAATTTTCTATCTAATTCATATCCATATTATGGAAAACGCTAAGGACATCATCATCCTCTTCCATTTTTTCAATCAGATTCACCACATCTTCCACTTGCTCATCCGTTAACGATTTCGTATGACTTGGAATCCTGTAAAATTCTGATTGTTCTGGTTCAATTTGTTTGTTTTCCAATGCTTTTTGAAGCTTTCCAAAATCTTCGAACTCGGTTATCAATACAATCTGATCATCCTCAATTTTTATTTCCTCCAGGCCATGATCAATCAACTCCAGTTCCAGTTCCTCCAGATCGAGACCTGTATTTTTTATCCTGAATACCCCTTTTCTATCAAACATAAAGCTAACTGAACCAGAAACGCCGAGAGAACCACCATATTTTGAAAACACATGTCTAATATTGGCCACTGTCCTGTTTAGATTATTGGTAGCTGCTTCAACTACGATAGCGACACCGTGAGCGGCATAACCCTCATAAACCACTTCGTCATAGTTTTCTGCTTCCTTAGACGTTGCTTTTTTAATCGCATTTTCAACATTAACCTTTGGCATATTTGCAGCCTTGGCATTATTAATGGCCATTCTAAGGCGAGAGTTATATTCCGGATCCGTTCCACCGCCCTTTATAGCGATAGCAATTTCTCTACCAATTTTTGTGAAGGTTTTAGCCATATTGGCCCAACGCTTCATCTTTCTATTTTTTCTATACTCAAAGGCACGTCCCATATAAAATTATTTAGGGTCGCAAAATAAGGAGAAATTTGTTCAATTTAAAATCCAATCCTTATTAATACAACTTTTACAACATTGTGACCAATAAATATGTAATAGTAAGATATTGACATTAACTTTGCGACGAAAAAAAATAATCACTATGAAAAGGATGTATATTTTGGCGATGGTCTTGATTGGGGTTTCCATCTTTTTATTGTTTAATGCGGCAGAAGATATGAGTACTTATGCTACGTTTTCTGAAGCAATAAAAAACGAAAGCACAGTGAAAATTGCAGGTAATCTGTCCAAAGACAAAAAAATGGACTATAACCCTGAAAAAGATCCTAACTACTTTAGTTTTTTTATCAAAGATTCTAAAGGAATGGAAAAAAAAGTCATTTTATTTGCTGCAAAGCCTCAGGATTTTGAATTATCCGAACAAATTGTTGTTACCGGGCAGATGAAAGGTGAGGTTTTTTATGCTTCAGATTTGCTTATGAAGTGCCCGTCAAAGTATAAAGACGAAGAAATTTACATTAAAAGCGAAAAAAGGAGCTAATTATAATGGATCAAATCAACTATGTTGGAGAACATTTATGGGCAGGGAAACTGGGTCATTTTATCGTTCTGGCTACTTTTATTAGTAGTATTTTAAGTGCTGTTTCTTACTATATCTTTGTAAAAAAAGAGGAAAAAGGGTGGTTGATACTCGGCAGAAGTGCCTTTATTACCCATTCGGTAGCCGTTTTTTCTGTGATTGGATTGATCTTTTTTATCATGATAAAAAAGTATTATGAATACCAATACGTATGGACACACGTTTCTGACGAGCTTCCTATGCAGTATATTTTTGCCGCATTTTGGGAAGGTCAAGAGGGAAGTTTCTTGCTTTGGATGTTTTGGAATGCTATCTTAGGATTAATTATTCTTAGCAGAAGAAATCAGTGGGAAAGTTCCGTACTGGCTATTTTTGCCGTTATCCAGGCCGTTCTCAGTAGTATGATATTAGGTGTTTACGTAGGCTGGGAGGATTTTAGCATAAAATTAGGCAGTAGTCCTTTTCAACTATTGAGAGACACGATGGATGCGCCTATTTTTGGGCAGGCAGATTATTTAGAACTCATAAAAGGAAACGGTCTAAATCCACTTTTGCAAAATTATTGGATGACTATCCACCCTCCTACCCTGTTTCTTGGTTTCTCATCTACGTTGGTACCCTTCGCCTTTGCATTAGCCGGATTATGGGTTAAAGACCATCAAAACTGGCTTAAACCCGCTTTTCCCTGGGCATTGTTTAGTGCAGGTATTTTGGGTATTGGTATTTTAATGGGTGGCGCCTGGGCTTATGAAGCACTAAGTTTTGGCGGTTATTGGGCCTGGGATCCAGTAGAGAATATGTCATTGGTTCCCTGGTTGATTCTTATTGCCGGTATTCATACTCATTTAATAACTCAAAGTACGGGACAATCTCTTAAAAGTACTTATTTCTTTTATTTATTAAGCTTTGCCCTGGTAGTTTATTCCACCTTTTTAACCAGAAGTGGCATTTTAGGAGAGACATCTGTACATGCTTTTACAGAAATGGGATTAGAGGCCCAGCTTCTCTTCTTTTTAGGTATCGTTTTTGTTGTTCCATATTTATTATTTTTGTTAAGGTATAAAACGATTCCTACCCCCGAAAAAGAAGAAGCACTTAGCTCTAAAGAATTCTGGATTTTTATGGGAAGTTTAGTTCTTTTCTTTTCCAGTGTTTTGATTGCCGGTTCCACTTCTCTGCCTGTTTTCAATAAAATACGTCAGATTTTTGAACCAACTTATCTGGGAAGTGTCATTACAGACCCCATACCACATTATAATAAATATCAAATATGGATCGCCTTATTTGTGATTATACTATCAAGTGCTGCTCAGTATTTAAGATTCAGGGAAATAAACTGGGCAAAAAATAAAAACAAATTTCTGGTTAATACGGGAATTCATCTGCTCATTAGTTTAGTTCTGTTCTATCCCTCTTATCAGTGGCTTCAACTTAGTGCATGGCAATATAATCTGCTACTTTTTGCCAGTTTGTATGGCGTAGTAGCTAACCTTGCGGTATTAGTTTCCTACTTCCAAACCAAGACAAAATGGGTGAGTTCAGTCGTTAGTCATACAGGTTTTGGTTTAATGATCATCGGCATACTTTCATCGGGATTAAATCAGAAAATTATTTCAAATAATCCTTTCATAATGGATGGATTAATTGAGGGCGCAAGCGATGAAAGTCTTAGAAAAAACATTCTTATTTTTAAGGATGCTCCTATGAGAATGCAACAATATGAGGTTAATTATCAATCAGATAGCTTAGACAATTATACCCGTTCTTATACTTTAAAATTTGTAGAACACAATAAGGAAAATCAAAGAATTGATAGTTTTACCTTAAAGCCTACGGTAATTTATGATAAATCATTTACAAAAATAGCCGCTTCTAATCCAGCTACCCACAGATATTGGGACAAGGATATTTTCACTCATATTGCTTCACTACCTCAGGTTGAGATGGATATGGAATTAAGGAAGCAAAAGGAGGACAGTTTAAAATACCACTCTTTAAATATTTCTTTAAACAAGTCCCTTATTCATGCTGATTCTCAATATATTGAAGACCAAGATACCCAAGTAGTCAGGAAGTATAATATTACAATAACCAATGTAGATTTCTCACCAACTCACCCGGAATATAAACCGCAAAAAGGTGATCTTGCCATAGGAATTGACATGAAAATGGTTCGTGACGATGACGATAAGGTGATTTATGCAAAACCCGTTATTGTCCTTAGAGAAAATCTTTTATATAGTTATCCAGTTCAAATCAATGAATGGAGCACCCGGATAAGGTTACCTGAGCGTGTTTTTGAAGATTTATACACTTTTGAAGATGATTTATCGTACAAAGCATTTAGACTAGGGGTAAATGAAAGTATGGTTCAAAATGAAAATGAGATAATTTTCGAAGGTTATGTTAGAAATCCAGTTACTCCTGACTATACTCCAGAAGAAGGTGACTTAGCTGTTGGTGCCAATTTGATGGTAAAAAGCAATAGTGGAAAATCGTATAGAGTTATGCCCGTTTTTCTTATAAGAAAAGGAGAACCTCTAAACGTAAAAGCTGAAATTCCCGCATTAGGCATTCACCTTCGTTTTCCGTTATTGGATCCAAAGACGGAAAAGGCTGAAATTTCTTATGCTTTTGCACCAAAGAAAAACAATCCTATAGCCATTGATTTCTCTACTGAAGCGCTTCGCTCTGATTATATTGTGCTTGAAGCCATTGAATTTCCAGGGATAAATTTATTCTGGGGAGGAAGTAGCTTAATGATGCTTGGATTGTTATTAGGGATGGTTATTAAATTAACTAATAAAATCAGAGATTAATGAGATTACTGGCCAATATTCCACACCCTCTTTTAAGAATTAGCATTTTTACAAATGATAACCGATTCACTCTTAAGTTTGAATCGGGCTTATATGAGCAGACCTACAAATTTAGAGATGGGGATGGATTTGACAATGTGGACGCAATCATTCAATTAGTGACCGACCAGTTTTGTATCGATGTTCAACAGTTGTTAAACTTGCAACACAAAATGAAATTAAGCCATATGTCTAATCTTCATTCTGCAAATGAACCTGATTTTCCAGTCATAATATAATATCTCGTGATAGAAGGTAAGGACATTGTAAAAAATTATGGGAATTTACGCGTTTTAAAAGGGGTTGATATCCACATAAAAAAAGGTGAAGTTGTAGCAATCACGGGAAAATCTGGTGCTGGAAAAAGTACACTTCTTCATATTCTGGGAACTTTAGATCAGTCTGATGAAGGAACCATTTTATTTGATGACCATGATATAAGTAAATACAACAATAAGGAGTTGGCTAAATTTCGAAATAGTGAAATTGGATTTATTTTCCAGTTTCATTATTTGCTACCAGAATTTACCGCGCTTGAAAATGTATGTATTCCAGGGTTTATTGCAAAAAGACCTGAAAATGAGGTAATTGAAGAAGCAAAAAAATTACTTGATTATCTGGGTTTAACCGACAGAATGCAACATAAACCTGGGGCATTATCGGGCGGAGAACAACAAAGAGTTTCCGTAGCCAGGGCTTTAATAAATAAGCCTTCAGTCATTTTTGCAGATGAACCCAGTGGAAATTTAGATATTCAATCTTCTCAGGAGCTTCATTCCTTAATATTCAAACTTAGAAATGATTTTAATCAGACCTTTGTTTTGGTTACACACAATACTGACCTGGCAAAGATGAGCGATCGGTGTCTGGAAATAAGAGATGGACAAATTTTATTGTAGTACAAAGTATTTATGAACCATAGTGCCCTATTTATATTTGGATTACAAAATGATTTTTCTTCCCTTGGTAATGCTTCCGTCGAAGGATTTGAAAATATATCAGATAAAATAGAAGCTATTTCATCTTTATGGATAAATTTGGTAGCCATAAACGAAAACCACCCAGCTGACCATATCAGTTTTGCCGCTTGTCATCCTTGGCGTAAACCCACTCAAGTGATCAATATTGGTAATATCAGTCAATATTTGTGGCCTATTCACTGTGTTTCCGGAACTATGGGTGTTTTTAATCCGCCTTGGTTGAAAAATAAACATCCGTTAATTATTGAAAAAGGCAATAAAAAAGACGTAGATATTTTCAGTGCTTTTGATGCTTCAAATTTGGTAAAACCTTCTTTATCAGAATATTTAAAAAATCATGAAATAACACATCTTTACCTCACAGGATTTCCCTTTGAATATGAAATTAAAGAAACCTGCATAGATGCTCTTCGTTTAGCATATAAAGTAACATTAATAACAGATTGTATATTATCTTTAGACCTAAATAAACAACAGGGCATTTATGATGAATTGCTTGCTTTGGGTGCAAATATCATTCCTTATCCCGTTTAAATAATTAACATGCAAACATTAACTGACGACAGCACATCTGAAGAATTTATATCACAGGAAGATAAATATGGTGCTCATAACTATCATCCCCTGCCGGTAGTATTAAAGAAAGGAAAAGGAGTTTATGTGTATGATGTGGAAGGCAAGAAATATTATGATTTTTTGTCTGCTTATTCAGCAGTTAATCAAGGACATTGTCATCCTAAAATCATAAATTCACTCATAGAACAGAGTCAAAAACTTACGCTTACTTCAAGGGCATTTTACAACGACCAATTGGGACCTTATGAAGAATATATAACTGAATATTTTGGTTATGACCGGGTTCTTCCTATGAATACAGGGGTTGAAGGTGGGGAAACAGCCATTAAACTTTGTAGAAGATGGGGATATGCTGTTAAAGGCATTGCTGAAAATCAAGCAAAAATCATTTTTGCCTCGGGCAATTTTTGGGGTAGGACACTGGGCGCTATTTCCTCTTCAACAGATGAATCCAGTAGAAAACAATTCGGACCATTTATGCCAGGCTATGTTATTGTTCCATATAATAATCTTTCTGCCTTAGAAAAAGAACTTCAAGACCCTAACGTAGCAGGCTTCATGGTCGAACCGATCCAGGGAGAGGCAGGCGTAGTCATTCCCGATGCCAATTACCTTAAAGATGCCTACAAGTTATGTAAGAAGCACAATGTATTGTTTATTGCCGATGAAGTTCAAACCGGCATTGGACGCACGGGTGCTAAAATTTGTTGTGATCATTTTGGATTCAAACCTGATATTCTCATCTTAGGAAAAGCATTATCAGGTGGCGTTTTACCTGTTTCAGCCGTTTTATCAAGTGATGAGATTATGTTGACCATAAAGCCAGGAGAACACGGTTCAACATTTGGTGGTAATCCATTAGCCTGTGCAGTGGCAACCGCTGCATTAAAGGTAGTGGAAGAGGAAAAATTAGCTGAAAATGCTATGAAAATGGGTGAGTTGTTTAGATCTATCTTAACCAAAGAACTCCTTGGCAGTGTGCCTTTTGTTAAAGAAATCAGAGGTATGGGCTTATTGAACGCCATCGTCATTAACAAAGATGAAGATGAAGAAAAAGCATTAAAAATATGTTTGAAGATGGCAGAAAACGGACTATTGGCTAAACCTACTCATGGACATATTATCCGCTTCGCCCCACCGTTAGTTATAAATGAAAAGCAAATTAAAGAGGCTTGTTCTATCATTTCAGAGACCATTAAATCAGAATATTTTTAAAATATTTCCATTTCATACAATTTATTGGGATTAATTTTCATTTAGCTTTTAAATCCTTTCATTACATTGATTCCAATTTAACCATTGCGTTTTAGCTTAAATATTTTTTCATGAAAAATAGCCTATTTATCGTTTTATTTTTGGGAGGTATGTCTCCCCTATTTTGTCAGGAAGGTCCATCTCTTTACAATGTTCAAAATAAAGTAAACAAAGCGATAGAAAACTATCAAAATGGCTCTTACTCATTGGCATACAACACTTTAAATGAAGTATTGTCAGAGAATCAGTTTGCGAGTGATCCCCGTTGGAAAGAAATAAGGGTTTTAGCCAAACAATATATGCTACAAAGTGCCATTGCGTTGGAAAGACCCGATGCGGAATTAGCTGTGATAACCTACATTAAAGAAATAAGTCCAGATTTATCAGCGCAGGCTTTGATTATAAATCTGGCTGAATATTTTTACAACAAAAAGGAGTTTGAAAAGGCATTAACTTATTATGCTAAGGTTTCACCCAATAGATTAGAAAATTCCAATGCCGAATACCTTAATTTTCAAATAGGTTATTCTTATTTTGCCCTTGAAAAATGGAAAGAATCTATTACTGCTTTTAAAAAAGTTGTGTCCAATAAAGAAAGTAAGTACTTTGGTCCTGGAAATTATTATCTGGGCATGGGCTATTTCAAAGAAAAAAACTACAAGGATGCGTTATCCTCCTTCAAAGCCATCGAAAATGTTAAAAGTTATCAATATTTAATACCTTACCAAATAGCTCAAATTTATTTTATTCAAAAAAATTATGATGAAGTTATTCGTTTTGGGGTTCCTAAGTATGAAGATTCGCAGATTAAAAATAAAAAGGAATTAGGGCAATTAATTGGCCAGTCTCTTTTCGAAAAAAACGAATTTTCAAAAGCACTTCCCTATTTGCAGGCTTATGCAGAGGGAAACACAAAATTGAAAGATGAAGAGTTATATCAATTAGGTTTTTGCCTTTATGACGCCAAAAAATATGGTGAAGCAGCTGAATATTTATTGCCATTAAGTGATGCCGAAAATATTTTAGGTCAAAATGCCTTGTTCTATTTAGCTGATTGTTACTTGAAAACAAATAATTTTCAAGATGCCTTATTAGCCCTAGATGCGGCAGCCAGACTTGATTTTGACCCGATTCTTCAACAAGAAGCCTTGTTTAACCATGGTAAATTAGCTTATGAACTTAAAAATGATCGGGAAGCATTGAATGATTTAAAGTTAGTACCAAAAGATTCTCCCCATTTTAGCGAAGCGCAGTCTATCATTAATAAAGTATTGCTCTCATTTCGAGATTATCAGGAGGCCAGTAAACTTCTGGTGGAAATGCAAAAAAAGAATGGTGGGAAGGAGCTAAATGAGGCAAACCAAACAATTAATTTGAATTTAGGAGTTCAATTCCATCAAAAAAAAGACTTTAAACAAGCCCAAACCTATTTGTTAAAATCACTGGAAACACCTGTTAAGCCAAACTTGGAAGCTATTTCATTATACTGGTTAGCTGACGTTTCTAATAGAGAAAAGAAATATGCTGAAAGTATAAGTTATTTGAACAGATATTTTGCCAAAGCAGATGCAAAATTACCCGAAGAAACTTCTGTCGTTTCTGCCAACTATTTACAAGGATATAATTATCTGAGAAGTGAAAAAATGGATAATGCCTCTACTTATTTCCAAAAAGTAGTGGATGCATTTGATAATAATAAAAAGAATTATACCAAACCAGAAATCAATCAACGTATTTTAGGTGATGCAACGCTTCAACTTGCCAACGTATTTTTAGTTTCCAGAAATTATGAAAAGGCAAGCAGGTATTACAATGAAATAATTCAAAAGAATTATCCAGCCATTGATTACGCCATGTATCAAAAAGCAATTATTGAGGGATTCAAAGGAAATACCCTCGGTGAAATTACTTTACTGGAGAGTTTAGTTAATAAATATCCTAAATCTGGCCTGGCGGATGATGCTTTATTACTCATAGGCCAAATAAGTCAAGAAATTAATCAAACGCAACAAGCAATAAAAGCTTACGAGCGGTTAGTTAGCCAGTACAACACTACTTCTGAAAAAATTTGTGAAGCATTTAATGGTTTAGGAACAAGTTACTACAACTTAGATAACTTTAATGAATCCATAAAAAACTTTAAAAAAGTATTTAGTTTCAATTGTGATTCATCTGATAAAGATTTAGCGCTAAGTGGATTAGAAGAAGTTTACCTAAATAAACTCAATAAACCTGATGAATTTATAGCGTTCAAAGCAAGCATACCCGGTTATGAGGTAAACGCAAATGAGAGAGAAACGATAGCCATCAGATCAGCGGACATCCGTTTTGAAAACCAGGATTACAGAGGTGCGGTGGAAGGGTACACAAATTATTTAAAACAATTCCCTACTGGAACTAATCGAGCCAAGGCCTTTTTCTTCAGGGCTGAATCTTACATTAAAATTCAAAATTACACCAATGCCGCACAGGATTATGAATCGACGGTAGCCCTCCATCCTAATTCGTTTTCGGAGCGCGCTTTAGAAAAGGCAGCCTTAACCTATTTAAATCTAAAAAACTATGCTAAAGCATTAGTAAACTTTAGATTAATGGAAACAAGGGCTTCGGAGGAAGATAAAAAGATTGAGGCTCAGGTTCAAATTATTGTTTGTGCTTATCAATTGAAAGATCGCAGTATTTTAATGGAATACGCCGATAAGATTCAACGAAACCCAGTGATTTCCCAATATGAGAAAACCGAGGCTAATTACTATTTAGGCAAATTATTGTTGGAATTAAAGGAATTTAATCAGGGAATAAGTGCTTTAGAACAAGTGAGCAAGCAACCTGATGCTGCACAAAAAGACGAAGCAAACTACCTGATAAGTCAATATTATTTATCCCTAAAAGATATTGCAAGAGCTGAACAGTTTAGTATGGCTGGGTTTCAGGAATACATTAATGCTTATTGGGCGGCTAAATGTGGTTTAATTTATGTGGATACTCAAATTGAGATTAAAAAATTTATAAAGGCGAAGATTGTATTGGACCAACTTGAGGCTGATTTTGCTCAGGAAGATGGCATTTCCAATGAAATAAATGCCAGAAAGGAAATTTTACGCAAAATTGAAGCAAACACAAATAAATAATTCTATGAAAATATTCCTTGTTTTTTCAATAATACTTTTTACCAGTCATTTTGTTTCTGCACAAGGCAGGGAACAGATGGAAGTCATAAAAGATTATAAGGCTGATATTCCTGAAACACCTCGTTTTGAATTAAATGCCAGTTTCCTACCTTCTGACACAAGTGGCAGGAAGCAGCGATATAACCTACTATTACGTCCCTACGAGGTATCTTACATTACCCCAAATCTTAAGCCTTTAAAGATGATCAGTGAGGAAAATCCTGAAAATTTCCCTGGATTTTTATCTCTGGGTCTTGGATTACCCTTAAACAGAGCGCTTATAGGTCATTATGCTTTGTCGCCAAATCCACAGTCTATCGTAAGTATAGATGTAGAGCATCTTGGTATGAATAATCAAAAGTCTGTGGAGAATCAAAAGTATTCACAATCTTTAGGTATTGTAAAAGCGGAGGTATTTACAAAAGCTGGATATACCATTTCTGGAGATTTTAATTATGCTCAACGGAACAGATATTTTTATGGTTATAATCAATATAACATTGAGAAAAACAAAACATCAACCTTTTTATCGACCGACGTAAGGCGGCAATTTCAGGATTTTGGAGGGAAAATTTCATTTTATAATCATTTACCAACGGTTGGTAAATTTGATTATCGTGCCGATTTGGCCACCTATTCCTTTGCAGATAATCTAAAAAACAAGGAAAATGGACTACAAGCCCAATTTAATTTGGCCTACAACCTTTCAGAATCTAATGTGCTATCGGTGGGATTATTAAGTGACCTTACGAAATATACCTTTGAATCAGATACGGCACAAAGATTAAATCAATTTTTCATAGCCCCCTCCTACTCTTTTCATTCTGCTAAATTTAAAATTAATGTAGGCGCAAAACTTGGATTAAATAATGGACAGGCCGTTGTCCTTCCAAATGTAGAGACAGATTTTCAAATATTAGCTGACAAATTATCCCTATTTTTAGGGGTAAAAGGAGCCATAGAAAAACAAAACTTCAGACTCTTAGCCACTGAAAATCCTTTTATAGTAAATAATATATCAATTGAGAATGCCAATAATACGGACATATATGCCGGAGTAAAAGGGCAAACCGGAGGTATATCCTTTAGGATTGAAGGAAGCCACAGGTCGGTCGATAATCTTGCATTGTATTTAACCAACAGAGATAGTATTCCAAGATTTAATGTCGTGTATGATACTGCAAGAATTTTATCCTTTGGTGGAGAAATTATTTATCAGTTAAAGGAGGAAATCAGTATTAGAGCGGCTATCAGGCAAAGAATTTACCAACTAAATTCGGAGTTAAAAGCCTGGCATTTACCTTCATTTACCGCTATGTTCGGTGTAGGTTACACTAAAAACAAAATAAAGGTAAATGTAGATATTAACGCTGAAAATGGCCTTCCTTATCTTGCTTCAGAAGGCCCATTATATTTAGATCCACTTATTGAGGTGAATTTAGGCGGTCATTACAGCATTACAAAACAAATGGAAACATTTATACAGCTCAACAATCTTTTAAATAATAAACGCCAAAGGTGGCAATATTATCAAAATTTTGGCATCAATTTCCTTGCTGGCCTTCAGATGAGATTTTAATGAAGACGATTAACGTCCCATCCAGCCACCATCGACCGTTAAAATAGTCCCGTGAACATAATTAGCTGCTTCAGAAGCTAAAAATATAGCTGGTCCTGCAAAATCGGATGGTTTACCCCAACGATTTGCAGGAATCCGTTGTAAGATAGAAGTACTTCTGTCTGGATCATTTCTTAAAGCCTCTGTGTTATCTGTTTCGATATATCCTGGGGCAATAGCATTTACATTTACCCCTTTACTTGCCCATTCATTGGCCAACGCTTTGGTTAATGAGGCTATTCCTCCTTTAGCTGCCGCATAACCGGGCACATTTATACCCCCTTGAAAAGAAAGCAAGGAGGCAATAAAAATAACTTTTCCATTGCCTCTTTCAATCATTTTAGCTCCCAAGGCTCTGCTTAAAATAAACTGTGCAGATAAATTTATTTCCAACACCGAGTCCCAATATTCATCAGAATGATCGACGGCAGGATTTCTTAAAATAGTACCTGCATTATTGACAAGAATATCAATGACCTTATGTTCCTTGGTCACTTTTTCAAGGAAAGCGTAAAGTTGGGTCCGCTCAGAAAAATCACATTGGTAGGCATAAAACTTTCTACCTAAGGCAATGACTGATTTTTCAATAGTAGAATGCTGTACTTCCAACGTAGCTGAAACACCTATAATATCTGCACCGGCAGCTGCCAGACCTTCCGCAATAGCAAATCCAATACCCCTTTTGCAGCCTGTAACTAAAGCTACTTTCCCAGTTAAGTTAAAAATTGGTAACATATATAATTATTTTAAGTCTAATGGATTAACTTTATCCATGTCACTATATTCCAGATTTTCACCCCCCATACCCCAGATAAAAGAATAAGCGGCGGTACCTACGCCAGAGTGGATAGACCATTCTGGTGAAATAACAGCTTCATGATTATGGCAAATCAAATGTCGGGTATGATCAGGTTCTCCCATTAAATGAATAAGAATCTGATCCTTTGGAATATCGAAATAAAAATAAACCTCATTTCTTCTAATGTGGGTATGAGGAGGAAAGGTATTCCACGTACTAGGTGAAAGTAAATCGGTCAATCCCATAACCAATTGGCAAGTTTGCAATCTTTCCTTTACAATGATCTTATAAATATTCCTTCTGTTAGCCGTTTCAAATTCACCCATTTCTGCGGGAATAACCTCGTTTATAGGTATAAATACATCTGGATAAACTGCGTGTGCCAATACTGAATTAAGATAAAACATGGCAGGATTTGCTTCATTTTCAGATGAAAAGGTAATATGCTGCTTTCCTCTACCAATGTATAGCGCATCCTTTTTGCTCAATGTATGTAAAACACCATCCACTTCAACGATTCCCTTACCACCAACATTTATAATACCCAGTTCTCTTCTTTCCAAAAAGAAATCTGCTTTAGTTATCGCTTCGAAAGGCAGCAAGTGAACCTTTGATTTCACAGGCTTCACACCTGCTAATACAAAGCGATCTTGCAAGGAATAAACTAATTCTATATGATCTGGTTGAAACAAATCGGACACTAAAAATTTAGATCTTAGGTCATCTGTTCCCATATTGCGGACTTCATTAATGCCACTTGAAAATCTAATTTGGAATGAATTTGACATAAAACGAGGTATTTAAGAACTTTTAAATTGAAAAACGACCGAAAGTAAGTAAAATAAAATTAATTTGCTGAAATTAGATTTCCAATTTTTAAAATTTAGAATGAAATGAATATGAATATTGTTAAAAATGGATTTCTCCATCTCGCATTTTTTATTTTTTGTGTGCCATTAATTTCAAATGCACAAATCAAAATACAAATAATAAAAGGAACGGTTAGAGATAAAACGACAAAAAGTCCATTAGCTTTTGCCACTGTAAATGTGGAGAAAAGTGAAAAACAAATAGGAACAGTTACCGATGAAAATGGAAATTTTATATTGAAAGGTGTTCCTGTTGGAAGACAAAGTATCAGATGTACCTATTTGGGATATGCTACCTTTCTTTCAGAAGAATTTATCTTAACATCTGCTAAAGAAACAGTAATAAATATTGAACTTCAGGAGGAAATTCAATCTCTTGCAGCGGTAGAAGTGGTAGCATCTCAAAATACCAATGCTCCGGTGAATGAATCGGCGCTGGTAAGTACAAGATCCTTTTCGGCAGAAGAAACGGAGAGAATGCCGGCAGGTGTAAATGATTTAGGAAGAATGGCTATTTCTTACCCTGGAGTTACCCGAGGGGGCGATGATACAGAAAATGATATTATCATCAGAGGAAATTCCTCTTTTGGTATGCTTTGGCGACTCGAAGGTATAGATATACCTAATCCTAACCACTTTGCCAGACCTGGAACATCGGGCGGTGGAGTTACCGTATTTAGTGCTCAATTACTTTCAAGATCTGACTTTTCAACAGGAGGCATGTCAGCAGAATATGGCAATGCATTATCTGGAACATTTGATGTTCATTTTAGAAAAGGAAACATGGAAAAAAGAGAACATCGGGTTAAAATAGGCTTATTGGGCCTTGATTTTGCCACTGAAGGTCCAATAAAATCTCAACAGGCTTCCTATTTAATAAATTATAGATATTCTACCCTGGGACTACTTAATAAGATGGGCTTCCATTTAATTGGAGAAAGAGTTTCAAATGATTTCCAGGATTTATGTTTTAATCTCGCCTATCAAAGTAAAGACAAAAAAACATTCTATACCTTATTTGGCATGGGCGGTTTAAGTGTTGAAAATTATACGCCGGTCGTGGATCCTTTAGAAAGGAATCCTGGGAACGCAAATCACTGGGAAGACAGAATACAAGGTAGCAATATGGGTGCTGCTGGTTTCACCTTAACCAGACTAATTAATAAATCTTCATTTATAAAGGCAGTTCTTTCTGTAAACTCCAGTCATATTTTTAGACAATATGATACTTTATCCTTAAAAGATGAACGTTACAGATATAATACCCAAAAATATCTGGAAGATAGAATATCAACTTCGGTCACCTATCAGAAGAAATTAAGTGATGGAACGACATGGAAGAGTGGTATAATGTTTCACCAGATTTTCTTTGATTATAATGTCGAGACTGCACCAAGAAGGTCTCTCAGTGATGTTACACAACAAATAAATAATAGAAAGAACACCGTATTTGGCAATGGCAGCACGCAACAAGGTCAAATATATACGCAAATTTCTAAAAGATTAACCGAAAAGGTTACTTTACAGACAGGATTACATTATTTACATTTCTTTTTAAACAATACGTCAAGCATTGAGCCTAGAGCAGCTATTTCATATAAGATTTCCCAAAACCAAACGTTGAATTTAGCCTTTAGCAGGCTGGGCAAAATGCTTCCATTGGCTTCTTATTTCTACAGCCAGAAAATAGGCAATGAAATCGTCCAACCCAACAAAGATCTAAAGCTAATTCAAGCAAATCATCTCATTTTAAGCTATCAAACGGTTAGCAAATCTCAGATAAAATTTAGCTTAGAAGGATATCTCCAGACATTGGGTAAAGTTCCCGTTGAATTGAATACGGAATCATTGTATTGGATGTTGAATAATCAAGACCAATTTCCGGAATTTTCAGTAGTCAGTAAAGGCAGAGGTCTAAATTACGGACTCGATGCTTTAGTTGAAAAATTTTTTAGCAATAAAATTTACTTTTTAGTAACCGCTTCTACCTTTCGTTCTCAGTATTCACCTTTCAATCAGCAATGGTACAACTCCAAATTCAATACACGGTTTACAAGTTCTTTAACCTTTGGAAAAGAATTTACCTTTAAAAACCAATCTACTTTACAAGGAGGCTTTAGAGTGCTTTACAACGGAGGATTCAGATATTCCCCTTATGACCCCGTCCTGTCTGCAAAAACAGGACAATATGTTCCCCTTGAAGGTAAGGAATGGACTTCACAGGTAACCCCATATTTTAGAATAGATAGCAGGATTGCCTATCGTTTTAACAAAAAAGGATTTTTTGGTAATCTTTCTTTAGATATACAAAATGTTACTAATCACCGAAATATTTCCTTTGTTTCGTATGATGCTGTTGCCAATAAATTAAATTTCACCAGATTTGGCGGAGGATTCATACCCGTATTAAGCTTCCAAATGGATTTTTAAACCCTTTCAACCTTTCTTAAAAAGAATATTATTATCGCTTTAAGAGAAAAATATCTATTTTTTTATTGCTAAATTAGGCTTTAATCAAAATATTTATTTATAAATTTAGTTCGTGACTAAGCAGTTTAAGTGTTAAAAATGCTTAACTTGACCATAGAATTAGGAAGTTTTAATCAGTAATTTTTCTACGTTTATGGTTAAAACTAACTTAAACAGGAACTTATACAGGTAAGAGTATAAATGAATTAATTCATTATCAACGCTTACTTGTTTAAATATTTATAAACATCATGGTCGAATGCATATCGTTCCATATTAATTTTAACCTTCAAACATTATTTATGAAGAAAAAGCAATACCTCATTATCGGTCTGATATCCTTTCTGGGGAGTTTTTATGCCAGTAATGCGCAACTATCTGCTGCCGTTCTAGATGATCCCAGAAAAAGCTTGATTTCTGAAAATGTAACAAAATCATTAGCGTTGAAAGTGTCAGGTACACTAACTGATGCTGAAACCGGCACAGCCTTAATTGGGGCTACGGTACAAGTTAAAGGAACCACTAATGGAACATCAACAGATTTGGATGGAAATTATTCCATAGACGCACCTGATGGAAATGCCGTATTAGTATTCTCTTATATTGGTTATATCAATCAGGAGATAGTCGTTGGAAACCAATCTACTATTAATGTTAGTTTAGAACCAGATGTACAATCGTTGAACGAAGTAGTTGTGGTTGGATATGGTGCAGTAAAAAAAATGGACTTAACAGGAGCTGTAGATCAATTACAATCTAAAGATATAATCAGAGCAAATCCGGTGCAGGCAGCAAGAGCCATACAAGGTCAGGTAGCAGGTGCAACGGTTACAAAGTCGAGTAATAAACCAGGAGCACCTTATAATATTAGCATAAGAGGAGAAAACACCATCAATAATTCTACCCAGCCATTGGTAGTCATTGACGGTTTAATGGGAGGTGATATAAACTCCATTAATCCAAATGACATTCAATCTATGGATGTATTAAAAGATGCTTCATCTACAGCCATTTATGGTGCAAGAGGGGCCAATGGCGTTATAATCATTACAACAAAAAAAGGATTTTCCGGAAAGCCGAAGGTAAGCTATGATAGTTATGTTGGCATGAAAGTTCCTGCGCACATGCCAAGATTGATGAATACCGCTGAATTTTATAAAGCTACGTTTACTGACAGAGTTTTAGAAGGATCCGTTGGTGCTACATTTACTGCAGCTGAAACTGCTGCAATTCAAGGAAACAAGACTACGGACTGGGTTGATTTAATAACGGATCCGGCTTTACAAACAAGTCAAAATTTAAGTGTTGCTGGTGGAAATGATAAAACTACTTTCAGGTTCTCAGGTGGTTTTTTAAATGAGAATGGAAATGTTTTATACACTGGCTTCAAAAGATACAATGTAAATGCTGGATTAGAAAGCAAATTAGGAGAAAGATTTAAAGTTGGATTTACCTCCTACATAACCTATAGTGATCAAAATGTTGGTTCTCAGGAATCATTGAGAAATGCCTACAGAGCAAGACCAACGGGAACCGTTTACTTTAGTGATTTATCAAATCCATCTGAAAACGGTGACTTAGATGTAAACGGCTTAGCCGTATGGATGGGTATCAATGATAAGCAAGTAAATAACCCTTTGTTGGATATTGATCCTAAAATATCTAAATTACAAACAACTACAGCTATTGCTATGGCAAATGCCTATGCCGAAGTGATGTTATTAAAAGGATTAAACTTCAGATCATCTATATCTGCATCTTATACAGGATCAAGAATAGGTGATTTTAGAGGTCAATGGTCTAAATCACAAATTGGAGCAAAACCTAGAGCGCAGGCCGATAATACCACCCAAGGGAATTATACCATTGATAACATATTAAATTATAATGTTGAATCTGGAAAACATAAATTAAATTTCACTGGATTACAAAGTGCCTTTTACCAGAGAAATGAAGCTTACTCTATTTTTGTTCGTGATTTACCTTATGATTCAGATTGGTATGCTTTAAATACAGCAGCTACCATAGGAAGTATAGGTAGTTCTTTAACAGAAAGATCCATTCTGTCCTATATGGGAAGAGTAAATTATACCTTCAATGAAAAATATTTGATAACCCTAACGGGTCGTTCTGATGGTGCTTCCCAATTAGCTGAGGGAAATAAATGGGCATTTTTCCCATCTGTTGCCATAGGATGGAGATTAGCAGATGAAGGATTTATTAAAAATCTGAATTTATTCTCAAATTTAAAATTAAGAGCTAGTTATGGACAAGTTGGAAATGCAGGGGTAAATCCATATAGTACTCAGGCAAATCTAATAAATACAGGTTATGATTTTGATGGAACTGCAGCTTATGGTTTTGCGCCACAAAATCTGGCAAATAAAGATTTACGCTGGGAGAGAAGTAAGGAATTAAACGTGGGTATTGATTTTGGATTTTTCAAAAATAGAATTTCTGGTACCTTTGAAATGTACAACAGAAAAACGGAAGATTTAATACTTAATCAAAAATTACCAACAGTTTCAGGATTTACACAAGTCATTGCAAATGTTGGAGCTATTGAAAATAAAGGTATTGAACTTACCTTAAATACGGCTAATGTTGTCTCTACCGATTTTACCTGGAGCACCTCATTTGCTTTTACCAAAAACAAGAATAAATTACTTGAGCTTTATGGTGATGGTCAATTATCGGATAAAGGCAATAATTTATTTGTAGGCTATCCAATTCGGGCAAATTTTGATTATAAATTTGACGGAATATGGCAGACAAGTGAAAAAGATCAAGCTGCCTTATATAAACAAGTACCTGGATCTGTTAAGGTAGTAGACCAAAATGGAGATGGAATTATTTCTTCCACAAACAATATTGACGATAGAACATACCTTGGCACCCAACTTCCCAATTGGATATTGGGTGTCACGAACAGATTTAAGTATAAAAACTTAGATTTCTCCTTTTTTACCTATTATAGAAATGGTACTCAATACAGAAATAATACCCTTGCAGGTACGTTTGGGGAACTTGGCACCAGATATAATAAGCTCGCTGGTTTAGATTATTGGAGAATAGATAATCCATCGAACACCTATTTTGGTGTCGTTGCTGCAAATCCATACAGAAACGCCATTTTCTATCAAGATGCCAGCTTTTTGAGAATTTCAGATATTACGTTAGGCTATACGCTTTCACCAAAGGCATTGAGTGCATTAAAATTGGGAAGTGCAAGAATTTATGGTCAAATATCAAATCCATTTGTATTTACTAAATTTACTGGATTTGACCCAGAATTTAATTCTTCCATCTACCAGGATGATGTACCATCTATGATTTATACCTTTGGTATTAACGTCAGTTTTTAATCTTGACCTAAAATAAATGAAAATGAAAAACAATTATAAATTAAAATTTACGCTTCTTGCATTTTCCTTTGTTTGTCTCATACAAACAGGATGTAATGAAGATTTCCTGGTAGAAAAGCCAGTTACTTCTTTAACTACGGATGTATATTATAAAACAGCCGCAGGATTTGAAGATTTAGTAAAATCTTGTTATCCATTACTTCGGAATATTCATCAGAACAGGCATCTTGTCCTTCAGGGAACGGATATATTCTCTTCTCAAGGTGGCTGGAATCCTTCTGCTGTCAATGGCAAGGAGAATTTACCTGCATTTTGGGATGTTTACGATGCCAGATTTAATGCAGAGGTTGCAGAAGTGAGGAGTCTTTGGCAATTGTTATATGCAGAAATAGCAAGAACAAATACTGCCATTACCCGCGCTGAAGGTATTACTACTATGGCAACTGCGCTAAAGGACACCAGGGTTTCAGAAGCAAAATTCTTAAGAGCTTTATGTTTATTTTATGCTGTTCAACAATGGGGTGATATTCCAATGCCTTTAGCAGAAATTACCACTGCCAGCAAAGATTACCCAAGAGTAGCAGCAGCTGAAGTATATAAACAAATCATTACTGATTTATTAGATTGTGAAGCTAAAATACCAGTAACTGCCTCTAATTATGGCAGGATAAATAAAGGTTCTGTACAATTTTTACTATCCAGAGTTTATTTAACAAGAGGATGGAATTTCAATAATTCACTGGGCGGATCAAATGCAGATTTTGATTTGGCCCTACAATATGCTGATAAGGTTATAGATGCATTTCCCCTTGCTGCAAATTACAAGGATTTATTTCCAAAAAGAGATGATAATCCTTTAAAGCAATACACAGGTGCACAAAATGATAAAAATCCTGAAATTATCTTTGCCGTTCAATATAATAGTGAATTATTGACAAATAAAACAGATGTAGCTTTTTCTCCAGATGCGGCTGGAGGTAATGATTTGCATTCTAAATTTGGCCCAAGTGGAGAAGGGTTTATTGGCACCAAAGGAAGAACCACCGATTATAACCGTTGTTTAGGTGTTCACCAAATTAATACCGCTACTTATCGCTTTTTTGATCCAGAAAACGATACTCGTTACGCACATAATTTTGTGAGTGTAGGTTATGCTTTAAATGCAGTCAAAGATTACAAACCATTACCTTTATCTAATGCTAATTTGAAGGTTAATTATAATTCTGGTGACACAGTGTTAGTATGCAGACCATGGAATAATCCTGCTACTACTAAAGAAGAGAGAGGCATTGATTTAGGTGGAACCAAAAAATATGCGGTAGTTAATACCGATGAGTACGGAGGTGGTTACCCTATTGATAATTCAGGATTAAATATCCAGGCACCTTTAATGTGGAAGTTTTGGCAACCTGGTATTCCTTATGGTGATGCCTTTGGAACATTCAATGAAGTAATATTCAGATCTGCTGAGGCCTATTTAATAGCCGCGGAAGCCATAGTAAAGGGAGCCAAAGGTGGCAAACTTGGTGGTGCGGAAGTTTATTATAACAGGGTTTTAGATCGTGCCCTGGGCACCAAAAAAGGATCAGATCCAAAATGTGCTGCATCTCCAGAAAACCAAAAATCGCTTGCAACTGCTTCTTACCGTGCAACGGCGGCTAATATTTCTATAGATTTAATTCTGGATGAAAGAGCCAGAGAATTGATGGGGGAATATAGCCGTTGGTTTGACCTAAAAAGAACTGGAAAATTAGTAGAACGCATAAAAAAATACAATCCATGGGTTAAAGGACAATCGATCTCAGACAAACATTATTTGAGACCTATTCCTCAAAGTGAAATTGATTTATCTTTTCCAGCTATCAAACAAAATCCTGGGTATTAATTTCTAAAGACTATTTTTTACTTGTATATTTAGAGAGGAAGAAAAAATCTTCCTCTCTTTTTTAGCCTAAAATTTTCCCTATGAATCGCAGAACATTTGTAAATACCAGCCTTTTAGCTTTTTCCGCTTTACCATTTAGAAACATTGATTTTTCAATGGTAAACAAACCATCGTGGATCTTGGAATGGATAAAAGTTCATGATATACAGCTTGCCAGTTATCAAAAATATAAAGTTATTCAAAAGGAAAACAAATATTTTGGAGGATATATGGATGACGCTGAACTGCCAAATCCTCATTCAACGGCTGGTTTTATAGGTAAATCTTGTATGCTTTGGACTTGTGAGGAATCGGTGTATTACCAGCAGCCATCATTATTACCCGACATAGAGTTAGCTCTTATTAGTTTGCTGAAAATGCAACACGCTGATGGCACCATAGATCTCCTTTCTACAAACTTTCACTCCACCCCAGATACGGCATTTGCGCTGGAAAATATTATTCCAGCGTATAGATTTATCTCTGCCTATAATAATCCTATAGCAAGTAAAGTACAAAATTTATTAAAACAATTTATTATACAGGCAGGAGAAGCATTAACAGTTGGAGGAATTCATACACCAAACCATCGATGGGTTGTATGTGCCTCATTAACCAGAATTAATGAATTGTTTCCCAATGAAAAATACATTAAAAGAATAAATCAATGGTTAGCTGAGCATATTGATCTTGACCCAGACGGACAATATACAGAAAAAAGTACCAATGGCTATTCACCCATTGTTAACAGGTCACTCATTATTATGGCCGATGGTTTGAATAAACCGGAGTTACTTGAAGCCGTCAAGAAAAATCTAATCATGACTTTTTACTATGTTCATCCAAATGGTGAAGTAGTTACAGAGGCTTCGAACAGGCAAGACAAAGGGACTATTGGAAACATGCATAAATATTACGATGTTTATAGATATATGGCTCTAAAATTCCAAGACGGTACTATGGCTTCTATGTGCCGATTGATTGAAAAAACGAGTACACCAGAACAATTATCCAGATTTTTAGATAGTTTTCTTGAAGATCCAGGCCTTTGGCAAGAACTTCCCTCCTCAAAACCGTTACCTACCCAGTATTCAAGGGAATTTCCATATTCTGGTGTCGTGCGGATAAGACGTGAAAATTGGGATTGTACCATACTTTCAAATAATACCAGTTGGCTAACTTTCCATAAAGGGAACGCAGTGTTACAAGCCATGAGAATAGCAACCTCATTTTTTGGTAAAGGCCAATTTCAAACGGTCAAAATAAAAGCTGTTGATAAAAACTGGGTATTACAAAATTCTTTAGTAGGACCTTATTACCAGCCTTTAGATGCGGACAAGATATCCCCAGACGGAGATTTAGATAAAATGCCCAGAACGCTGCGTTTACAAAGCGAAGTTCAAAAATTAAACTACTTTGTTAAAGTAACTGAACTTCCAACGGGTGTTGAGGTTGATTTTGACATTACAGGTACAGATGGTGTGCCGGTTTCTCTTGAACTCATATTCAGACCAGGCGGTATATTCACTGGTGTTTCTCCTTTACCAAATAAAAAAGATGCTTTTTTATTTTCTTCCTCCCAAGGAAGTTATACTGTTGGAACAGATAAAATCACCTTTTCACCTGGATTAATGATTCATAAAGGAGTCCAGCTACGTGGTGCATTACCTGCTATGGAATCACCAACGGTTTATTTGACTGGCATAACCCCTTTCAAACATAAAATAACGCTTTCTTAATAAAAATCTATTTTTCAATAAATTTTCCTGTAAACATGAGAAACACCCTATTTTTTGTCCTGATTATACAAACTTTTCTGGGAAATATTAATCTTTCAGGTCAGGCTAATAAAATGCAACCCGTTGATTTGGTATATCCATTAACGGATGCCGCAAACTCCAGATGGTTTTTTTTCAATTCTGCTACCCGACCCTTTGGCATGGTCAATTTAAGTCCTGATAATGCCATTGATGCCGATTGGAATGCTGGATATAGATATCAAAAGGACAGTATTAAATGTTTTAGTCATATCCATTGCTGGCAATTATCGGGTATTCCCGTGTTACCAACCACAGGAGAATTTAAAGGACATTTAGGTTCCGATAGCTACGGATCTGTTTATTCTCACAACAAAGAAACTATTAAGGCAGGTTATCATCAGGTTTACCTCGAAACTTATAAAATTAAGGCTGAACTGACTTCTACAACTCGCGTAGGATTCCATAAATACACTTTTCCAGCGGCTGAAAACAGTCAAATTTTATTTGATTTCTCTACTTTTCTGGGACCATCGGATACCCAATATGGATTAATCAGGAAGATCTCAAATACCGAAATTGAAGGCTATGCCATCATGGCTCCTACTATTCGACGACCAAAAACAGTGACCGTTTTTTTTGTTGCTCAATTTGATAAACCATTCAAATCGTTGAAAACATGGCAATTTGGAAAATTATTAGGTGAAAGTGATCTTATAGAAGGGGAAAGAATAGGAGGATATGTCGATTTTTCCACAACTTCAGGTGAAATTCGGAAAATGAAAGTGGCTATTTCTTATGTCAGTGAAGCACAAGCACGATTGAACCTCGAAAATGAATTGAACCACTGGGATTTTGACAAAGTGGTGGCTGAAAGCAGAACGGATTGGAACAACTGGTTAAGCAGAATAACTATTGAAGGAGGTAGTGAAACAGAACAAAGACGATTCTATACCGATTTATGGCATGCCTTACAAGGAAGACGAATTATTTCAGATGTAAATGGAAAATATTCTGATATGACTGGACCCGTAAGGATAATACGACAAATACCATTGGATGCGAGCGGGAAACCAGCTTTCAATCACCATAATTCAGACTCTTTTTGGGGTGCCCAATGGACTTTAAATACGCTTTGGCATTTGGTTTATCCAGAAGTAACTGAGTCCTTTGTTAACTCAATGATAAAAATGTACGAGGATGGTGGACTTATACCGAGAGGTCCTGCAGGTGGAAATTATACTTATGTGATGACAGGTGCCGCAACAACGCCATTTATTGTAAGTGCTTATCTAAAAGGAATAAAAGGCTTTGACATTGAAAAAGGATATGAAGGATTAAGGAAAAATCATTTTCCGGGTGGTATGATGAGTAAAATAGGCTATGAACACAATACCTTTAAAGGTGGAGGTATTGAGTATTATATGGAAAAGGGCTATGTTCCTCACCCTTTAAGCAAAATCAAATATGGCTTTCATCAAGACGGATCCACTCAAACGCTCGAATATGCCTATCAGGATTATACGTTAGCTCAGTTTGCTAAAAAATTAGGAAAAACAGAGGATTACCAACTCTTTATGAAAAGAGCTACCAATTATAAAAATATCTGGAATGCTGAAATAGGCTGGATGTGGAATCGGACCATTGATGGAAAATGGGGAGAGCCCGTTGATATACTAAGATACGATAATGGATGGGAAGAAGGAAATGCCGCTCAATATACCTGGTTTGTACCGCATGACGTACAAGGATTAATCTCCTTAATGGGTGGAAGAGAAATTTTTAACGCCAAATTAAACACATCCTTTCTTGAAGCAGAAAAACATGATTTTACTTCAGGTAAATCACATGATAAAGAGTTACTTGAAAAATTAAGACGGGTGTACATAAACTATGGAAATCAACCAAGTATCCAAACAGCCTATTTATTTAACTATTCAGGGGCTCCCTGGTTAACTCAATACTGGTCCAGAAAGGTCGTTGAAAAGGTATATAGTGGATTATCACCTTTTTATGGTTATAGCGGAGATGAAGATCAAGGTTTGATGGGAAGTTTAGCCGTTTTAATGAAATCAGGTGTTTTTTCAACCAATGGCGGCACCTCCGAAAACCCATTTTATGAAATTAGCAGTCCAATTTTCAATAAAATAACTTTTCATTTACATTCGGATTATTATAGGGGAAAAAGTTTTACCATAGAGGCTCCAAATAATAGCTCAAAGAATTTTTATATTCAATCTGCCTCCTTAAATGATAAACCTTTGGATAAACCCTGGATTTTACATGAAACGATAACAAATGGGGGGAAATTAATCCTTAAGATGGGCAGCACACCCAATAAAACATGGGGAAGTAAACCTGAACAAGCTCCCCCTTCCATGACAAGCTTTTAATTATTTTCTACGTTGGAATCTTTATTTGATAAAAAAAGCGCTATGAGTTCACCTTTACTATTTATCTCCAGTTTACGATAAATTTTTTGAATGTGAAATCTTACGCCATCAATAGAGATTCCAACTTTATCGGCAATCAATTTATAACTTAATCCCGCACTTAATTCCTTAGCTATGTTTATTTCTTTAACGGTTAAAACTTCCTCAACGATGCTTTTC
>JAIYCH010000127.1 GCA_027488135.1 Saprospiraceae bacterium | reverse complement strand
TGTAGATAGAAAGAAAGGCATAATCAATGCATTTCTATATGGGTTTTTTATTTTCATGGTATATGTTTTGTTAAGTATTCCTTTCCATTTAATGGACAGCATACAACCTGATATACTCAATGATATTTCGACGAATGTGGGACTAAACGTATTCTTTTTTGTTATATTCATCGTATTTGCTATTTCATTTTTTGGCTATTTTGAGTTAGCCCTACCGGAATCATGGACGAATAAAGCGAGTTCAGCGGAAGGCGCTGGAGGTATAATAGGTATATTTTTCATGGCCCTGACCCTGGCTTTAGTATCCTTTTCTTGCACAGGCCCAATATTAGGTTCTCTTTTGGCGGGAACGATGTCATCATCATCTGGGGCTATGCAATTAACGGTAGGAATGGGAGGATTTGGATTAGCATTAGCCTTGCCCTTTGGCTTATTTGCGGCATTCCCGGGTTTATTGAACAGACTACCAAAATCAGGTGGCTGGATGAACAGCGTGAAAGTCGTTTTAGGATTTTTAGAATTAGCTCTTGCCCTTAAATTCCTTTCTAATGCAGACTTGGTGAAACATTGGGGATTGGTAAAAATCGAAATTTTCTTAGGCCTTTGGATTATCATTTTTAGTGCACTCGCTCTTTATTTATTTGGTGTTATCCGCATTGGCCACGAATCAAAAAAGGATAAAAGAAGCCTCACGCATAAGATTTTAGGCTTTGCAAGCATATTATTTGTTGCGTATTTAGTGTCTGGCTTCAGATTTGACGAACGGGCCGGAACGTATAAATCTTTAACCGCTTTAAGTGGAATGGCGCCACCTACCTGCTACAGCCTGGTGTATGATTGTGATTGCCCGCATAATTTAAATTGCTTTAAGGATTTAGAAGCTGGATTAGCTTTTGCAAAATCAGTGAATAAACCCGTAATGATTGATTTCACTGGGTACGCTTGTGTTAATTGCAGGAAAATGGAAGAACATGTATGGCCAGACCCAACGGTATATTCTTTACTTAACGACAAATATGTCATCATTTCCCTATATGTTGATGATAAAACGTTATTACCTGAGGAAGAGCAAATAACGGTAACGCAAGCGAGTGGAAGCACCAGGAAATTGAGGACGGTTGGAAACAAGTGGTCTAATCTTCAAACCAGTTATTTCAATACAAATAGTCAGCCGTACTACGCTTTACTTTCGCCATCGGGAGAGCTTTTAAACAAACCCGCTGCTTACACGCCAGATGTGGAGACGTATGCAAACTTTTTGCGCTGTGGCTTAGACGCCTTTAACAAGGTACAAAACAAAGAAAAGCGATAGAAAAATATCAACTAAAGCTGAGGAGAATCTGGTTTTTTTCAACGGATTCTCCCGGTTTTACGAAAATGTCAGAAACCTTACCATTTACTGGAGATTTTAATAAATTTTCCATTTTCATAGCTTCCAGAATAAAGAGAGAATCACCGGCATCGACTTGATCACCTACTTGGACGTTAACTTGCCTGACCAATCCAGGCATGGGTGCTCTTAGTTCTTTTAATTGATTTGATCTTTTAGATTTCAAGTTCATGGTTAGGATCTGCTGGTCCACCGCATCTGATATTTGCACATGGTAGATTCGTCCATCTATTTGAATCTGGTATCTTTTCAGCTCATGATCCATTCCCTTTACAGAGACTAACTTTGATTTATTATTGTCCAGAATAATTTGATTATTTACATTGGAATCATTTAGTGTAATATTATCCGCATCAATAAGTTGAAATGTATATTGACTGGCATTAACATCTAATAAAAAAGGAAGGCTATTAGGCATAAATAAAAAATTATTGATTATTCAACTTCGTCAAAGTGTAGGTTTCAAATATAGCAAAAAGAACATAGATAAAGAGGAACAAAATAATTTCAGGATTTTCGAGAGGTTGTACTAAAAGATGAACTAAAAGGAGAACCAGGATAGCGCCTGCAATTTTAATACCACTTCCCCCCATAACGATTCTAATAAAAGCACTACCAGCGGAGAGGGAAAGATTTTTCAGTGCTGACAAATAAATAGCGATAGAAAAGAGAGAAAAATAAGCATTAGCGACCCATCCGACCTTTGAATCAGGAATATAATATTTTGAAAAGAAGAGAATAAGAGCACAGACAGCTAGTTGGGTGACCACAAACAGAGCAAAAAAGGACGAATAAGCATCACGGTATTGACGTGTCATAAACTATTTACCTTTTTTGGGCGTAATAAAGTCTTTAAGCGACAGATAAAGTGAAGCGAAGGTACCGAACAGAACAAAAATGAGGGTAAACAAAGGGAAGGAAAGTTTTAAGAACTTATCCAAGTATTGCCCAAAGAGCACAGAAAGTAAAATAATAGCACCCATTTGAAAAGCCATTCCAGCGTATTTCATAAAATGAGTACTTGATGATTTATTCATTATTTGCGGGAAACTATTTATTTTTCATAACGCAGGAACCATTAAAAGAAGCACCAGCCTGAACAATTAATTTTTGGGTAATAATATCACCGGTAACGACGGCATTTTCTCTTATATTCAACACATCTCCGACGGTTAATTTTCCTTTATATTTGCCTTCGATGTGGGCACTGGCGCAACTGACATCGCCTTCAATAATACCACTTGGGCCGATTATTACTTTAGAATCACAGGTTAAATTCCCAAAAATCGAACCATCTACCCGAATATCGCTGGCAGACCTAACATTTCCTTCAATGACGGTACCAACTGCCAGTGTATTAAATGCATTGGGAGAGGGAATAGCGGAGATGTTAGATTTTTCTTCTGTTTTGTTTTTTGATGAGAACACGATAAGTAGATTTTAGAGATTAGAAATCGGGACAATACACAGATTTTTTAGTATTTCCTAGTATTTTGTATTGCAAACTAAATTCAAAGGCACCTTGACCATTTGAAGCAGCTCTTAGGGGTGAGACGTTAACATCATAACTGAAACCAAGACTCATATCATTGAAATCGAAACGTGCAGAAAGAATGGCTGCATCGACGAGTACACCTCCTGACGTTGCAGCGACGTTACCGCTTGTTCCATTGTCTTTGGAAGAGATTCGAGCCCAAACACCCAATTGAAAAGCCTGATATTCCCCAGGATTATCATTTAAGGTAAAACGAAAACTGTTTCCTCCATTCACTTGAAAAGCGGGACCTTGTTTCATATAAATGATACCAGGCAGAACGCCTAAATTTTGAGCAACGGGAAATTCTCCTCCAGCATGAACGGTAATTCTGGTAAAAATAAGATCGGTATTTCTAACATTAACACCTGCAACATTAGTGCTTGAGAATGCCTGATTTGGTCTATTTAAATGGTGGTACGCTCCACCGATATAATAGTTTGTATTTTTATTTAACACATTAAACCAAAGGAGCCCAGCGGCCATGTCGGCAAATATAAAATTATCTATATTGAAACCAGTTTCGTTTGAACTTATTGTTGGATCAAAACCACCGGAACCGTTATGCTGGGTTCCCCAACGCAGATTCAAGAAATCTATACTTCGTTGAGCTGCTCCACCTTCTGCACCTACCACCACATAACTTGCTTTATCGCGATAGCCCCCAATTCTTTTACTATAGGAAAAGGATAACTTACCTGTTTGGGTAGCGAAGCCGGCATCGCCCGCCTTATCTCCCCAAACGGTACCACCCACGCCAAAAAAATCATTTCGTCCAACGGCAAATCGCTGATCATAAGAAACTGAATAGGTACGAAACGATTTATCTCTTAAAACACTGGCCCACTGATTTCTATAATTTCCTGTAAGTCGAACATTGCCATTCATGACACCTGTCATTGCAGGATTTAAATTCAGAGGGGACATATAGAACTGAGAGAAGTGTATATCCTGGCTATTCAGGTTAAACACAACAAAGCACAACACAACTACAACCACTCCGCGGATATATCTCTGTACCCCAGAGTTTGCTGAATTTATGGCCATTAATATAATTTTAAAGATTGATAATTCTTAGGCAGTGCTAAGTTAAAAAAAGTAATGATTTAACGAAAGGCCCAGGGTCAATATTGCCTATTTAATTCATATAAAATGGTAAAAAATGAAAAAAAGTTCTGATATAACTTGATATCAGAACTTTTTTATTCACTCTAAAAAACTAAAATACTATTTAGCTAAACCGTTAACGAAACGAGTTAACTTACCTTTCAGGTTCGCCGCTTTATTTTTGTGCCAGGTGTTTGATTTTGATAATTTATCAATCATCTGCACCACTTTGCCTAAGAAAGAACCAGCTTCAGCTGATTCAGACATGTGACGAAGCTTCTTTATAGCAGAACGAGCGGACTTCTTATAGTACCTGTTTTGTAAACGGCGCTTAGCATTTTGACGTATGCGTTTTGCAGCAGATTTATGATTTGCCATGGCTATATTTTTTTTAACATTTTATTCGAAGGGCAAAAGTAAACAAAACACTTAATAAATCCAAATAATTAAAATAATAACACCAAAAAAGTTTGGGTAAAGGAAAAATAATCCCCAATTATATATGCTTGAAAAGTTGATATTTGACTAAAAGTACCTTTTATTTGCATGATGATTAAAAACGTTTAAAGTGCAAATATAAAATGAGTGATTTTTCATTTATAAGTAATGCCCACCCAGCATACATTGAATCGATGTATTTACGATTTTTAGAAAATCCTACGTCGATAGATCCAGAATGGTATCATTTTTTCAAAGGTTTTGAATTTGCAGAATCTTCAACCATCGAAAAAAAGTCTTCGGGAACGAATTTTTCTACAAAAGAGTTTCAAGTAGTTGCGTTAATTAACGCCTACAGATCTCGTGGACATTTGCTTTCCACGACCAATCCCATCCGTCAGCGGAGAGATCGTCATCCAAAATTACAAATAGAGGATTTCAATTTATCAGAAAGTGATCTTTCTACTTCCTTTGCAGCGGGAACAGAATGTGGATTGCCCGCTCAGGCTACTTTATCTGAAATTATAGCTCACTTAAATAGAATTTACTGTGGTCATATTGGTTTTGAGTTCCAGCATATTCAGGACCGGGACAAACGTAGGTGGTTAAGGGATAGGATTGAAAACCACCGTCCTGAAAACCAATATGGACTGTCCATTGAAAAAAAGAAAAGGATATTAGAAAAATTGAATGGCGCTGTCATTTTTGAAAAATTTCTTCACACCAAATATATCGGGCAGAAGCGTTTTTCCCTGGAAGGAGGTGAAGCCACGATTGCCGCTTTAGATGCCATCATTAACTATTCGGCCTCTCACGGCACCAAGGAGGTCATCATGGGTATGGCACATAGAGGAAGATTAAATGTACTTGCCAATATTTTAGGTAAAACTTACACCCATATTTTCAATGAATTTGAGGGTATTGCTATTCCTGATCAAAGTTTTGGTGATGGTGATGTAAAATATCATTTAGGATATTCCTCTCAGGTAAAAACACCAGATGGCATTACCGTTCACCTTGAATTAGCGCCGAATCCATCGCATTTAGAATCGGTAAACCCTGTGGTTGAAGGTTTTGCAAGGGCGAAGGCCAATGTACTTTACAAAGAAAATTACGATTGTATATTGCCATTGCTGATTCATGGTGACGCTGCTGTGGCCGGACAGGGCGTTGTTTATGAAACCGTTCAAATGAGTAAACTTCCCGGTTACTACACAGGAGGAACACTACATTTCGTTATAAATAACCAGGTTGGATTTACCACCGACTGGGAAGAGGCGCGCTCCTCCACTTATTGTACGTCTGCTGCTAATGCTATTGGTGCACCTGTATTTCACGTAAATGGTGACGATCCTGAAGCTATTGTCTTTGCAGCAGAACTGGCCACGGAATATCGGCATACTTTTCACGAAGATGTTTTCATAGACATGGTTTGTTATCGCCGACACGGGCACAATGAAGGGGACGACCCTAAATTTACCCAACCCGACATGTATTCCATCATAAATAATCATCCAAATCCCCGGGAAATTTATTTAAAAAGATTGGTAGAGCGAGGTGAATTGGAGAAAAAGATTGCTGATGAATTAGAAGCGGACTTTTGGAATATGCTGCAAGAAAGGCTCAATGAGGTCAAAGAACACAATCTGCCTTACATTATGCAAGAGCCTGAGCAAGCCTGGAAAGAAATGATTCGCTCTACGTATGCTAATTTCGAAAATACCCCAGTAACCGGTCTTGATAAAAGTGTTCTCCAGGATCTTTTGGACAAAATGCATGAGATTCCCTCTTCCTTTAAGCCGCTACCTAAAATGAAGCGTCTCATAGAGGATAAAATCAAGTTGGTTGATGCAGATAAATTGGACTGGTCTATTGGTGAATTACTTGCATACGCCTCGATCCTTAATGAAGGAAAGGATGTTAGAATGAGTGGGCAGGATGTGAAAAGGGGTACTTTTTCCCATAGACACGCCGTTCTTTTTGACTCCGAGACGAATGCTCAGTACAACAGGCTTAGTAAGATATCAAACGAACAGGGCACTTTCAGAATTTTCAATTCATTGTTGTCAGAATTTGCTGTTTTAGGCTTCGAATATGGCTTTTCTTTGGCAACACCTCATGCGTTAAACATCTGGGAAGCACAATTTGGTGATTTTTATAATGGTGCACAAACTATTATTGATCAATATATTATGTCTGCCGAGAGTAAATGGAACAGGCAAAGTGGCCTCGTACTTTTATTACCCCATGGTTATGAAGGACAAGGTCCTGAGCATTCCAGTGCGAGATTAGAGCGTTTTCTTCAAAACTGTGCTGAGATGAATTGGATTATTGCCAATGTAACTCAACCTGCCAATTTTTTCCACTTACTTAGAAGACAATTAGCTTTTCCTTTCCGTAAACCTTTAGTGGTTATGTCTCCAAAATCGATGCTAAGGCATCCTGAATGTGTTTCTCCACTCAAAGATTTTGTAGGCGCAACGAAGTTCAAAGAATTGATTGATGACCCTGAAATCTCCACAAAAAATGGTAAAAAGGTATTTAGGGTATTATTTTGTTCTGGGAAAATTTACTACGATCTGTCTGCAAGGAAGAAAGAAGAAAAAAGAGACGACATAGCTATTATCCGATTGGAGCAGCTCTACCCTCTCCCTGAAAAACAGATTCGCGAACTTTTGGAGAAAAAATATACCGGAGCCAAAGAAATTTGCTGGGTTCAGGAGGAACCTGTCAACATGGGAGCGTGGAGACACGTCTCCTTCTCTTTACCTGATATCTCTTTCCGCTTGATATCAAGAAGAAGTGCGGCATCACCTGCCACAGGATTTAAGAAAAGGCATGACGAGGAACAGGAAATCATAGTTTCCGCAGCCTTCGAGAAAAAATAATGTAAAGGAAGCCAGGTAAGCAAATCAGCTATCTGGCTTCTCTATGCTTCAGAAGCAAATAATTGGCTGGATATATGATCGGCCCACATTTTCCCTTGCGTTGTTAAGAAATAGGTTCCGTCTGATTCAAAAATCATATCAGGGATAAATTCTTTTACTTCCTCTAAAAAAGTAGATTTGAATGGCTCGGACATGTCGTCCGGGTTAACCCCCCAATGCGTTCTGAGCCTTGTCAGGATATATTCATTAAATTTTTGTGTTTCCGACAGAAATTCTACTTCCCCCGGAGGCAGGATTCCCGCATTCAATGCCTCGGTATATTTTTTATTATTTGCCACATTCCAATACCTGGAGCTTCCATTATACGAGTGAGCTGAAGGCCCAAAGCCCATATAGTGACGGCCTAACCAATAGGAACTATTGTGGTTAGCCTCCATACCAGGCAATGCAAAGTTTGAAATTTCGTAATGTTGATACCCTTTTTCTGTTAATATTTTAATCAACAGGTCAAACTGTCTATTGGCCTGTTCTTCCTGAACAGGAGGAGAGGTTCCTTTTTTTACAAAATGAGCGAGTGCCGTCTGGTCTTCCACGGTCAGACAATAGGCAGAAATATGCGGAATTTTTCGATCTGTCAATGCATGAATATCACTTATCCATTGATCGTCCGAAACACCTGGCACACCATAAATAAGGTCAGCCGTCATATTATCAAAACCTGCTTCTGCAATCAAACTCAAAGCATTTAAAGCATCCTGATTATTATGCGCCCTATTCATCCAGGTAAGCGCATGCGCTTGAAAAGACTGAATACCCAGACTGATTCTATTAATAGATAAATTTTTCCACACCTGTAATAAACTGGTATTGATATCATCTGGATTAGCTTCCAGGGTAATTTCTGCCGTGGGAGAAATATCAAAAAGAGTATTGAGGTGGACAAATATTTCCTCTAACTCAGATTTATTCAATAAGGAAGGCGTTCCCCCACCGAAATAAATGGATGCGACGGGTTGGTTCTGAAACTCGTCCTTCCTTAAGGTCATTTCCTTCAGGAGCGCCTTAACAAAGAGAGGTTTCCCGGACTGATTGGTTGAAAAATGAAAATTGCAATAATGGCAAGCCTGTTTGCAAAAAGGGACATGAATATAAATGGCAATCATTCAGTTAATTTAAAATTCCAACCTAAAGGAATCATAGTTAAGCCATTTCAGCATTTATTTGTTCTTTCAAAAAATCTTCACCAAAAGTTAACCTGGCTGCCATTTTGGATCCTGGAGCGATTACCCTCCAGAAAGGCGTAATTTCTGAAAGCTTCTTTCCAGATTTATATTGTTCGAACGCAGCTTCTGCAGCTATTCTAACGAAGATTGCGGTACTTAATGGACATGAATTATCGGCATGGAAATCAGATGCCAGGTCTTTTCGCAGCGTTTTCATGTCCACAAAATGTCCTTTAGGCACCTGTTGCATATAATCGTCCACCAATTTAGGCGTAGCGACCAACATCAGGCTATCGGCGGGAATATCAGAAAATGCTTCCTGAAGCTTCACCACTTTAGGTTCCTTCTTCACATTTAGTTTTTCAGTCCATGATTTTTGCATAATGAGTGTTGGTTTAAAAGTTAGCGAATAAGTGTCAGAACGCTATATTTTTCTTCGATTTTACCAAATGGAAATCTATCCTTAATCCTCTTCCATTTTTGAAAAATCTCCTTATTACAGAGTTGTCCAATAGAACCTTCATGGACATGAGAAATTTTATTACCTGGCACAAACTCATTTTTCTCCACCATTTCACCCACCTGTTTATAGGCATCTCTAAATGGAATACCCTCTAAAACGAGCTCATTAACTTTTTCAACCGTAAATAGATAAGCATATTTAGGATCATCCAGCAGGTTATTGTGAATTTTTAGTTGTGGCAATACAAAAGCAATCATTTCCAAGCATTCTTTCATGTTATGAATGGCTGGGAAAATAACCTCCTTTAATAATTGAAAATCCCGGTGATAGCCAGCGGGAAGATTATTGATTAACAGGCTAACTTGACCTGGCAGTGCCTGCAAAAGATTACATTTACCTCTTAATAATTCAAATACATCCGGATTTTTTTTGTGCGGCATAATACTTGAGCCTGTAGTATATTCATTGGGGAGGGTAAGAAAATGGTAATTTTGGCTGGAATAAAGCACGACATCCATTGAAAATTTACCTAAGGTAGTAGCGAGAGAAGCCAGGGCAAAAGCGATAAATAATTCCGATTTACCTCTACCCATTTGTGCGTGAATTACATTATAGCTAAGGTCTTCAAAGCCCAGCAATTCCGTTGTCATTTTCCTGTTTAGGGGAAAGGAAGAACCATATCCTGCAGCAGAACCTAATGGATTATGGTTTACGATATTAAAAACACTTTCCAGTAGTGCCAAATCTTCGATTAAGGATTCTGCGTAAGCGCCAAACCAAAGGCCGAAAGAAGAGACCATAGCTACCTGAAAATGGGTATAACCGGGCATCAGAACATCCTTATGCTCTTCGCTTTGTTCTTGAAACCCATGAAAAACGAGTTCCATGAGTCGAACCATTTCCTGTAATTCGGCGCGAAAGAAAAGTCTTAAATCTACCAGCACCTGATCGTTTCTTGATCTTCCGCTATGTATTTTTTTTCCAATATCGCCCAAGGATTTAGTGAGCAACAGCTCAATTTGAGAATGGACATCCTCCACGTCATCCTCCATTTTGAAGAGACCCTTCTCAATATCCTGATAAATATTTTTCAAAGCTACGGAGAGTACATCCAATTCATTTTTTGAAATCAGTTGAATCGATTCTAGCATCTGGATATGGGCTAAAGAGCCAAGAACGTCATATTTTGCCAAAAGCAGATCCATTTCTCTATCCTTTCCTACGGTAAAGGCATCAATTTGCGGTTGAACTAAGAAGTCTTTTTCCCAAAGTTTCATCCTTCAGTTTTTAGGTATATGAATGCCGGTAATAATGGCATGATAAAGAGAGAGGCCATTCTCTATTTCATTTATTTTTATAAACTCATCGGCCGTATGAGATCGGGCTGAATCACCTACGCCTAGTTTTAAAGACGGAAACGGCATCAAAGCCTGATCAGAAAGGGTTGGTGATCCAAAAGGAGTTAATTTCAAATGGAGCCCGGACAAAACCAAAGGATGATCTAAGGAGATGCCTGACGATTTTAGTCTGAAAGAACGTGCCTTCAAATCTGCTTTCACTTTTTGTTTGAGTATTTCAAATACTTCTTCATTTGTATAAAGTTCGTTGGTTCGAACATCTATGACAAAAGAACATTGGTCAGGAACCACATTATGTTGCGTACCCGCATTTATCTGAGTAACAGTCATTTTGACGGGGCCTAAAAAAGCAGAAATTTTCGGGAAAACGAAAGAATGAATAGAAGCAATATCCTTCATGGCTTCATAAATGGCATTTACCCCTTCATTTCTTGCTGCATGTCCAGATATTCCTTTTGAGACTGCATCGACCACCATAAGGCCTTTTTCGGCAACGGCCAGCTGCATGGTGGTGGGTTCCCCTACGATAGCCATATCAATGGGTGGTAAAAGCGGTAAAATAGAGGCAATACCCCCACTCCCTGAAATTTCTTCTTCCGCCGACGCGGCAAAAACGAGGTTAACCTCTAAATGTTCTGAAGTCCTCAACTGAAGGAAAGTGCAAAGCAGGCATATCAGGGAAGCTCCTGCATCATTACTACCCAATCCAAAAATCTTGTCATCTACCCTCGTGGCTTCGAAAGGAGAATAAGTCCAGCCTGACACAGGTTTAACTGTGTCATGATGAGAATTAAGTAGCAACGTAGGTTTATTTGGGTCCCAAACCGCGGAAATAGCCCAAACATTATTTCCGGAACGAGATGGCATTGCTCCCTGAATTTCAAGGCAATCAAAAAACCACTGTGCGGTAAGATCTTCTTCTTTCGAAAAGGAGGGAATTTGAATGATTTCAGACAACCATTTAACGGCATTTTCAAGCAATTCAGCTTTGGAGCTATTCATTATTTACAAATATGAGTACCGCCGTTGGTAAGAAAAGAATCAGGACCGCAAATAACGACTTTTGTCACTCCATTTTCAATGGCATTAAAAGCATTTTCCAATTTTGGAATCATTCCAGAATGGAAATACCCTTGTTCACGTCCTTCTTGAAAAGCTATGAAATCAAGGGAAGGAATGACTGACTGAAGGTTTGAAATATTTCTTAGCACCCCAGGTAATTCAAGGCAATAAGTCAGATTTACCTCATAAAATGGAGCGAAAGAAGTAGCCAGCGTTGAAGCAATGGTATCGGCATTTGTATTAAGTAATTGTCCATGTCCATCGTGTGTGACAGCACAAAAAATCAAGGTCAGATCCTCCTTTAAAAAATGATTTAAAGTAGAGACATTCACTTTTTTAGGATCCCCTACCCAACCGTAATCCACTTGATGAACGGGTCGTTTTTCTGAAAGAATGGCGTTCACATCCGCACCGGACAAACCTAATGCAGACATACCCAGCGAATGGCATTGAGCTACTATTTTTTTATTATACCAACCGGCATAAACCATCACAGCAATTTCAAGTGATTGATCATCAGTTATTCTTCTTCCTTCAACAAAGACCGAGGCAACGCCTAATTTTTCAGCCAAGGTAGTTGCTTTTTTACCACCCCCATGAACGATTATTTTTTTTCCTTCTTTTTTTGAAAATGCGATTAAGACCGAAGACAAGGTATCTTCATCGCCCATTACATTTCCCCCGATTTTGAGAATATGAAGACATTCCTTCATCTGGAAAATTTTAAGTCGTTAATAAATCGTGCAAAACGGCTTGAGCTGCCCAGGTTCTATTATTTGCCTGAGCGATTACGATGGCATCGGGGCCATCGATAACTTCATCGGCGACGATAACATTTCTTCTAACGGGAAGGCAGTGCATAAATTTTGCCTTAGAAGTGAGCGCCATTTTTTCGGCAGTGATGGTCCAGGAAGGATCTTTTGACAGAATAGCGCCATAGTTTTCAAAGGAGGACCAGTTTTTCGCATATACAAAGTCGGCACCATCGAAGGCCTCATTTTGATTGGTCGTAACGAAGGCATCGCCCATAAAATCGGGTGAAAGATGATATCCTTCCGGATGGGTGACCACTAAATCGACGTTTGCGGGTCTCATCCATTCCACAAAAGAATTGGGAACAGCCTGCGGCAAAGCGCGGGGATGAGGTGCCCAAGAAAGGACTACCTTAGGTCTGTCTTTCTGTTTAAACTCCTCTATCGTAAGCAAATCCGCAAAAGATTGAAGGGGATGACGGGTAGCTGATTCTAAACTAACCACAGGCACCGACGCATATTTTACAAAGGCAGAAATGACCTCCTCCTGATAATCTTTTTCGCTGTTGATTAAAGTTGGAAAACTTCGAATGCCAATGACAGATGCGTACTGACTTACTACCGCAGCGGCCTCCTTCACATGTTCTGCGGTATCTCCATTCATGATGGCACCGTCTTCAAATTCAATTTTCCATCCATTGTCGGCATTCATGCTAATCACCTGCATGCCGAGGTTGAGGCCAGCCTTTTCTGTACTAAGCCTTGTTCTAAGGCTGGGATTAAAAAAAAGGAGGACCAATGTTTTATTGGCTCCGAAATCTCTATAATTTATTGGTGATTTCTTGATATCTTTTGCCAAAGCTAATAATCGAATGATTTCGTTTGCCTCCGGTGCGGCTATAAATGACTTCATACGGGAACAGATTGAGGGGTAGAATATAAAACAGATTTAAATCCTTCTAATAATTGATCTATTTCACGCTCGCCAACGGACAAAGAAGGAAGGAGTCTAATGGTATTGGGGTCAGAGGAAGATCCTGTAAAAATATGATTTTCCATCAGTAATTTCTTTCTTAGCGCGGCGGTATTATAATCGAATTCTATACCAATCATAAGGCCATTCCCTCTTACGTCGATAACACCGGGCAGGGCACTATTTTTCAATTCGTTTAATAATAACTGGCCGGAAACGGCTGCATTTTCCATTAATTTTTCATCGCGAATAACCTCCAGTACGGCAATTCCTGCGGCGCAAGCCAGGTGACTTCCACCAAAAGTTGTGCCTAAAAGTCCATGTTTTGCTTTAAACCGGGGATGTAACAATATACCTCCGATAGGAAAACCATTTCCCATACCTTTTGCCATACTTATGATATCGGGTTGAATCCCTGATTTTTGGAAAGCAAAGAAAGAACCACTTCTACCATAACCCGATTGTATTTCATCGAGGATCAATATAGTATTTGAAGCCTGGCAAAGCGATGATATTTTTTGTAAGAAGGCGACGTCAGGAATATGAATACCGCCAATTCCTTGAATACCCTCAATAATAACAGCAGCGATATCAGCATCAATAAAGGCATTATCGAGCGCATCAAAATCATTTAACGGCAGATAAACCACCTCAAAGGTACTATTTATAGGTGCCTGAATACCTTTACTATCTGTTACATTAACGGCGGCCGATGTTCTTCCATGAAAGGCCTTTTTAAAAGCGATAATTTTTTTTCTTCCATTTTCGAAAGAAGCCATTTTCAGGGCATTTTCATTTGCCTCGGCGCCAGAATTACATAGAAACAGATGATAATCGTGGCAGCCACTTATTTCGCCCAGGAGCTCAGCCAACTCATTTTGCAAAGGATTTTGGATAGAATTCGAATAAAAAGCAATGGCATTGAGCTGTTCGGCAATTTTAGATATATAGTGAGGATGGGAATGGCCGATAGAAATGACGGCATGACCGCCATAGAAATCGAGATATTTTGTCCCTTTGTCATCCCAAACATAAGATCCAAGACCTTTTACCGGGCAAATATCATAGAGAGGATAAACATCGAATAATTTCATATCAAAAAATTAAAAGATTTAAAAGGCGGTAGATTTAAGATTCAGTCCTTCATTTTCAGGATAACCGAACATAAGATTCATATTTTGCACTGCCTGACCGGAGGCACCTTTGAGTAAATTATCAAGAACGGAGATAATGTGAACACATTTACCTTGTTTTTTAACCTGGACAACACAATGATTGGTGTTAACGACCATTTTAAGGTGAGGATTAAGGTCTGTAACCTTCGTGAAAAGATGGTTTTTATAATAAGCGGAGAATAAACCATCTACATCTGCCTGAGACAAATCTGATTCGAAATAAATGGAGGCGAATATACCTCTGGTAAAATCACCTCTCATGGGAATGAAATGTACATCCTGATTAAAATCGGGTTGTAATTGCTTGATGCTCCTTAAAATTTCAGGAATATGCTGATGATCGAAAGCCTTATAAACAGAAATATTTGAAGAACGCCAACTAAAATGGGTGGTATCACTTAGCGCCTGACCTGCACCGGTTGAGCCAGTAATGGCATGAATATGAATAGCACTATTCAGCAGGTGATTTTCAGCAAAAGGCAATAAAGCGAGTTGAATAGCGGAGGCAAAGCAACCAGGATTAGCGATTCTGTCAGCCTTTTTAATATGTTCATGATTCAGCTCTGGCAAACCATAAATAAAAGATGCATCCAATCGAAAATCATTTCCCAAATCGATACATTTTACGCCATTGGGAATCACATTTTCCTGCATAAAGATGGACGATTTGCCATGCCCCATACATAAGAAAATAACATCGGCCAAAAGCGGAGGACTGGATAAAAAATACAGGTCTTTCAGTTGAAAGAGATCATCATGAACCGAAGCGACGGATTTACCTGCCTGGGAATTACTTTGAAGGAAAGCTATATTTACTTTTGGGTGAAAAGATAGCAATCGCAAGAGTTCACCTCCCGTATAGCCTCCCCCACCTATAATTCCAACGTTAATCATAGTTTAAGAAGGCTTTTGTTGTTTTGAGAGCACCTCGAAAAAAATTCTGGATTGATTTCCAGCAATTTTGGTAAAGCCCTTTACATCTTCGCCGGACCAACCTTTATTCATTTCGCCATAGTGTCCAAATTCAGGGTTCATAAGATCAAAATCGGAATGAATGCCTTCGAGTACAAAACGATAAGGGTAAAGAGTAAGGGTTACGGTACCGGAAACATGCGCCTGAGTATCTTCGAGGAAGTGTTCAATATTTCTCATAACAGGATCTAAAAACTGACCTTCATGTAGGAGCATTCCATACCAATTAGCCAATTGTTCCTTCCAATATTGCTGCCATTTGGTGAGGGTATGTTTTTCCAGCAGGTGATGACTTTTCAAAATTATCATCGGAGCGGCAGCTTCAAAGCCAACACGACCTTTTATACCAATTATGGTATCACCAACGTGAATATCTCTTCCGATAGCAAAAGGTTCTGCGATGGTTTGCAGGGCATGGATAGCTTCGAGGGGAGCGTCAAAAACCTTACCATCGACGCCAACCAATTCACCTTTAGCAAATTGCAATGACACAGAAACAGGATTAGAAGCGGTAAGCGGAGAGGGATAAGCCTCCTCGGGTAATCCTTTATGAGAGGTTAGGGTTTCCACCCCACCGACACTGGTACCCCAAAGACCTTTATTAACGGAATATTTTGCTTTTTCCCAATTCCAATTAAAACCCCAGGCCAATAACTTATCTATTTCGGTTTGCCTTGCCAATTTCATATCTCTGATGGGGGTAATGATTTCAAGATCATGACCCAGAATTTGAAAGGCAATATCGAAGCGCACCTGATCATTTCCAGCGCCTGTTGAACCATGGGCGACCGCCTGAGCATTAATTTCAGTGGCATATTTAGCTGTTTCAATGGCTTGAAACATTCTTTCAGCACTTACTGACAGCGGATAAGTATTATTTCTCAATACATTGCCAAAAATAAGATATCGAATACATTGAGAATAAAAATCTTGCTGAGCATCTACTATTTTAAACGAAGCTGCCCCCAGCTGAAAAGCTCTATCTTCTAAGCGAGAAACATCCTCGGGGGTAAATCCGCCGGTATTGACTGTAATGGCATGTACCTCACAATTATTTTCTCTTGTTAGCCATGGAATACAGAAAGAAGTATCCAAACCACCACTGTAGGCTAAAACAACCTTTTTTTTACTCATTTACTTTCGACGATTAGATGTGTTAAATTGTGCGTCATTTGCTCTTCTTCCACCTTTGAGGGCGCTAACATAGCGGTACACAAGCACATTCTTCTCTCATTTCTTTCCAGAATATCATAATTTGGACAACTTTTACAACCAGCCCAAAACGCATCATCCTGAGTGAGTTCTGAAAAAGTAACGGGTTTATAGCCCAATTCCGTATTAATTTTCATTACTGCCAGGCTTGTTGTAATCCCAAAGACTTTAGCTTCGGGGAATTTATCTCTGGCAAGATTGAAAACTTTGCGTTTGATTTCTCTGGCAAGTCCCGATTTTCTATAATCAGGATGTACTACAAGGCCGGAATTAACAACATACCGATTATGACTCCAAACCTCCACATAACAAAAACCTACCAGCACGTCACCATCAAAAGCGACCACTGCATTACCCGCTTCCATTTTGGCGCGAATATATTCTGGTTTACGAGCTGCAATACCTGTTCCTCTTGCTTTTGCTGATTCCGCTATTAAGAGACAAACATTTTCTGCGTATTGCACATGTTCTGCCGAAGACACTAAAACCTTTAAATCCATGTGAGGAGATTAAGTTTTATAAAAAATAGTAATAATAACCTGGTTAGGGAATGGGCAGAAATACACTGCCTGGGGTGGAAGTTAATATAATACGCCCTTAGGGGCGCGGCAAGTTGCGGACGCGACATGGAAAAATAACCTGAACTTCCCTTGTTTTTTTCATAATGGTGGCAAATATAATAAAGCAAAACGAAAAATTCAAGTATTAAGTTTCCATTAACAGAAATATAACGACCCTTCAGTAGCTAAACCTTAATTCTCCCCTAGTTTCCTCATTCTTATACCATAAAAAACCAGGTATGCATAAGCGATGGCCGGAATAAGGAAAGAATACTTTACCCCAACACTGGGAATATCAGCAAATAAACCTTGTAATGGTGGAATTATGGCTCCCCCTGCAATCATCATTATCAAAACAGAAGAACCGACACTTGTATAAGCGCCTAATTTTTCAATAGCCAGGGTGAAAATATTTGACCACATGATGGAATTAAAAAGACCAACACCTAAAATAGACCAAAGAGCTAATTGACCTTGCGTATTCATGGTTACCACCAATAGAATGATATTCATGAGCGCAAAAACAGAAAGTAATCGGGATGGAATGCCTTTTCCAAATTGAAAAGCAACAAAATTAAGGATCATGACGGCTAAAAATCCAAAGGAAAGCATTGGGTCAGCCCCGTAAGAGGTGGATGCAATCCA
>JAIYCH010000056.1 GCA_027488135.1 Saprospiraceae bacterium | reverse complement strand
CAGGCGCCAAGAAGTATCCTCTATAAAGATTCTTTGAAACCAGTGGATATTCGGTGGATTAATGGTGATTTTTACGAAATGAAACCTTTAGCGGGCTTTAAGCTGGCGAAAGGTGAAAAAATGAACATTGCTATTGAGTTTGACGGATTTGCTATAAAGGAAACCGACGCTCCCATGGGTTTATATATCGTGGACGAACAATCAAAAACCAAGGTAATCACCTCGGTTACTATTGAACCCTTTTTAACCGGAGATCAAATAAAAAGAGGTACAAATGATGCTGAACCAGTCCCTTCAACCACCTATTTATATACAGAAGGGGAAAAATTAACCCGTTTGTCACCGGAAAATAAATTACCTCTCATTCCATCGCCTGTAAAAATCCAATCTACAAAAGACTCTTTTTTAATCAAACCAAATTTATCTGTCTTTTATTCATCAAAATTTCAAAAGGAATATGACTATCTGACGAAAGTATGGCCAGGTAAACTAAACAGGGTAAGTGATGCCTCTGAAGCTAATATCCAATTACAGGATGATGCATCAATAGCTGGAAATGAGGCCTATAAACTTAATATAAGCAAAGAAAAAATTCTTATTTCCGCTTCGCAAAATGCAGGTCTTTTTTACGGTATTACCAGTTTATTAGCATTGACAGATGAGGAAAACAATAAAATAGAAGGATATCAATTAGAAGATAAGCCTGCTTATCCTTACCGGGGAATACATATCGATGTTGCCAGAAATTTCCAGTCAAAAGAAACACTATTCAGATTATTGGATCAAATGGCAAACTATAAATTAAACAAATTACTTTTATATTTAACGGAGGATGAAGGCTGGAGAATTGAAATTAAGGCCTTTCCCGAATTAACCAAAGTAGGTGCCAGGAGAGGTCATCCTTTCAATAAAACAGATTATTTACAACCTGGGTATGGTTCGGGGCCATCACCGGACGACAAAAATTCATTTGGAAATGGGTATTATTCCCAAGACGATTTCAAGGAAATTCTTCTTTATGCCGCCGAAAGACATATTGAAATTATACCTGAAGTAAATTTTCCCGGTCATGCGAGAGCTGCCATTATGGCTATGGAAAACAGGTATGAGAAATTCATGAAACAGGGAAATCAGAAGGAAGCCGAAAAATATAGACTCATAGACCCAGCAGACGTATCGAAATACCGATCTGCTCAATATTATACCGACAATATTGTTTGCGCCTGCCGTCCCTCCGTTATTGCATTTTATGAGGTTGTTTTAGACGAATTTATGCGCATGTACAAAGAGGCAGGTATTCCTCTTCATACTTTTCACTCAGGGGGCGATGAGGTTCCAGCTGAAGCCTGGAAGGGATCGCCGATGTGCAAAAAGTATATGTCGGAAAATCCTGGCATTATGAATACCAGAAATCTTCAGGCAGATTTATTTTCCAGATTATTACCCCTTTTTGAAAAAAGAAACATAGAAGTGGGGGGCTGGGAAGAAATTGTTATGTTTTATAATCAGGAAAATAAACACACCATTAACACTTCTTTTGCTCAAAAAAAGGTCATTCCCTATATTTGGAATAATTTATGGGGGCAACAGGATTTAGGGTATAAAGTAGCCAATGCGGGTTATAAAATAGTTCTTTGTCCTGTTACCAATACTTATTTCGATTTAGCCTATTCCAATGACCCTAGAGAACCTGGCTTGTATTGGGCTGGCTTTGTTAATGAAAGAGATGCTTTTGCTATGTTACCCGAAAATCTTTTCTATTCCACCCGTCATGATGATATGGGAAATACATTTGATGTTGAAAATGATTTTAAAGGAATGGTTCGATTAACTGAGGAAGGGAAATCTAATATTTTAGGTGTTCAGGGGCAACTTTGGGGTGAAACAATTAAAGGGGCAAAAATGCTTGAATTTTATTACATGCCTAAACTTTTGGGATTAGCTCACAGAGCATGGGTTGGTATGCCAGCTTGGAGTAATTTGAAAAGTGAGGCAGAAAGAGATGAGAAATTATCCGCAGATTTTAATCAGTTTATTCATAGAGTAACTGAAAAGGAATTCAAAAGAATGGATAAAGGTGAACAACCCATCCACTACAGAATACCCGCTCCTGGCATTTTACAAAAAGGAGATTCCCTGTTTTTGAACAGTGTTTATCCGGGAATGGATATTCGCTACACCCTGGATGGTTCAGAACCTAAAGCAACATCAGAAAAATATACCGGACCATTAAAAACAAAATCAAGAAAAATAAGGGCTAAAGTTTTCAATTCTGTTGGAAGAAGTGGTTTTGAAAGCGAATACCTGGTAAAATCAAAAAACTATGATGAATACTGAGAAACAAAGATATCTTGCGGTAGATGTCATGCGGGGTATTACCCTAATTGCGATGATCATTGTAAATGATCCTGGTTCGTGGGAACATGTTTTCCCTCCGCTCCTTCATGCTGAATGGAATGGTTTGACGCCAACAGATTATGTGTATCCCTTTTTTCTTTTTATCGTTGGGGTTTCTATAGCACTGGCTTATCAACCCAAATTAGATAATGGAGAGGCAAAGAAAGGAATGTTGTCAAAAGTTTTCGTTCGTGCTCTTAAAATATTTGCTCTGGGCATTTTCTTATGGTTATTTCCATCTTTTGATTTTACAGATATTAGATGGGCCGGGGTTTTACAACGTATTGCCCTTGTTTTTCTTGGCAGCGCCCTTTTATTCCTTTACACAGACCATAAATTTCACCTTCGATTTGCCGCTGTGGTGCTCGTTGGTTATTGGATTTTGATGGCATATGTTCCCGTTCCAGGCATAGGATTTCCAGATTTAAGTGTACCGGAAAAAAACTGGGCTCATTATATTGACAAAATGTTTCTTCCAGGTAGAATGTGGCAAAAAACATGGGATCCGGAAGGAATATTAAGTACCCTGCCTGCCATTGTCACCGGTGTTTTTGGCCTTATTGCCGGCCATATCATATTTCATCAACAAGAAATTAAGCAAAAACTACTCTCATTGTTTTATATGGGTTTTATTCTCATTGCCTTGGGAGATTTATGGCAATGGTTTTTCCCTATCAATAAAAATATATGGAGCAGTTCGTATACTTGTTTAATGGGGGGATTTGCTACCCTTTTTCTGGCGTCGTTAATCTATCTTATAGATTTCAAAGGAAATACTAAATGGATTTTTACCAGCAGAGTTTTTGGAACGAATGCCATAACAGCTTACGTTCTATCCGGCGTATTAACTGTTATTTTTTATAATGACGCCATCATTGCCAAAGGCTTGAATGGTCAATTTATGGCTTTAGCTTCCTCCGTTGGTATAGCCCTTCAATTATCATCCTTTTTATATGCCCTCATTTATGTAGGCATTATCTATATTCCACTTTATTTCTTATTTAAAAATAAAGTATTCATCAAACTGTAATGAAAATGTTCGAATACCAGGAAAAAGCGATTCAGCAATTAAACGATATTGTTTTAAATCAAGAAAATACCATTATGCAGGCTGCTGAATATGTAGCAGCCTGTATAATTAATGATCATATTATACACACTTTTGGCACCGGTCATTCCCACATGATTGGTCTGGAACTCTTTGTCAGAGCAGGAGGTTTAGCCAATGTGAATGCAATGTTAGACAGTATGGTTCTCACCTCTGAAGGTTCAAGAAGGAGTGCAGAAATAGAAAGAATATCGGGTTTATCAAAAATTATTTACGATCAGCATAACATTTCACAAAATGATATCATGATGATCATTTCCAATTCAGGACGGAATGCCATGCCTGTAGAAATGGCAATGATAGCAAAAGAAATGGGTATTAAAACGATTGCCATCACCTCCATAGAACAATCAAAACAATATCCTTCCAGGCATCCGTCAGGAAAGAAATTATACGAAATAGCCGATGTAGTACTAGATAACCGCGTTCCTTCAGGAGATGGATTATTAAAAATAGGTGGAAACTTAACGGGAGCTGCCTCTACCCTATCTGGTGTTTTTCTGATTAATCTGGTAGCTACTGAAGCAATGAAAATAGCCGACGCAAAAGGAATAAAACTACCTATTTACCACAGTCAAAATATAGATGGATTTTCAAATGACGATCTATATGAAAAATATACAGGACGCATAAAACATTTGTAATCAACCTTTTGATGATGCTTTATTTTTCACGGCAAACTGAAATAATATTTGAGCGGTAATAGAAAATATAAAGGCAGATAATATGATCAAATAGGCGACCGGTTTTTCTGTATGTAAAGAATACCTGAGCAATATGGTGGTGATAACAAAACAAGCATTTCTAAATAATAATTCAAAGGATGCTTTGTACAACAAAGAGAATATGAGTAAAAATACATCGGCAAATATCATGACATTGAAAAAGTCGGCGTAGAAAAAGGTATCGGGATGAGGCGTTTTTACCCCCGCATTTAACAGATTATAAATATCTGTAAACCAATGACCTATACTTAAAAAACTCATTCCCAGTAACAAAATCATCATGATAAAGGCAACCATTTTTTTGACTTGAATAAATCTTTCTTTTTCAAAAGAGGTATCAGTAGTAGAGGTACTGTGGTAAAAAAAGTAATAACTAATCGTTAACCCGAACATAATCAAAGCCGCTCCTAAATCTAATCCAATTTTTAAAAATAGTGGATTGTTGTATTCAATTTGAGCAAAAGGATCCACCTCGGCAATGTCATGAAAAAAACTTCTTAATGTTATTAAAGATATAATTTCAAACTGCTTTCCAACAAAGGCAGAGGTCGAGTTTGGTATAATAATGACTAATAGAAAAACTTCGTAAAATAGTAAAATACTGAAAGGAGTATAAATTGCGGCCAGATAACTCTCACTTTTACCAGAAGATAAATAGCTGATTTGCTCAAAATTATTTATGGCAAAAATATATAACAAATGAAATATAAAGCCAAGGATAGCAAAATATAACGTTATCTTTTCAACTCTCCTTTCAGGATTTAGTCGAAAAATACGATCATAAAAATGGGTAAGTTGCGTTAACATATTCATTTAATTTTTTATAGACCACGATAAACATCCAATATTTCACCATTTAACTTTGTAAAACCTCTCATAGAACTAATCACTAAACACGAGTGAATTGGATAAATATAAATAATTTGCCCCACTTTATATTTTAATAATTCACTTTCATTCATTTTTATTTTGCCATGTTCCTGAGACAATGAGTAAACATGGGCATTTTCTATAGGTTCGCCCCAACCCTCCGCTGTTTTTTCGGCTAGTAATCCATAAATAACGCCTTTATCTTGCCATTTCAAAGAATCTTTCGACAAATGTACAGAGCCTCCATAAATAATCATTTCACCTCTTTCTTTGTGTATTGATACTATAGGACAAGCGAGAACCACTGCAATTTGGTTGAAATCACAAGAACCTATTTGCACTTGGGTAACATCGTAACACACAAAATTTCCTGGTCTTAATTCATCCAATCCATCAAAATCATCGGCAATGGAAGTAGTGGGGGTATCTCCATAAGAAATTATAAGATTTGGATAATCAGTGATATACCTGTTTTTAACTTGCAAAAAGCGACTTTTATTGAGATGATGTAAACTCAGGACCTCCTCCTTTCCTAAACAATCATAAGAATGTCCGCTATGGGTAATAAATCCTCCAAATGATAGGCAATCAGAGTTTTCAATCACCTCTAATATGCTATCAATCAAATTATAGTCATCAAAATAAACACCTGTTCTATAATATCCCGTATCAATTTCCACATAAATGGTAAGAGGGAATTTGACTACATCGGCAAGGATATTTATGGTTTCCAGGGACTCAACCAGAAGATTCAAATGAATGCGTTGAGCAAGATTATTAATGAGCTCATGCTCTAAAACATTAGTGGGAAAAGCGACTAAAATATCATTCCATTCTTTTGAAAAATAATCTGCCATAGAAAGAGAAGACACTGCAATTTTTGAAACTCCCACCTCTTTAAACCATTTTCCGACCGCTAAAGATTGGTGTGTTTTAAAATGCGGTCTAAATGACATTTTTTTTTCGGCACATAATGAGGCCATGCGCTGGATATTTGCTCTGCATTTCCCCTCATCTATAAGTAATACTGGCTTATTAATATTCATCGATTCAAATTTACCCCTAAAAATGATGCTGCCTTAGCAAAATACTTTATTATATTTACTAAAACGATTAACCCTATGAAAAACTTTCTTCTTTGTCTGTTTTACCTGACAAACCTTACTTTTTGCGTACTCAAAGCGCAAGATATACCTTTACCTGAGCATCCGCGCCCTGATTTTGAGAGGACAGATTGGGAGAATCTGAATGGTTCCTGGAAATTTGGATTTGACTCCCTCGATACAGGCATCAAAGACCAATGGTTTTCAAACACAAGCCATTTTCCTCTGACTATAAAAGTACCTTTCCCATGGGGTTCGCCCTTATCCGGCGTTCCTGACAAAGCAGATATTGGTTGGTATCAAAAAAACCTTACGATAAAGCCTGATTGGAAAGACAAAAGGATTTTTATAACCGTGGGTGCCTCTGACTGGGAATCAAGTATTTGGATTGACAATCAACTGGTTGGAACGCATCAAGGAGGATATACTCCTTTTAGTTTCGAACTTACAAATTATGTTAAACCAGGAAAAGAACATAGTATCACGATTAGAGTCGATGATAAAAGACGTTTATTTACCCTGTATGGCAAACAAGGCTATGGAAATGCCCGCGGTATCTGGCAAACTATTTACCTCGATGCTCGTGGAAAAGATTATATCGATGCATTTAAATTTATTCCCGATATAGACGTAAATAAGGTCAAAGTTGAAGTGGATCTTTCCGAGATTTCCACTGCAGAAAGAAAGGTCAATGTTGACATTCAAACGCCTAATGGAGTTATTAATGGCATACTATCTGTAAAACCTGGCTTTACAAAAGGGGCTCTTGATATAAATATACCTAATCCACGATTATGGGATTTAGAGGATCCTTATCTTTATATGGTTAATCTATCCCACGATGGAGACAAGGTAAACACCTATTTTGGCATGAGAAAAATAAGTGTAACTAACTTACCAGGAACAAATTACCCCTATATTTCTTTAAACAATAAACCTGTTTATCTCCAATTAACCTTAGACCAGTCTTATCATCCAGACGGATTTTATACTTTCCCATCGGACGAATTTATGAAAAATGAAATTCAGATGACCAAGGATTTAGGTCTCAATGGACTTCGTACACATATAAAGATTGATGTCCCCAGGAAACTATACTGGGCTGATAAGCTGGGTCTGCTTGTGATGGCTGATTTACCAAATTCATGGGGTGAACCCGATGCTGCCATGCAGAAAGAGTCTGAATATACCTTACGAAAAATGATTCAACGAGATTTCAATCATCCAGCTATATTTAGTTGGATTGTCTTCAATGAATCCTGGGGTTTGCAAACAAAAGTTCTTCAAAATGAAACCAATAAAACAAGAAGTGTCTATTTGCCAAGCACGCAAAATTGGGTAGCCTCCATGTATTATTTAGCAAAATCATTGGATCCCACTCGACTTGTTGAGGATAATTCCATTTGTTGCGGTGCTGGACATACGGAAACCGATATCAATTCATGGCATGAATACATGGCAGGTTGGGAATGGGAAGCCAGACTTGCCTCCATTGATAAAGAGACTTATCCAGGAAGTGGTCATCATTTTGAAAAAGGATTTTCTCAGCTTTCACAACCTAATATTAATTCAGAATGTGGTAATGTTTGGGGGTATGATGGTAGTACAGGTGATGTAGATTGGAGTTGGGATTACCACCGAATGATCAATACCTTTAGAAAATACCCTAAAGTAGCCGGCTGGCTTTATACTGAACATCACGATGTAATTAATGAGTGGAATGGATATTGGCGATTTGACAGAAGCCCAAAATACAGTGGATTATCTGATTTGGCAAAAGGCATGACCGATAAAGATTTTCATTCCCCAATCTATTTATCGTCTGGAAATGATATTAGTGCCACGGTAAAACCAGGCGAAACAATAAAAATTCCTCTGTTTATATCCGACATGGCAGGTAAATCAATAAAAGATGATTATTTAATATTAGAAACCATTATTTATGGCATGGATAATGCCGGTCATGAAATTGTTTTAGAAAAAAGGAACAGGAAAATAGAGCATCATCCTTTTATCAATAGTCCATTATCCCCGGAAATAATACAGGCAATGCCTTATGGAGGTATGATGCGTGTCCATTGGACTTTAAAGGATGTTGATGGAAAAATACATCACCATAATTTCTTTTCTATTATCATTCCCTCCGATATAAATCCTGAAAAACTAGTCATTCACAGTGTGCAACCATCAAATTACCTAAACGCGGAATGGTCCATTAAAAAATGGCACGTGTTAGACAGCTTAAAGGTAAATGGCACTGGAAAGGGATTTTTTGAATATCAAATTCCTATCAAAGGATTGAAATTAAACAATGTAAATAAGGCTGCCTTTTTGGTTGAATTGTCATCTAAACCATTACTAGACAAGGACAAAGACAAGGTAGTAATGGGCGATCAAAATTACATGTTGGGGGCCAGAGTTTCTCCACACCTTAATCCGAATGCATATCCAATGACTGATAACTATAAAAATCCCAGTAATATTGACATTTATATTGACGGAGTAAAAACCTTATCAAAAAAATTGGAAGATGACCCTGCTGATCATAGAGGCGTTTTGTCATGGCACAACCAATTGAAAGACAAAAAACTAAGAGAAGCGGGAACGTATGGAGAAAAAATTGAAGTGCCTCTTTCAAAAAGTATGTTGAAAAAGGCACTTCAAAAAGGATTTATACATATTAAAATAGCTGCTGATCAGGGCGTTGCCGTTTACGGCAGTCAATTTGGAAGGTATCCTATAAATCCTTCTATTTGTACTTGGTATAATTAATATTTACTGTAATTGAGCCTCGAAGTGGTTGGCTAGTTTAATAAAGCCATCTTCTTCGAGGACAAATTGATTGATTTTATCTGTTGCCTGCTGAATGGTGGTAGTTACATCCTGATAATCGTCAGCTAGTTTTGACATAATATCTTCTTCGTTCATACCTTTTGAAGTACCCAAATGCATTAGGTATTCCGTAATAAGACCTTTATCTTTTATCACGCCCAAATCTGATATTAAGGTACCTAGAGCATAAAAACCACCTTGTTGGAAGGTTAAAATATTCTTTTCATCATCATTGATAATCAAGGTATTGTATCTTGAATCAATATTACTTTGAATAATATAATCCTGGAAAGGATCTGTTTCAGGATTATTGCTGAGAATAACCTTACCTCTTAATGCGGACGCGTAAATACTTAACCATCTGATATCTCTGCGGAACTCATGAATGCCGTCCTCAATATGGGTAAGATCTATTTTCTTTTCTCTAATATCTTCGTCAATATCCAGGCAGATGTTTTTAAACATCTCAAGAACCTGCTTTTTTTCTTTTTTAGACGACGGAAAAGAAATTTCTTTTAAGGCACTTTTTAAGTATTCAAAACCAAAATCGTCATACTGAATGACATTTTTACCACGGGTAATCCAACCCAGTTGAAGCAGACATTCTTCTAAAGTACCCAAAGCAAAACCATACTGAATTAAAATCTGGTTTCTGACCTCATCGGGAAATTGCCATTTCTCATTACCTTTAAGGATAGATGATGCAAAATCAAACTGCCCAATCATATCCTCAACCGTTTTTGAGATAGAAAGAATGGCAGAAATAGCCCTTAGGTTTTTTTTCTTTTTTCTATCTAATAATCTTACTAATGCCTGAATTTTAAATAAAGGGGTGCGACAATCGTGAAGGTGAACATAAAAACCGAAAGGTTGTGTAGGATTGTCTTTATAGGCTTGTAGCGCTGCATCTAAATTATTTGACAAGAGATCCATAAAAAACTGGATTCTTTTTTTTCCAAAATTTTCTGCCATTGTGTTATTTTAAAGTGTAATTTAGATAAAATAAGTTAAATCAACAACCTTTGAATATGAACATGAAAAATTTTAATATCTTTTGCCTTTTGCTGCTCACCCTGCCAGCTTTTCTTTTTGGAAAGAATAAACCTGAAAAGAAAAGACCCAATATTGTATTTATCATGTCTGATGACCATGCTTACCAAGCCATAAGTGCATACAGCGACAAATTAATAAAGACGCCAAATATTGACAGAATAGCCAAAAACGGTATTAAATTCACCCAGGCATGTGTCACTAATTCCATTTGCGCACCATCGAGAGCTACCATTTTAACAGGAAAACATTCCCATCTAAATAGTAAAACCGACAATTACTTTCCCTTTGATACTACCATTCTTACTTTCCCACAACTTTTTCAAGAATCGGGTTATCAAACAGCTATGTTTGGTAAATTACATTTCGGAAATAATCCAAAAGGATTTGATCAGTTTAAAATTTTACCTGGTCAGGGAAATTATTACAATCCCAATTTTATTACCAAAAATGAGGGTAATATTCAAGTGAATGGGTACGTGACAGATATAATTACCGATATGACCCTTGATTGGTTAGAAAAAGAACGAAATCCAGAAAAACCTTTTCTTTTAATGTACCTGCATAAAGCACCTCATCGGGAATGGTTGCCCGCGGAAAGACACCTTAAATCCTTTGCAGGTAAGGTTTATCCCGAACCTTCAACACTCTTTGATAATTACGAAGGCAGAACTTCAGCGGCCAAGGCGGCAGAAATGAATTTACTCACTCACATGAATTGGGCTGGTGATTCGAAAATTTATCCAGAAATGATGGATAAACTGGGTATCAAATCAACCACCGATGGCGATAAAGAGGGTTTTACCAAGGAATATCGTCGCATGAACGCTTTACAAAAGGCTAATTGGGATGGAGTTTATCAAATAGTTAATGAACAATTTGAAAAGAAATTTAAAGCAGGCATGACTGAAAAGGAGTTAATGCAATGGAGATTTCAACGATATATGCAGGATTATTTAGGAACCATTGCTTCCGTAGATGAAAATGTAGGCCGCGTTCTGGATTATCTTGAAGCTAATAATCTGACGGAAAATACTTTAATCGTTTATACCTCCGATCAAGGATTTTATCTGGGTGAACATGGCTGGTATGATAAAAGATTTGTATATGACGAATCCTTCAAAACACCCTTGTTAATGCAGTGGAAAGGCCATATCAAACCAGGCAGAGTTAGCGATGATATGGTTCAAAATTTAGATTTTGCACAAACTTTTTTAGATGCAGCGGGAATAAAAGCACCTAATGATATGCAAGGCGAAAGCATGGTTCCTCTTTTAGAAGGTAAGATCAATGGTTGGAAAAGGGAATCAGTATATTATCATTATTATGAGTTTCCTTCCGTTCACATGGTAAAAAGACATTACGCTATCGTTACTAAAGCCTATAAACTAATTCATTTCTATCACGACGTGAATGAATGGGAACTCATTGATCGACTAAAAGACCCTCAGGAGCTAAAAAATGAGTTTAATAACCCTAAATATGCCGATGTAGTTGAAAAATTAAAGAAAGAACTAGTAGTCATTCGCCAGAAATATGGTGATTCAGAGGAAATCAGTAAAAATATTCAGGACAGATATTTAAAAGCGATTAATAAATAGGTAATTAAAGACTTATTTTGTAAAAACTAAGATTTTGGGACAAATTGTCATGCATTTTTGACATTTCTTAAACGAAAATGCCTCACAATTTGTCCCATTACATATTTTAAGGATAATGAATTATTTAGTAAGCTCTTCAATAAAACTCTCAGCTTGTTCACCAAGGTCCTTCACCTCCAGTTTTAATTTATCCATCCCCCTTTTGATTTGCTGAGCTTTATACTTACCCATCAATTTATTCCATTCCTGTCTTTGTTCCGGAGAAAGGGTTTCTTTATTTATTTCATATTCTGCTGATAGCGTAGCAATTTCTGCTTCATATTTGTCCCAGTCCAAATCCGTCATATTAGTATTTTTAGTTTCTATTTCACTTACAATTTTCTGAAGCTTATCGGGTTCAGGTTGAGGCAAACAACCCATTGTTCCAAAAATAATAACAGACAAAAGCAAAATAATTTTCATAGCGATTTGATTTTCGATGTAAACGAAAATAACCTTAAAATAGTATATTGCAATTAAATAAACCATCATGAACAGAAGACCTTATATCCTTGCGGAAACCAATTGGAAAGAGATAAAATCACAACCATTTCAACTGGCTATTTTACCCTGGGGAGCGACAGAGGCGCATAATTATCATTTACCTTATGGTACAGATAATTTTGAAGCGACCTTTATTGCTGAAAAATCAGCGGAAATAGCCTGGAGCCAAGGCGCGCATCCCATAGTCTTGCCAACTATTCCATTTGGGGTGAACACGGGACAACCTGACATTTTACTGGATATAAATCTTAATCCATCCACTCAACTGGCTATTTTGAGAGATATTATCACTGTTTTAGATCGTCAGGGAATTCATAAATTACTCATTTTAAATAGTCATGGTGGAAACGATTTTAAGACGCTGTTAAGAGAGCTCGGATTACAATTTCCCAATATGTTACTTGTTACCTGTAATTGGTTTCAAGCGCTGGATAAATCTCAATATTTTGAAAACGGAGGAGATCATGCCGACGAGATGGAGACAAGTATCATTCTCCATTTATTCCCTCACCTGGTATTACCGCTGGATTTGGCAGGCGACGGTGCCGCTAAAAAACCAAAAATTGAAGCGTTTAAACAAGGTTGGGCCTGGTCTGAAAGAAAATGGAGCCAGGTGACTGCTGACACAGGTATTGGTGACCCCAAAAAATCTACCGCGGAAAAAGGAGCTTTATATCTTAAAGAGTTAACAAAAACCCTTGGAAACTTCATTTATCAGTTGTCAAATATTGACAAATCTGACTTTTACGAATAAAAAAGCTACCTTAACGCCCAGAAAAGACCATTATGTCCCCACTTGAATTAAGTCAGGATTTCAATAACGTATTAAATTTGCTGGAAAAAGATCGGAAAAATCTTTTTGTAACAGGAAGGGCTGGGACGGGTAAATCTACTTTACTTCAGTTGTTTAGAAAAACGACAGAAAAGAAACAGGTTGTTTTGGCGCCGACTGGCGTAGCGGCTTTAAATGTTAAAGGCCAGACCATTCATTCTTTTTTTAACTTTCCCCCTCGTCTTTTCGACCCTAGTCAAATAAAAATGGGGAAGAATAAGAAATTAATGAAAGAACTGGAGGTTATTATCATTGACGAAATATCTATGGTAAGAGCCGATATATTGGACGCCATTGATTATGTTTTACGCGTCGTAAGAAATAATAATAAACCCTTCGGTGGGGTTCAAATGGTTGTCTTTGGCGATTTGTTTCAACTTCCCCCAGTGGTTACACAAGAAACGCAGGAATGGTTGAAATTCAGAAATTACTCCTCTCCTTATTTTTTTTCAGCGAACCTTTTTTCTACCTCTCCGGACCTGTTTGAAATGTTTGAATTACATAAAATATACAGGCAGGATAATAAACTATTTATCAGATTACTGGAAGCCGTCCGACTTAATAAAGCCGAAGAAGATGATCTTGCCTTGTTAAATGAAAGATGTGAACCATCCTTTTCATCCGATGATAATTATATCACTTTATGCGCGCGAAATTATACCGCTGATAAAATTAATCAAACCCAGCTGAACCTGTTACAAAGTGTCGCAAAACCCTATCTGGCCAAAGTAACCGGAAATTTTCAGCCTTCACAATTCCCCACAGAACCTATTTTGCAATTAAAAGTAGGCGCTCAAGTTATGATTCTGAGAAACGATCCTGAGGGTAAATACGTAAATGGTAGCATTGGAATCATTCATTCTTTACAAGACAATGAGATTGAACTTATGCTTGACAAAGATGGAAATAAATCAATGGTTTCGTTAAGTCCCTTAAGCTGGGAAATTTTACAATACAAGCTGGACCCGAAAAACCCAAATAAAATAAGTACTGAAACCATTGGCACCTTTACTCAAATACCCGTAAGATTGGCTTGGGGAGTAACTATACATAAAGCACAAGGTAAAACGTTCGATAAAATTATTATCGATTTAGCTGGCGGTGCCTTTGAGCATGGACAAACTTACGTCGCATTGAGTCGTTGCAGAACCTTAGATGGCATAGTTTTAAGACATCCCTTAAAACCTTCCGATGTAAAGACGGACCCTATTATTGTAGATTATTACCAGATGTTTTCTTAATTTATATCATAAAATGCTGATTAACAAGCAAGAAAAAACCAATTTTCGTCCATACCCAGCTCAGGCACAAGCTGTCGCCGAGGCATGTCAGGAAATTTTCCACCAGGGAATGAAAGCGGATAAAGCGGTGGAAAAAATATTAAAAGCCGATAAAAACAGAGGCTCAAAAGATAGAGCCTTTATTGCCGAACAAGTCTATGAATTGGTCAGATGGTACAGATTATTAACCCATATTGCGGAAAATGAACCCTATCAGGAAAAAGACTGGTTCGTTCTTATGGCCATTCACTGGACCTTAAATGGATTATCTTTACCGCCTTGGAGGGAATTTGAATTCATTTCTAAAGACAAAATCTGGAAATCCTACAAGGACGTTGAAAATAATCTGGCTATCATAGAAAGTATTCCCGATTGGATACATGAGACGGGTGAAAAAGAGCTGGGATCTGCCTGGCCTGCTATTTTACACGCACTCAATGAACCCGCGTCTCTCATTCTCAGGGTGAATACCTTAAAATCAAATATTAGGTTAGTCAAAATAGATTTAGAAAAAGATGGTGTAAATACAGTTGTCCTGGATAACGAAGGGCTTAGTGTTCCTAATAGAAAAAATATTTTCCTGACCAACGCTTTTAAAAACGGTCAAATTGAAGTGCAAGACTATGGAAGTCAACAAATTGCATCATTTATGGAAGTTGAACCAGGCATGAAGGTCATTGACGCTTGTGCTGGTGCAGGAGGAAAATCTCTACATTTAGCTGCCCTAATGAAAAATAAAGGCCACATTTTGTCCCTGGATATTTATGAAAAAAAATTAATAGAACTCCAAAGAAGGGCCAGAAGAAATGGCGTTCACATCATTGAGGCCAAAATCATTGAATCTAGTAAAACCATTAAACGCTTAAAAGAAAAGGCAGATCGCTTACTATTGGACGTTCCATGTACCGGTTTAGGAGTGCTAAGAAGAAATCCTGATGCGAAATGGAAACTTTCTCCCTCTTTTTTGGAAGAGGTTAAAATCACCCAGCAAAATTTATTGCGCGATTATTCCTCCATGGTGAAGCCAGGAGGAAAACTAATATATGCAACATGTAGCATTCTTCCCAGCGAAAATGAAAATCAAATAAAAACTTTCCTAGATTCAAAAGAGGGCCAGTTATTCACTTTGGAAAATCAAAAGACTTTACTGCCAAATGATTTTGGTTATGACGGCTTTTTTATGGCCAGACTCAAAAGAAATGAATAAAAAGCTCAATAATTAAAGAAAAAAGGATAATTTAAGGGAAGCAAAAAAATTAAATCATGAAAACGAAAAAATCCGTTCATCCCAATAGTCAAAAGGCTGTTCACCATACGGAACCAAAGAAAAAAAATGTCAATATTTTTCTGGTTATTCTGATGACTACCCTACTTTTAATTTTATTACTTTATTTCATGGCTCCTTAAGGAATCAGCAGAAATTAAATATAAAGTTTCCTTTTTAAAATAGTTTGAAAAACCATTAATAGAATCTGTAGCTATCTGACTATCAGTTCTTTTAATGATAATTTTATGGTTATTAAAATTCAGACGTTGAATGGATTGTAAGGTATAATGAAGGCCTTCAAGCTTAGGTGTTTTATCTCTCCATTCAACGTTTGTTTTTTGCGTATTGGCAAATTTCCATACATTATTTAATAAAAAATCATTGCCGAAATAGGGAATTAAAATGATAAATAAAGAAAAAGTTACCCAGATATTTCCCCCGATTAACCCCATTCGCATAATAAAAAAATGCTTTCCGTACATACCAACAATAGAAATAAGTCCGAATAACCAGATACCAAAACCAAGTTGAAAGCCCATTCTAAATCCACCTTCACTTTGAAATAAATGCCCACCTGTCATCAAAAAAATGGACAAAAAGAACCAGATAACCCACAAAAAGGTGGACCAGTATTTTATGATATGTTTATACGGATAATTTTCAAGGTCAAAATCAACCACATGTTTTCCAATAAGCAATGCGGCGGGTAAAATAAAGGAAGGCGACTGTGAAATAATGCCGGCAAATAAAGCCGTAAGCATCCAGATTGACCAGACATCTCCTTTCTTCCACTTTTTAATAGCATCTTTCATTGCGGCAAATATAAAACCAACAAAAGGCCATAATGCCATCAAAACCAATCCGTAAAACAATACATAATCACTTGATTGAATACCTAAATACGTTTTCCAGGTACTTGCTGAGGTAAAACGGTAAATGATTACTCCGACAGATAAAATAAATAAACTAAGCCAGAAATAATTTTCAATTTTTGAAAGTTTTTGTTGTCTTATCGCACCAAAATACAATACACTAAGAAAAAGGGTGGTTCCCAAGGCATCAATGAGCAAGGAACCTATAGTAAGTGTGAATACCAATCCTAATAAAATATTACTTTGCTTTTTAATATAAAAAAGAAGGGTTAAAATCAAGGCAGTATGATACAATCCAAGTAAATGGTCAAAACTCAACCAATAACCAATTAAAAACACCCAACTCGAGGTTAATAAAATGATGGTGCCAATCAAAGCAATCTGAACACCAAACAATGCTCTGCAAACAAAAAACAGGGCACCCAACACACCAAAAAGAATAAGGAGATTAATAATTCTATAACGTATTAAGATATTGGGATCGAATTGATAAAAACCACTATCTAATAAGTTGGATTCTGCCCCAGAGAAGAAATGAGTTGTATTGGGAAGAAAAAAAACCATGCTTAAAAAGAAAAGTAAAAAGGGTATCAGTTTAACGATGGGATGAGACAAAAACTTTAAGAGCATAATTTTATTTTTTAGCTGACAAAGATAAGATGCTTAATGAATTTTAGTAGATTCCTTATTTTTACATGAAAATATAATTATGGGTGATAACCACGCGCTAATTCTTCCCGTTTTTTATCTGGGTAATATACAATACTGGTCGAAATTGGTCCATCAGAAAAACATTATATTTAATGATGTAGAAAATTACCCAAAAGGTTCATTTAGAAACCGTTGTCATATTGCAAGTAGTCAGGGATTATTAAGATTGAGTATTCCCTTGGTCGGAGGAAAGCATGCCGGCCAAAAATATACTGAAGTTAAGATTGACCAGCAGGAAAATTGGCAAAAAAAACATTGGCAGTCCTTACATACCTGTTATGGAAGTGCACCATTTTTTCATCATTATGCAGATAAGCTACAAGCCATTTATAATAGACCTTTCATTTATCTTTGGGAATGGAACCTTAGTTTAACGAAAATGATATTATCTATGTTACCCATAGAACAGCCAGATATTCGCTTTTTATCTGATGGAGAAGTAGCGGAACCCAGGTTGGATTTATCTCTATTTTTCTCTCCAAAACCTCGTTTTATTTTAACGGACAATGAATGGATTAACATAGGATATCCTCAGGTTTTTGAAAACACCTTAGGGTTTTTACCCAATGCCAGCATTTTAGATCTTATCTTTTGTCAAGGTCCTTATGCTATTAATGTATTAAGAAAAAGCTATTTGTCAGACAAACAAAGTGATTTGTCCAAATTTTAAGCCATAGCAATCAAAAAATGCAACAATTTACTCATCTTTGAGCTATGAAAAATAAAATTACCGCCGCACTACTTGCTCTTATGTTTGGGGTTTTCGGCCTGCACAGATACTATTTAGGAAGAAAAATTCAAGGTATTTTGCATACCATTCTATTTTTTATTTGCCTGTTATTAGTAAATACAGGAGGAAATGGGGACATAGCAGAAATGTCTATTGCTTTGCCAGCTATTTTAGGATTTATGGACGCTGTCCTACTATTTGTAATGCCAAGGCAAGAATTTGACGAAAAGTATAATGCTAAGTATCTCGAATTCGAACAAATCAAACAGGATCCAAAAGAATCGCTGTTTGATTATTATAAATCGTTGGGAATAAACAAATATAGAGAATTAGATTTTGCAGGGGCCGCTCATTCCTTTCTTGAATCTATTGAAAAATTTGGTGAATCTCCTCAGGTACACTTCAATTTGGCCTGTTGTTACAGCATGTTAAACGATGCCGAAATGACCTATTTACATTTGGAAAAAGCCGTAGGAAATGGTTTGGACAACCCAGAGAAAATTCATGAACACAAAGCCTTAGCTTTTATCAGACAAGATGAAAAATTTAACTCGTTTGTCAAAAATAATTACAAAAGACCTTTTGATGATATGCCAAATGAAAAGGCTCAAAAGGAGACAGAAGAAGAAAAACTTGATTTATATGGTAGTTTGCTGAAGCTTGGAGATTTAAAAGAAAAGGGAATAATAAATGAGGAAGAGTTTAATCTTCAAAAGAAAAAAATATTAGATACCTTATAAAATGTTTACCTTACTTAAAAAAGGATTAAATGTCAACTTTTAAGGGTAAAATAGTTATCGTTACCGGTGCCTCGCAAGGTATTGGTCGTGCCTGTGCAAAAATTTTTGCTGAAAACGGAGCCACCGTAGCCATCCATTATCATAAGAATAAAAAAGCAGCGGAAGAAACTTTAGCTTCTCTTTCAGGCGTTGGACATCAGCTGTTTAATGCCGATATATCTGATGCGATCGCTGTAAAAAAATTCATTGACGAGGTCATTCAATCCATGGGCGGTATTGATATTTTAATAAATAATGCTGCGGTCATTGAACCTCATTCTATTGACCTGGATAATTACGATACCTGGCAATTAGCCTGGAACAAAACCTTAGCTACTAATCTAATGGCACCAGCTAATTTAGCTTTTTGTGTTGCCCCAGAAATGAAAAAAAGAGGAGGTGGACATATTGTAAATGTATCATCAAGAGGAGCTTATAGAGGTGAACCATCCATGCCAGCGTATGGGGCTAGTAAAGCAGGTCTTAATAGCCTAACCCAATCTTTGGCTTTGGCATTGGGCCCATTTGGTATTTCTGTAAATGCTGTAGCTCCTGGTTTTACCGATACAGAAAGGGTTGAAAATATAGTCAAAGGCCCAAGGGAGAATGAGATCGCCGCCCAAAGCCCATTTAATAGAATTGCCAGACCTGAGGAGGTGGCTGCCGCTGTTTTATACCTGGCTTCCGATCAGGCCATTTTTACCTCTGGGGCTATTTTAGATTTAAATGGGGCATCCTACTTTAGATAATCTTTTTTATTTATTCTTTATAAATATTCAATATTCATGTCAACAATCATGCAAAATTACCTGCATCAGGTGCAAAAAAATTTGGGTTACCGCGCTACCTGGGAACCTCACAGGCCAATGAAAGTGGGTACTTATGGAAAAATACATCAAGGTATTTTTTCAGCGTATGGCCACATTGATGATTTGAATATTGTACATACGGTAGATAAATTAAAGACATCCAATCAATTAACTTATAAAAGCGAAGTAAAAGGAAGTTATACTCTCAAAGCAAAAGGAGAGATTAATCCTTTATTTCAAAAAATAAGTACAGACGAAGCGGGCTTGCTTATTATTTTTAAAAAAGATAATAGCATCGTGTTTAAAATTCAGGACATAACCTACTTCACCTTGCAAAACAAAGCTGAAATAGCAGAAAAACTCGATAAACTCAGCCTTGTAAACCAATGGGATGCTTCATATTTGATAATAACAGAGACCTTACAATCTGAAAAAACATCCATTCTTTTAAGCAAAAAGAAAAATAGTGAGGTAGAAATTAAGTATGAAAATGGTGATAACCCTGGGGTATTAAACATAGCAAACATAGATTTCTTTGGTGAAATTATTAGAAGTAAGGGAATGAGTTTACAATTTACAACCAATAGTGATTCCACCCCACTTTTTAAACTTTCCAGACTAAAAGTCGCCGTTTTAGTCCCTGAAAAGAATAGAATGGTACAAGAAAAACCAATGCCAACTTTAGTAGAAGTACTTTTTGACGTGGATGAAATGAAAAACGATTGAATTTATACCCATGAGACCATTAGCGGAAAGGATGCGTCCACAGCATATCGACTCATTTATTGGACAGTTGAACTTACTGGGAGATGGAATGCCAATTCGTCGATGGCTGGATGCAGGAAGAATTCCGTCTATCATTTTATGGGGTCCTCCTGGTGTTGGAAAAACAACGCTCGCCAATTTATTAGCAAATCAGTTAAATATTCCTTTTCAATCGTTAAATGCCGTTCATTCAGGGGTCAAAGAAGTAAGAGAAGCCATACAAAAAGCGGAGCAACAAAAATTTTTCAACAGACATAATCCTATTTTATTTATTGATGAAATTCACAGGTTTTCTAAGTCTCAACAAGATTCCCTGCTTAATGCCGTTGAAAAAGGCATCATTACCCTTATTGGAGCTACTACGGAAAATCCTTCCTTTGAGGTTATTCCCGCTTTATTATCGAGGTGCCAGGTGTACACCTTACAACCCTTATTAAAAGACGAATTGTCTGCTATTTTAGATCATGCTTTAGAGAAAGATGAATTTTTAAGTACCCTCCATATTGATCTGCAGGAAAAGGAGGCATTATTGCATTTTTCAGGGGGAGATGCACGAAAACTATTAAACTTGTTAGAGCTCGCTTGTTTGCCAAATGAAGAAAATAAAATACAGATTAACAATGCTTTAATAGAAAAAATCGCTTCAAACATAGTATTAAACTACGATAAAGATGGAGAGGTACATTATGATATCGCATCGGCCTTTATTAAAAGTATCAGAGGAGGTGATGCCCAGGCCGCTGTTTATTGGCTGGCAAGAATGCTCGCTGCTGGAGAAGACCTTAAATTTATTGGACGAAGAATGATTATTTCCGCCGCTGAAGACATTGGATTAGCCAATCCAAACGCTTTATTAATGGCCCAAACTGCTTTTCAGGCATCGATCACCGTAGGAATGCCAGAAGCAAGAATCATTTTATCAGAAGCGGTCATCTATTTGGCAAATTCAGCTAAAAGCAATGCTGCTTATTTGGCCATACAATCAGCTTTAGACAAAGTTAAAGAAACGGGAAATTTAGCCGTTCCTCTTCATTTAAGAAATGCGCCAACCGCTTTAATGAAACAATTGAATTATGGCGTTGGATACAAATACAGCCATGACTATCCTGGAAATCATGTGGAGCAAGAATATTTGCCGAATGAAATAAAAGGAAGTATTTTTTATACCCCACAAAAAAATGGGGTCGAAAATAAAGGAAGTTGATTCGGGCTCTAATAAAAACTTAGCTTCTCCCGACAGCCAACTGACATTCAAAAATAAAAGTACAATTTTACCGAAATTCGACGAATACTTCCTTAATAAACAAATAATTTACCATTTCCAAAAATCTAAGGTGGTAAATTTCTCAGGCATTCGGGGACTTTCCGGCATACTTCTATTCTCCTTTCCAGTTTTCTGTGTTTTTGACATGTTTCCAAGAAGTCCGGAAATTACCTGAGGTGCAGAATAACCGTAAGAGAGCGCTTCGGTAATACTATTAGCCTGTAATAACTGTACGGTTACCATGCCAAGAATAAGTAAAAATATAAATCCTACATAAAAATTTATAGATTTCAAATAACCAGGTAAACTCAGTTGATACCGATTATTAATAATTCTTAACAAATCGGGAATGGCTCCACCGATAAGTCCATAAAGAAGAAATTCATTCATAATAACGATTATTTAATGAAAAATGATGAAAAAGATATACATTAGATTATAATTTTCAGCACCTAAAACTTTATATAATGAAAAAACATTTCCTCTCTCTTAGAATGCTCTTAACGCTCTCTTTGGTCACTATTGCTCAAGCTACGCTTTTTTCACAGATAACTGACCCAAAAGCTACAGAAGTTTGGGAACCGGAGCCAAGAAAAATTACTCCCGTAGTTAATAATATGCCTCCGTCTGACGCTATCGTTTTATTTGACGGTAAAAACATGGACGCTTGGACCGATTTAAAAGGCAATGCTTGTCCATGGCAAATATCAGAAAGCTTTTTAACGGTAGTTCCTAAAACTGGTGACATCAAAACTAAAAAGCAATTTGGTGATTGTCAAATACATATCGAATGGAGGGCTCCTGTAGTGGTAAAAGGGGAAGGTCAAGGCAGAGGAAATAGTGGTATTTTTCTTCAGGAAATTTATGAATTACAAGTTTTGGATAGCTACGACAATAGAACCTATTCTAATGGACAATCGGCTTCCATTTATAAGCAAACAATGCCATTAGTTAATGCCAATAAAAAGCCCGGCGAATGGCAAGTTTATGAGATTATTTATAAAGCTCCCCGCTTTAATGCCGATGGTATTCTTACTGCGCCACCTACTATTACTGTACTTCATAATGGTGTTTTAGTTCAGCATAACACAGAAATCAAGGGCGCAACTGAATACATTGGATTACCTAAATTTAAAGCACACGAAAAAGGTTCTTTAAGGTTACAGGATCACGGGGATTTAGTCAGTTTTAGAAATATTTGGATCAGAGAACTATAATGAATATTAAACAAATAAGGATTACCTTTCACATCATTGTTTTTTGCCTTTTGTATTTTAATGCTTTTTCTCAGAAAGCGAATGAATCAATGGTTTATTCTCTAAAGAAAATATCTGAGTTAATTAAAGTCGATGGATTTCCTGATGATAAAGGCTGGAAGGAAATACAGCCGACTTCCCGATTTTACGCAGTACTACCCATGGATACTGGATTTGCTAAGGTATATACAGAGGTAAAAATGTGTTTCGATGACAAAAATCTGTATCTATTAGCTATAAATTATGAAAAATCAGAAGGCCCATACATGGTTGAGTCCTTAAGAAGGGATTTTAGTTTCGGTAAAAATGATAACTTCCTCCTATTTATAGACCCTTTTAATGATCAAACTAATGGATTTACCTTTGGATCCAATGCGATGGGTGCCCAATGGGATGGACTTTTATACGATGGCGGAAAAGCAGATTTAAGCTGGGACAATAAATGGACTTCCGCTGTTCAAAGCGAGCCCGATAAATGGACCCTGGAGATGGCCATTCCATTCACCACCTTACGATACAAACCAAATGCAGATAAATGGGGGGTAAATTTCAGCAGGTTAGATATGAAAACCACTGAAAAATCAGCGTGGGCTGCTGTCCCAAGACAATTTCCTACCGCTTCACTTGCCTACACAGGTTATTTGGAATGGTCAGAACCCCCACCCTCGCCTGGAACGAATATTTCATTGATCCCTTTCTCCCTTGGTTCATACTCTAATAATAAAGTGAATCAAAAAGAAAAAAGTAATGTGGCTGTCGGATTAGATGCCAAGGTGGCTATAAACAGTTCAATGAATCTTGATTTAACCCTAAATCCTGACTTTTCTCAAGTAGAGGTTGATGTTCAACAGACCAATCTGGATAGGTTTGAACTGTTCTTCCCCGAACGAAGACAGTTTTTTATTGAAAATGGAGATTTATTTAATAATTTTGGATATAATAATCTTCGTCCATTTTTTTCACGCCGCATTGGTTTACATAATAAAATTGTTGGTGGGGCACGTCTTAGCGGCAAACTCAATAAAAACTGGAGATTAGGTGTCTTAAATATGCAGATGCAGGCAAATGAAAATGAAACTACAGGAACTAATTTTGCTGTATTTGCATTGCAAAGAAAGGTGTTTCAACGCTCAAATATTGGGGTTATTTTAGTAAACAGAGAACGTTTCGGAGATGCAACAACCCTGACAAACCGAAACATTGGTATTGAATATAATCTTGCAAGCGCTAATAATTTTTGGAGGGGAAAAGTATTTTACTTAAACACCCTATCTGCCAATAAGACAAATAAAGACCAACTCCTCGCTGCTGACATCCAATATACAAATAAGAATATTACTTACGGTATGAAATGGGAAGACGTTGGTAATCAGGTAAATGCCGAAACAGGATTTGTTCCAAGAACAGGCTATAAAAGACTGAATCCAGGCGTTGGCTACCTGTTTTTTCCGAAATCTGGAAAGGTATTATCTCATGGTCCTGCCTTTGAATTTAGCAGTTATTTCAATGAAAATTTCAAACAAATTGAAAATGAACACGTTGCCATTTACAAAATAAATTTTCTAAGCAGAGCTGATCTTTTTATTTGGACGGCAACAAATAAGGTGAAGCTATTGGCTCGATTTGACCCAACGAATTATGCAGGGCATTTCTTAAAAGAAGGCACCACTCATCAATGGTACTCCCGAGGATTTGATTTTACCTCTAAACCACAAAGCCTGGTCACTTACCGTGTATCAACCAGACAAGGCGGATATTATGCAAATGGGAAAAGAATTAGACTGGAGGGAGAATTTGGCTACCGAATACAACCTTACTTTTCCATTTCATTGCGCGCTTCCTATAATAATTTATCCTTTTTTGAAGACGAAAGGCTTCCCGAAAAACTCAGAAATAATCAATTTAATTTATGGCTTGCCGGTCCGAGGTTTGATTTAACGCTGACAAATAAATTGTTTATCACCTATTTTTTTCAGTATAACAAGCAAATTGATAATATTAACAGTAATTTTAGGCTTCAATGGAGGTATAGTCCTGCTTCAGATTTATACTTTGTATATACGGACAATTACTACGCCAATGCTTTTCAGCTAAAGCAACGGCAATTTGTTTTAAAATTTAATTACTGGTGGAATCTTTAACCTATGGCAAAGAAATTATTACGATTTATTTTATTCTTACTCGTTGTTTTATTCATTTTAATGGGTTCTACCATATATTTCTTACATGAAAATGTACCCACTGGTACCCCTGGTAATGAAGCTGATTTGTTGGCTGTAAAAATGGAAGAGGCCATTAACAAACCCGCCTGGAATAACATTAGATGGGTTAGCTGGACATTTCCCGGAGAAAAAGTATATGTTTGGGATAAATACAGACAATTCCTTTTAGTTGAATGGGGCGGCAAACGCGTCATAATGAATCTTAAAAATAAGGAGGGAAAGGCCTGGCAGGAAAATCAGGCTGTAAGTGGAAATACCGCAGCTAAGTTTATTAAGACGGCCTGGGAAAACTTTTGTAACGATAGTTTTTGGTTTATAGCTCCTACTAAAGCTTTCGATAAAGGGGTTAAAAGAGAAATGGTCCTTATGCCGTCTGGCGAAAAGGCTTTAAAAGTGATTTTTCAAGATGGTGGCGTAACGCCTGGAGATACCTATTTGTGGGAGTTTGATCAAAAAACCAATTTACCTTCCTCTTATAAAATGTGGGTTAAAATAATTCCTATTGGAGGAATAAAAAGCACCTGGGAAAACTGGGTTACCCTTCCTGGAGGAGCAAAAATAGCCATTGACAGAAAAATGGGTCCTCTGAATATTAAAATGACTAACGTAATGTCGGGAAAAAGCTACAAAGATTGTGGATTGGAAAAAGACCCGTTTCTAAACCTTTCTAAATAGTAATTTTTCTGTTTTACAATCCTAATTCCTTACCTCTTTCCTTCATGTAGGTAAAGGCAGCGTCGTAATCATTCGGAATAATTCCATCAAGAATTGCTTCCCTCACAGCGCTTTTAATTAAGCCCACTTCTTTGGAAGGTCCAATAGAGAACGTGGCCATAATTAGCTCACCTGTAATGGGAGGTTGCCAGTTTCGAAGATTATCATTAGATTCAACCGCCTGAATTTTTTCCATGACCAGATCGTAATTTTCAAGATATTTTTGAACCTTCGATTGGTTTTTGGAGGTAATATCGGCTTTACACAAGAGCATAAGGTCATCAAGATCATCTCCTGCATCTACAATAAGCCTCCTAATAGCTGAATCGGTAATATTTTCTTTAGTTAAAGAAATGGGTCTTAAATGAAGTCTGACCAGTTGCTGTACATACTTCATTTTAAAATCCATGGGTAATTTTAGTCTTTTGAAAATAGTATAAACCATAGAGGCGCCCAACACTTCATGACCGTGAAAAGACCAACCTATATCTGCTTGCCACCGTTTTGTCTGAGGTTTTGCAATGTCGTGTAAAATAGCGGCCCATCGCAACCATAAATTATCTGTAACCTGGCTTAAATTATCTAAAACCTGCAAAGTATGAAAGAAATTATCTTTGTGCCCTTTCCCATTTTTAATTTCCACACCATGCAAAAGCATCATTTCGGGAAAAATTATTGATAATAAACCTGTTTCAAAAAGCAATAGGAAACCAACAGAGGGTTTTGGTGAAAGAATGATTTTATTTAATTCAGCAGCTATTCTTTCCTGAGAAATTATACCTATTCTATCTTTATATTTTTTTAATGCCTGTTTGGTATCGCCATCCAAAACAAACCCAAGTTGCGCAGCGAATCTTATCGCGCGCATCATTCTAAGAGGATCATCGGAAAAAGTTATTCCCGGATCCATTGGTGTTTTAATAATCTGGTTATTCAAATCTTCCAGACCTTCAAAAGAATCGAGAAACAAGCCAAATTCGTCAGGATTCAAGGAAAAAGCGAGCGCATTCATCGTAAAATCTCTCCTTTTCTGATCATCTTCCAAGGTACCCTCCTCTACGGCAGGTTTTCGGGAATCGGCTGAATAAGATTCCTTACGAGCCCCTACAAATTCAAATTCAATATCATTAAATCGAAACATGGCTGTTCCATACCGACTATATGTGACCACCTTTGGAGAAGGCTGCAAAAGCTCAGCTACCTTTTCCGCCAACTGAATACCATTACCGACGCAAACAATATCTATGTCTTTAGATTGCTTCTTTAAGAAAAAATTTCTAACAAAACCCCCAACAACATAAGCGGGTGAATTCAAATCAATGGCCACTCTTCCAATTAACCTGAAGAGGAAATCATTTTCCTTATTTGTAAAATCAATTATTTTGGACACATTTTAATTTTGGTATCACTCAGACAACACAGGTTCTAATCCTGCATAATGGAGAGACATTTCGTGAAGAACCTCAAAAATATGATTTTTATCATCTAAGGTTACCAAAGATTTTCTAAACTCCTTAATATTAGGAAAACCTCGAAAATAGTTACTATAGTGCCTCCTGGTTTCGAGAATGCCGAGTTTATCACCTTTCCAATCAATAGCTCTGGTAAGATGTTCAGTAACCGCATTGATTCTTTCTGTTAACGTTGGTGGATCGCAGATGGTTCCGTCGAGCATAAACTGTTTAATTTCTCTGAAAATCCATGGATAACCAATACTTGCCCGACCAATCATAATACCGTCAACACCATACTTTTCTCTATATTCTACAGCTTTTTGCGGAGAATCTATATCACCATTTCCAAAAATAGGAATATGAATTCTTGGATTTTGTTTCACCTTCGCAATGTAACTCCAGTTTGCCTCCCCTTTATACATTTGTTTCCGCGTTCTGGCATGGATACTAACTGCCTGTACACCAATATCCTGGAGTCTTTCAACCACTTCTTCTATGAAGATAGTATCTTCATCCCAGCCCAGTCTGGTTTTAACTGTCACTGGTAATTTGGTGTTTTTGATAACTGCCTCGGTTAGTTTTATCATTTTGGGGATATCGCGAAGGATCCCTGCACCAGCCATTTTACAAACCACTTTTTGAACAGGGCAACCATAGTTAATATCTAAAATCTCAGGTTTAGCCTCTTCGACAATTTCTGCGGCTCTGCGCATTGAATCAAATTCAGCGCCGAAAATTTGAATACCAATGGGTCTTTCTTCGTCATAAATATCTAACTTCTGCACACTTTTATCAGCGTCTCTAATAAGACCTTCTACACTGATAAACTCAGTGAACATTAAATCTGCTCCCTGAGCTTTACACAGTGCTCTAAATGGAGGATCACTTACATCCTCCATCGGCGCTAAAATCAAGGGAAACTCACCAATATTAATATTTCCAATCTTTACCATTCGAAATTTTGAGCCATTAAAATAAAAAATCACCACAAAATTATTTGAAATAACTATAAATATGATAAAAAATGAAAATTAAAACTTTATTTTTACAAAAAACACCTGATATTCTAACACACACCTTAAAAAATTAATTTATGTTAACAAGTGTAGTCCTTTGTTTCTTCATCGGTTATATTATTATTGTCCTTGAACAACCATTGAAATTAGATAAATCCGTTCCAGCTTTATTGATGGGTGCATTAACTTGGGCCTTAATCTCAGTGGGAAATCTCGAAGTACTCGGTGTAAATCATCAGGTTACCCCTTTAGAAGACGGTTTACTTCACATAATGGGCAAAACAGCGGAGATTTTATTCTTCCTATTGGGAGCTATGACCATTGTAGAGTTGGTAGATCTACATAAAGGATTTTCGCCCATTACTTCGTTGGTAAAAACAAAAGATAAAAAAGCGCTTCTTTGGATTACCTCCCTAATAGCCTTTTTCTTATCTGCTGTATTAGATAATCTGACCACTACCATCGTTATGATATCAATCTTAAGAAAATTAATACCTACAAGAGAAGACAGGTTATTTTATGTTAGTTTGATTATCATTGCTGCCAATGCAGGTGGAGCATGGTCTCCCATAGGCGACGTAACGACCACTATGCTATGGATTGGTAAAAAGGTTTCCTCTGTAGGTTTAATGCAAAACCTATTTCTTCCCTCCATTATTTCCTTAGTTTTACCTGTATTCATTGCCTCATTGCTCCCTATTTTTAAAGGTAAGATAGAAAATTTACCTGGACAAGGCAACTCATTGGATAACAGTAAACTACTCAGCAGTAAAACCATGTTAATTGCTGGTTTAGCTGGTCTCATATTCGTACCTATATTTAAGTCAGTTACTCATTTACCCCCTTATATGGGTATCATGATCTCTCTGGGTATTGTTTGGCTCATTTCAGAATATATTCATCCAGAGGAGGAGTTTAATCAGGAAAACAGACATTTATATTCAGTGCATAAGGCATTATCCAGAATTGAGATAAGTAGTATCATTTTCTTTTTAGGAATACTCCTTGCTGTTGGCGCTTTAGAATCGGTGGTGGTTCAATCTTCAACAGGTGAAAAAGTTGGATTTCTGATGAGTTTAGCAAATAAACTACAGGAACTTATCCCTAATCAAAATATGGTTATCATTTTTATTGGCATTCTTTCTGCTGTCATTGATAATGTGCCTTTAGTGGCAGCTACTATGGGTATGTATCCGATGGATGAGTTTCCAATGGACAGTAATTTATGGCATTTTATTGCTTATTCAGCTGGTACCGGTGGCAGCATGCTTGTTATTGGTTCAGCCGCTGGTGTCGCTGCTATGGGAATGGAGAAAATTGATTTTATCTGGTATTTTAAAAATATAAGTTGGCTGGCCTTTATTGGTTTTATTGCAGGTTGTTTAACCTTTATAGCTCTTACATAAAAAACCAAATGTACATGTTGAGAAACACGAGTAAGTTTATTTTTCTTTCCATCTTTTTATCTTTTAGTTCATGTCATTTTATCGCTAATTATCAAATTATTGGAGTATGGAAAGCGACAGAAATTTTTGAAAATGACAAAATATTGAAAGACAAAACATTAGAAAACATCGTTCTCCAATTTAATGATGAAGGTAATTATACCTATCAAGGAACCTTAAATTATAAGGAAGCTGGTAAATTTAAAGTTAAAAGTAATAGCCTTTTTCTGTCCAATCAATCTGAGGATGAAAAAGAGTTGCACATAGAAGCTTTAAATAGTAAAAAACTCGTTTTACTAATGAAAGACGCTGGAAGAGTAAGGAAAATGGTTTTCAGTAAGACCTTTAATTGAACTTATATTCAAGGTTATGAAAAGGGAATCAACATTTTTGATTCCCTTTTCAATTTATTAACATTTTTATTTTTTTTGAACCATGGATGTGAAAATGCCCAAATTTCCTCCAATGCCCATATCTATAAGAATGCCATCGGAAATAATTTGAATATTGTCCACCGATAATTGATCAATTTTGCTTTTCATCCTGAAACCAGTAGCCAACGGATATTCATTCAACTGTTTTTCAAGTTCTTTTTTAGTATCATTTAGATTCAGCGTCAGATAAAAATTTATATTTTCCTGAATCATCTTTTTTAAATTACTTTTTAAAATCCAACCAGCCGTTTTTACCAGAAAATTCTTTGTTTCCAGATTAAATTCCAAATCAGGAAGATTAATCAAGTTCGTTAAAGTATCAATTTGAGGCGTTCCCGTCAGGAATATCTTTCCTTTATAAGCACCTGATAGCGTTATTTCAACCCCCAATTTATTATTAATGCCAAAATAATTGACATCTTCCACAGTAACAGATTTTTTTCCACTTGAAAAAGTTTGTCCACCCACTTGTTTTAATGTAAGTGATTTTGTTTCTGAAAATGGTAATTTAGTTCGCAGCACAAGAATAGTGCGTTGACTTTCACCCATAACCTGGGCATAATCTGGTATTTTAGTTATACCATTTGCCATGGGTTTTTCTCCAATATTAAGTTGAGGTTTTGCCGAAAGAGACAGATTTGTCTGAATAGAATCTCCTTGAATAATCATTGGTGACATGGTTACTTTAGTTGGATTTACCAATAACCAGGCTTTATATTCCTCAGAAACAGATAACACCCTGGTTATAGAGCTCCAGGCACTGGCAACAATAGCCTTTAGATCGAAATAAGCGGAGGTCATTTCATCTATTTGTTTTCCCAAATAGGATTTTGAATTATTTAAAATTACATCCGCCAATGAACCAAGGGGAATATTCATTCCTCCTACCTGGGCTATTGGTTTTTTAATCCAAACATAATGGGTAAGATCCGTTTGGGTTTTCAAGGTCCAGTCTTTAGCTATTTTAAAACTGGTTTTTGCCTCCAGCTCTATTTCTCCGGAAGCATTAACATGGGTAACCATGGCGTCATAAACTACTTGAATAGTTAGAGGAATTTTATATCTGATTTCATTTTCTTTACCACTTAATCTTATAGGATTCCTTTTATAAACTTTCACTTTCATCCTGTCGCCATCATTAAAATCTTTGTCTTCATATAATAAGCCAGTTAATTGACTGTTAATGATTGATTCTAAAACAGAAACCTTCAGATTAACAGGAATATTAAGTTTTGAAAGGGGTAATGGAATCAGTGCAGTATTATATTGAGGAGTAGGCGTAACTAATTCTTTTTGTCCCGAACAACCCATTATTATAAACACCGTCAATAGAAAAGTAAAAAATAGATTTAGGCGAGTCATTTTATTGATTTTTGTTGCAATTGTAGTAATTTGTTCTTTCATTGTGGTAAAAGTACCTTTAAATTTTTTGCAATTTCTACTTAAAAAAATGATTATGTTACCTAAAATGCGACAAGTAAAATGGTTAAGTTTTCTTCTTTTACTGGTAATAACTAGTTTTGGATTAAACGCACAGAAGAAAAAACCAGTTTCCTCCACCATTACTCAAAAAGAAGTACCATCGATCAACTTTCCAGAAAGTTCCTTCAATGCGCTGAGCTGGCGTTCCATAGGGCCATTTAGAGGAGGAAGGTCTGCGGCTGTTTCTGGTGTGGTTGGAAAACCAAATCTTTATTATTTTGGATCGACGGGTGGAGGTGTCTGGAAGACACAAGACGCTGGTCAGACCTGGGAAAATATTTCAGATAAATATTTTGGAGGATCCGTTGGGTCTATTGCTGTGTCTGAAAGTGACCCTAATGTCATTTATGTTGGCGGTGGTGAGGTTACAGTGCGTGGTAACGTTTCTTATGGTTATGGTATGTGGAAAAGCGCCGATGCTGGAAAAACCTGGCAAAATTCCGGACTACCTGAGTCAAAACATATACCAAGAATTAAAATCCATCCTAAAAACCCAGATCTAGTATATGCTGCCGTTTTAGGGGATTTGTTCAAATCAAGCACTGAAAGAGGCGTTTATCGTTCAAAAGATGGGGGTAAAAATTGGGAAAAAATTCTTTTTGCCAATGCTGATGCTGGCGCGGTAGATTTAGTTATCGATCCTGGAAATCCCAGAATTTTATATGCTGCCACCTGGAGAGTAAGAAGAACACCTTATGACTTGTCCAGCGGCGGCGAAGGCTCAGATTTATGGAAAAGTACTGATGGTGGTGACAACTGGACAAAAATTTCAGCTAACAAAGGTCTGCCTAAAGGGCCTTTGGGTATTATGGGAATTACCGTTTCTCCCGTTAATTCTGAAAAGGTATTTGCTATCATTGAAGCAAATGACGGAGGCGTTTACCGCTCTGATAACGGAGGAGATACCTGGATTAGAACCAATGAAGAGAGAAATTTAAGACAACGCGCCTGGTACTATACCAGAATTTATGCCGACACTAAAAATGAAGAGGTTGTTTATGTGCTCAATGTTAACTATCACAGATCAGGTGATGGAGGCAAAACTTTCAATACCACCAATGCACAACATGGCGATCATCACGATTTATGGATTTCCCCAGATGATGCCAATAAAATGATTATAGGCGATGATGGCGGAGGTCAGGTATCTATAGATGGCGGGACAAACTGGACCACCTATCATAATCAACCCACTGCCCAATTTTATCGCGTTATCACTGACAATCATTTCCCTTATCGAATTTATGGTGCACAACAAGATAACTCAACCCTGAGAGTTTACCATCGGACAGAAGGATCAGAAATTGGAGAAAGAGATTGGGAAGAGACCGCAGGAGGTGAATCAGCGCATTTAGCTGTCGATCCTAATGATAATGAAATTGTTTATGGTAGTAGTTATGGTGGCCTTTTAGAAAGAGTTAACCATAGAACAAAGCAAAATCAAACCATCAATGTTTGGCCTGATAATCCTATGGGTTATGGTGCAGAAGGATCAAAATATAGGTTCCAATGGAATTTTCCAGTTTTCACATCACCTAATAATCCTAAAAAACTCTACGCAGCATCTCAACATTTACACGCATCTGAAGACGGAGGACGTTCCTGGACCACTATAAGTCCGGACCTTACAAGAAATGATGTGTCAAAAATGAAAAGTTCCGGAGGACCCATTACACAGGATAATACGAGTGTCGAGTATTATTGTACTGTTTTTGCCGCTTTGGAATCTCCTTCACAACCAGGCCTCCTTTGGGCAGGTTCCGACGATGGTCTCATTCATGTTAGCAAAGATAATGGTGCAAATTGGGAAAATGTAACTCCGGCAGGTATGCCTGAATGGATGATGATTAATTCCATTGAACAAGACCCATTCCACAAAGGTGGTTTATATGTTGCAGGCACACGATATAAATCAGGTGATTACACTCCTTATTTATATCATACTACTAATTATGGCAAATCGTGGGACCTAATTACGGCGGGCATTGATAAAAATCATTTTACCAGAGTCATACGCGCTGACCCTAAAAAAGAAGGCTTACTATATGCAGGAACAGAATCGGGAATGTATATTTCTTTTGACAATGGTACCTCATGGAAACCATTCCAGTTGAATTTACCCATTGTTCCAATCACAGATTTGACCATTAAAAATGATAATTTAATTGCAGCTACTCAAGGAAGAAGTTTCTGGATAATTGACGATTTAACGCCATTACATCAGCTCAATAAAAGTGTTTCTGACGCTGAAATGCATTTATTTAAACCTATGCCAAGTTATAGAATGGAAGGAGGGCCTGGTTGGCGTGGAGCCAATACTAAAACAGCTGGCGCCAATCATCCAGGCGGAGTTATGGTTCATTTCAATCTGAAAGAAGTTCCTGCTGATTCTATTGTTGTAAAACTTTCATTCCATGAAGCCAATGGCAAATTAATTAAAGAATTTGCAACGAATGCAAAGGATAGGATGGATAAGCTTGCAGATTTAAAGGCAGGTGGAAATCGCTTTGTCTGGAATATGCAATACCCTGGTGCATTGCGTTTTGATGGCATGATTCTATGGGCCGCCGCTTTAAATGGTCCTAAAGCAGTTCCCGGAACCTACAAAGTGGTTTTATCTTTAGGTAAAATTCAACAAGAACAAACCTTTGAAATAGTTAAAGACCCTCGTTCTGAATCAAGTGTAGAAGATTATGCAAAACAATTCAGTTTCCTTATTGACATTAGAGATAAGGTAACAGAAGCTCACCAAGCTATTCTTGACATAAGAGAAACCAGAAAACAAATTAATCATCTTAAATCTATATGGAAAGATGATCCTGAAATGAAATCGCTTATTCAAAAAGCGAATGATATCGATAAAGAGATTACCAGAATTGAAAATGAACTTTATCAGACAAAAAATAAAAGTGGTCAGGATCCTTTAAATTATCCAATTAAACTGACTAATAAACTTGCCCATGTTGGAAGCATTACCAATCGAGGAGATTTTCCTCCAACCCAGCAGGCCATGCAAGTAAAAACAGAGTTAAGCAAACAGATTAACGCTGAATTGCAAAAATGGGAAACCATAAAATCTGCTGATATGGAAGCTTTTAATTCCTCGGTAAAAGAAAAGGGAATAGACGTTTTAAAACTTAAAAAAGAAAACAAAACCTCTTGATTCTTGTTGGTTATGGGAAACAGGAATTTTCCTGTTTCCCATACTAAATAACAAAATATTATGTTCGGATTATTCAAAAAAGACCCTTTAGTAAATTTGCAGAAGTCTTACAATCAATTACTTGAGGAAGCTATGCAATTGCAGAGAAAAGGGGATATAAAAGGTTATGCCGCAAAAATGGCAGAATCTGAATTGATTATGAATGAAATTGAAAAGATAAAAAAAGGCTAAGATCAACGAATAAACTGTAATCTTTCTCCCTTCACATCTTCCTTTATTTTGCCGTCGTTCCAAACTATGTTTCCATTAACCATAGTGGTCAAAACAGCTCCTCTCATTGTTTTTCCAAGAAGTGGACTCCACTTGCAATGGTAAGCAATATTTTCAGCCGTTACCTGATAAGGAACGTTTATATCTACGATAGCCAAATCAGCCGAGAAGCCTTCTTCTATAAATCCTCTGTTTTTTATGCCAAAACACTCCGCTGGAGAATGGCTCATTTTTTCAACCATTTTTTCCAGCGTAATTAAACCTTTATGATAAAAATCTAACATTATCTGAAGACTGTGCTGCACTAATGGAACACCAGAAGGGGCTGAAAAATAATTTTGTTGCTTTTCAGCGAAGGTATGCGGAGCATGATCTGTAGCGATAATATCTAATTTATCAGATAACAATCCTTCCAATAAAGCTGTTTGGTGGTCCACTGATTTAATGGCAGGATTACACTTAATCAAACTTCCCAATGACTCATAATCATTACTGTTAAAGTACAGATGATGCACACAAACCTCAGATGTTATTCTTTTTTCCTTCAGCGGAATAGTATTATTAAAAAGTTTTAATTCATCCGCTGTTGAAATGTGTAATATGTGTAATCTGGTGCCGTAGGAATTAGCCAGGGATACGGCCATTTCTGACGATAACAAACAAGCTTGAACGGACCGGATGTCAGGATGAAACGACATCGGAACTTCTTCCCCGTAGGAGGCCAGATAAGCTGCTTCATTTCGTTTGATGGTTTGCTCGTCTTCGCAATGAGTAGAAATTAAAATAGGTATTTCTGAAAATAAAGTGTGTAAAGCGGTAGGATGATCAACCAACATATTACCCGTACTGGACCCCATAAAAATTTTAACGCCACATACTTCGTCAGAAATCGCTTTTAAAACCTCCTCTACATTGTCATTTGTCGCGCCCATGAAAAAGGAGTAATTAGCGACAGAATGCGAGGCACCAATGGCATATTTCTGTTCGAGTAACTCTTTAGTAATGGCTGGTGGTTTGGTATTTGGCATCTCCATAAACGAGGTTACCCCGCCCATAACCGCTGCTTTTGCCTCTGAATAAATATTGGCTTTGTGAGTTAAACCAGGTTCTCTGAAATGTACCTGGGTATCAATAATTCCTGGAATTAAGTGTTTACCCGTTCCATCTATTTCTATGTCGGCAGAATGACCAATAGTTGGTGCTATTTTGTCAATTATCCCATCCTTAATGAATACATCTGCTATTTTAATTGTTCCCCTATTCACCACTTGAACATCACGAACGATCACTGAAGGTTGACTCATTTGCTTTTTTTATTTCAAAGATAGGTCAAAAAGCAAATGGAGAACAGGGCAGATAAGCACTAAATTTCATAAATTTGTATAATTTTTAACTTTTGGACATGCAACACAAGAACCTGTTAGACCATAAAATAGGCATTTTAGGTGGAGGACAATTAGGAAAAATGTTAGCGATTGAGGCTGCCAACTGGCATTTACCCATCTATATCCTTGATCAAGACCATCAATTCCCTGCCGTTCCTTATGCGCCTTTTTTTCAAGCAGGTGATTTTAAAAATTTTGATGACGTTGTTCAATTTGGAAAAAAAGTAGATATTTTAACCATCGAAATAGAGCAAATTAATGTCGATGCTCTTTTTTATTTAGAGAAAGAAGGAGTTAAGGTTTATCCCAAACCATCTACCGTTCAGGTTATCCAAGATAAAGGCTTACAGAAAATGTTTTATAAGGAACGAGACATTCCTACGGCTGAATTTCAACTATTTAATGATGAAAAAGAAATAAAAGAGGCTTTAAAAAACAAGCAAATAGCTTTTCCTTTTGTCCAAAAATCAAGAAAAGATGGTTACGATGGAAAAGGTGTGGAGGTCGTTTCCAATGAAAATGATCTAATAAATCTATTAGATTGCCCAAGTATAATAGAAGAAAGGATAAACATAAAGACCGAAATAAGCATCATTGTGGCAAGATCAGCCTCAGGTGAGCTCCTGCATTATGAACCTGTTGAACAACACTTCAACCAGGCAGCCAATTTAGTATCCTATTTGATTTGTCCCGCTGAACTAGATAAAAGCACTTTATCTAAAATGAACGAAATAGCTTCCTTAATTGCTATCGATTTAGATCTGGTTGGACTCCTTGCTATAGAATTCTTTTTAGATACAAACAATGATATTTTTGTTAATGAGGTGGCACCTCGACCACATAATAGTGGCCATCATACCCAAAATAGTTGTGAAACCTCACAATTTGAGCAACATTTAAGAGCCATCCTTGATTTGCCCCTTGGATCAACAAGACAACATAGTATTGGAGCTATGGTAAACATTATTGGAGAGCCTGGATATGCTGGAAAAACAAATTATGTAGGTATTGAAGAATGCCTAAAAATAGATGGGGTACATCTTCATTTATATGGAAAACTGGAAACAAGGCCATTTAGAAAAATGGGCCACATAAATATCGCAGACAAGGACAGGAAAAAAGTATTAAAGAATATTGAGAAAATAAAAAGCACCTTAAGAGTAATCTCCTAAGGTGCTTTCGAGATTAAAAAAATAACCCCGTTTTTATCTGGATTCTTCTGAAATGGTATTTTAAGATACTTTCCGTTTGAAAAATTTGCCAACCCCTTCCTGGTGTATTATCGCGATAGCTTAGATTATGGTACAAATAACCAATTTCTAACATAAGACTCGTATTATTTTGTATTTTTCTTTGAATACTTGCACCAGAATACAATCGAAGCCCCAGTCCATTGCTTCCCCATCCAGTTTGAATCCTGCTCCCTCCTATGCCTATGCCTACATCTGCAACCCCGGAAAAACGCCAGTTTTTAGTCTCATCTCTTAAAAAATACCTCAGTTCCGATAGTAAACTAACACCATATAAACCGTCTAAAGGTTTAAACTGTGTGTAGGCAATACCACCGCCAAGAGACCATTTGGGAGAAATAAACTTTCCCATTTTATACTCGAAGCCCGTACTTAATAGAGCTCCTCCATTCAAATAATATCCATAACCCAAGGAAAACTGGCCCAACATAAATCCTTTATTCTCTGATGAAGGTAATGGTCCAATATCTTGCCCCTTTAGCGCATAAGTCAACATAGTTAAAAAAAAGACTTGTAAAAGAAATCCCCTTTTAATCATTTGTTTTAGATTTTATATTACTGAGAAGTTCCCATTTAGCGGGATTTTTGTAACTAAATTGCCAAATACCCTCTTCGCCTGTAATAATGGCTATTTTATCTTCCTCCAATACAATGATATCCACAGCGGAAAAAGATTTATCCTGATAAATTAAATTCTTATCCAGCGCATTCAAATCTTTTGTATCATATAATTTGATTCCTCTATCGTCCTCACAAATAAACAAAAGTCCCTGATTTATAGAAAGGCCAATTGGATGATACAAAGGATAACTTTTGATGAGTTTAGGATTTCTTACATCAGAAATATTAATAACATCTAATTGATTGAGAAAACCTTCACACTCTGTACCGCCTCTAAGGGTAACAAAAGCTGTTTTTCCGTCACTAACCACAGGGTCACAAGCTCTCCAATGCTCAAAAGTGGATAATAGCTGTGGTTTTTCCGGGTTCTCAATACCATAAATATACATGCCACTTTGAGAACCAATGAGTAATAAACCTTCAAAAGGATAAATAGTCTCTATATTCCAACCGACATTTTGAGTACTTACTTGTTTTGTAACGCCATTATCCTCCAGCTTAAATGCTGAAAGATTACTTGTGCTAACGGTATAAAGCAGGCCTTGATTCATGGTAAAACGAGCGGTTGAACCTCCAATACCAACCGTACCAGAAGGTGTTTTAAGACCGGATGTAAAGCTATTATTATCTCTGGTCCATAATACATTACCTTCAAAAAAAGTATTACCGGAATTTTCAGAGCAAGGAAATGTTTCAGTTACTCCAGCCGCTTTATAAGCTACTAATAAACCAAGTTTTTCATCTTTACCATAACTTGGAAAAGCATTTTCAATTCTGTAAATTTCTTTAACATCCAAAGGATTTTTCAAATCGAGGACAACCAAATCGACATAACTATCAGCATAAAGTAAACCATTTCTAACGGCAAGGTCTGAATTACCAGGTATTTTAAGAAACGAAATAAAATTAGGATTCGAAGGAACCTTATTATCAACCACATGAATACCAAGGTCTGGTTCATTAATTAATAAGTAGTCACCGTAAACATAAATTTTACCCGTTGTAACCAACTCTTTTGAAACAGAGGCTGCTACTTTTTGCCTGAGAACCTCGGGTTTTACGAAAACAGGATCAAAACGTTGATAGGTATATATATTTTCACAAGTATCCTTTAAACAAGAGTTTAAGGAAAAGAACAAGGAAAAAACAGTTGAAATAAAAATCGCATTCTTCATATTTTGAGTCTTTAACGCTATATTAAATGAATATCTTTTCTAATAACGTCAAATAAAAAAAATGCGTTGGCTGAATATTCAAAAAAATTAAAATCTTTTTGAATATTTTGGAAAAGAGATAATAGAAAAGGGATAATTACCCCCAAGATTTACCCCATAATCTGAAAGTTCCTTATTTGATAACGAATTAAATGCTATCAGTTTATCTGCCGGAACCTTATTTAATTGAGGAAGCCAATATTTTACGTATAACCCATTTTGATCATATTTTGACGATTGGGTCTGAATATTAAAAGAACGATCTTCTCTTGGGTCGCTCCCCACTCCTGCCACGTAATTCCAGTTTCCGTAATTACTGCATACATCGTAATCGATAAGCAGAGATTCAAAATATTCAGCTCCTAAAAGCCAGTTAATTTTCAGGTCTTTAGCTAAGAAACTCGCAACAACTTGCCTTCCTCGATTTGACATAAAGCCTGTATTGTTAAGTTCCTTCATGTTGGCATCAATAAAGGGAACGCCAGTATTACCATCTGCCCATTTTTGAAAAATGTCAATATTTGTCTTAAAATAATGATTTTCCAAATCTCTGGTACCGCCAATCTGGAATATTTTGCTTTTGTACTTTTTCCCCATTAATCTAAAGAAATCGCGCCAGAGTAACTCAAAAATCAACCAATAAGTACTTTCATTGGCCATTCTTTCCTTTTCAAATCTTCTGATTTCATGATATATCATTTTAGGCGATAAACAACCTATAGCTAACCAGGCAGAAAACCGGGAAGAAAAATTTCTACCTAACATTCCATTTCTGGTTTCTTTATACTTCAGAATCCCTTCTGATAACCAAAGATAATCATGTAATCTTTTAAGCGCAGCTGTTTCCCCTCCTTCAAATCCAGATTTATCCATATTATCAACATCGATAAAACCTAATGCTTCCATAGTAGGTATTTCACCTGAGTTTATCGGCACAGAAATAGGCTGAAACTGTTTCGTAGGCGTTGGAAAAGGATCTCTTACTGGAATAATCCTTTCGACTTCCTTTCTGAATTGCGAAAAAATATCAGGTGTGTGCGTCACTGGGAAGGGTAAGTCAGCGGTGTAGTAAAGCATTTTACCTCTGAAATACAATAACTCCTTACCTTCATGCCAGAGCAATTTTTCCAGATTGTCCTGAATTTTTACCTCTTCCTCCGTCCTCTCCCTGTTGCAATAAATAGCCGTAGCCTTTGTCTGATTAGCAATATTTAATAAAATATTTTCTGTATGGCCTACCCTCACAATTAAATCAGAACCAAGCTTCTTTAAATTCAATCGCAAATCCTGAATGCTCTCTAATAAAAACTTCATTCTGAATTTACCGATTTTAGGAAAATCAAAGGAAGTTTTTCCAAAAATTTGCCTTTCATCTAAAACAAAGACGGGAATTACTTCTTTAGACTGTCGTATAGCCTCAAAAAGCGCCTCATTATCATGCAACCTTAAATCTTGTCTAAACCAAACAATTACCCTTTCCCTAATCATAAAAAAATATTAGTTAAAAATCTTTATGTTAAACAACAACCACTAAGGTATGTTTTTAAAGATGAAATAAATTAATCATAATAAAATGATTTATATTGGGACATAAAAAATGGTAAAAATGAAAAAGTCTCCCTTCCGCCTCTATTTAATAGCCCTTTCCCTTATATTAACCTTGCATTTTTTGCAAGGACAAGAACCTGCTGCTTATTTGATTTTCAATCATAAAGGTGAAAAAGTAGATTATGAGCAAATGAAAAAAAAATCTGCTGAAAACGAGGTGGTTTTTTTTGGTGAACTCCATAATAATCCAATTTCTCATTGGTTACAATTAAAGTTAACCTCTGATCTTTTTGACCTCAAGGATGGCAAATTAATTTTGGGTGCTGAGATGTTTGAAACTGATGATCAATTGGTTATGGATGAATATTTATCAGGAAAGATTAATAGTAAAAATTTTGAAGAGGAAGCAAAGCTATGGGATAACTACAGTACGGATTACAAACCTTTGGTAGAATTTGCCAAAATAAAAAAAATATCCTTTAAAGCGACCAATGTACCCAGAAGATATGCTAATATGGTTTTCCGAACTGGCTTAGAAGGCCTTACAGAACTTAGTGAATTAGCTAAAACTCAATTTTTACCCCCCTTGCCCATACCTATAGATTTAGCATTGCCAACATATAAAAAAATGATAACTATGATGGGTAATCATGGGAGTAATACGTCTGATAATATGGTGAAAGCGCAGGCAATCAAGGACGCCACCATGGGTTACTCTATTTCTACCGCCTTAAAACCAAAGCACCTTTTTATACATTTTAATGGAGCTTATCATTCAGACGAAAAGGAAGGTATTCTTTGGTATCTGAATAAATATAAACCAAATCTGAAAATTTTAACCATAAGTACCGTGGAACAAGACAAAATAGATGTTTTAGATCCCGAAAATTTTAATAAAGCAGATTTTATTCTGGTTGTTCCAGAAAAAATGACTAAAACTTATTGATTTGAAAAAAATGCCCCTTATTTTTTGTTGGATTTTGTTCACAGCTTGTGGAAATACGCCATACCCTCAAGGCAAAATTCTTTATGAAAATTTCTGTGTGAGTTGCCACATGTCAGATGGTACAGGATTAAAATCACTTATACCAACCTTAGTCAAAGCAGACTATCTGCTTGAAAATCCTTTAAAGACGGCCTGTATCATACGATATGGGCTAAAAGATACCATTATGGTAAATGGAAATATATACACACAAGAGATGGCAGCCATTCCTGTTTTATCTGACTTTGAAATAGCTAATATTATGAATTATATTCACTCATCTTGGGGTAATGACATGCCATTTGTTACCTTAGCTCAAGTAAAAGAAGCATTGGACAGTTGTACTATTGAGTAATGTTCAAAAAATTATATTGAATTACAGATTTACTCGTTATTTTTGATAAATAATCTGGTGTTAGATCGGAAAACATACTACTATGAAAATTAAATTTGCCATTAAATGGTTTTTTGTTGGATTGCTTTGTAGCTACATGGCAAATATAAATGGACAATCCATCTTTGTAAACCAAAATACATCCTTAATTAAGGGAGCGGACACTATTTTTGTATGTGACACTGATCTTCAGGTAAATCTACAAAGTATATCTGCTGTTTATTACAAGTGGTCTCCATCTAATTTATTTAATGATGCAACATCTGCGAACCCAGTGGTCCGACCCAATCAATCTGGATGGGTTTATTTAACTGCCTTAGTAAATGGAACGGTCTTAAAAGATTCCACTTTTCTATCTATTGTCAAGCCAGTTTTAACTCAAGGTACTTTCAACACAGCACCAATCTGCGCTGGAACACCCCTCTTATTGCCCATTCAATCTAATGCAGGAAGACAGGGAATTTCTTGGACTACCGATATAAAGACCGATCTTTTAGAAAACGGAAGCGCAATTATCTATCCTAATACCTCTGGCATTGCCACAGTAAGCCAGCAAATAGGCATTTGTACTTCAGTGGTTACTTTCAATTATTTGGTAAAAGAAACGCGCGTTAATATAATCTCTGAAAAGGATACTATTGAAATTTGTAAAGGAACTAAACTTACTTTAAAAGCAGGAACAAATACGGGCGTAACGAGCAATATTAACTGGCTTCCTAATGACAAGTTCATTGACAATGCCAAAGGTGGTACCGTAAAAGTCGAACCAATCGTTTCGACTACTTACATAGCCAGCTTTATCCAGGACGGGTGCACAGTGAAAGATTCAATAAGAATCAGAGTTGATTCACTTCCCTCAAAATTAATTATCTCCAAAGATGAAAATAAAGAGCAATACTGCCAGGGAACGATAGTAAAACTAACCTCCCCTATTTATAATCCTTCAGAGTACCCGGATATCAAACATAGTTGGTTTCCATATAAAGGATTTGAATCACCTGATTCACTTTACAACTTAGTAATTACGACCATAGATAGTATTATTTTATTTAGAGCTACCACAAATCATGCCTGCAGAGATACCCAACCAGCTATTATACCCGTCATAAAACCAAAAAATCTTACACTAACGCCAAAAGATACAACCATTTGTATTGGACAAAAGGTTACTTTGAATTTATCTTTTGAAGGTCTCGGCGAGATAACATGGGAACCTGAAGACGTCGTGTCGTGTAAAGGGTGTAAAAATCCTACCCTATTTTTAACACAATCGAAAGAAGTTAAGGCGACGGTAAAAGAAAAAGACTGTCCCACAACCATAACGGCAAAAATTAATGTCATACCAGATCCATCTATAGGTTTTAATACAAAAACAACCATTTGTCGAGGAGAAGAAATACAGCTTTTGGTGGCTAATGACCCATTGGTAACCTACACCTGGAGTTCCTCAACCGATCCAGCATTTACATCGGTAAATCCATTAATTAAAGTAAAACCAACCGTCAATACTGTATATACCGTAAAAGCACAATCGGGAACCTGTGTACCAAAATCAGCATCAATAACGATTACAGTAATACAACCATCTACGGTAAGTATCCCAGCGAATCTGACCATTTGTCCTGGGCTTCCTGTAAACCTGGAAGCGACGGGTAATGCAGTACTTGGTGTGGATCAACAATATAAGTGGTCATATAACAATCAAACTGTTTTAGGTCCTAAACTTGCCTTACAAGGACTCACTACCACCACCACATTTACAATGGATTATACCTATGGTCCAAATTGTGGGGCAGATAGAAAATCTGTCACAGTAACTGTAGCAGCCCTCCCAAGACTTTCAAATTTCAAAATTGAACCCATTGAAGCAAACACTTCAGGCGTTCCATTGGGGGAAAAGGTTACCATACTTGCTAATCTGACGCCATTAAATCTTCCCGGTATAACCTACACCTGGAAGGCAAACGGGAAAGACATTCCAGGTTCCACCCCATTATTGGAACATGTTCCAACGGAAAATCCTACAACCTACACGCTCATTATTAAAAATGCCTCAGGATGTGAATTAACCTTTAGTTCACCCCCGATACCGGTTTTAGCCCCCGTATATGATATACCTAATGCATTTACTCCAGACGGAGATGGAGTTAACGATTTCTTTAATGTAGTATTCAGAGGTAAAATAGAAATTACTACTTTCAATGTATTTAACCGATGGGGACAAACAGTTTATAAGAACGAAACACCGACAACGGGCTGGGATGGCAGATTTAATGGCACAGATTCACCAAGTGATATTTATGTTTACTACATAGTCATTAAATTTCCTGACGGTAAGGAGTTCATTAAAAAAGGAGATTTGACCTTATTCAGATAGTTTGAACATAAACGTATTCAAAATATCCTTTTTTAACGCTAAAAGTTTATGTTTTTCAGCTTCATCAAGCTTTAAAAATCGATTATGTCCTGTTTTGATGGCTTGTTTTTCTCGAAAATAAAGAGAAAAATAAGCCATTAATCCCAGGGAGAGTGTTGTGGGTATGAATAAAACAGACAAATAAGCTGAAAGAATAATGGTAATAATTAGATATAGTAAGGATACTCCAAAAGCTGCACCGAATCGAACGGGAGATTTGAACGACAAGTGTTTTATTTTCTTTTTGACTACCCAATCTGCAAAATAAGTCATTGGGAAAACAAAAATAGTTCCAATAAAAGAGGTAAGATGAAAAATGGGAAAGAAGCTAACCCAGGAAGTTGTAATTCGTGATGAAATAACCTTTTCACTAAGATTGTGTTTTTCTAATAAATCCAGGTAGGATCTAATCTTTAATTTTGTATTATCTTTCAGACTTTGGCTTGCTTCCTCATTCCAAAATTGAGCCACATTTCTTTCCATGGTTAAAAGAGAGGTATCAAAATGATACACCTTAAAAAAGGTGTAATTTCGAGTATTTCGTGCCATAGTAAGGCAGGTTTCAATCAGTTCCTCATCCTCCACCTTATCGATGATAACCATATATTCATTTAATCGACTGGCTAAATCTGTAAGTAACCTTTGGTGATCTGGAGATATCCCATCATCAAAATAATTTCTAACCGACATGGGCTCACCAATATGAAGTACCGCTGTCGTTCTAAAAGACATAGCATCAGCATAACTTACGCCGACGGGAACAATATATAAATCATCTAAATGGGGAAAATGGGTTAAAGTGCCAAAAGCTATTCTTGCCACTCCCCTTTGTAAAGGCCTTAATCTTTTTTCGTGTTCCGTTCTTCCTTCAGGAAATAAAGCTACTAATTCACCCTTTGAAATGTATTCATAACAGCGAGAAAAAGTATCATAATTATTTTTTAAAGAGCCGAAACCCGATTCCTTTTGCCTAAAAACAGGAATCATCTTAGCCTGATTCAAAAGAAAACGATGGAAAGGTTTATTAAAGTGATCGCCTCTTCCCAGAAAATGTATAGGTTTATTGATATTTGCTGCCATAATAACAGGTTCAAGAAAAGCCGTTGGATGGTTCATTGCTATAAGATATGGCTTATTGTGCGGCAAATTTTTTAATCCGGATAAAAAAATATTCCGGAAGTAAACTTTGAGGGCTACCTGAACCAAAGGTTTTAGAAAAAAGTAGAGCATAAAATTCAACCTGTTATTTAGAATGTTTACCTTCATTAATTGATTATAAAGGTACTTTTAAATTTTTATGGCAGAAAATAAAATATTGATTTGTATCGGAGGTCCAACTGCTTCGGGTAAAACTGCCCTGGCAATAAAACTTGCTGAAAAATATCGTTCAGAAATTATTTCTGTGGATAGCAGGCAATTTTACAAGGAGATGAACATCGGGACGGCCAAACCCACTCAGGAGGAACAAAACAGGGTTCCACATCATTTTATTGATCATATTTCTATTCATGATCCTTATGATATTGGCTTGTTTGAAAAAGAAAGCATGACTTTATTGGAAGACAGATTTAAACATCACGACATTTTAATTGCCGTAGGAGGCAGTGGATTGTATTTTAAGGCCATGCTTGAAGGTATTGATTCTTTCCCACCAGTAAGTCCTGAGATCATTACTCAGCTGCAAAAAGAATATCTTGAAAAAGGTTTAGATTATTTAAAAGGGCAACTACAACAGGTTGACCCAAATTATTTCCAAATAGTAGATCAAAATAATCCGGTACGTCTCATCAGAGCTATCAGTATTTTTCGAGAAACCGGAAATCCTTTCTCAAACTACAGAACTGGAAAAAAAGTGGATAGATTTTTTGATTCTCATTGCTTTTATTTGAGTCCCCCGAGAGCTATACTTTATGAAAAAATAAATGATAGGGTAGATAAAATGATACAAGACGGCTTAATAGACGAAGTTCACACTCTTCAAGGGTTCAAAGGATTAAAAGCTTTACAAACCGTAGGTTATACAGAACTATTCAAATATTTTTCAAATGAGTATGAAATTAAAGAAGCCATTCTGAAAATAAAACAGAACACAAGACAATATGCAAAAAGACAATTAACCTGGTTTAATAATGCAGAAAAATGGACAAAATGGGAAGATTCAAACACGATTTTATTTTGAATAATTTTTTTTTACTTAATTAAATTCCCCAAAATTAAATTTTTAAAATTTTTTTAGTTAATATTGAACATAAGTAAGAAATTTTTGTCTAAACTTAAAAACCATTTTAAATGAAATTTTATGATTTCGTCATAGCTGGTGCAGGATGTTCTGGGTTAAGTCTGGCAACGGCGTTATCAAAAGCAAATATTAATCAATCTATATTATTGATAGACAACAATATACATACAAACCAAGATAAAACTTGGTGCTTTTGGGATACACCCGGCACCTCTCCTATACCTTTCCCTACTACCATTTGGCAAAATCTGTCCTTTTATTCAGATAATTATGAAAAGAAGGAAAAAATCCTTCCATTTAATTATATTGGGGTAAAATCTGGAGATTTTTACAAATACAGTTATGAAATGCTGAAAAATGCAAAAAATATAGACATCATTGAAGAAAATATTGAACGTATATATGGGCTTGACACTGGCGCTTGTTTAGAGACAAAAACACAAAAATTTCATTGTAATTATTTGTTCAACTCAACCTCAATTAGTGTTGGTCATTCCCAAAGCAAATCTTCCTATTCTGCTTTAAAACAACATTTTCAGGGATGGTTTGTGAAAACGGAAAAAGCTGTATTCGAAAAAAATACAGCAACATTCATGGATTTCAGAACGGAGCAGCATCAGGATGTCCGATTTTTTTATGTTCTACCCTATTCTGAAAAGGAAGCGCTCATTGAATACACTATTTTTTCAAAGCAATTATTGGCTAATGAAGCGTATGACGACCAAATTAAAAAGTATATTCAAGAAAGATTACATATCGAAAAATTCACCATTATAGAGAAAGAAAAAGGTGTTATTCCAATGGAATTTATGCACCCAGATAATAACCATAATCATATAATTCCCATAGGGATTGTCGGTGGTGCTTTAAAACCCAGTACTGGATTTGCTTTTTCCCTTATCCAAAAACAAGTGGACCAAATAGTAAAATCCATTCAGTCAGGTAATTTACCTTTCTATAAAAAGAAGATTCAAATCAGATTTTCATTTTACGACACCATTTTACTTTATTTGCTTCAAAAAAAGGAAATTAATAAATCAGCTATTTTCATTGCTTTATTTAAAGGAAACAACATTGGATCCATACTGACCTTTTTATCGGAAAAGTCGAGCATTTTTGGTGAAATGAAAATATTTTCAACCTTACCTATAAAGGTGTTTATTAGTGCATTGATTGAAATATACTGGCCGCGAAGAACTAAGGATAAATTGTATTCTCCCATTTATCAAACCATAAGGTAATCAATGAGAAATCCTAGAATTCAATTAATGGTTCAATTATTCACCTTGATTATAATCATGCTGAGTTTAATTAAACATGAATTATTTGTTTCAAGTTCTCTTGTGGTAGCTTTAGTATTAATTGTATTGATAGGCATTCCTCATGGGGCAAACGATCATTTACTTTTTTTTAATTTAATTAATAAAAGGGTTGATGAAAAAAACGAGAAGAGTACTTTATTTTTCTCATCATACATAGGATTAATTTTGTTGTATGTATGTTGTTGGTATTTATTTCCAACATTTTCCCTGGGGTTATTCATTATGATATCAATTTATCACTTTGGTCAATCAAATGTGTATATATCTCCTATTGAATCAAAATTTGTTAAGTTGATTTCCATTTTCTTGTCTGGTAGTTTTGTTTTATTAACCCCTATTTTTGCTCATATTGAAACAGCACTACCTGTGATACAAACGCTAACGAAAAACCCTGATTTTTTTGTAATATCTGATAAATTAGGAAATAAACTAGCTATTTCAACTGGAATATTGATGATTATACATTGGGTAATCCTTATGTTAAGCAAGCATATAAATCTCAAAGACGGATTAATTGAAATATTGAATGTCTTCCTTTTATTTGGTCTTTTTTACTACAGTCCATTATGGATAGGCTTCGCGATATATTTTACCTTATGGCACGCAATACCTTCAATTGAGGATCAGATAAACTTTTTCAAAACCACCAGAGAAAATTATAACCTAGGAAAATATATCCGTGAAATATTTCCATTTTCATTGATTGCCCTTTTAGGACTTTTTTTGGCTTTTCAATTTTCAGGAGATTACATTTCCGTGAACCAAGGGCTTGCTCTTTTGTTTAGTTTTATAGCAGTAATAACCTTACCACACATGATTATGATGGATTTATTATATCTTCGTTTAGGAGGAAAAAACTTTTCACAGTAACAACGTAATTTTTTAACAACTTAAATAAATTTTGCTATGGATGCATTACAAAACTTTTCAAACCTGTTTCTTGCAACCTTAAAAGAAGGTGATTATGTTGGCTTTACATTTTTCATTGGCTCAATGGCAATGTTAGCTTCAACAGTATTCTTTTTTGTTCAAATGACCAATGTATCAGGAAAATGGAAAGATTCATTGTTAATTTCTGGTTTGATTACGGGAATTGCAGCAGTACATTATTTCTACATGCGCTCATTTTGGGCAGAAAATGGTACTTCTCCTACTTCTTTCCGTTACATCGACTGGATTTTAACTGTACCATTAATGTGCGTTGAGTTCTATTTAATCTTAAAGGCATTTGGTGCTACTGTATCATTGTTATGGAAGATGATTGCTTACTCATTATTAATGTTGATTGCTGGTTATTTAGGTGAAACTATTTACCGTGAGCAGTCAGTATTATGGGGTTTCATTTCAACTATCGGATACGTAGGTATTCTTTATGAAGTATGGTTAGGATCAGCTAAGAAATTGGCTGGAAACTCAAATGACCCAGCATTACAAGGTGCATTCAAAACATTAGGTTGGTTCGTATTAGTTGGTTGGGCAATCTATCCAATTGGTTACATGGCCATTCCTGGTGGTTGGTTAGACGGTGTTTTACCATTAGAGTCATTAGACATTATCTATAACATTGGTGATGCTGTAAACAAAATTGGATTTGGATTAGTCATTTATTCTTTGGCTGTATCTAAATAAGAAAGTCTCCCTTTCAATGAGGAATACGTCACATGATGTATTCCTCATTTTATTTTTTAGAAAATATATGAAAAGGGCACTTTTTTGAAGTTTGAATATCGACCTTTTTCCAGGCAGGCGTATTATAATAAAAGTTAGGGCTTAGTACTTTGTTTTCAAAATTAGTATGAAATACCTCCAATGTTGAACCAGAAACCGGAGGAACAATCCAAACCCAATCTGCCATCACCTCCCTGCCAAGTTTATTTTCCTGCGCTATAAATTTCATAAACTGTATTGAGGCTTCATGGTGATCGGTCATAGAAACCCCCAATTTTTCAAAAGAATATTTTACGGCATAATTTAATTCAAGCATAGCCCTATCCTTCCAGAATAAATCTTTACCCCCAATGTTTAAACCCATTTTTTCTGCGATTAAGGGAAGTTTATTATACCTGTTAATATCGCCTAAATTTCTCGCTCCAATTTCAGTTACCATATACCAGCCATTGAATGGTGCTGCAGGATAATGAATTCCACCCATTTCGAGAACCATATCTGAAATAACAGGTAATGCATTCCATTTTAATCCTAATGCGGTAAACCATGATAAATCTGGATGAGAAATAGGAATTTCTTTAATTAAATGAGACGGAATTTCAAAAAACGCAGGATTTTCACCCTCAAATTGAAAAACGACAGGTAAAACATCAAATTCAGTACCTCGTCCATTCCATCCAAGTTCAAGACATTTATCAGTAAATTCGAGTTGTGCAGGATCACCTAAAATTTTGCCTTCAGATCTGTAGGCAGCATATCTAATGAGTTGATTATTCCAAATTCGTAATGGAGCAAAACCATTTTTGTTTTCCGGTGCGAATAAAGTTAAAAAAGGCTTAATCTTTCCATTACCATAAGCCATTTCTAAATGGTTAAATACGGCCTTTTTAATTTCGTCAACCGTCTTTACCTTTCTGCAGTCAACTATTTTAATTGATTTCCAGAAAAGCCTTCCAATGCATCTATTACTATTCCTCCAGGCGACAGAAACCCCAAACTCAATTTCATCTATGGTTTGAGTATATGTACCTGATTCGTTAATTTCATCCGCAACCTCCATCAACCTTTCTTTTAAATGGGGAAGGTTTGATTCTTTATAAAACAAACTTAAAAATTCACAGGCATTTTCATACAGTAGGTTCACCGATTTTGAATTTTTAAAGGTTGAAAATTTGAGTGAAGTCATAACAAAGTATTTTGTTTTAATGTTTAAAGAGGAAAATAAAATCTTTCATTATATATTTCAATAACTTGCAGAGCCATTCCTTTAATGAAAAAAAACTCAAAATGATCTGGAAACAACCCATAAACGAAACCGTTATAAATGAAATGGGCAGGAATACGCTCATGGACACTTTAGGTATTCAAATTGTAGAAATTGGCCCTGATTTTATTAAAGCCTCTATGCCGGTAGATCATAGAACCGTTCAACCCTTTAGAATTTTACATGGTGGAGCAAGTGTTGCATTAGCAGAATCCTTAGGTAGTTTTGCAGGTACTTTATGTCTGGAAAATTTAAATACACACACAATTGTTGGTGTAGAAATAAATGCTAACCATTTAAAAGCAGTAAAAGAGGGCGAACCTCCTGTTACTGGCACTGTAAAGCCAATACGAATTGGTAAAACCATACAGGTATGGCAAATAGATATTTGCAATGCAAAAAACCAATTAACTTGCACCTCAAGAATTACTTTAGCCGTAATTCCTTTAAAATAATAAAATGAAAAAATCACTAGCCCTAATCCTTGTTTTAATCCCTTCCATATTTTACGCCCAGCAGGTAATTAAATATCAAAATTCATACGGGTCTTCAGATATTAATTTGTTAAAGTTAAGTCAAACTGATGAGTATAATCAATATAATGATATTTGGGGATTTGTAGGAAAAGATGGCCTTGAATATGCCATTTTAGGTACCACAACTGGAACGGCCATTTATTCATTAAAAGATCCAAAAAATCCAAAAAGAGATACTTTTATTCCAGGAAATACCTCCATTTGGAGAGATATGAAATCTTATAAAAATCATATATATGTAACCGCTGACCAAGGAAATCAAGGGGTGCTGATTATTAATATGGCAGAAGCTCCTAATAAAATCACGTATAAATATAGCCGTTTACCTGCACCTACTCCCGTTAATCCCGGCAATGTTGGGAACTGTCATACTTTATGGATTGATGAAAAAGGTTTTATGTACTTATCAGGCTGCTCCCCACAATCTGGCGGCGTTTTAATATACGATTTAAATAATAATCCTGAGGAACCCATTTTCGTCGGTGCCGCAGATGCTATTTATAGCCACGCCAATTATGTTCGTAACGATACCTTATATAGTGCTGAAATATATGCAGGCAATTTTTCAATTTATCATATAAAAGATAAAAAAAATATTGTCAAATTAGCTACGCAACCTACCACTACTCGATTTACACATAATGTTTGGTTGTCTGATGACCATAAATACCTATTTACCACCGACGAAAAACCACAGGGTAAAGTCGATGCCTATTCCGTTGGAAATCCTTTTGATATAAAATTATTACAAAGTTTTCGTCCACCCGTTTTACTAAACCAAAACTCCCTGCCCCACAATACCCATTTTATTAAAAATGCTAAAGGAAGTTTTATTGTAACCTCCTGGTATGACGAAGGTGTTTCAGTAGCAGATGTTTCCGACCCGTCCAATATGATAGAAATAGGCATTGGTAGAACCACAAAAGGCGGAAATGGATGCTGGGGCGCTTATCCATTACTCCCTTCTGGTCTAATTCTTGCCAGTGATATGGATAACGGCCTTTTTATTTATCAACCAAATTACACAAAGGCGGCTCGTTTTGAGGGTATAGTAATTGATTCAGTCACGAAAACACCTGTAAATGGGGCTAAAGTTATTCTTGAAGGATTAATTAGTAGAGAAATACTGTCCGACGGTTTTGGACGCTTTAAAACGGGGACCCCGGAAACTGGCATGATTAGCCTTGTGGTAAGCAAAAATGGTTTTGAAACAAAAAGAACATCAAAGCTACTCTCAAATTCCTTATCAATAAAAAATGATACTATTTATTTAAAGCAAATGTCTACTTCAAACCTTGTTGGAAGGATTATTTCAAATGAATCTGGTTTACCTGTTTCAAATGCAGAAGTGGGCTTATTCACAGAAGGCATCTTATCGACAAATTCAAAAACGTTAGAAAATGGATCATTTTCGTTAACAAATCTCTTTCCTTCAACCTATCAATTTTCAGCAGGAAAATGGGGTTTTAAACCTTTGATTTTTAAAAATATTACCCTTCCTTCCAATCAAAATGTTAATGAAAAGCTTTTCACAGGATATTTTGATAATTTCAATTTTGACTTAGGCTGGACCATTACAAATACTTCAACAGTTGGTAAATGGGAAAGAGGCACTCCTATTGGTACCAAATATAATAATCTGATTTCAGCACCATTTAATGATAGTCCAAATGACGAAGGCAACAATGCTTTTGTAACTGGAAATATAGGCGGTGATCCAGGCGTTGGGGACATAGACAATGGTATAACGCAATTGCATTCGCCTGCAATGACTTTTGCTCCTAATGTACAACTCAATTTAAGTGTGGATTTATGGTTTTTTAATTCAGGAGGTAGTTCCACACCAAATGATACCTTATTTATTTATGCCACCAATGGCTTAGGTGATTCCATACTACTTCATAAACAATTTGAAAATACCCCAAACTGGAAGACGCTTGTCATTAATGATATTCAAAAAAAGATAAAAACAGGAACAAAAAATAACCTTCATTTTATCGTTGGCGATCTGGGTACAAGTGCCCATTTAGTGGAAGCAGGAATTGATAACTTTAGCATCGAACCATCCATTCAGACTAGCCTCCAACCTATTTTTAAACATAAAGCTTTCCGTGTTTATCCTAATCCAGGAAAATTGGAAGCGATGATACAATTTGATGAAAAAGAACAAAATAGGACTGGAACCTTAGCACTTTACAATCAAAATGGTCAATTACAACAGCAAATTAAGGTTGAGGGTCAGGAAAATATCAGGCTTGGCAGAGACGTAGTGCCTGGTTTATATATTATATTATGGCAGAATGAAAAAGGGTATGCTCAAATAGAGAAATGGATTAAAATGGAGTAATTTATTTTCATATTTTTGAGACGATTTCTTATTCAAAAGTCGCCTGCTTATGAAATAATTATTGGTGCTGGGGAAATAAATGATTCAATTATTCATTTACTGAGGCCGAATTATTTATATCCCCTGCTTTTACACCAATAAAATCTTTATCAAGAATGGGGGATTGAAGATTTTGGACCATAAAGGCGTTTAAGTTGAGCCCTAAAAGAGGAGCAGCAATATTCATAAAACCATTTTCAAATGGAATAAATTGCCAGATCGGCACTTTTTCAAAACTGGTTGTTAATCCCAAAAGCGCACGTTTTAATAAAATAAGATCTGAGGTGGAAATACTCCCTGAATTATTCACATCGGCGGCCAGCATTTTAAATGGACTTTTTAAGATTTCCCTATTGAGAATATGCTTCTGGACCTGCAATAAATCAAAAGTGGACAAACCATTTAATATTGAGCTAGATTTGGCAAAATCCAAGATATAATTTTTACCCGTTGATAAACCGGAAAAAGAATAATTTCCTTGAGCATCAGAAACGGTAGAGACGGAAAAACCATTATCCCCAATTAACAGCACGTTTGTGTTTGGGATTGGCGTATTGGTTTCCGTATATATAACGCCAGCAACCTTTCCATTTTCTACCAGAGGGTTATCTAACCCCATGATTTGCATGGAATCAGATAAAATGGGATCAAGCCAATCTTTTAAACGAGTGGATGGTGTTCCACCACCTTCCCATGACAAGGAGAAACGAGAAAAATAACCACTTGATACAGTACAATTTGCTGACCCACCATGTAATAGACCTGTTAATTGATTAGATTCATTGAGTAAGGCGCAACCAGAAGAACCTATTTCAAATGAACCGAAGGTATATTGAACTAAAAAATGATGATTCGCAGGTGATATTCTATTATTGTCCCATTTAATGGTACTGGTAAAAACAGGTGCAGGACGATTTGAAATAGAAATCTTTTTAATATCCCCTTTGGGATGATGCGCCATTTTACTCTTCTGTGGTCCAACAGCGGACCTATTCCAACCTAAAAAATAAGGATTGAAAGAAGAAGGAATTGAGCCAGAAAGTTCGAACAGAATAAAATCATTTTCGAGTCTGCCCGCCAGTAATTTAGCTCCTTGAATATAGGAAAAAACGGGTTCGATAGCAGGTTGATTACAAGTCTGAGATTGATAATTAAAATCGAATCTCCAAAAATCATACATGGGCGTGTAACCATCCTGGCAGTGGAAGGCAGATAATACAAGAGGTTTTCCGTCCTTTTTAGTATTACTCATCAAATTTCCTGTACAAAAGCCAATACCCTCTTTGACAACCACATAGATTCTACAAATACCATTTTTCTCCTTTTGAATGATATCCCCTTCCGGGCAAATAATATTTGTATGACATGCTTCAGACGCACCAAAACCTAAGGTTTCACTATTTCCTTTGGAAACATCACTTTCTACCTTATCAAAAACAGGTTTATATCCGATATCCATTCTAAAAATATGAATAACGCTTTTAATTTCAGATTTTGGCGGCTCTATAAGTTCTAATCTTATTTTATTAGAGGAAAAAAAACCCAACAATTTTTTCTCTATTATTCCTGATGTCCCTATGTACCTAGACGAGGGAAAATCATTATTATCTATAAAAACCGACAATACTGCTCCATCTGACAAACTAAAAGTATCCAAAAGTGCGGCTAAAGCTAAGGCAGAATTTGAGGCCTCAATGGTAAGATTCCAACGACGATAGCCAATTTGGTCTGTGGACCATTTACCACTATTTTGTAGATTCAAATCAACGAGTACAGGTACTGAGACCCTATTTCCAGGATATAAACTATCTGATTTTTTAACTTCCACCCAATCTGGCTCAGGTAATGGAAAATAATCAACCCTTTGATTAACCTCCACAGGATTTTGACAAAACCCCATGAACGGTATAATCAAAAGGAAAAAAAATATAATTTTTTGACCTGAATTCATTAAAAAATAGAAGTTAGCAGTAAATACTACTTAGGTTATAAATCTCCGTACAGGAAACCAATGACTAAAAAATTTACTTCACGCACATCCAAGCGATAATCCTTATTGAAGCCCTTTCTGAATTTAGAGGAGGTGGCTTTCGACAAATCAGATTGATTTTCTGCCTCCTTTTGAGTGGCATTAACCATAGCAGTGTTAGAATAATAAAATTTATTTTCGGTCAATGAATCATCTTGATAAATCAACTCCCTTAAATAAATAACTCTTCTGTTGTAAAGAAAAAACCATTGTTCAGTTTGTGCTTTCTGTGTTTTTATAACGACGGGAACACCTTCTAAATTGTACAAAGTCATTTCAGCGAGGCCATCGACATGTTTTACGGTGATGGGACCTTTGACCTCATAATCGTTCATTTCCTTCACAATTCTCTCAACCTCTTTCTCTATCAAAGGCACAGTTTCAGGCCCAACATCTGTCATTTGAAAGACAGGAGGACTTTTTTCTGTTTCATTTTCAATACTTTCATCTGATTTACAACCATAAAAAGTGCTGCAAATTAGAAATAAAAGTAAATGGTTTAAATTTGTGTAAAACTTCATGGGATATAAAAATTAAAATTAAAATCGATGAGTTCTGAACCAATTACTCTTTAAGGTTTGGCTCTATAAGGTATTCGTCACATTGTAAGATGAGCATACTAAAAGGTTTAATTTTTGCACTCCTACCCATAAAACCACCTTCTGGCTGAAGAAAAACATTTTGATCATCCACGACTGTTTTCCAATCTGCATAAGGTAAGCTAATATTTTGGTCTTTGTCTGTGCCATTGATCAAAACATGAATATATTTCCAGGGTTCATTCGGCGCTCTCTCGATACTGTATTCAACCAAGCCATCCTTTGGCTCTTTGTTGAATGTAATATGTTGACGAATGTCCGCTGCATTTACCAACCTAAAAGCCGAATGAGTTTTCCTAAGTTGAATCAACTTTTGAACATAATCCATAACCACACTATTTGAGTCTTTCCTTACCCAATCTATTTGGTTTATCGCGTCAGGAGATTCATAAGAATTTTCCACTCCATTCTTCGTTCTTAAAAATTCACAACCTGCATGCAAAAAGGAAATACCCTGAGACGTCAGCACGATTCCCATAGCTAATTTTTGCATAGAGGTTCTATCCTGAACAGAAACCGTTGGATTGGCTATTTCCAGTCTATCCCACAAGGTGTGATTATCGTGACAAGACGTATAAACGACCGTTTGATTAGGTTCCACAGCCCAGGGAGCTTTAGTATAATTTACCTTTTCATAATTGATTTGCGGATGAAATACACCCCCAACGATACCGAAACGAACAGATTCCGCTAAATCATGCTTACCACTAATAAAACCCTTTTCCGAGGGAGTAAATACATGACCTTTGAGTCCATCTCTTATTTCATCAGAAAAAGCAGCAATACCAGTTAAATCTTTAATATTTGCCTTTATAGCTCTTTCATTATCAGGTAAAGGGCTACCACTTGCCGTCCAACCCTCTCCATACAAAAGAATATCAGGTTTCACTTTAATGAGGGTATCCCTAATAAGTTTCATGGTATTTAGATCATGAATACCCATTAAATCGAACCGAAAACCATCGATATGATACTCGTTTACCCAGTAGAGCAAAGATTCTATCATAAATTTTCTAAACATGGGCCTTTCGGAAGCTGTTTCATTACCGCAAGCAGAGGCGTTAGAAAATCCACCCTCACTATTTTGTCGATAATAATAATTGGGCACCAACTGATTAAAAATAGCGTTTTCAGTATCTCCTGTATGGTTATAAACAACATCGAGAATAACACCTATATTATTGCTATGAAAGGTTTGAATTAATTTTTTAAACTCATTTATCCTAACATTTCCGTCATAAGGATTGGTAGCATAAGAGCCTTCAGGTACATTATAGTTTTTAGGATCATACCCCCAATTATATTGTGGGGTGGATTTAGATTCATCTAATGACTTAAAATCAAAAGACGGTAAAAGGTGAACATGCGTTACCCCTAAATTTTTTATATAATCGAGACCCGTAGGTAATCCCATGGGAGATTTTGTTCCAACCTCTGTTAATCCCAAGAATTTTCCTTTATTTACAATGCCACTTTGAGGATGGATAGAGGCATCTCTGACATGTAGTTCATAAATTATGGCATCGGTCTGATATTTTAACACAGGACTTTTATCAAATTCCCAAAAGTCTGGATTTGTTTTCTCCAGATTCACAATCATACCTCTGTCGCCATTTACTCCTACAGCTTTCGCGTATGGATCAGGTACTTCATTTAACCAGGTATTCTTGTATTTGATTTTAAAGGTATAATAGTATCCCTCCCAATTACCTACAAGTTTATATGTCCAATTACCCTTTATCTGCTTTTTTAAAGCAATGACTTTCAATGGATTACCCCCAACCCCAGACTTATATAGTTGAAAAGAAACATCAGAAGCGGTAGGTGACCAAACATTGATATTAACCTCATTACCCTTCCAGATAACCCCTAGATCATCTCCGTCATAAACGGGATAATCAACAGAATTTTCATAAATAGCCTGGCTGTTCAATGTTATTGCGGTAATTAGAAAAATGAACAGATATATTCCTTTCATGAATTTATTCTTAGAATTTTGACAAAGATAAACTTTATTATTTTAACAAAAAATTAACAGTTTGAAAAAAATGTAATTTCTCGTTAATAAAAGAAAATAAAGTTAAAAGATATACATTTGTCGGAGCCTTAACCGCAACACTCAATTTTATGCGGAATCAATCTGAAAATATTCTTGACCTGGTCATTGAAAAACTAGGTAAACCATATAAAGATTTATGTTTTCTATTACAGACATTCAAAGATGTCCTCATTGAAAATGGTGAAATCGATGTAGCGAGTTCGATACCTTTGCTACAAAACAAAATAGATGTTGGTACATTTCTTGATGACAAGGGAGTTCAACTATACTCAATATTATTTCAACTGGTTCATATTGTTGAAGTTAATGGTGCTGTTCAACAACGTCGAAAAGAAGAGAATCAAGATTTAAGTCAAGTTAGAGGATTATGGGCTTACCAAATTAAAAAAGTTAAACAAGCGGGTATTTACTCCGAAGATATTGCAACGGCCTTAAAAAACACCAGGGTTGAACCCGTTTTGACGGCACATCCAACGGAAGCAAAACGAGCTACAGTATTAGAACACCATAGAGAATTGTACCTATTACTTGTTGAGAGAGAAAACACTATGTTTTCCAGTCAGGAATTGATGACAAATAAAGAGAAAATCAAGTCATCCTTATACCGATTATGGAAAACAGGAGAGATTTATTTGGAGAAACCTGACGTTCCATCTGAAATAAGAAACGTACTCCATTATTTTACCAATGTTTTCCCTGAAGTTTTACCCATTCTGGATAGGCGACTTATACAAGCCTGGGAATATCTAGGTTTCAACAAAAAAAATTTATTTGAAAATAAAGCTTTTCCAAAGATCACCTTTGGCAATTGGGTAGGTGGGGACAGGGATGGTCACCCTTTGGTTACCTCAAAAGTAACCGTCGAAACATTAAAACAATTACGGCTTAATGCTTTTGTTGTGTTGAGAAGAAAGTTGACACAACTAGTGAAGCAACTAAGTTTTGCTTTAAACATTGAGGATGCACCCGATCATTTACAATGGAGAGTAGGAGAATTATTATTAGAACTGGGTGAAAATGCCTACGAAGTTTATAACAGAAACAAAGGAGAAGCCTTCAGGCAATTTATAAGTTTAATCATTGAAAAATTACCTCTGGCTACGGCAAGGGGGCATGCCACCGCATTACATGAAAGGAGCATTAGCTACAGATATTCATTTGAGTTAAAAAAAGATTTAGAATTATTACAATCTGCTCTTAAAGATTATGGAGCTATTACTATTTCAGAAACAGAAATTTATGAAAGCATTCGCCTGGTAGAAACTTTTGGATTTCACCTTGCCAAATTAGATATAAGACAAAATAGTGCTTTTCACGATAAGGCCATTTCCCAATTAATTAACGCAACAGGAAAACCTGGTGATTGGTTTGTACATGCATCAGAAGAAGATAGACTGGCATTTATTGAAGAGGAGCTGTCTTCTGGCAGGCCTTTCGTTAGAAATTTGAATGATTTGGCAGATGAAGCCAGAAACGTAATGGAAGTTTATGCCGTTGTTTCTGAGCACGTTCAGCAATATGGAACGGAAGGAATGGGCTCACTAATAGTCAGTATGACCAGAAATGTTTCTGATTTGCTGGTAGTATATATTTTGGCAAGAGAAGCGGGACTAACGCGATATACTCCTGATGGAATGGTCTGCATGTTACCCGTTGTGCCGCTCCTTGAAACCATAGAAGATCTATCCAACGGCCCAAAAATTTTAACAGCCTTTTTATCCCACCCTGTTACTCTAAGAAGTCTAAAATATCAGGCCCAGCAACAAGAAATACATACCATTTCCCAGCAGGTAATGATAGGATACAGTGATAGTAATAAAGATGGCGGACTATTGTGTAGTCAATGGAATTTACATAAGGCACAAATTAATCTTTCGAACGCTGCAGGTAAATTTGGTGTGAAAATTAGATTTTTTCATGGTAAAGGAGGAACCATAAGCCGGGGTGCTGGTCCTACCCATTATTTTGTGCAGGCTCTTCCCGGACATTCTTTTAATGGCGATATACGATTGACGGAACAAGGAGAAACCATAGAACAAAAATATGCAAATCGAGTAAATGCGGTATATAATTTAGAGGTTTTAACAGCCAGTTCACTTTCACACAGCCTTCTTGGGTCATTAAAAGAACCCTATGGACATCCATTAGCTGATATACTGGAATGGATGGCAAAGGAAAGTCAGAGTGTATATACACATCTTTTGAATGAACAAGGTTTCATAGCATTTTTTAGACAGGCAACGCCTATTGATGCCTTAGAACAAAGTAGAATTGGTTCCCGTCCCTCCAGAAGAACCGGAGCTTACTCTTTAGCCGATTTAAGAGCCATTCCATGGGTATTTGCCTGGTCACAAGCCAGATATAACATGACATCATGGTATGGAATAGGTTCGACATTAGAAAAGCTGAGAACTGAACACCCGAAAAATTATGAAAAATTCCAGATCGCATTAAAAGATGATCCATTTATTCGATATTTTATTACCAATGTAGATACGAGTCTGGCACGTTCTTCCATTCATATTATGAAAGATTATGCAGAATTAGTAGATAACAAGAATATCAGAAATAAATTTTCCCAATTATTTGAGAAAGAGTTGTCTTTGACGGAGGCACATTTATCTTTTCTCCTTGATAAAACATTGGAAGAAAGAAGGCCGAGACACTACTATTCTAATTTATTGCGGAACTCCCTTATAGAGGATTTACATCGTAGTCAAATCAGGCTTTTAAAGGAATGGAGAACGCTTGTAAAAAGCGATGACAGTCAGCAATCAGATAAAACACTAGTTTCACTTTTGCTAACTGTCAATGCTATAGCCAGTGCAACGGGGCAGACTGGCTAATACTTTATTCACTGATGGCTTTCACGCCTGGTAAAACTTTTCCTTCCAGCATTTCAAGCAAAGCACCGCCACCTGTTGAAACATAACTGACTGCATCAGAAAGGCCTACTTGAGTAACCGCAGCGACAGAATCTCCGCCACCCACTAAAGAGTAGGCTCCATTTTGTGTTGCTTCAGCTACAGACTCAGCTATAGCCAAAGTACCTTTAGCGAAGGAAGGCATTTCAAAAACACCCATAGGCCCATTCCAAAGAATAGTTTTAGCAGATTTGATGGTTGAAACAAAAGCTTCCACTGCTTTTGGACCTATATCTAATCCTAGCCATCCCTCCGGAATATCATCAGAAGATACTTCCATTTTTTCAGCATCGTTACCAAATGTATTGGCAGCGATAACATCAACCGGCAGAAGTAAATTTACTCCTTTTGATTTTGCCTTCTCCATTAATTGAAGGGCAAGATCGAGTCTATCTAATTCAACGAGTGAATTTCCTATTTGCCCCCCTTTAGCTTTTATGAAAGTAAAAGCCATACCACCTCCGATAATTAAGTTATCCACCTGGTCCAACATTTTATCGAGAAGCAACATTTTATCAGAAACCTTTGCTCCACCAATTATGGCAGTAAATGGTTTTTCAGGGTGCTCAATAATATGACGGGCATTTTCAATTTCAGCCTTCATCAGAAAACCAAAACCCTTATTATCGGCAGTAAAAAAATTAGCTACCAACGTAGTTGAGGCATGCGCTCTATGTGCGGTACCGAAGGCGTCATTGATATAAATATCAGCTAATGAAGCTAATATACCTGCCATTTCTTTATCACCTTTCTCTTCTCCTGGATGAAAACGAGTATTTTCCAGTAGTATAACATCCCCTGGTTTTAAATCGTTGCAAGCATGAACTGCTTCAGAGCCTATACAATCAGATATAAAAGTAACAGGTCTCTTTAAAGTTGATGATAAATAGGCCGTTAAATGATTTAGTGTGAACTTTGTAACATTCAATTCCCCATTTTCCAATTTTTTTTGTTGGGGACGACCTAAATGAGAACATAAAATCAAAGCCCCGCCATGTTCTAAAATATAATTTAGGGTCGGCAACGAAGCTTTGATTCTATTATCATCAGTAATTTGGAAAGTACTGGAAAGAGGAACATTAAAGTCCACTCTTACCAATACTTTTTTATTATTAAAATCTATATTTTCCATAAAAACCTTAAAATATTAGATTCGATCTGCTAATTGGGCTAATCTTGCAGAATAACCTGCTTCATTATCATACCAACCCACAATTTTAGCGGTATTACCTTGAACCATGGTTAAATCGACATCATAAATACAAGAGTGAGGATTACCTAATATATCAGAAGAAACAATAGGTTCTTCACAATATTCTAGAATACCTTTTAAATAAGTTTCTGAAGCGGCTTTAAAAGCGGCATTAATTTCCTCCACGGTAGCTGCTTTTTTTAAGGTAGCAGTAAAATCGGTTACAGAACCATCGGGCACAGGAACGCGCATAGCATTACCATTAAGTTTACCCTTTAAATGAGGTAGAACCAATCCCACGGCTTTTGCTGCACCCGTTGAGGTAGGAACTATAGAAATAGCCGCCGCTCTGGCTCTCCTTAAATCTTCATGTGGTGAATCCTGAATTCTTTGGTCTGCTGTATAAGCATGAATGGTGGTCATAAAACCTGATTCAACGCCAAATGCATCATCTAATACTTTAACCATTGGCGCTAGACAATTCGTAGTACAAGAAGCATTAGAATAAATATTATGGTCTGCATGAATAACCTCATCATTTACACCAAGAACGATAGTAGGAATATCACCTTTAGCCGGCGCAGAAATGATAACTTTTTTTGCACCTGCATTCAAATGTAAACCAGCTGATTCACGGTCTGTAAATCTACCTGTACTCTCAATGACAATATCAATGCCCATGTCTTTCCATGGTAGCGCTTTAGGGTCTCTCTCAGCGATAGCATGAATTTTTTTATTGTTAACATACAAAAAATGTTCATCTGCACTTACAGTTCCTGGGAACTTACCATGTACAGAATCGTATTTTAATAAATGCGCCAATGTAGCATTATCTGTTAAATCATTGATGGCAACTACTTCAATCCCTTCCATCTGAATGAGATTACGAAATGTTAGGCGACCGATTCGACCAAAGCCGTTAATAGCTATTCTTTTAGCCATGATGTTATTGATTTGTGAAGGTTTACGAAATATTTACTTAGAGTAAAAATGACATTAACTATAATTTCAAAATTGCTGCAAAAATACATAAAAACTACTTAAAGGATATTTTTTTGTATAAATAAGTATGAATTATAAATAATTAACCATAAAAAGCGATGTGGATAGATTGTCAAAAAAACAATACATTATTATTTTATAAAAAAACGGCTAAAAAATTGGAAGAATAAGAATAGCTTATTACATTTGCATTCCTTTAGAAAAAGACTTTAGAGATAGTTTTTCACAAAGGCCCGTTCGTCTAGGGGTTAGGACGCAGGATTTTCATTCCTGTAACACGGGTTCGATTCCCGTACGGGCTACAAACAAAAAAGCGGCTGTTTTTATCAAACAGTCGCTTTTTTTATTAAAAATCAAATAAGTCTTCCAGGAAACTTTCCTTTTTCTTCTTCCCATAGTATGGGTCTTTGTAATATCTTTGCTCGTTCTCCCTGTATCTGCTTTTTTCGTCAGGTATTCTATTTCCTTGACTTTGACTTGTCGGTGAAGATCTTTCGATAATTTTATCAAGCTCTCCCCTATCTAACCAGACGCCACGGCATTTAGGACAATAATCAATTTCAACACCTAGTCGATCTGACATCACTAGCAATTCATCACATGATGGACATTTCATATTTACTATATTTAAATTTCTATACATAATAACCCCTTACACCCTTAATAGTTTTACTATAATTTATAGTATTGTTCCCAGTTTTTCCGGGGGGGAGATCCGGTTAGTAATTGATTAGCCAAGGCATGATTTGTAATTACTTTTTTGTTAATATCGAAGTCAATCTTGGCATTAACTCTTTGGGCAACAACACCTAAAGCCATAACCTGACACAAGGGTCCAGCTATTTTAAAAGATGACCTGCAAGATTCTTCGCCCTTACACGCCCTGACAAAATTCAAAAAATGATTAGATGGACTCACTGGAACATCAGGCAGGCTTGATGCCATATCTTTGGCCTTATCTTCCGGAATGATTACTAAAGGGGCACTGTGAGAACCACCTTTGAAGACTAAATCCTTAGAATAAATGACCTTACCAGGATACCTTTTTGTATTTACGTTTCCAGCTGTTGGTGGAGGAATATCTTTTGCTCTAACTGGTTCACCATAATAATCAGGATGTGTAGGCTGATTATTGAACCCTTCATACCAACTTAATTCAAGCGCTGGCAAATTATTCCTTCTTGGAAACTTGAAAACCAAGGTTGATTCCTGAGGAAAAATAAAAGGAGAATGACCCTGCATAAAGGAAGGATTCACTTCATTAGGTAAACCCAATTTTAAAAATTCATGCGCTGTATCAATCAAGTGAGCGCCCCAATCGCCCAATGCACCATTACCAAATTCAAACCACGACCTCCAATCCCCATTGATATACCCCTTATTATAAGATTTAAAGGAAGAGGTTGAAAGCCATGCATCCCAATCGAGTGATTCAGGAACAGGCTGTTCAGGCAAAAAATCAGAGACTTTCATACCGTGCCATCTCCTTCCATTATTCATGAAAGCAGTAATACGAGTAACATCCTTAATAATACCAGCTTCAGTCCATGCTTTGAACTGGAAATAATTTTCATCAGAATGCCCTTGATTACCCATTTGGCAAGCTACCTTATATTTTTTTTCAGCCCTCATCATAAGCTCTACTTCCTGAAAGGTATGAGCCATAGGTTTCTCTACATAAACATGTTTACCCTCCGACATGGCCAGCATCGTAATAGGGAAATGAGAAAAATCAGGTACACCGGCAGTAATGGCATCAAACTGATTTCCCATCTTATCAAATAAGACCCTGAAATCTTGAAACTGCGGAACATCAGGAAAAAGTTTAATAATTGGTAGTGTATGTGGTGCACCCATGTCGGTGTCACATAGAGCAACAATATTCACCAGGCCAGTTCCGTGTAATTTTTTAATTATATCTGCCCCTCTATTTCCAATACCAATACAAGCCAAATTAATTTTCTCGCTGGGGGGAATATGACCCCATTTTTTCCCTAACAGGAAAGAGGGAATAATAGATAACCCAGAAACTACCGTTAAGGCTCCCCCACTCTTTTTTAAAAAATCTCGTCTTATCATTTTGACATATTATGTTATAGACGTTAATATACAAAAATCAAAGAAATTTAATTATGAAATCAGCCTTAAAAAATGATTATTTTACGATTACAACCTCATTATACGGTACTCTGTTACGTTCACCCCATATTCCTTTTTCAGTGCCTTTTCCAACCGCAATAATCATATTAATCTATGCTATTCGAGGTAAATTGAGCGCTTTTCTCACTCGTACTTCATCAAAACCTTCCATTGGACAGGTATGATAACCTTCTGCAGCTATAGATAACATAAAAGTTTGCGCGGCAAGTGCGCATGATTTTTGAACAATGATGCGTTGATTTGCCGAACCTCCCATTCTAACAAAGGGCTTAGTAATACTCATAAAGAATGAAATACTTTTCCTTAAAAAAGAATAAATACCAAGAAAATCGTAGCCATAAGCAATAGGCATCAACTTTTCATAGTATTGAATCATTCGTTTCTGATACTTATCAGGTTTGCCAACAACCTGTCTTTTAATTTGGTCTGCATTCCATTTTGCTCTTTCCTTCCACAAATCTCTTCTTGTAACAAAAACAACCAAATGTTTGGCTGATTTTGCAGCATATTGATCAAGACACAAAGGTTGAAATCTCTTTTTTTCCTCTTCAGAACGAATCCAAAAGAAAGACCATAATTGCATATTGCTGGAATTAGGAGAAAGAATAGCCCTTTCCAAACTCCTTTTAATCACATCATCGGGCACTTCCACTTCTGGATCAAAACTTCTATTTGACCTTCGTAACTGAACAATCTCCTCAAATTCAGAACCCAACATAGATTAATAATTTTACTTTTTAGAAAGATTCAACCCCATTCACTGTGGTATATTTAAAACTAATTTTTTTATCAGGAAAAACTATTTTAAATGCGGATTGACACATTAAAGTAGCTTCATGAAAACCACATAAAATAAGCTTTAGTTTACCAGGATAAACATTTATATCACCGATGGCGAAGATGCCAGGAATATTCGTGGCATAATCGAACGTATTTACCTCTATAGCATTTTTATCAATCTGAAGTCCCCAATCGGCCATGGGACCCAATTTAGGCGACAACCCAAAGAGAGGTATAAAGTGGTCCGTTTCCTGATGAAAAACACCTTTTGATTTACTTTCAATCTGAACGGCATCTAAAGCACCGTTGCCCCTTAATCCTACAATCTGTGCATCGGTCAGTAAATTTAATTTCCCTGTTTGTGCCAGATGAAAAACCTTTTCAACAGAATCGAGCGCTCCTCTAAAATCATTTCTCCTATGAATTAAAGAAACCTCTTTAGCTACATCCGTAAGAAAAATACTCCAATCCAAGGCAGAATCTCCTCCACCAGCGATAACCACTCTTTTATCTCTATAAAACTCAGGATCTCTAATAATATACTCAACCCCCTTATCTTCATAAGATTCGAGATTCTCCAATGGTGGTTTCCTTGGTTCAAAACAACCTAAACCACCTGCTATGGCAATGACGGGAGCTTTTATTTGGGTCCCTTTATTAGTAGTCAATACGAACGAGCCGTCGTCTTGTTTTTCCAGACTTTCTGCTCTTTCACCAAGGGTAAATCCAGGACTGAAAGGGGCGATTTGCTCTAATAATTTATCAATCAAATCTCCCGCTAAAACAGAGGGATAACCGGGAATATCATATATTGGTTTTTTAGGATAGATTTCCGTCAATTGCCCCCCCGCCATAGGCAGCGCGTCTATCAGATGACACCTCATTTTTAATAAACCAGCTTCAAAAACGGTGAAAAGGCCGACGGGACCAGCTCCAATAATGAGTAAATCAGTTTGAATCATCTGTTTTTTTTTAATTGAGCGCAAAAATAAGGGCAATTAGCTTAGAAAGAAACGAATTACCTTGTTTTTTAATAAAAAATAGCAGGAGAAGGCTTTCCCAATCTCCTGCTATTAATATAATAAAAGAAAAAAAAGAATTAATGTTTAATAATCCGCTCGGTAATTGGATTTCCATAACCAGAAATAATACGAACGGCATAAACGCCTGGTGCAAGATCCTTAATATTTAAGGCTCTGGAAGCAGCAGGTCCGGGGGGGAAAAACCAGTCCCTCACTTTTAGCCCGTTGGCATCAAAAATAGATATTTCAATGTCATCCTGTGTTACAAAATAATATTCTACATGTAAAACATCGGTAACAGGGTTTGGAAAAACCATCATTTTCATGTCTGGTTTATCCATTAACATTACCTTTTCTACATTAGATGGTAACATAGTTCCATCTTCCTGTTTCATTTTAACCCTATAATAATGTAAACCCATTTTGTCAGGCTTATCAACAAATTCAAAATATTTCATACTTTGAACCTCCATGACAGGTAATTTCTTATCCGTTAATCGCTTGAAATTAATACCATCCATTGATCTTTCGATAGTGTAGGTAGGAATAAATGCTGATGATTTACTGCGCCATGACAATTTAACATCAAAACCTGGCATTACCTCTGCCTCAATAGACATGGTTTCCTGATCATTTACTGAAGGACAGTACGTGGGGTTATTTGTTACGGTTACAGAACCATTAAAAGAAACGGTACACTCACGTTCTACTACAATAACTTTATAAGAAAAAGTACCCACACCAGTAAAACGGACATTGGGTTTTGAACCATAAGCCAGGGTGGATTGAAAACCTGGGCCCAATTCCCAGGTAATTTGTGCTGAAGAAGTACTGGTTTGAACCTCTAAAAAATTATTCGCATTTATACACAATGTTGGAGAACTGATCACCTTTACGGTGGCTCTATTTCCAACTTCCACCTTTACCACATTTGATTCCAAAAACCCATAACATCCCCTTTTTCTTACGCAACGAGCATAATAAGTTGTTTGATATAACGGTCCCGGATCAAATTCAGGGGTATCAGAATTTGGTATTGGACTAAATAAATTCATATCAAAGGTAAGTGCTCTATCTGTGGTGTACATCCACAGATATTCAAGATCTCCAATGACACCGGAGGGACTTATCACATTTACTATTTTCACCGGATCATTTCCAGGTCCACAAATGAGTTGATTATAGCCGATTTCACCTCCCGAAGTAACATTTTTACATTCAAGATAGAAACCCGCGTCAATATCCATCCTGTTTACTCCAGTATCCACTGTAATAAACTCTGTCATCATAGTGAAAGGGCTCATATCACTATCTATATTTCTATCCGATCCTCTTAACCAGGATGTTGGGGCATAGTCTGGATTTGGTTTTGCAAAAGTTAACTTGTACTTACCTGCGGGAACATTAAACATATACATACCTGTGCTATCGGTATAAGTAGTATCCATTTCACGAATTTTGTTACCCTCAATAACCGATAGGATAACCTGAACACCCACTAAGCCTGGTTCCCCAAGATTTTGAATGCCATTTTGATTTAAATCGTGCCAAACCCGATCGCCTAATTTTGCCAAACAGCTATCTTTTTGTACCACTACGTTTAAATCTAAAATAGTGATACACTCTTGAAGTAAACCAGTATTATAATTTATTTCAAGACTGTAGGAACCATTTCCAAGTTCTGCCGGATTAATTTCAGTGATTAATTTACCGTTCAAGGTAATATTCAAATTACCAATAGCGGAAGTATCCAGATTAAATTTGAAAGAACCACCATTTTCACACAAACTTAACTGAGACAGAGGAAGATTGGTAATAGGTATTTCAGGATAAGAGGTACCCCCTTGAAAAAGTAGGGTATCTACCCCATTTGTTACTAAAGCTGAATAATTTTTCCCATCGATGTGTCTGAATTTATATTGATATACTCCAGGCTGAACTTCGGGAACCAAAGTATTATTGGAAATTAAGCGAGGTAAATTGGGTGTAGGTAGGCTAAATTGATCATAAACACCCACGGGATTCAATATTCTCCATGTTTGACCTTCCACCTCATTTCTAATTTCCAAGGTTGACTGAAATTGACCATTTCCGGTTTGGGTCGCGTTATTTAAGCAGATCGTATTGGTAGTCAGCGCTTGAGGCGACGGAATTAATCCAGCATCATAGGTAAAATTGGCTGTACCTTTTAATACGGTAAAAGGAGCGGTCATTCTTGATTTCCTATCTACGTCACTATCCAAAGAATCGTTCAAAGAAAACTCATTTGGTTTGGTTAAAACCATTCCAGCAGGCACTTGAAAGGTAATTTTAAACTGACCTGGTGGCACAGGGAAAAAATATCTTCCTGATGCGTCGGTTCGTGTTACTGCAAATCTTTCAACCAAGGTATCGAGTCTGGTAATAATGACTTCAACATTTGGAACACCTTGCTCACCAGGGGTTTGAAGCCCATCAAGATTACTATCGAACCAAACATAATCACCAACCAGGGAATTTGATATTTCAGGATTTACTGTACAATTAGTCACACAACCTTTGGCATCAGTTAAGGTAATTTGATAATTTTTATTTTCAAGATTAACTGCTTTGTAGCCCACCTGCCCATTACTCCATTGCACGGTGTAAGGAAATACACCTCCACTGGGGGCTACCTGAGCCTCTCCATTATTCAAACTGGGATAACTCACTGTTTTGGTAACGGCCATATTACAAACGGGATTTCCCGGATCATTTATACTAATATTTTTAGTTACGGGACAACCATAAGCATCGGTAACGGTGACAATATAAAGACCACTTCTTAGATTTGACCTATTGCTTGTTAATGATCCATCAGACCATCGTTGTTGATAAGGTAGAATTCCACCTTTAACTTGAAGGGTTACAGCCCCTGTGCCCTGAACACCACAAAGAACGTCAGTAATTTGAGGATTAACTTCAAGAGGAATATCAGCTTCAAGCAGAGGAAAATTCCTTATAAACTGGCAACCATTCTTATCAGAAATAGTTAAGGAATAATTTCCAGAACCGAGGTTAATCCTTGAATTTAAAGTACTTCCATTATTCCAAAGGTAAGCGTAAGGTGCCACACCACCAGATACATTATTAACTAAAATACTTCCATTTAATTCACTTTTACATCGGGGAGGTTGAACGGTCAAATTTGGTTTTAAAGAATCTACGACCTCAATTTGAAAATACTCAATGGTGGAACATGCATTGGCATCTTCCACTGTAAGGGCATAGAAACCTGTTCCTAAATTCCCCACAGCAGAACCAGTCTGTCCATTACTCCATGCATAAAGGTATGGTCCTGGCGATCCTGACACCTGGGCAGTTAGAGCACCCTTGCCATTATTACAAACAATTTTATTTCCGACCAGAGAAACAAGAGGAACAGAAAGTTTAGCAATAAAAAAACTATCTACAACGGAACATTTATTAGCATCTGTAAGAGTCAAATAATGCATGCCCGCGCCCATATTATCAGGATTTGGCCCTGTTCTACCATTAGACCATTTATAGGTATAAGGAATTACCCCACCAGTAACGGTAGTTCTAAGGCGCGCATTGGTTTCATTTCCACAAACCCGATCGTCACCACTTATATCTAAAAGAATAGGTGGAGATTCTCTTATGGTCTCCTGAATAACCTGTTTGCAACCGATAGCATCTGTTATAGTAGCCAAATAATTACCCGCTTTCAAATTTATAATTTCAGAGGTGGTGGCCCCTGTGTTCCATTGAATTCTGAAAGGAGACTGCCCCCCTCGGATATTTAATTGTAAACGCCCGTTAGAAGAAGCATTACAACCTAATCCGCTATTTGAAACATCTATTATAAGTGAAGGTGCTGAAGCGGTCATTAACACATTAGCCGATTTTACACATCCTAATGCATCCGTTACTGTCACAATATAATTACCTGTAACTTTAAGTTTTATTAAACTATCAGATTCTCCCGAATTCCATTTGTAGCGATAAGGACCAACACCACCAATAGCACTTACTCTTAATTCACCATCACCCATCCCAAGACAAGTTTCTGCTTTACTTGTTGTAAAAAGATTAATGGCAGACTGACTTTGCAAATTGGTCACTGAAAACGCATTACATCCTTTAGCATCAACAACCGTAAGTGAATAAGTACCGGATGATAAAAAATTTAATGAAGACGAAGAACTACCCGTATTCCAGGAATAACGATATGGCGCATTGCCGCCGGTTGGTTGAGCAACAATTCTACCGCTGGCTTCCCCTGAACAGTCAGGTTGAGTAATCGTTAATGGAATAGTTAACCTGGCTGGTTCTGTAACCGTTGCTCTGGCAGATATAGAACAACCACCCTTTTCTGTAATTGTCACGGTATAAACGCCACCTGCTAAATTTCTAATATCTCTGGTGGTTTGACCGTTACTCCATTTATAAGTGTATGGCTGAGTTCCTCCCCCAGCCGTGGCAGTAAGCTGGCCATCTTGAAAACTGTTACATGAAATATTCCTTGTATCTACAGCAATCACCATAGGTGTAATAATAATGGGCTCACAAGTTATATTTCCACACAATCTACTGTCTGTAACTGAAACGCAATATTTATTTTCCGTATTAATAATGGTCGTATCAAAAGTTGAACCCGTGTCCCAGGCATAAGTATAGGGACCTACTCCACCTGTAACGATAGCTTTTACTGTGGTAGGATTGCCACAAACGATCCTTTCCATTTTAACACTTAACTTGGGAGGTTCTGATAAAACGTATGAACCCGTTCCTGTTCTATTTAATGCATCAGTAACAGTAACGGAGTACGAACCGGCAGTAACATTAATTAATTCCGCGCCCACAGACCCTGTACTCCATCTGTAAGAATAAGGTAATGTGCCACCAACAGGTATCGCTGTAATTTTACCCGTTGGTAAATTAAAACAGGTTGGATGCGAACCCGAAAATTGAACACTTATCGACTGGCTTAGTAACCAAAATGGAAGAAGGAGAAGGACAAGTAGAAAGTTAAGTTTTCCTGAACGAATCATATATGTAAAGAATTACAAATCAATAAAAAATACTAATTTGAACAATGGGGGAACTATTCACCTTGTAAAAAAAGGATATTTTAAGCTATTAGTCAAGTTTTTAAACCTTATATAACACATTTATTTAATCATAAAATAACTATATATATTTGAAAATGAATAATTTATAATTTTTTATTATACGTAAAATCCCGAAAATTCAATTAAAAATACATATTATATAGTTGTTTAAAAAAATTATAACCATTTGATTTATAGCATTTTATTTAAATTTCACGAGAATCGATTCAGACTAAAAATTCGAAGAGATCCTGTTTGATATTTTATGAAAGGTACTGTTTAATTGCTTGAAAAAGGGAGGAAAAACCCTAATTGATTAATACAGGTTGTGTAAACCATGTTATTACTGGGCAAAAAAAAATAAGTCGCGCTATAAACTACAGCACGACTTATTGACCAAAGTATAATCCCATGAACATAAATCTTGAGGTTCTTGAAAAGAGCGCCTCGTATATTTTTACTACATTCGTAGCCTTTTTAATTTTATATCAATTGAGAATACCTTTATTCCCTTTCGATGATACAAATATGAGGCTATAATGAGTGGTAAAAAAGTACAAATTATGCACGATGTGAAAGATATTTTTGATTAAATTTAATATAAAATATTGATTTTCATATTATTAAAATATTTTTTGTGAATATTCATAAAAAAAATAATTAAAAAGGATTTGAAAAATCTTTATTATTAATAAAAGAAGGATCAGATAACATATTTAAAAAGGCAATTAAATCCTTTTTATCCCTATCAGAAAGCTTAAAAGGAAGGATATTAGGATCTTCATTAATGACACCATGCCCCCCTTTTTCATACTGTTGCAATACCTCTTCCAATGTTTTAAATCTTCCATCATGCATATAAGGCGCAGTAAATGCAATATTTCTTAGGGTTGGAACCCTAAATCTGCCACTATCATTAATATTTTGTGTTGCATTTCTTCTTCCCGGGTCTTTGAAATCTAGCAGAGAGGCAACGTAATCTAAGCCATTATTTCTAAACTGATTATCTGTAAAAAGCGGATTAAAATGGCAATGACTGCAACCAGGATGATTAATACTACCTGCAAATTCTATAAAAAACAATTCAATCCCTCTTGTTTCATCTTCCTCTGGAAAACCTTTTTGTCCCCATATTATTTGATCATATCTTGAATTCCCACTAATCAGGGTTCTTTCAAATTGCGCAATGGCCTTGGCTAACAAATCTATGGTAATCTCATTTTTTGAGGTGATCCCAAATGCCTCTTTAAATAAAGCGGGATACATTTTACTTCTTCTCAACCTCAATTCTACCTCTTGAATTTTGTTATTCATTTCTAAAGGATCTTCAATGGGATGGAGAACCTGATTTTCCAATGAATTTACTCTTCCATCCCAGAAAAACCCTCTGGTGTTGTATGCAAGATTGACCAAAGCCATACTATTTCGAATACCCGCTAAACCTTTTTCACCCTTACTTAAGGGCAGGCCGTCGGTAAATGATTTATCTAAAGAATGACAACTAGAACATGATTGGGTACTATCTTTTGACAGGATTGGGTCATAAAATAATCTTCTTCCCAATGCAACCCCTTTCATTGTCAATACATTATCAGAAGGAATAATGGGTTTAGGCAACCAGGAAGGAACATTTAAAACATAAGGCGTAGTATCCTGAACTGCGTTTTTAAAAGCAAGGTCATCTAAACAATCAACACATATTTCGGGGTCTTTTTTACAAGAAACTAAAGAAAGCGCCCACGTAAGGAAACAGCAAAAGATCAATATTCTATGCATAATCACCTATATTTAATATTTAAACGAATAAGTGGATTAAAAGTTTCTCCATTTGACGCCTATTCCACCGTTTTCATATCTGTTAAAGTGTGTAAAAAAGCTATGACATCAGAAATATCTTGTTTAGTCAGATTAAGATTTCTGACGTTAGGATTTACATTAAATCCGGGATTTCCACCCATATTATAATGATTCAAAACCTCCTCTAATGATTTTAATCTGCCGTCATGCATGTAAGGAGCCGTTATGGCAATATTTCTTAGGGTGGGAACTTTGAATTTAAAAAGATCATTTGGATTCAAGGTTACTGACGCTCTACCCTTTTCCGATGAACTTCCGTTTAACTCACTTTCTGTATGAATACCATTATTTTGAAAGGATAAATCGGTAAATAACGGATCAACATGACAGTGGCTGCATTCAGCTCTCGGCAACAAGGGGTCAGCGTCAAAAAATATAGTCCAACCACGCTTTTCATTGGGTGTGAAGTTCATTTCTCCCCTCATTACAGCATCAAATTTTGAATTATTTGATAGTAAAGTTCTTTGATACTGTGCTAAAACAGAAGCAATTTTTAAAGAATCAATAAAAATATCACCGTATATTTTTTTAAATGCTTTAGCATAAACATCAGATTCATTGATTCTTTTTTCAGCTATAGTCCAGGGAAGCCCCATTTCCAGAGAGCTCCTTACTGGTATAAGCGCCTGCTTCTCCAAAGATGAAGCACTACCATCCCAAAATAACCCTTTAGAATGAAAACCTATATTTAGCAAAGATGGGGCACTTCTAGACAAAGGAAATAACCCTTTAGAAACCTTCTTTCCGTCGGTAAAAGCTAAAGATGGTAAATGGCAGGTACTGCAGCTTATCTTATTGTTTATTGAAAGAATAGGGTCAAAAAACAATTTTTCACCAAGGGCTACTTTTTCTTTATGTTGAAGATTATCTTTTGGCCACAACATTGGTGGAAAGTCGCTGACTGCGGAAGTATTCCTTTTACAAGAACTAAAAATTGCCAATGCAATGAGAAGAGGCCATTTTAACATCTTATCGATATTTCAATCCTTGCTGCAAATTGGTCATTAAAAAAGAAACTAAGTCTTTATTTACGCTATGATCCGTTGATATTTTTCTAAAATCAAGAAAATTATTCTGGTCCTTCCAAATGATGTCTTTAACATCGATAGTTAGCACTATTTCAGAAGATTCTTTACTTATAGATATTGGCTTAGCCCAGGAAACTGGCTTATAAAATGCATCTCCACCTGAATGAAAGGTTAATTTGGTAGCGAATTTTCCTGATTTATCTATATCTGCATTTCCTTCTATTTTTGAAAACACATAACCTGCAGCCCATGACCAGTAATTATCATCTAAAGGATGCGGAGGCGGATAAGAAGCTGGACCTGTTGCATTTAATCTTGGAGCGACACCGACACCAGTTTGAAAACCGGTGTAATTTCCAATAGGAATATTTTTAAAAACTATCTCAACGCCTCTTTCCGCTGCAGATAAAGATTGTATGTCCTTAAAATTTATTAAAACAACCTCAGATAGCAACACTTTTTCTTGTTCTGACCCAACGCCTTTTGTCAAATATAAATCTGACAGGTAAAAATTGAACAACTGAAATTTAATGTTAACTCCATCTGTGTATTCGTAATTTTGGTTATACATTTGCAATGGTAAACCGTTGAAAGTACCAATTACCCTTAATTTAACATCCACCGTAGGAACTATTGGCGTTTCATTTTTACAGGTAAGGAGACTAAATGATAACAGTATTAAAAGCAATTTATTCATAATAAAAATTTATTGATTAATCAATGACCTCTAAAACAGTAACTATTTTAAAAGAATTTACCAGATTGTCAATCCATTTTTTTCGAATAATTTCAGGGGAATCTTTTGAAAAATCTAATCCTTTGAGCCATAAGGCGTAATCAACTTCAAGCGTCATTTCCTGATGGTATCCTGCTTTAACTTTGGTAAAAACAGGAACTTCAATTGTTTTCAAGAAATCACTACCACTTAAGCTTATGTTTGTCATTGAATCTAAAGGAAATTCTCTTCGTTTCAATTGCATATTAGCAAATATATATCCTTTTTCCTTTTGATACAAATAACTTTGATTAACAACGAGAGGATGATTTGCGGGAAATTCGGGCGGAGTGAGCACGTTAGCTGGCGGCTTGACACCCAGGGTAAATCTTAGGGCTTTAACACCTAATCCATTATGAAAAACCGCAGCAACTTTTTTCTTTTGAAAAAGATTAGGATTTCCTATTATAAAACTATTTGAGAAGGCATAAAAAACAGAATCTCTCTGGGGATTTACTGTCCTTATATATAAAGAATCAAAAACAGGAACCTCTTTACCCTCTAAATCAACTAAATGAAAATCAGAAAGAATAAAAGATAAATTTTCAATACTAAAGGAATCACCCGAAGCAATAGCATAATATTGATTTCTATAGGTTACTGGATAAAGAGAATCACCCTGAGAAATACGATGTCTCAATGTTACCCTTAGCTCCGGAAACTTACAACAATCAAGGCAGTTTATATCTGCATTTACAGAAAAATTAGCATACCTATAATCTAAACAACCCTCTTTTTGATCTTCGTTACAAGCGGAAAGATAAAGTAAGCAAACATAGAAGAAAAGATAGACATTCCACTGAACTTTAGCGATTATCCTTGTCCATTTTATTAGCATAATCTTTTAATAAACTTTTTACAGCTTGTTTTACCTGGGAAGAAAACTCCTTAGTGATAATCCAATTATAATAATTTCTATCATTATATAATACTTCACCGGCTGGTTTCCCCTCATATTTACCAAAGTTAAAAACTACAGTACCGTCTTTTTCGACTCTAAGTTTTTGAGTAGCATCAACGAAGCGTAAGTCGTTCGTAAAATCGTGTAACTGTTGAATATCCGCTGTAATGGGCGAAGGAATGACCACACCGTCTTCATTTTCAACCTCTTTACCAACATACTTTGCCAATTGGCCTTCAAATACAGAGATAGTGGCGCGAACATCAGATAATGCATCGTGAGCATCAACAAGATCCTTTTGGCAATAAAAACGCAAGGCAGCCTTCAATGTTCTTGGTTCCATTTTATAAAAAATCCGCTGAACATCAATGGTCCTTCTTTTTGACATATCAAAATCAATACCTACTCTGGCAAATTCCTCAATTAACATAGGAATATCAAATCTATTGGAATTATACCCAGCTAAGTCAGCCTCCCCGATAAATTTATTTATTTTGTCAGCAACCTGAGAAAAAACAGGTTTGTTTGCCAGGTCTTTAGCAGAGATTCCATGTACTTGAAAGGCTTCTTCCGAAATTGGTACACCAGGATTTATTAATAAAGATAATTCCTCGACAGGCTTATTATTTTTCGGATACTTTATAATGGCAAGTTGTAAAATTCTGTCTCTTAATACATTTAGTCCAGTACTTTCGATATCAAAAAAACATAAATCCTTATCTAATGTAACCGTCATTTAACTGTTTTTAGTTTGTCTATTCTAGCCTTTAAGGTACTGGTATAATGTGTGCCTATTTGTCCATCTGATTTGCTGAATATAAAATATCCATCATAATCTGGTAAATATTCCAATAAAAGTTGTGCTTTATCAAAACCCATGGCCATACAAGCGGTAGCCAGTCCATCCGCCATAGTACATTGTGGTCCAAAGACAGAAACACTTAACAGCGTATTTTTTTCAGGAAAACCTGTATAAGGGTTTAAAGTATGGCTATATTTTACCCCTTTTACCTCGTGGAAATTTCGATAATTACCTGATGTTGAAATAGTTTCATTTACTAAAGAAAAGATCGTTTGAATGGCATTTACCTCGGCATCTTCTTTAGGAATATTAATTCCGACCTGCCAAAAAGCCCCCTTTGCATTTTTATTTTTTGCTGAGAACTCTCCACCTAAATCTACTAAATAATTTTCAACCCCTTTTTTATCAAGGAACGCAGCAAGCACATCTATGGCATATCCCTGAGCAATACCACCGAAATCAAGCTCTACTCCCGGAAATTTCTTGCTAAAAAGAATAGAATCATTTATTTCGACCTGATCAATATTTTTTAAACCAACAAACTTCAGCAAGGAATCAACTTTAGCGCTATCTACTTTGGTTACCGGTTTTCTGCCTGTATAGCCAAAACCCCAATAATTAACTAATGGACCAACGGTCGGATCAAACATCTGCGTAGATAAATTTGCTACCAATTGAGCATATTTAAAATTCTCAATAAAGTGAGTCGCGGAAACGGGAACGGAGAAAGTAATTTCTGAATGATTAAAACGGGAGATGGTAGAGGACGGAATATACGTTGAGACGTCATTGTTAATGGCAATTAAAATAGAATCCATCTCCTTGAAAAAGTCCCTGTTCAATGAATCCTTATAGGTAACTCTATAATAAGTACCCATCGTTTTACCCTCAACTACCAAATATTTATCGATGGTATCTTTTTCCTTTGAACAGGAGAAAGTCAACGCAAGTAAAATCGATAAATATAAAATAATGCTATACTTACTTGTAAATGAGTACATTTTTACTGCTTTCTGTTCATTAATGAATCTATTGAATACCAACCTGCACCTTGTAATAACAGAACTATATAACTAACCAGATAAAAAACAGGCAATTCCTGGTCACCAAATGGATCCGAAATATGGACCATTAACCAGGCAACCAACATGGTTATTATTAACGGGATGGTAGATAATCGGGTAAATAACCCTAACATTAACAAGATAGAACAAAACACCTCTGCAAAAACAGCTAAAGCTAAGGATGGCACAGGACCTAAACCAAACGGGTCAGCGAAAGTAATTTCTTCATCCCCGAATAATTTGTTAAATTTCCTTAATCCGTGGCCATAAAACATCGCAAAACCAACATAAAGCCTTAATAAAAGCAATGCCAAATCAGTCTTTTTTTCCTGTGTCATAAATAATAAATTTAAAAATTAATCAAGCAAGCCTTCCTTTTTAGCATCTTCACCTAAGCCATGTAACTGAATAGGTTTTTGTTTCTTTTTGACTCTCATGTTCAGAAATTCCACCACTAAAGAGAAGAAAATGGCAAAATATAAATAGCCTTTAGGAATAGTACCTATTTCAGCATCAAAGACTTTAAGATGGGCTAAATGGGCAGCCTCTGTCATTAACATGAACCCTATTAATATTAGGAAAGATAATCCGAGAATTTGAATAGAAGGATGTTCATTTACAAATTTACTGACTGGACCAGCAAAGACAAGCATGATGCCCACGGAGGTTATTACAGAAAAAATCATGATAAACAAATTGTCAGTAAGTCCTACGGCAGTTAAAATAGAGTCAAATGAAAAAACCACGTTAATCAAAGCAATCTGCGTAATAACCTGCTGCAAGGTACTTACTTTTGGTTTTTTTTCAGGATTTTCATGACTATTATCACCATCTAATTTGTGGTGAATTTCATTTGTTGCCTTATACAATAAGAAGACACCACCCAATGCCAGGATAAGTGCTTGCCCACTAAAGCCGCCATTAAACCACCAAAAATCAACAGAAAATAGTGGTTCCTGCATGGCAATGATAGTCGATATACCAAACAAAAGAATAATTCTAAAAACCATAGCAAGTAACATTCCTATTAATCTTGCTTTAGGCTGTTCTTCAATAGACAATCTATTGGAGGCAATAGTGATGAAGATAATATTGTCAATACCAAGAACAATTTCCAGAAAGGTAAGCGTCAACAAACTAATCCAAACGGCTGGATTAGAAAAATCGGGTAATATGAAGGAGGCGAGAAGTATCATTTAATGTCTTTGTTTAGAAATTTATTAAAAATAACCTAAAAAACAGGTTTAAAGTTCATCATCATCAAAAAGAAGATCAGGTCGTCGGGATTTTGTTCTTTGGTAGGCCTGTTCTTGCCTCCAGTCCTCAATATTCTTAAAATGGCCAGATAAAAGAACGTCTGGCACTTTCATTCCCATAAAATCAGCAGGTCTGGTGTACACCGGGGGGGCAAGCAAATCATCTTGAAAAGAATCGGTCAAAGCAGACGTTTCATCGTTTAAAACACCGGGAATTAATCGTCCGATGGCATCGACTAAAACAGCTGCTGCTAATTCTCCACCTGAAAGAACATAATCACCAATTGAAATTTCACGAGTAACAAACATTTCGCGAATTCTTTCATCAATTCCTTTATAATGACCACAAATGAGTAGTAGATTATCTTTAAGAGACAAAGTATTTACTATTTTTTGTGATAATCTATTTCCGTCCGGTGTCAAAAAGATGATTTCATCAAAATGTTTAATTTCTTTTAATTTAGAGATACAATTGAAAAGGGGTTCTGGCATTAAAACCATGCCAGCACCCCCACCAAACTGATAATCATCTAATTGAAGACTATTACCAATACCATAATTTCGTAAATCATGAATTTCGATATGAAGCAACCCTTTGTCTTTGGCTCTTTTTAAGATAGAATGATTGAAAGGACTTTCTAACAAGCCAGGCAACAAGGTTATGATATCAATATTCATGGCATACGATAATATTTACAATATTTTAATAAGTTCTACTTCAAAAATCAAGGTAGCGAAAGGCGGAATATCACCTCCTGCACCTCTTTCACCATAAGCTAAATTAGCTGGAATATAGAATTTGTATTTTGACCCCAAAGGCATAAGCTGTAAGCCTTCTACCCAACCTTGAATCACTTGCGTGACACCAAAAGTAGCTGGTTCTCCTCTTCTTACTGAACTATCAAATTCCTTACCATTTAATAAAGTACCGACGTAATGAACGGTAACCTGATTAGAAGGAGTAGGTTTTGCACCATCTCCTGGTTTCAAAATTTCGTATTGTAGGCCACTTACCGTGGTAATTATACCTGGTTTTTTTCCGTTTTCAGCAAGGAATTTTTCACCTTCTGACACGTTAGCCTGATATTTGCTTGATTGACTTTTCTGCATATAATCCTGAACCATTTTATTACATTCTTCCACTGAATATTTAGGTTCTTTACCTTTCAGTACATCGCTAATTGCTTGAGCGATAATTTCTGGATTTAAATCTTCAAAATTTTGTTGTTTTAGGCTTTGTGCCATAAGCACACCAACACTGTAACTTACTGAATCCATTTTTGCATCAGAATTTTGCGCCTTACATGAGGCAGTTATTAAAATGATAGTGGACATAATTGCAGTCCTTAAAATATTTTTATACATGTAGGAAAAATTTAGCGGTGAATAAATTGACGGTAAAATTAAATGGATTAATGAGAAAATCCACTTTTTTTAAATAAAAATATTATTCGCCCCACCTAAAACTATGCCATTCAAGCCCTGACAAATCTAACACTCTATCTATTACGGTTCCCGCAACTTCCTCAATGGTCATTGGTTGTCCATAAAAAGAGGGTGTGGCAGGACAAATAATTCCACCAGCTAAAGTAACCGTTTCCATATTTCGTATATGAATTAAACTTAGTGGCATTTCTCTGGTAACTAATATTAACTTTCTTCTTTCTTTAAGAATTACATCTGCTGCTCTGGTGGTCAAATCTGTTGATATTCCAGCAGCAATGCGACCAAGAAGACCCATAGAACAAGGACAAACAAGCATAACCTCATATTTTGCAGAACCTGACGCAAAAGGTGCCATAAAATCCATTTTATTATAAAAGGTAAAAGGATATGCATCTTTAGACCAGGGACCAATCTCTAATTCCCAATTGTAAATGGCATTGTCACTCATTACGACACCAACAGCCTGCGTTTGATTGACAATTATTTTTAAACGGTCCAATAAAATTTTAGCATAAATTGAACCGCTAGATCCTCCAATGGCTACAATAATTTTCATAAAATAATGATATTTTTAACCCAACAAGATAATTTGAATTAAGTTAAAATAAGAAGGTACATTTGTAAGTATATTATAAATAGATTATTTTTGAAAAAAAAAAGAGATGAATAAAAGTTGGATTGCTATAGCGACGCTACTTACCTTTATTACCGTAAGTTTTGCTTTCAATTTTTCTGCTGCTGAAACTAAAGCTGAAACGCCAGTAAAATGGTACAGTTTAGAAGAGGCTGTTGCCTTACAAAAAAAGAAACCAAAGAAAATTTTTATTGACATGTACACTGATTGGTGTGGATGGTGTAAAAGGATGGATGCAACAACGTTCACAGATCCCGCAGTTGCAACCTACCTGAATGAAAATTTTTATTGTGTTAAGTTTGATGCTGAACAAAAGAATCCGGTCACATTTCAGGGAAAAACCTTTAACTTTGTTGCCTCAGGTTCAAGAGGTTATCATGAATTAGCTGCTATATTACTCGATGGTAAATTAGGTTATCCCTCTTTTGTTTATTTAAATGAAAAACTTGAACGGATATCTATCTCTCCTGGTTACAAACAACCAGCACAGATAATGCCGGAATTAAAATATGTTGGTGGTGGATTTTATGAAACGTTAAAGTACAATGAGTTTCTGGCAAAAGAACAATAGTTTTATCTTAACGACTGGTTAATTTATTTAAAAGGATTCCTGTAGCAACAGATACATTAAGGCTTTCTGTCTCTGCATTATTGTTCTTAGGTATTTTCAATTTTTCGTCTAATAATTTTTCTACTTCTGGTCGGATACCAGAACCTTCGTTACCCATAACCAGGACGCCAGGTGTAGAAGGAATGTATTCATCTATACTTTTTCCTGAAAGACTTGCCCCCCACCAAGGTAAATCGAGTGTTAATTTTTTAAAAATCTCATAATCAATATGAAGAAAGGTTACCCGAAAAATTGACCCCATGGCCGACTGAAGAAATTTTGTATTAAATCTGTCCACTGAATCAGGAGAAAAAACGATTTGTTTAACACCAAACCACTCTGCTGTCCTAATGATAGTGCCAGCGTTTCCAGGGTCCTGAACACCGTCCAGATAAATGGTTAGTCCAGCAGCGGCTAATGGTAAATTAAAGACCTGCTCACTAAAAGCAAGTCTAGCCATGACCTGATTGGGTGATTTTAGAGAGGAGATTCTGCCCAGTTCTTTTTCAGAAATAATAGTTACATCAACTTGTTTATTTTTTCCTAAAAGGATGGTATTTTCTTCGACCCAGCGCTCAACGGCAAGAATTTCTAACAGTCTGAAATTTTTTTGAACCAAAGACTCCTTAACTATCTTATCTCCTTCAAGGAGGAATTCGCAAAATTGTTCCCGGAACTTTTTATTTTGCAGACTCGTTAGGTGATGAATTTTATTTTTTGAAAGCATATGACAAAGTTAAAAGGATTATTTAAAGTTATATATGTTATTCCTTTATTATGGTTAATGGGATGCTCTACTACAAAATATAGAAATAATAACACCTATTTACTTAGAAATAATAATATTGAATGGCCGAAAAACCAGATCATAGAAGATAAAAGTAATTTAACTTACGTATTAAAAACTAATTTAAAACCTGCGATGAATAAAAAATTTTTATTCATACCCAGGATTTGGTTCTACTACAAAGCCAGTCAGGTTAATGATACTACAAAATTAGATAAATGGCTACGTGAGACTATTGGTGAAGAACCAGCGATTATTAAGTATAATCAACTAGAGACTAATTCGATCAACGCTAAAAATTATCTCCAGTCAAAAGGGTACTTAGATGCGAAAGTTACTTTTAAAATGGATACTTTAAAAGACTTAAAAGGTGATATTACCTATATCCTTCAACCTGGAAATAAATATACTATTGATACAATTATTTTTACAAGCCCTGACAAAAAAATAGAACAAGAACTAATTAATATCAGTGGTAAAACCTTGTTAGGAAAAAACAAACCTTTTGAGTACGGTCTGTATAACCTTGAAAAAGAAAGAATTATTAAGCATTTAAGGAATGAGGGGTATCTAAATTTTTCGCAAAATGTTTTTGAAGAATTGGAAGTTGATACATCGGCCATACCCTACAAAACAAAACTTTATCAGAACATATCATTTCCAATAAATGACAGTAACCATGTTTCATATACCATTCGATATTGCAAGGTTAATATAAATGCAGAAATAAATGACTCATTAAAAATCTTAATTGATACCACTTTGTTCGGTATTCAATTAAATAGTTATGACGCAGAATGGCAGGTAAAACCCAATCAATTAATAAAGTCTATAAGATTCAGACCTGGCACAAAATATAAAGAAGAAGATTACACTGAAAGTTTACGCTTATTATCCAGTTTAGGTGTATTCAAATTTATTCGAATTAAACCAGTTATCAATCAAGGAGAAGCAATGGTTGACATTGATATTGAACTATCCATTGCGCCTAAGATTGAAATTGGATTTGATGTAGAGTTAAATTATACCAATAGAAGTAATGCAGCAGGTGCTGGTAATCTCATTGGATTGTCAATGAGCCCGTCCATAAGGCACAGAAATCTATTTCGCGGTGCAGAAAATAGTTTGTTTAATTTATCTGCTGGTGTCGAATTTAATCCAGAGCCAAGAAGTAAATTTTGGAATACCATAGACCTGAGAGCTCAAAATACCATATCAATTCCCCGATTTAGTGATTATTTAGGAACCTGGCGTTTAATGAAATATTTTACTTCCGGAAATACTGAATTCTGGAGAAATTTTGAAGAATATTCCACCGCAAAATTAACCGCCAGTGCAGGTTATGTATTGTTATTAGATTTTTACCGCTATCAATTAGCCAATCTTGCCTACGGGGTGGAGTTAAACCTGGGACAAAACAAACGAATATCTGTAAATCATGCTGCATTTGACTATATTCGACCATATTTTTTTACTCAAGGTCAAAAAATAATTGAAACCAATCCCTTTTTAGCAAATAGTTTTTCTAAACAACTATTTGCCAGTATTTTATTCAGAGATATAAATTTTGCGAACCAAAAGGTTCAAAACATAAGAGGGATTTCAAATCAATTTAACTTTAATTTTGAAACAGCAGGGGGAGAACTTTGGCTACTTAACAAAGCCGTCGATGAAATTTCAGGAACTAAAAATCCTTTTAAAATTTTCTCCACGCTTTTTTCTCAATTTGTAAAATCAGAGGTAGATTTCAGATTATATTATAATTTTCCAAATAATAATACTTTTGCAGCCAGAATAAATACGGGACTAGCTTTACCCTTTGGATACACCGCAACAGTTCCTTATATAAAGCAATTTTATGTAGGAGGCCCTAATAGCATAAGAGGCTGGGCAGCCAGAGGTTTAGGTCCTGGAGGGTACATAGATTCTTTTTCACTCACTGAGAGCAACCGTTTGGTGTTTTTTCAGACAGGTGACTTAAAAATAGAATTTAACTTAGAATGGCGATTCAAAGCTTTTTGGCGAGTTCAAGGCGCACTATTCCTTGATGGCGGTAATGTTTGGACGTTGAAAAAAGATGAATCAAGACCTGGGTCTAACTTTCAATGGAAAAAGAACCTGAATACCGAACCATTCAATCCAAAAGGTCAAAGTGATGCATTTTACAGACAAATAGCCTTAAGTCCCGGGGCGGGAATAAGAATAGATTTTACCTATTTTATGTTCCGCCTTGATTTGGGAATACCTCTTAGATATCCATATAGCGGCAAAGATGGTAGTTACTGGGCAAAGAAAGAAGATCTACAATGGAAAAATGTCAATCTTAATTTTGGACTTGGACTACCTTTTTAGTCTTTTTGCCAACCAAAACCTGAAAATTTTAAAATCATTACGTTTTGATTTCTATTTGATTGCCATTTTTCTATATCATCTACCGATGTTTTCACTTTTTTGAACTGATAAGGAGCTGACAAAAATTGAGCAGCTTCAAAATGATCCAAATCCTCCTGAAAAACATCTCCGGTTTTTATCCAATTTTCAAACAGCAGATTTACTAAATCAAATGCTTGGAATGCTTCCGGTTGCGGAAAAACACCAAGTTCCTCGTAAAATTTTTGTTGAAATTCTCTTACCTCACTGTTTCCAGTATTTATGTAATAAGGAGAAGAAACATGGAAATTTAGCATATCAAGTAGTTGAAAATCAATTTTTTCTAAATTCAACCATGGTGATAATCCATATACAATGATTTCCTTTTTATCAAATGATTCTCTATTCAATTCTTGCAGCAGGTTATTTAAAAAAACTTCATCTGAGTAAGAGGACATAATAATGACCAATTTTTCTCTTTTTTGCAATTCAGGTAATAAATTTTTTACCCAGGAATTTACGTTAGCAGATAACAAAAGGGTTTTAGGAAGCCCCTCATCCTCTTGCTTTCCTTTAGATATAAAAGACGATAAAAATAATTCGTTCAGTTTTACATCCGAATCTTTCTGTATTATCAAAATATCTTCAGTACGTGCGTATTGATTTACATGATCGACAATAGCTGAAATCTGCGTTTCTATAGTAGGATTAACCTGATAGAAAAAAGGATTATCTTCTGTTAAATTCTGAGCTGCACTGAAAGGAGAAAACAATAATACCCCTGAATTTTTAGCATAATTAGCCAGATACTTGATATTATCTCTATGATAAGGCCCAATGACCAGGGGTACTTCTAAAAATCGGGGATCATCTAAAACTCGTTTTTGAAGAGATACAGTATCCGGACCAGAATCCCAAACAACAGATTCAAACGAGACCCCCTTATTTTTCCACTTTTCCAAAGCTAATTTTGCCCCGGTATAATAATGAATAGCCCACCTGCTTACAGAATTATTAATATCACCCCGACCACCTAAGGAAATATTATCATTAAGAAAGGGAAGTACAAACCCAATTTTCAAGGTATCATCTTTAGTTAACTTACCTTTTGCAATGTGTATTTGATCATTTGGAAATTCCTTTGCTAACTTATCTGACTTAATAGGTAGCAACTGATCTGTTGGGTAAAAAAATACTTTGAGCGTATCTAATTTTCCAACCAAAATACGCGATTGATTAGTAAAATCAGAAGGAGGTATAGACGTAACTGAGGCTACGGATCTGCTTGAACTACAAGCGGTGGACAGCAGCAAAAAGGCAAAAATTAAAATATTCAAGAAAAAATTATTCCCACTCAATCGTTGCCGGGGGTTTGGTACTGATATCATAAACAACTCTATTTATTCCCTTAACTTGATTAATTATGTCTGTACTTATTTTACCCAAGAACGAATAAGGTAAATGACACCATTCAGCGGTCATACCGTCCAGTGAAGTTACGGCTCTCAGCGCAACCACCTGCTCATAAGTACGTTCATCACCCATTACACCGACGGCAAAAATGGGTAATAAAATGGTAGCAGCCTGCCAGACTTCATTATAAAGCCCCTCTTCTTTTAAACCGTTTATAAAAATGGCATCTGCCTCTTGTAGCAATCTAACTTTTTCTGCGGTGATATCTCCTAAAATACGAATACCCAGACCTGGACCTGGAAAAGGGTGTCTGTTTAATATATCCGGAGCTACGCCCATTTCTTTTCCAACCCTTCTCACTTCATCCTTGAATAACATTCGAAGAGGTTCAACAATTTTTAAATTCAACTTCTCAGGTAAACCACCAACGTTATGGTGTGATTTTATAGTTACAGAAGGACCGTGAACAGAAACAGATTCAATGACATCGGGATAGATGGTTCCCTGCGCTAAATAGGCTATCTTATTATCGGCACTTTCAAGTAACTTAGCCTGTTGTTCAAAAATATCAATAAAAGCTTTTCCAATAGCTTTTCTTTTTGCTTCGGGATCAGAAACACCTTTTAAAGCTGAATAAAAATGAGCTTTAGCGTCCACACCAATGACCCTTAAACCCATATCTTTATAGCTGTGCAGCACTTCCTCATATTCATTTTTCCTAAGTAAACCATTATCAATAAAAACACAAACCAGCTGATTTCCAATGGCTTTATGAAGTAAAGCAGCAGCAACCGATGAATCAACACCGCCACTTAATCCTAATATGACATGGTCATTGCCTATTTTATTTCTAACATCGGCCACGGTAGATTTCACAAAGGCTGCCGGCGTCCAATTTCCCTCACAGCCAGCCATATTTCTTACGAAATTTTCTAATATTTTAAATCCTTCAACACTATGTGTAACCTCTGGATGAAATTGTAAACAAACTACTGCCGCATCGAACGACTTGTTATTACTTCCAAAAGCAGCAATGGGAATGTCATTGGTTTTAGCTAAAATTTCAAAACCCTCTGGAATTTTAGTAATGGTATCAGCGTGTGACATCCAAACCTGACTATTCATTTCGACGCCATCAAATAATTTGCTATGATCAGAAACGATCTCAAGAGATGCTTTACCATATTCTCTTTTATCAGATTTTTCCACTTTACCACCAAGCGACTGAGCTATATATTGCGCCCCATAACAGATACCCAATACTGGCAAATGCCCTAAAATTTTAGATAAATCAACTTGAAGTGCATTTTCATCTTGAACAGAAAATGGACTGCCTGATAAAATTACTCCCTTGAAATCAGAGAGATCTTCAGGAACCTGGTTAAACGGCTTTATTTCACTGTAAACCTCCATTTCCCTGACTCGCCGAGCAATAAGTTGGGTATATTGAGAACCAAAATCTAAAATCAATATCGAATCCTGCATAATCTTTTGACATTATGTGGGTTACTAGCTGTCCAGCAGACCTCTACCCTCTTTTAAAATTTTTTGATCTTCCGTAAGTTGTTTAAATAACCTATCTAAGATACCATTAATAAAATCTTTGCTTTTATCTGTAGAGTAGGTTTTAGAAATTTCCACATATTCATTTAAAGTGACCTTTCCGGGGATTGAATTAAAATTCATCAGTTCTGCAATAGCCATTTTTATTAAAATCATATCAATGACAGCCACTCTTTCCGCATCCCAATTTTGTAAATTAGGAGAAATTATATCCAGTAATTCCTTATCCTTAAAATATACCGTTTCCAATAAAAACTCACCAAATTCCACCGTAGCCTCATCTGAAGGAATGTATTCTTTATAAAAATCAGAAGCTACAGGAAGTTGCTTTAAAGTTTTTTTAATGGCTCCAACCACTAAAGATTCATCATCAATCCATTGGGAATAATTATCTTCCAGCACTTCTTGAAAATGATTAGATTGAAGACAGGTCTTTAGTAAACTCAAATAAATATTAACATAATCATCAGGTGATAATGACTCAGCAATTAAAAATTCCTTATATTCTTCTGATTTTAAAAACTCATTATACATCAATCTAACTAAGTCTTCATCTAATTTTTCTCTGATATCGTGGGTATCAATAAGATTGAACAACCCGATATTATCGGAAAGCGATTTAATGTGCGGATTAGTTGCTAAAATGGGTTTAAAAAATTTATCTTCTTCCGTAGGTCTATGTCTTAATTTTCTATTTTTCAAGTCAATAGAAGCATAACCTGCTATTTTAATCACATAAAATAGTACTAAAAGATAAAGGTCAAAAGATTGATTAATTTGTCTTCTATAACCTAAAAGCCCCTTGGTATAATCCTGAGTAACATCTCTGCCCAAGGCATACAAAATTTGCATCACCTTTACCCTAACATTTCTTCGACTCAGCATAACAGTACTTAATATTTTAAAAAATCTTATTTATTTAAATCAAACAAAGTAATAAGTTCTTTGGCATCAGGCAACTGATTTATATGCCAATTAGAAATCACTTTTCCGTCTTTTAATAAAACCACACCAGGATTGGAACGCACAATCGTTTTCAACAAAATATCATCAGCCATATAAATAGGAAAATCAACTTTCACTGATTTTTTAAAATCAGTAATCATTTGTTTATCAGTATATTTAGTAATAGCGAAAACTTTTATATTTTCCTTCAACAAAGGATTTAAAACAGGGAGAAGATCATTTTTCCAGGATGCTGCATAATTCTCTTTCCATGAATAGGTCTTAACGGGAATCGTTTTTTCTACTATTCTGTCAAAAACATTATTGTACTGATAGGTTTTTCCTACTAACAAACTATCCAATACAAATACAGAATCTTTTTGAATTCTGGTAGTATTCACCACTGATTCATTTAATTTATAAGCGATAATCATAAATGAAAAGCCAGGATAATTTAAAATATCCTCTGTTTTATCATTTCCATCTATATCGGCTACTTCAAAATCACTCACTTTAGTTTTTTCTATGGCTGGTTCGGACTTCATCTGTTCAAGCTTCCATTCAGAGGTAGGATATTTACTATATTCGAGCATATAGGTATCAAAAGGCACTTCAACAATCTCTCCAGACTTTAAATTAGTCATTTTGTAAGCTACAATTTTCACAGCGGCGGCAGCTTCCTTCTCGCTTTTTTTCATTTCTCTTATATTATTTCCAATTTTAAACGGCCTGAAATCTGTGTGTGGCAAATCCCATACAAAATTGGAGAAAGAATAAAAAGTGAAGCCTGCCAAACTAATAGCAAGAATACTATTTCGTGTTACCGGAGTAAAAAGAGAAAATAAATTTTTATTAAATACAATAAAAAGAATCGCTGGAACGAGTAAAAATATATCCTTCAAAAAAGAAACTTTAGGTTTCAACTTAATAAAATCACCAAAACAACCACAATCCGTAACCTTCATATTGGTTTCAACATAATCTCCCCATTGAGAAAACGAGAAAAAATTGACACCTTCCGGAACATAACCAGTAAGATATGTAAAACCTGTTAAAAAGGTAAAAAACAAAATAAGCAAGAAAAAAGACCATGCTGTAATTTTTTGATAAATGCCAAAAAGCAGCATAATACCCAATACAATTTCAAATACAATCATAGTTACAGCAAAAACAATGGCATATTCTGCCATAACCGGAAAAATATCAGCCAAAGAACTCAAGGAGGTTTGTGAAAAAGTCACTTTAAACTCTGCAAAATATTGTTCCATTTTATAGGCAGTTCCCAGTGGATCTATCGCTTTTACCCAACCAGAAAAAATAAATAACGCACCACAAAAACTTTGTAGAAAGGTTATTAAAATATTTTTTGATTTTTGCCATAAAAAAAAGACCATTGCTGTCCATATACCCCCTGCAATGGCCATATACATTATTATATCTGTAAGTGTCATATATAAGTTTTTACTTTTAAAAAATTAAACTAATGATTGTTCTGTTATTTTGATAAGGGAGAAGACAGCGTAATTCAGAATATCCTGATAGTTAGCATCAACCCCTTCTGAAACATTTGTTTTACCAAAATTATCTTCAATTTGTTTGATTCGCAATAATTTAGTTAACATGATATCGACTAAAGAACTTAACCTCATTTCTCTCCAGACTTCACCATAATCATGGTTTTTATTGCTCATTAAATGTTTGGCAATGCCGACCTGCTTGTTATATAAAGTAACCGCTTCATCTTTTGAAATATCGAATGGGTAATCGTCTGGCAATTCAAGTTGAATTAAGGCCATAATGCTATAATTGACAACGGCCTGATATTCCTGTTTAATGGGATCAATAATTTTTTGAGCACCCAGCATTTGAACGGTACGTATCCTCTTTACCTTTATCAGAAGTTGGTCAGTCAGGGAAGTTGGCCTTAAAACACGCCAAGACGTTCCGTAATCTAACGTTTTCTGGATAAAAAGTTCCCTACAGGCAAAAATTTCAGCGTCATACTGACTAAGCGTTCTTTCCACGCAAGCGATTTTAAAATTTTTTGCAAATATAGCTAATTAGTTGATAATGGTAGGACATTGTTTTCTGACTTTTGCGCTTATCTTTGAATTTAAAATAAATAAATGCTTTATCTTATATTGTCCATATTGAGTTCGTGCACCTTACTTTGGATGTTTCGCTATTTTTCTGATAAAGGTTTGAATATACAAGGAATAATCACCGTAAATTATATCACCTGTCTTATTTCAACTTTAGTAGTGAATGCCAATGCATTGAATTTTCAATTTATAAAATATGAGCCTATAAATATATACGCTTTGCTTTTAGGTGGCTTATTTATTCTAACTTTTAACATCATGTCCAAAACAGTTACTTATTTTGGCATTATGATCAGTTCAGTTACGCAAAAAATGTCTCTTATTGCACCCATAATGATAGGTGTGCTATTTTATGCTGAAAATCTTACTATTTTTCGCATTATAGGAATTATTGCTGCTATGAGTGCCATCGTAGTTATTAATATGCCATTCCAAAAAGACCCGGAACAAAAAAGAAAATGGATTTTTTGGCTTTACCCGCTTTTAACCTGGCTTTTAAGTTCCATCATTGATGCTGCTTTTTATCTGCTGGGTAAATCCACAGAATCTAAACAATCTGCTCTATTTTTGGCTACCCTATTCGGCACCGCTGCTACGCTGGGCATTTTGTTTATGGTTATACAAAAAATAAAAAATGCAGTTAGAATACCTTGGCATATTATACCCTATGGTATTTTATTGGGCATTCCTAATTTCATGTCCATTCATTATTTAATGAAAGCTATTGGACAAGGATGGGATGCCAGTTTGATGTTTCCAATAAATAATGTAGGTATTATTGCCATTTCTATGTTAGGTGCACTACTTATCTTTAAAGAAAAGGCAAATAAATATAAATTAATGGGCATAACATTAGCCATTTCAGCGGTACTGCTTATTGCACTTTCTTAAATCAATGAAAAATAATTTTCAATATAAAACCATAAAATCACCGGGGTATGGCGAATTTCGTGATCGCGGAAGTAAATTTTTAGCGCATATTTTTCCCATTGTAAGCAGTGACGATGCTGGTAACGCCTTAGAAGAAATCCGCAAATTACACGGGAAAGCAAATCACCATTGTTTTGCCTGGCGAATAGGTCTCGATGGCCTAAAATACAGAGCGAATGACGATGGAGAGCCTTCAGGTACAGCGGGTAAACCTATTCTCGGGCAAATAGATAGTAATGGATTAACCAATGTGCTCATTGTGGTTACCCGATATTTCGGAGGTACCCTTCTTGGCACTTCCGGTCTCATCAACGCCTATCGACTAGCTGCAGCTGCTGCCATTGACCATGCTGTTGTCATTGAAAAAGAGTTATCAGATTACTTTGTGTTTTATTGTGATTACAGTAAAATGCCGCTAATTATGGACGCGGCAAAGAAATATGAACTTACTATAATAAAACAATCATTTGATTTGAATTGCGAAATTACTATTCAATTTCCAAAATCAAAATGGGACGGGAAATTAACCATATTCCTTGCCAATGCCTTATCACTTAGAACGGATCAAGTTGACCCTACCTTTCTGTTACCTCATTTAAAATGGGAACTTCAAGGAACCTGGTGAGGATTATTGCTTGCTTAACCGCATAGAAACCGTTGAAAAACCGTCTGTCAAACTACATGCATAAACACCAGAAGGGATATCTTTTGTAGGAAACTCAAATCGATTATTGCCTGGATTTAAGTTGATCCTTCTCCTTTCTACTAATCTGCCATTTATATCATATAGTTGAAGGTCAAAAATGCCACTTAACTCTGTTAAAATATGAATTTGAAGATAATCCGTAAATGGATTTGGGAACGCATTTATCTTCAGTCTTGTGGCGCCTAAACTATGAATGGAAGATGTCTTACAGGCTGTGCTTGAAATAGATCTTACAAAAAAGCCAAATTCATTTAAGCCAAAATTCATACTATCTGGAACATCTAACCTCATTTTTAGCACATCATATCCATAAGATTCATCTAATTTACCTTTCAATGTTATGCAGCCTGTTTCATTTTGTTTAAAATGGCAGTCAACAGGATAACAAGAATATTTAAGTGTTACAGGCAAATGTTGCAACGATTTACCAATTGGCAAGGCAGGCATTCCTTTTGGCATTTTAATAGCAAAGGAGTACTCCATAGGAATATGTAAACAAAGACTGTCAACTATTCCCTTTTTAACATTATACCCTGAAAATGCAAAAATGCCTGTGGAATCAGCGGGAATAATTACTTGATTACATGGATTGACCTGACCTACAAGATCATTAAAATATCCAAGCATCATAAACAAGCAATAAATCTTAATCTTCATTGGTATAACGATAATAATAAAATGAATATACCTATAAATCTCTAAAAAAGCTAATTTTCCTTTTCAGTTTATCGGAAAAATCAGTTCTCTTTAGCAAATCCTCCATTTTTAAATGCATTCTATAATGCCAGTAATTTTTAGGATTCGCAGGAACGTTAATTCTTTCCATAGCAGGATTAGGATTTCTTAGGAATTCGTCCATTCCCAATAAATCTTGCAGAGGAAATACAGCCCATAGGGATGGCCAGCTTAAATGCAAATCGATCACCTTCTCAACTAATTCTGTTGTACAGGTTGCTGGAGCATCATTCTCACCACCGAGTTGAGACTGATAAAAGTATTGAATTTGATCTCTTTCTGATTCGTCCCACCAACATCTTATCGGAGACATATCGTGCGTTGAAGGACTTACTACAGATAAAAAGGGAATATCACTTTCTTGTAAATAGGGTGTAGAAGGATTTTTACTCATTCTTTGTATTTCAAGGGTGAGTAAACCCAATTCTTTCATTACCCCTGAAACACATGCTGGCACCATGCCCAAATCTTCACCACAGATTAACATATTAGTGGCTTCCTTTATGGCCGGCAATTTTTCCATAGCCTTTTCTCTCCAAAATTCATCTTGCATTTGATAAAAATAAAAATCATGGAGACGCCTGATATTGTATTGCGTGTGATCATTTAAAAATGAAAAGGAATAAGTATCCATTAAATTTATCCTGGGATGAAACGCATTAGGCTGATGTTTATCTTTTATAAACAAAACATCACAAACGAGGCTAAAAAGTATATTTTTATGTGATACATATTTTTTTCCAGCCGTTGAATTGAAAAATTCTTCTAAATCTTTTTGACAGGCTAAATGTGACTTAAAAGAATACAAACCATTTTGATTTAAGTCAAAGAAAACTGACTTTATTTCAACTACATCTTCAGAAAATATAGAGGTTAACAATGCTAAAGTCAGGTATGGTTTACAAAACCTATTTTCGTCGAAAGTTATACCATAGTTATTAAAATCCTGACTGACCAAAGGAATAGCTGGATTAAAAACACCCAATAAACCATCCACCTGATGAGCAGGAATTTCCCAAATCCTGAAGAAACCTAAAATGTGATCTATTCTATAAGCACTAAAATATTTTGCTAAAATAATCATCCTATTTTTCCACCAGGCATAATCATCTTTCGCCATTTCGGACCAGTTATAGGTTGGAAAACCCCAATTTTGTCCCGTAGCTGAAAAAGGATCCGGCGGAGCGCCTGCCTGACCATCCATGTTAAATAGATGCGGGGAAATCCAGGCATCTGTACTATGTTTAAAAATCCCGATAGGTAAATCACCTTTTAATATTACCCCCTTGCTTTTAGCATATTGAGAAGCATTTAATAATTGATTATCTAAGTTAAATTGCAAGAAAAAATAAAAGGCAATATCTAAAAAATGGTCATTGGCCGGATTAATAAAATCTGTAAGAAAAGTAGGATTAAAAACGGAATAATCTTCCCATTTTGTAAAATCAACGGTCTTATACTTGTCTCTGAAAAAGGAAAAAAGAGCATAAGACGTCAACCAGTTTTCATTTTCATTATAAAAACGGATAAACTCATTGTCATCCTTTAATTGATGCCATTGATTAACAAATATTTTCTTTGCCAAATCAAGTTTACAAGTAAGCACCCGTTCGTAATCAACGGCATCCAATTCATTTAAATCTTTCCTTATATTCTCTAATTCCTCAGGCGTAACGATATTTGCCCAACCGGAAATGCTTTCAATATGCAAATAAAGTGGATGGAGAGCAAAAACGGAGATGGCAGCATAAGGATAAGAATCAGTCCATGTTTGAGAAGACTGGGTATCATTGATGGGAAGGATTTGAATCATTTTGAGACCGGATTGAGCGGCCCAATCTGAAAACAGCATTAAATCATTGAATTCCCCTACGCCGAGACTTTTATTACTTCTAAGTGAAAAGACAGGAATGGCCACGCCGGCTCCCTTCCAATAAGGTGTTATATAATTAAAATGTATATCATTTAATAAAATATTAACCCTTGTGAGCATGGGTTTTATATCTCTCAAATGCCTGTTTTCGCCACCCTCGAAAGTGACATTACTATCAGGATGTAACCAAGCATATTTATATTCAAGATTCCCTGGAAAAATGCTCAAAGAAACCGTTCCCACCCACTCATTATTCGACTTATTGGATAATTTAAGGCCATTTACAGGTTGCCAATGTCCAAGTTTTTCATGATTTCCTAAAACGATAAGTTGGGCGCCCTCGTAGCAAAAAGGAACTTTTAGATGAAATGTCAACTGGATAAAACCATTATCATGTAACGCTTCAGGAAATTGACTGGTTTGAGGTAAAACCAAACCTGCGAAGGCATCGGTAAAAAAAGCATTTTCCGCACGTCCTTTATCCATCCAAAAATCTCTGATAAAGAAATAGTCAGAAGATAGATCGCTTCTTAAAAAAGATCGTTGCAAAACACCTTCATCTTTTTTAATTTGAAGAAGATTATTTTTCACCACATAACTATACTCAAAATCAAGATCCTCCTCTGAAAAATCAAACGAATTTCCCCAAAAGCCGTTTCCTAAATGGTTTAGTGGCAGATATTTTATTTCTTCATTAATGCTTCCATATATTTTAAGATATAAATTTTCTCCCGTTTTGGTGTAATAGTGAATTTGGAATTGCAGTTTACATGACATTGACATAAGATTTCCACAAAAATAAGGAGAAACCAATGAAATGCTATTTATTAGATAAAAAACATTTTTTTTAAAGAAAATATTGTAAAAAGTAAATAAACTACTATATTTGCGCACGCGTTGAGGAAAAGACCTGAACAAATTACATTTCGCGGATGTAGCTCAGTTGGTAGAGCGCAACCTTGCCAAGGTTGAGGTCGCAGGTTCGAATCTTGTCATCCGCTCCATTTTTTAACTTAAACGATTAAATCTTCAAAACCTTATGCTGATTATTGATGTAAAAGATAACGAAAGTATCGACCGTGCTTTAAAAAGGTACAAAAGGAAATATAGAGATTCCCAAGTGATGAAAGAATTGCGTAGAAGACAAGAGTTCGTTAAACCCTCTATCACTCGTAGAGCTGAGGTTTTAAAGGCTGTTTACATGGAAGATAAAAAAAGAGAGGTAGAGGATTAATCCTCTGTTTCAAACTTACATAGGAAAAAGAGCCATTTTTATTAAAATGGCTCTTTTTTTATTTACACTAAGATGACCTATAAGCTGTTGGGTTATAACTTTTTTCAAAAGGTCCCAAAAATAGTCTGGCGTATATTCTGTATATAGCTAATCCATCAAGGATTAAAATTAGAGAAATCAAAAGGGTTAATCCAATTTGATTTTCATGTAAATGTCCAAGAATCAAGTCCTCACCAATAAAGGTTGGGGTAATAGGAAAGCCTGATAAGCCAAGGCAGGCTATTAAAAATGCTACACTTAATCTCGGACGAATATAAGAATAGCCATGAAATTTATTTAGAAAAACAGATTGACCGAAATGTTCCAGGCGATTAAGGACTACAAGACCTAAAACAGCTGCGAAAACAATTCCACTTAAAAAAAGATAAAGTTGAACAATTTCAAATTGCTCATTCAAAGCAATGCATTGACCAAGTAAAAATTGGCTAAAAACAATTTGCAACCACGCATTTTTGGCATTAATTCTGGACTCAAAAGCTGAAAATATAAACCCTAAACTTAAAAGACCACTAAAAAAAGAAAAGGTATGTAACCAGGGCTCATCGTAATATTTTTTTATAAAAATGAAATAGAACCCTGCCGTTAAATATAAAGCACATAAAACAAGGGCCTTTCGAGTTTGAAAAAACCTTAGTTTTCTGCCTAACCATTTTAATGGTTTCCATAAATACCGATACATATTCGTATCCATATTAAATTCTTTGATACTTAATTGATACATGGAAATTTTTAATCTTCCCCAAAAATTATCAGTTATCTGATTATTGGGTTTAACAAAATGAAAAAACTGATCATGAATCAAATAACTCAATACGGCAGGAGACACTAATAGCTGGTAAGTTCTTAAAAACGCATTTCCAGCAAAATGAAAAATGGCCAGCGTATGAAAACCCAATGCTACTTCAATAAAAATAATTCCGATTTGAGCGATGGACGAATAAGCAATTTGGGTCTTTACAGAAGATTGAACTCTGGCAATAAGCGTTGCAAATAAACTTGTAATAACACCAAAAATAATCACCACCACTTTAAAAACAAGCAAATTATCCCATAATGGAAAGGTTCTTAAAAGCAAGAATACACCCATGTGAACACTCAAGGAGCCATAGAAGATGGCAGAGGAGGTTGTTGGACCTTCCATCGCCCTTGGTAACATAGACGAAAATGGAAATTGAGCTGATTTGACCAAAGCTGCTAAGAGGAATAAAAAGGGAATAGCCTGAATATAGATATCGTGATCATTCCCTAAATAGATAATATCCAAAGATTTTAATTCTTGAAAATTAATTGATTTTTTAAAATAATGATGACTTAGCCAAATGCCTAATAGCAATGAAATATCAGCCACTCGATATACTGAAAACAATTTCATCGCATTTTTTGCCGGGAGATACCTGTCCTTATAAAAAGCTACCAATAAAAAAGAGGCTATACCAATGATTTCCCAACCAGCAAAAAGCGTTTCAAAATTGCCTGAAAACTCAATGATAGTTAATCCCAGAAAGAAAAAAAGCATATTGTTAAAAAATCGTTTAAAACCTTTTTCCCTATGCAGATAGGTTTTACTGAATGTTGAAACAAGTATTAAAATAAAATCTGTGATAACTGCAAAAATAAAAGACTGATTATCCATGTATAAATGGAAAGAGAAATTTTCATTATTGGCTTTGTACAATGCAGGACCTTCAAAAAAAACAGGTCCGTTATGATTAAAATACATTTGGATACTTACCCCGATAAGTAATAAAAAATGAGATAAAAGAGTAATAAAAACGGTTCTGTAAATTATTTTCTCTTGATGATTAGCCGGTAATAGTGAAATAAGAAAACCAACAAATGGAATTATGACAAACAAAGGAATATATAGATTCATTCTTTTTTAATTTAAAATATGAACTGGAATGTGTTCTTGCGTCGCATGGTAAATTTCATTTGTTTTCATCTCAGTTGCCAAATCAATTAACTTATGAACATCATTACTTTCATTCACTTTCTTTAGTAAAGGGATATAAGGGTAAAAATGATCATTTTTGAAAAAGTACAATTGATTAGATTCCGGATGAATAGCAGTAATTAAAACCCACCCATTTTTAAACCATTCATAATAATCCGGACTGGATTGAATTGTTTTCAAAACAACCTCAGGAAAATGCTCTACAATTAACATTAATCTTACTGGATCGTGTACCTCTATCATTTGTAAAGGTAAACCAGGTCTTAAATCACCGTCGGAACTATTTGCCACGCCAATTAACCCCATTACATTGTGAGGTAATTTTGTTCCCGCCCCCATTTTATAATTATCAACTCTGGAAAAATAATATTCGAGATTAATTCCCCCACAAACAATGGGAAGCGGCTTCATAACACCTAATAAACGTTCACCCTTCGGATCAGTTCTGTAATCATAAGAATTCATGAAAGCCCGACGGTCCAGGAAAAGACCTTTAGTGAGCTGACGATGACCAACGAAACAAAGGGCATTTGTTCCATGCCCCAATTCAGGACGAGGCTCAAAATAGGAGACCGATCTCTTCTGAATTGATTTACGAACGTGTTTTATGTGCTTATTCGTCTTAATGGAAGCAAACCTTCTGGATCGTTCCTTCGCATTTAAATCTAAGGCTTTTTCAAAAATAAGGACATTTGAGTTATGCTTTAATTTATTTTCTTTGGAGAGAATATCAAGATCATAAAAAGCCATTTCATCACTAGCCGTATCATGTAAAGCGCCAATAAACTGTGTTTTCTCTGGAATAATCAATCCCCTACTTTTAAGTATATTGCGGACTTCATAATGATTTGCCATAAAGGCAAGAACTCTGGAATTTACAGACCCTGGACGACCACTGCAGGCACCACAATCATGTGCTCCGTGATGGGGATTATTTGCACTACTGCTTCCATGAGCAACAGCATAGACAATGGGCGGGAAGTTTTGGCTTAAACCAATTCCGCGAAGCAGATTTTCCGCCCTATCTGCCATTTCAGTAACTGTAAAACCGACCTGTAAACCATTTTCAACCACAATAGGTGATGACACCTCAATTTGAAGCGTTGAGGTTAAATTCATGTGAGCGAAAGCATCAGATATAGCTGCACTCATTTTAGGTCTAAAAATATCAAGAACCATTTGAATGGCAGCCCAAAAGCCAAGAGAAAGGGTAATCAAAAAACCTCTAAAAATGGTATTTGCTTTTTTACTAAAAAGAATTTCATGACCACGAACCCCTTTTGATTCAATTTCCCTGATTAAATATTTAGGCGTAACAGGCGCGGGACATAATTTTTCATGAAATTTCCCATTGGCAGGATGAAAGAAGAATTCAACCCCAAAAAAACCAGGACAACCCATTGTTTCGCATTGTGGTTGAACATATTCAAGATGTCTCCTAATGGAACATTCCCTTTCATCAATACAGAAAATACCTATAAACTCCGTCTGTGAATTAATTTGAGAACTGTCCTTTGCTGGTAAGGATTTTTTTTGTTTTTGTAAAGAAATTAAACCTGCAAAAACTTCATCATAATAACTCCATTCAAAAGCCATTTGCCACAAAATGAGTACCTCTTGTAATTCTGTTCTGGTAATTGGCGCAAATAAATCAGCGGGCTCCTTAGGTATAAGTTCACCCAAAGGCTGCCAGTTTTCACCAAACTCTAACGTTAAGGCATCTATTTCAAGTAACAATTCCAGGATAATAAAATCCTTTAAAGTAATGGATTTAGGATAAAGGACCGAATTAGGATTATCCTCAATAGCTCCAACAATACCACTCCAGCCACGATGAGTAAATTGCTGGTCGAAAATATATTCCTGGAAAAGGTGTTCTTTTCCAACCAATATTTTTAACAATCCAGCAATACTTAAATTCTGTTCGAAAAGTAAGTTTTTAGCTCTCTGGGTTTTAAAAAAACTGGAAAAACTTTTCTCTTCCAATAATTTAACGGCGGCAATTAGGCCTTTATCCTCAAATGGGAAGTGCCAAAGAGCAATTCCCTGATCCAAATAACTTCCAATGATTCTAAATAACAAAGGCTGTACTGCGTTATCCAAATCAATATGATAAAATAGCTGCCAATTTTTCCTAAACAAGCCAACTTCAGGTACTATAGTAAAATCATACGATTTATTTAATACCTTATCTAACCAACCTGAAAAATCTGCCTCCCCAAATTTATCTACAATGGTTTTAGTCAAAATTTCTGTTCGGATTCGCCCTAACGTATGCAGTTTTCTGAATTCGTTTAAGGACAGGGTAACCTTATATCCAAATAAAGATGAAGCTTTAAAGATACCCTCGAAAAATTCCTGATGTTGAAAGGCGTGTAAGGAATTATGATGGATAAAATCCTTAAGAGGTGTTTGTGATGGCAAATAATGTTTTAACTCATGTAAAACATGATCTTCATCAAAAGCGATATGTTTTGTCATTTTCTCCAGTTTAAATTAGGATTTTAGTCTTCTCGCGGCCAACGGATGATTAGACATTTGATTTAACTGCTCTAATCCCTGAAATTGAACCTTACCGCCTGAACTTTCATAATCGTCCTTAAAATGATGGAGGTTTTCCAACACGGAATGATCGACTAAACTCAGTTCTGAAAAATCAATAGAAATAACTTCCTTTTGAGGTAGTTCATCCAGAATCTTTTTTAATCCAAGCCAATTTGAAAAAACAGCGCATTGTTCAATAATTAATCTGGGGCCGAATTCTTCATCTACTACTCTGATAGTCGCCTTAAACAAACTTTTAAATTTGGCACCATTAAATAAATGTATAACCAATTTTAAGGCTATACCAGCGGCGATGCCCACCAATAAATCTTCGAATAAAGTAAAAAATATAGTTACCAGGAAAATAGCTAATTGTTCTTTACCAATTTTAAATATGTGAACAAATTCCATGGGATGAGCCAGTTTAAACCCAACGGTAATCAACATGGCCGCTAAGGCTGTATTAGGGATCATCTCAAGGAGTGGAACGGCAAGTAAAAGGAAAATCAAAATAAAAAAGCCATGAAAAAAATTAGCCCATCTTGTTTTTCCCCCATTGTATAGATTATTAGAACTTCTTGCCACCTCAGAAATCATCGGAAGACCACCCAAAATTCCACTAATTATATTTCCTATACCAATGGCTATCAAATCCTTATTTGTATTTGATTTTTGTTTTGCGGGATCAAGAATATCAATGGCTTTAACAGTTAACAAAGATTCTAAGGTTCCTACTAACGCAAACATAATAACGTATTTAATAAAAATACCTGTTTGGCTTAATCCTGAAAAATCGGCATTCATCTGTAAGCTATCTATAAAATTACCTATATGAACTAAGGTGTAAGAAGGAGCTGAATTTTTAAAATCCAGAAAGATTCCAGCAGGAATAGAAAAGGCTAAAATGATAAGGGGGGCAGGAATTTTCCTTAAGATTGGATTTTTTAAAGTTGGCCAAACAAATAAAATGATGAGAGAAATTACACCAATCACGGCTACTTTCGGATTCATATAAAAGATAAATTCTGGGATGGATGCCAATAACTCCAATGGATCTTTACCTTTTGTAAATAGTGGATCTACATTTAATAAAACGGGAATTTGTTTTGCTATGATTATCAATCCTATGGCAGCAAGCATACCATGAATAGCAGATAAAGGAAAAAAGTTTGCCAATTTTCCAAGTTTAAATACGCCAAAGAGAATTTGAATGAAACCAGCTACTATGATGGTGCCCATTGCAAGGTGCCAACCTTTCTCCCCTCCACCAAAATCGGCCACTGCACTGGCAGCGATGACAATCAGACCTGCAGCAGGTCCTTTTATGGTTAATTTGGAACCAGCAAAAAAGGAAACGACCATACCCCCAATAATAGCTGAAATCAAACCCATAAGTGGCGGAAAATCTGATGCTTTGGCTATACCTAAACTTAGGGGAAGAGCTAATAAGGAAACAATCAGTCCAGAAACGATATCTGTACTTTGAATAGATTCTTTTCCTTTGAAATAATTAAATACGGATGATTTTTTATTGGAATCCATTATAATAAAGATTAAGACTCTTTTTTAAGAGTTGTTAAAAAACAAACCACTATGTGAAGTTTCAATGAGAAACTTGCGCGTTGTTTATTTAACAATTAATCTTTAAGGAACAAAAAAGTATTACCCTATTGATGATAAGTGGAAAAAGCAAACTGGAATTTGCTTTTAAATTACTATTTGGTTGGGTTGGAGGAAGGAAAAATGAACGTGATCCAGAAATATCATATATTAAATCATCTTCAATTTCTTCATTTTCAACTATTAAAAGTTTAATTGAATCATTAATGGAAACTGGATGTATAAAATCCCCTCCATTTTTGAGTTGCTTTTGTTTTAATTGAATTTCTAGTTTGTCAGATAACGAATAGGCGTAGGTTACATCTTTGCCAAGGAGCAAGAAGCAAGCAAGAAGAAAAATAAAACGCCTTATTACAAACATAGAAAAGCTTAATTATGCAAATATAGTATTTAAATTAACTTATCCTAATTATTAAATATTATTTTCATCTGAAAGGATAACTTACATTTTTATTTTCGCTAAATTGTTCATTAATTTGATTTTTTTTGAATGCACCAAACCAAAATTTATATTCATGTCATTTAAAATTAACTTTTTTTTCCTAATCATTACATTTTGTGGGTTATCTCTTACCGCGCAGGAGCAAAGTAAGCAAGCTTCTATTACTGTTGAAAAAGACTATTTCCATCCCGTCAAATGGAGAAACATAGGCCCATTCAGAGGAGGCCGATCTGTTACAGCAACAGGCGTTTCAAATGACCCACTTACCTATTATATGGGTACAACGGGCGGTGGCTTATGGAAAACCAATGATGCAGGTCATAATTGGTTTAATATTTCCGATGGATTTTTTAAAACTGGGTCCGTCGGCGCTGTGGCTGTTGCTGCATCTGACCCAAACATTGTATATTGTGGAATGGGCGAACATGCGCCAAGAGGTGTTATGACTTCCTATGGTGATGGCGTTTACAAATCAACTGACGCAGGTAGAACCTGGACAAAAATTGGATTAGATAAAACCAGACAAATAGCCAGAATAATCATTCATCCAACAAATCCTGATATTGTATATGTGGCTGCTCAAGGCGCTTTAAATGGTCCAACACCAGAAAGAGGTATTTATAAAAGCACCGACGGCGGTAAAACCTGGAAAAACACCCTTTTTGTAGATAATGGGACAGGTTGCAATGACCTTTCCATAGATCCAAATAATGCATTGATTATGTATGCTTCCATGTGGGAACACAACCGTTCACCTTGGAAAGTTACCAGTGGCGGACCAGGAAGTGGTCTGTATAAATCGGTCGATGGTGGTGAATCCTGGTTTAAGATACATGCAGGTCTGCCTGATGGAAAAGGTAAAATGGGTATTTCTGTCAGTGGTGCAAATTCTGATGTTGTTTATGCACTCATCGAAGGCGATACTGAAAAAGAGGAAGGAGGACTTTTTGTATCAAAAAATGCAGGGGCAAACTGGTCTAAGATTAGCAGTGACCACCGACTCGTTCAACGTGCCTGGTACTATATAGAGGTTTTCGCAGATCCAAATGATGAACACACCGTGTACGTTTTGGGGCCCCCTGCCTTAAGGTCTATCGATGGCGGCAAAACATGGGAAATTTTAAACACCTCTCATGGTGATCATCATGATCTTTGGATTAATCCCAAAAATTCAAAGAACATGGTTATCGCCGACGATGGCGGTGCATCTATTACCTTCGACAGAGGTGAAAACTGGACGGAACAGCAAAATATGCCTACGGCCCAAATGTATAGGATAAACGTTGATAATCAGTTCCCATATAGAGTTTATGGTGGACAACAAGACAATACTTCCGTTTCCATTGCCTCTCGATCATTAGGAAATTATGGAATTAGCACAAAAGATTGGTCCAGTTCAGCAGGAGGTGAAAGTGCATTTTTAGCCTTTGATCCTGATAATCCTCGTTTTGTAATGGGAGGAAGTTACTTAGGTACGATTGAAATATTAGACACAAAAGCAGGTGCCAGCTCCAATATTATGCCTTCACCTATACAATATTTGGCTCTCGAACCAAAATACATGAAATATAGGTATAATTGGAACGCTCCAATTATATGGTCAAAACATGAACCTAAAACCTTCTACCATGGAGCTCAGGTTTTACTTAAAACAAAGGATATGGGCCTATCTTGGGAGGAAGTATCTCCCGATTTAACCAGAAATGATAAAGATAAGCAAGGTAAAGGAGGTGGTCCTTACACCAATGAGATTGTGGGCGCAGAAAATTATGGCACCTTAAGTTATGTGCTAGAATCCCAGCATGAAAAAGGAGTGATTTGGACAGGTAGTGATGACGGATTGGTTCATCTGACCATGGACGGGGGAAAAACATGGAAAAATGTTACCCCACCTACGCTTACGGAATGTTTAATAAACGCAATAGAGGTTTCACCCCACAACAAGGCCATTGCTTACATAGCAGCAACCCGTTACAAATTTAATGATTTTAAACCCTATCTGTTTAAGACCACAAACTATGGAAAAACCTGGACAAATATTTCCAGTGGTATTCCAGATGGTGCCTATACCCGGGTAGTCCGTGAAGATGATAAATTACCGGGATTATTATTCGCAGGAACAGAAACAGGCCTTTATATTTCAAGAAATGGAGGGACAAGTTGGAAGCCTTTTACCTTGAATTTCCCCGTTGTGCCTGTCACTGATCTTATGATAAAACATGGTGATTTAATCGCAGCAACTTCTGGACGCTCTTTCTGGATTTTAGATGATTTGGAGGTAATCAGAAATTACAATGTCAGTGATTCAACTAAAATGAATCTATATCCTATAGAAGATACTTATCAGGTGAATGGTGGAAGTAAATTAAATGAGCCTGGAAATGATGCCAGTGGAACCGACCTTAAGGAGGGCGTCAATCCTTCTACCGGGGTGGTGATTTACTATCATCTGCCACAAGATGAAAGTACTAATCCATTGGAAAAAGTAAAACTGAATATTTATGATTCAAATAATACATTGGTAAGGTCATTTACCAGTGATAAAATGTCACAATTCCTAAGGTATGATGGAGGTCCTTCAAAAGAACCGGAATTAGGTGTATCCAAAGGATTGAACCGTTTTGTTTGGGATATGAGGACCTTTTCAAGACCCGGTGTTCCAAATGTTTATATTGAAGGTAGTTATCGTGGTCATAAAGTGATGCCCGGGAAATACATTGTCGAATTGGCATTTAACAAGGAAAAATGGACAAAAGAGGTGAATATCTTATCAAATCCTCATATTAATGTTTCGCCAGAGGTTTACCAGGATTATAATACTTTGTTGACTCAATTATCCAGCACCTATACCACCATGGTAAATACGGTAAATCAAATGAATGAATATAAGGAGCAATTAGTACAAACCCAACTTTGGTTATTAAAAAAAGAACTTGGTGGTTCGCCAACATTCGCCGCCTCTAATACATTAATCGAAGCTATCGACCAATGGGATAAAAACATGGTGCAGCGAAAATCAAAAGCCTATGATGACGTGGATAATTTTGAAAATAAAATGACGGGGAATTATTTGTTTTTGGTGAATCAGGCAGAAAGTGATATTCCAGCGGTTACCAAAGCTGTCCTGGAAGAACAAAAGAGGCTTGATGCGCTATGGTCTGCGGCTTACAAGGATGCATTAAATATCATTGGCATAGAAATACCTACTTTTAATAAATTGTTATTGGAAAATGGTATTGGTATCATAAATCTTTACAACAAAAAGAATTAAATGCTTGATAGTCCGAATATTTTACCTTACGATGGAGAAGTTTATTACAGTAAACGACTTTGGAATTTTGACGAAAGCCAGGTTATTTTCAAATCTTTTTTGATTGATTTTCCCTGGAGACACGATGAATTGATCATGTTTGGTAAAAAAATAGTGACAAACAGGAAGGTGGTGTGGTTCGGTGATGAGGCATTTCAATATACCTATTCCCAAACTTTGAAGACCGCATTACCATGGCATCCATTATTACTTCCAATCAAGGATATTACTGAAAAAGTAACCCAAGCCAGATATAATTCGTGTTTATGTAATTTATATCATCATGGAAACGAGGGAATGTCATGGCACAGCGATGACGATAAGGAATTTGGATTACAGCCAACTATTGCGTCCTTAAGTTTTGGAGCAGACAGAATATTCAAATTCCGGCACAAAAAAACAAAAGAAATTATTTCTTTACTGCTTGAAAGTGGACACATTTTATTGATGAAAGGAAGTACGCAAAGCAGTTGGTCGCATGAATTACCAAAATCAGCTAAAATTAAGGAGCCTAGAATCAATTTGACCTTTAGATTGGTTGTTTAAGAATGTTAAAAAAAATAGATGAAAAAGTTACTTTTTTGGATTTTCTTAGGTTACCTCATCTACCTCCTTTTGAGTGGGGAAGAGGCCGTGGATGAAACGGTTGTGAGACCACCCATTCCTGAGGATATTCCTTATAATGAGACAACAGGTTGTAAATCATTGGATAAACAATGGGCATGGAATTCTTTAGATGGAAATAATTATGAAATTACTTTTCCCGTTTGTCAGGAATTGTACATTGAAAGTGTTTCCACGCGCGAAAATATTGGCTATCCGGAATATGAACTTTCAGATATTGACTATTGTAAATTTATTTACGAACAACTGTTAAGCGCCGTTGAATTTCCAACCAGTGAACTGGCATCAGGTTATAAAAATATAATTGATGAGGCTAATCTGGATTATATGGGCGCCTTAAATTTAATTATATCAAGTATTCAGGCTATCCCCTATACTCTGATTATCAATGAAAATTGTCCTTATGTCTTAAATGGCGTCAAATACATAAACAACTGTGCCCCATTGGAAAGCGGACAGGGATGCTGTGGAAATATTCAACCCTTTGGCGTGTATTCCCCCATGGAATTTCTTTATCATGAAGCAGGTGATTGCGATACAAGAACCGTTTTTGCTTATGCTGTATTAAAAAATTTAGGCTTTGACGCGGTAGTAATAAATGGAGAAGAACATTCTATGCTCGCTGTTCATTTGCCAAAAAACCCAGAGGCTGGGTCAGCTCATATTAAAGACCAAAGGGGGAAAAAATATTATGTATGGGAACTTACGGGTAAAGACTGGGGTCTTGGCGTAAATCCAGACGTAAATTTGAGTAAATGGGATATTGTATTACCTTAAAATAAAGAATCATGCTAAACGAATGGATGGATTTAGGCACCTTAACCATACTATCAATTTTTTACCTTTTCACCTTTGCCAGGGTACAATCAAATTTCTTCGATAAATATTTGGAAGAAAAAAATGCTGCCATACTGATTGTTTTTGGCTCTTCATTGCTTGCCGCGGGTATTAATCTAAATCACATATCAGACACAAGTTCTGATGCCATGCGATTTTTAATTAGTCAAAACGAATGGACTAAAGCCATAGGTTTTGCCCTGCTTTTCTTTGCCGGAATGTGGATTTTTTCTTATGTTCTCTTTAGAATTACCTTTTTTATTACAGGATTTCTAACACCAGAGTCAGAATTAAATGAATTAAGGAAAAATAATATAGAAATTGCTTTAGTACATGCTATTATTATATTGGTGCTAAGTTTTGTATTGGCTCCCGCGATAACTCGTTTAGCCTCTCATTTTGTACCCTACCCTACATTGCCGTTCTAAAATAAAAGGGGGCTTGCTGCCCCCTTTTATTCATTACTTATTGATATATTTCAGAATATCTTCGCTAAGAGGTTTCACACTACTTGGAAAATAAGCTACTAATTTTCCATCACCATCTATTAAGAATTTATTAAAATTCCAGGCAATTTTAGCATCCAATACTCCATTTTTCTCTTTCTGTGTAAGCCAGGCATAGATTGGCGCCATATTATCTCCTTTAACGTCAATTTTTTCAGCCATTGGAAAACTCACACCGTAATTTTTCTCACAAAATTCTTTGATTTCTGTCGCTGATCCTGGATCTTGACTCATAAACTGGTTACAAGGAAAACCAATGATAACCAGTTTATCCTGATATTTACTGTATAGTTCCTGCAATCCGGCAAACTGAGGAGTATATCCACACTTAGATGCTGTATTTACGACAAGAATCATTTTACCCTTATAATTGGACAACGGAATGGGTTCACCTTCCAATGAGTTTACGGTAAAAGAATGAATTGAATTGGACATGCTAGTTTGAGCTGTTCCCACTGTTCCTATACAAAGAAAGAGGAAGAGATGAAAAAATGAGGTTAATTTCATGTGTTTTTTTTATTATAAATGAAAGATTTAGCTTTTTTGTTTAACAAATGTGTACTTAAATTCGAGATAACTTTAAAAAGTTTAAATTAAATTTTTAAAAATTACCTATATTGAAAGGTATTTAATAAAAAACACCTTAAAGTAAAAAAAATGTCTTGGAAAACAAAAATAGCCCTCTCCATCATGATGTTTTTACTGTACTGTATTTGGGGATCCTGGTATGGGCAAATGAGTAAATATCTCAGCAATCAATTAGCAGCAAGTGGAGTTCAAGTAGGAAATGCCTATGCCATGTTTTCCATTGCCATGATTGCCTCTCCTTTTTTAGTAGGTATGTTAGCTGATAGATATATTGCGGCGCAACGGTTGCTGGGCATTTTAAGTTTGATGGGTGCGGCCATTTTATTCTGGCTAATTAATATAGAAGACCCGAGTACTTTTATTTGGGTGCTACTACTCTATTGTCTAACCTTCACGCCAGCGATATCATTAACCACCTCCATAGCGATGAGGCAGATGGCAAATCCAGAAATTGAGTTTCCCCCAATCCGTGTATTTGGAACCATCGCCTGGATTGTCATAGTAAACGTTGTAGGCTGGTATGGATGGGGAGATAAAGCTACCATTTTCCAATTGGCCTTATTATTATCTTTAATATTGGGCGTTTTCTCATTTTTCCTGCCCCATACTCCTCCCGGCAAATCTAAAGAGCCTTTTTCCTACTCCCAATTAATAGGAAAAGATGCTTTTGTTTTGTTTAAATCAAAATCATTTACCCTGTTTTTTATATCCTCCGTACTCATTTGTATTCCGTTAGCTTTTTACTATACCTGGGCAAACCCATCTTTAACAGATGCTTATATATTAGCATTTCCAAGTATTAATGCCGATAGCTTTGCCATTGAAAATAAAATGTCCCTCGGGCAGGTTTCAGAAATTGTCTTTCTACTGATGTTACCATTTGCCTATCGCAAATGGGGATTAAAAAATATATTTATCATCGGTTTATTAGCCTGGGTTATTCGATTCCTGTTTTTTGGTTACGGTACAGCTGATAACACCCCTTGGATGCTATACCTAGCTATTTTATTACATGGCGTTTGTTACGATTTTTTCTTTGTCAGCGGACAAATTTATATCGATAAAAAAGCTGGAACAGCTATAAAAGCACAGGCACAGGGTTTGATTACTCTGGCCACTTATGGTATTGGTATGTTATTAGGCAATTTAATTGCGGGGTATGTAAAGGACATGAATACTTTATCCAATGTAACAAATTGGACAAATGTTTGGTTAGTTCCCGCTGGCATCGCTTCCCTTGTCCTTTTATTATTTATGTTTTTTTTCAAACAGGAAAAAATTTGATTTTTTATCCTTAAAACGTCTTTTACCTTATGTTAGATTTAGGATTTGTTTCCGCTATTTTACCTGATTACTCATTGGAAAAATTAGTCCATTTTGCTGCCGAAGAAAAATTTTCCTGTATAGAGGTCATGTGCTGGCCCTTGGGTAAATCGGAGAGAAGATATGCAGGTGTAACACATATCGATATTGATAATCTGAATGCGTCAAAAATAAAAGAGATTAAGGCCTTGTTAAATGACCATAACGTAAGCATATCAGGTTTGGGTTATTATCCAAATCCATTGGATGAGGATGAAGAAAAACGCAAGTATTTCCAGGAACATATAAAAAAGATTATTAAAGCTGCTGCTGCACTTGACATACCCGTAGTGAATACCTTTATTGGAAGAAATCAATATGTAAACTTAGAAGAAAATTTTAAATTATTCGCCACCGAATGGGCACCTATTATAGACGTTGCCCAGGCAAATGGCATAAAAATTGGCATTGAAAATTGTCCAATGATTTTTACCTACGATGAATGGCCAGGGGGAAAAAATATGGCTATAAATCCTCAAATCTGGGAGAAAATGTTCGATTGTTTTCCTACACCGTTATTTGGGTTAAATTTCGATCCATCGCATTTTATATGGCAACAAATGGATTATATTCAACCTTTATATGATTTTAAGGATAGATTGCATCATATCCACCTGAAAGATGTTAAATTATATAAAAATAAACTGGATAAGGTAGGCATTATGTCTCCACCTAATTTTTATAGTTCTCCAAAAATCCCCGGTTATGGCGATGTAAACTGGGGAAAATTTTTCTCCGCATTGACTGATATTGGATACCGGGGTCCAGTGTGTATTGAAGTAGAAGACAAAGCTTTCGAAGCAAATGAAAAAGATGTTTTAACAGCGATTAAAACGGCAAGAAATTATTTAAATCAATATTTATCCTCATGAAAAGAAGTAGAAGTGGTTTGTTTGGCGGAGTTCTGGCCGGTATTGCAAATAGTACAGGAATTTCGGTAGTACTATTAAGGGTTTAATTCGTCGTTTTCTTTTTTGGCATTGGTGGTCTGACCCTGGGAATATCAAGTGGGGTCATGGCTTTAATCTATGTCCTTTTCTGGATGTTTATGGATTAAACTTTTTATCGTATTTTTGTCTTAGAAAAAATCAATTTAATGTTAAAATATTCCCTTTTAGCCCTCTTATTTGTCCTTGTTTATTTTTTACCTTCTTGTAAACAAGAAAATTTAGGAGAACCTAAAAACGAAGTAACCTTTAAAGTTATTCAGGACCAAATCCTTACGCCAAGTTGCGCACTTTCTGGCTGCCACCAATCTGCTACTGACAGAAGTTTCCAGCAACATAAACTCATTTTATCTGAGGGTAATTCTTATCAGAATCTTATAAATAAGATACCTGTAAATATTGCTGCGGCGAAGGCAAATATGCTCTTGGTTAAACCCAATGACGCGGAAAAAAGCTTTTTATTTCACAAAATATTTTGTGATTCTTATATCCATAAAAGTAATGAAAATTTTGGTGATCAGATGCCTTTAGGTGGTAATATCCTTACAAAGGGTCAAGTTGAATTGGTAAAAAGATGGATAAATACCGGAGCCTTAAAGGATGATCGTAGTTTAAGTTTATCTGTTTTATCAGACAATGCTCCCTGCCAATCGGATATTGACCCTTTGGCTCCCCCTGTTAATGGGTTTCAACTAAAAATTGACAAATTTGATATTCCTTCAAATTTTGAACGGGAAATATTTATAAGGAAAGTAACGCCAAACACTTCCGCCGTTTATGTCAATAAAATTGAGTTGAAAGGACGTTCCAATAGTCATCATTTCATTGTTTACGGTTTTAATAATCCTTCATTTGTACCCGCAGAAAATAAAATAAGAGAGCTGAGAAACCTTGATGGTTCGCTAAATTTGACCACTTTCGCCGAAATGCAAAATCACTATTTTATTGGTGGAGGTTCCGATGTGAATGCTACAGTTACCCTTCCGGAAGGCGCTGCCATTAAGATAGGAGCAAATATGCCAGTAGATTTAAACGCACATTATTTCAATAAAACAAAGTTAACGCTACAGGGTGAAAACTATGTGAATTTCCATACAGTACCTGCTTCATCAGTTAAAAATGAAGTTAAAATGCTGGATTTAAATAATACAAGCATTAATCTACCGCCCAATCAACGGAAAACAATCACTAAAAACTTTACCTTCCAAGAAAAAACACATGTTTTACTTTTAACCTCTCACAATCATAAATTAGGTGAAAAGTTTGTCATAAAAATATTCGGCGGACCCCGCAATGGTGAGGTAGTTTATGAAAATACCGACTGGGAACATCCTCTTACTAAGTTATTTTCAAATCCTATAATCCTTAACCCGGGAGAAGGGTTGACTTCAGAGGTAACCTACATGAACACAACCAATAGAACCATAACCTTTGGTTTCACCAGCGAGGACGAAATGAATATTATATTTGGGTATTACTATTAAAAGACAATTCGACCAAGAAAGCCATCGTATCAACCCCATCAGCATACGCTGATAATGCAGGCGTTTGTGCTTGACCAAAAGGAATGAATTCCATACCAGGAAGATTTTCTATACCTACAACGCATTGAATTTCATCTAAAGACTCCATTAAATCTTCCTTCAACTGCGTTAAAGAAGGATAGTATTCATAGTGAAGGGTAGCAATTTTAGAAGAAATAGATTTTTCTTCTGTAACTAAAACACTGCCCGTCATAAAATGAGGGACTTTATTTAATAACCAAATGGCAGATTGATAATCGAAGTTATTTTTATAGCTATTATGTAGGATGATTTCATTAAATGAATGCAATTGGTCCAAAAGCAAGGTAAAATCATAGTTTTGGGGAACATAAATTTTAGATACATTTCTACATCCCAATCCGAAATAGGTGAAAATATCCTTTCCAAGATTCATTAAATCGTCTGGAGATTCATTTCCGTTCAAAATAGCCACCGCTTGCCTGTTTTTCCGGATGATATGGGGTTTTGATGAAAAATAATGTTCAAAATACCTGGCCGAATTATTACTACCAGTGGCGATTACGGCATCATAAGTAACGAGCCTATCTATAAAATGAATATAATTTTTAAAATCAGGAGCTAATTCGATCAAAAACTCTGCTAATAAAGGAAGCAAAAAAGGATCTTTATCGGAACATTTTATCAAAGCAATATTACCGGAAATAAGTACACATAGAAAATCATGAAAGCCCACCAAAGGTATATTACCAGCAAGAATTAATCCAATCTCCTTTGGTTCATCAGACGCCTGTAAATGTGGATACAAAGCCACCCACTCATTTAATTTTTGCTCATTTAAAAAAAATTCGATAACGCTATCAATGGCAAGTTTTTGATTTTCAATAGTAAACCAAGGATTATGTTGATAGACTTTGGTCAGAATACTTTCATATCGTCCAGGATTATCGTGTAAGATTTTACCTAAAGAAACAAAAGCTTGTATTCGATATGCTAAGTTCATAAAAGGACTGGATTTATTTTTTTGCAAGATAAGGAAGCCGGTTATCTTCACAAAAGGAGTTCCAACCATCGACACCTAATGCATTAAGATTAGCTATATTTTTTTCCGGAATATTTAAGGTATCACCGTAAAACAGCCTGGCTTGCTGAATACTCTCTGACCTGATAATATGAATTAATGGAAACGGAGATCTATTCGTAACATTTGACAAATCATTGGGTTGACTTCCTGCAAATTGGTAGGCAGGATGAAAGGAAGCTAATTGAAACTCTTCCTCAAATTGATTTTTTTCCAAAAAAGCCTGAAGTAAAGCTACAAAGGAAAGATAATCATCAAAGTCCGCAAAAGAATGAGGATAAATAATGAAAGCGGTTTCAATAACTTCAGCAGGCTCCTCTTGAAGTTCTCTCAAAACTGCATAAAATTGTTTAATGTACAGTAAAATATCCTGTTCATTATGAACAAGATAAATAATTTTATCAAGCTGAAATGGTTTAGCAGCGAAGGGACAAAAGTTCAAACCTATCACTACTTTTTTGATCCAATCTTTTACTATCTCCTTTTCATTTTCCATTATTTGAATAGATTAATCCCTTCTTGACAAATAATATTTTCTCCAACGCTGCAAGCATTCTTCAAAATCTATGGGTAAATCACTTTCAAAACGAACGAATTCTTTCGTTGTGGGGTGAATAAAACCTAAAGTTTTAGCATGCAGAGCCTGTCTGGGTAAGACATTAAAGGTATTGTTTACAAAATCTTTATACTTAGAAAAGGGTGTTCCTTTTACAATTCGGGAACCACCATATTTTTCATCATTAAAAAGAGGATGACCTATATAATTAAAATGGACTCTAATTTGGTGGGTTCTTCCCGTTTCCAGATTACATTTCACCAATGAAACGTAGTAATAATCTTCCAGTGTTTCATAATGAGTCAATGCCCATTTACCTTCATCTCCTTCAGGATAAACCTGATAACTTTTTCTATCTCTGGGATGACGGCCAATATTCCCTTCTATTTTACCTTTTGCGGGTTCGGGCGCACCCCATACTAAAGCATAATAAGTTCTTTCAATGGTATGGTCGGAAAATTGTTTAGCTAAAAAAGTTAAGGCATAATCATTTTTAGCAATGACCAACAAGCCCGAGGTGTTTTTATCAATGCGATGCACTAACCCTACTCTATTTTGAAATGATTCAGCATCTTCTGTTAAATGATCCACGCCCAAATAGAAAGCCAGACCGTTCACTAAAGTCCCATCCCAATTTCCAACTCCTGGATGAACAACCAAACCAGGCTGTTTATTTATAATGAGAATATCCTCATCTTCATAAATTATTTGAAGAGGAATATATTGTGGCTGAATTTTACCTGCATCTTCCTCAGAAAAGTGTCTGGGAAAAACGGCAGTAATTAAATTACCGGGTCTAATTTTATAATTTGACTTAACGGGCAAATCATTAACCAGTACTGATTCAGCTTTGATAGCTTGTTGAATTCTATTTCTCGAAATTTTTCCGAGTCTATCTGAAAGATATTTATCTATTCTAACAGCCTCCTGTTTGGGATCAATATGCAGAGAGAGGCGTTGGAAAAAATCGTCCTCGTTTTCGGTTTCAATCAAAGTAGCAAAGTTATTACGAATAAAAATTCAAAAATAGACAATTCAACGCAATCAAAACCTATTTTCGAGATAAAAGGGTAAAACCTTATGCCATGTTGGCCAGTCATGAGGCATATCATTACCCCAGATAGCTAATTCATGGTTAATTCCTTTTGCATTAAATACCTCTGATAAGCGGCGGCTCGCCTCAGGCATTTCATAACTACCTGAGCCTGAAATAATATGTATATTTTTCCTATGCCTCAAAAGAGATAAAGCAGGTTCATCGTTTAAATTTGGTAAATAGGCCATTGGATTATTAAAATAAACATCCTGATCATAATAACCTTTTGTATAAGATTGAAGATTATAATCGCCAGACATACCAATAACTCCGTTTATCAGATCAGGTCTTTTCAAAAATAAATTTACTGCATGGAGCGCACCAAAAGAGGCTCCTGAAACAATAATCGGTGTTTCAGGAGATGTTTTATTTTTTATATAGGGAAGAACCTCGTTAAAAACATAATCATTAAATTGATTATGCCTAATAGATTTATCTCTGGGATGCATAGAATGATTCAGCCAACTTTCATTATTAATGCTGTTTATAGAAAAAACCTTTACTTTTCCGACATTGATAAGTGGGGCGATAGCATGAATTAGACTAAATCGTTCATATTCAAGAAAATCAGCCGCAGCGGTTGGAAGCATTAACAAAGAAAATCCGTAATGACCATAAACCGCAATATTCATCTGTTTGTGAAGAGAAGGGCTATACCAACTATCTATAAACTTTTGCATAAAACCCTTATTTAGTCTGGGAAAGCCTCATCTTCCGCGAGGGTTAAAACCTCATCAGACTGGATAATTTTAAAAATACTTCTGTTTCTGCCTAGTTCATATTTATAGAAAAAACGCATGGTATGAAGTTTATTTTTCAACATAGATGCAGAAAAGGACACATCGGACGAATTTAATGCATTCGATGCTGTTATACCTATTTTCAACCATTGCCAGGCAACTACAATAGTACCAATAGCTTCCATAAACAAGGTGGCATCGGAAACAAATTTCTCTGGTTCGCCATTCATGGCTATCGGAATGAGGTGAGCGAGGGTAGCTTCTACCATAGGTAATTGATCCTCCAATTCTTTTGCTGTCGCCATCAAACGCTCATCCTTTTTACCCTCTGAAATAGTACTTAGCATTTCTGCCATCATAGTTTTCAGCACGAGGCCATTTTCCATCAGTACTTTTCTACCCAAAAGATCTAAGGATTGAATACCTGTCGTTCCTTCATAAATAGACATGATACGGATGTCTCTATAATATTGCTGGAGGATAAAATCGGCACAGAACCCATAACCTCCTAAAATCTGAAGACCGTTATCTACGGCAAGTTTTCCCTTTTCTGAAGGATATGTTTTTGTGATTGGAGTAAGGAATTCCAACAAAAGATTCCAATGTTTCTTATTATCTTTTTCTGAAATCTCCCGGTCATGATAAACAGAAGATTGCAGGATAAGAGAAAGGGAACCTTCATAAATAGCTTTTTGCAAAAAGAGCATTCTTCTAACATCAGGATGATTTATGATCAGAGTGGGTCCAGCGGCATCATCTTTCCTTCCACCACTTAGCATTCTTCTACCTTGCTGTCTTTCCTGAGCATATTGCAGAGAGGCATAATAGGCAGCAGAAGCAATGGCTGCCCCACCCCTTCCAACAGCTATTCTGGCATCATTCATCATCTGAAACATGTAGGAAAGTCCTTTATTGGGTTCACCTACAAGGTAACCTGTACAATCCTCATTGTCACCAAAAACAAGATGAGCAGTGCAATATCCACGTTGACCCATTTTCTGAAAGTCACCTGCGGTAATAACATCATTATTTTCCAGGGTCTGGTCTGATAAAATTCTATACTTTGGTACAATAAAAAGCGAAATTCCTTTAGTTCCAGCGGGTGCACCTTCAATTCTTGCCAATAAAAGATGAATAATATTACCCGCATATTCATGATCTCCTCCGGAAATAAAAATTTTATGCCCCTTTATACGATAAGTACCATCATCGGTAAGTTTAGCGGAACACTTAATATCTGAAAGACCACTACCGGCTTGAGGTTCAGACAGACACATGGTGCCACTCCATTGACCGGATAACATGTTAGGTACATATTGTTCATGATATTTTGTCTCAGCAAACGAGGAAATCAGATGAGCAGCACCTGCGGTCAAACCTGCATACCCAGGAATATGATTATTTGCTGCTTCCATAATAAAATAAGCAGCATGCATTACCGTTGCAGGTAATTGAAGACCACCCAAAGATTCATCAAAGGAAGCACCAATAATACCCAGTTCCCCTTGTTTTACTAAAATATCTTTGATTTTTGGATGAACATGGATTTTACCATCTGAAAATTTAGCAGGTTTTTCATCCATCTCTTTAAAGATTGGATATAAATCCTGATCTGAAAAATCAGCCACGGATTGTAAAAAAAGGAGGATAGATTCTTTATCGAAAGCATTATACCGCTCATTTAAAAGCAGTTCCTCCAATTTATGAACATTGAACATCAGAAACTTAAGCGTTTCCATATTAAAATAAGCCGCCATAGTGTTTTTATTTGTAAAAATAGCGAATTTTCGCTAGAATTCAAATTTTAATTTACCCCATAAAAGGATATTTATAATCTGTTGGCGGATTAAAGTTCTCTTTTATGGTTCTTGGAGAAACCCAACGCCAAAGATTAATAATCGAACCTGCTTTATCGTTCGTTCCAGAAGAACGGGCGCCGCCAAATGGCTGTTGTCCAACTACGGCACCAGTGGGTTTATCATTGATATAGAAATTTCCCGCTGCATTTCTAAGTAAGTTATTTGCCAGCGTCAAAGCATCCTGATCTGATGCAAAAACGGCTCCTGTCAAAGCATAAGGAGATGTTTCATCGACTAATTTCAGTGTTTCTTCATATTCTCCGTCGGGATATACGTACATCGTAAGTACAGGACCAAAGATTTCTTCCTCCATTAAAAAATGGTGTGGATTTTCCACCAAGAAAATAGTAGGTTCAATAAAATAGCCTATTGATTTATCATAATTTCCACCTGTGATTAAACTGACTGTTTCGTCATTTTTACCTTTATCTATATATCCTGCAATCTTATCAAATGACTTTTCGTCAATCACCGCATTAATAAAATGACTAAAATCGAGCGGAGAACCCATTTTAAAGGATTGCACCATAGGAACAAGAATATCTTTCAGTTCATTCCAAAGCGATTGGGGTATATAGGCTCTGGAAGCAGCGGAGCATTTTTGACCTTGAAACTCAAAAGCACCTCTGGCCAGGGCAACTGCTAATGCCTGAACGGAAGCACTGGAATGCGCTATCACAAAATCCTTTCCTCCTGTTTCACCGACAATTCTTGGGTAAGACTTATATTTTTGAAGATTTCCTGCTATTTTTTGCCATAAATTATTAAAAACAGAGGTACTGCCCGTAAAATGTAATCCAGCAAAATCCTTATGTTCAAAAATAACTTCACCAGCGACAGGTCCTGAAACAACCACCATATTAATAACGCCGTCGGGAAGACCTGCCATTTTTAGCACTTCCATAATGACTGCGGCAGAATACACCTGATTTTCTGCGGGTTTCCAAACCACCACATTTCCCATAAGGGCTGGGGCGGCGGGTAAATTTCCTGCGATTGAGGTAAAATTAAAAGGTGTGAGGGCGAAGATAAATCCTTCTAAAGCTCTGAATTCCAATTTATTCCAGACCAACGGAGCAGAAATGGGTTGTTCCGCATAAATTTGAGTCATAAATTTCACATTAAAACGGAAAAAATCTGCCAATTCAGCCACGGCATCAATTTCGGCCTGATAAATATTTTTTGATTGACAGAGCATGGTCGCCGCATTCATTTTTGCTCTAAAAGGGCCGCTCAACAAATCTGCAGCTTTTAAAAAGATAGCCGCTCTTTGTTCCCAAGGTGTAGATTCCCAAGGATTTTTGGCCTTCAAAGCTGAGTTTATTGCCTTTTCAACATGGCTTTTATTTCCTTTATAGTAATAACCGATAGTAAGTTTATGATCATGAGGAGGACAAATAGCTCTTTTATCCCCATCAAAAACCTCCTCACCACCGATAAACTGAGGAATCTCTATTTTTTTCGAAAGTAACGCTGTAAGCGCCGAATCTAACGCTTTCCTTTCAGATGAACCAGCAGCATAATTTAGAACCGGTTCATTTTTTATTTCTGGAAGGGTAAAAAGGGCATTGGCCATAATATTTGGTTTTAAAGTATAAGGTTTTATCTTAAAAAAGGTTGAATAACTATTTTTTCAGGTAAAAAAGAAATAGGATCTCCCCCACCCTTTATAATTTCGCGGACAATGGTTGAGCTGATATGACTGAATGCGGGTTGGCTGATCAAAAAAATAGTTTCAAGGCCATTTCCAACGATATGATTAAGTTGTGAAATGGTTTTTTCATAATCGAAATCGGAAGCATTCCTTAAACCTCTGATTAGATATTTAGCTCCAATTCTGGAACAATAATGGGCTGTAAGATTTTCAAAACTCCCAATTTCAATTTTAGGTTCATCCCTAAAAACCTGATCCAACCATTTCAATCGGTCAGGAAGGGGAAACAACGCTTTCTTTTGATCATTCACACCCACCGCAACGATAATTTTATCGAAAAATGGCAACGCTCTCATGACAATATCAACATGACCAACAGTTATAGGATCAAATGATCCTGGAAATACGGCAATTTTTTCCATAACAGATTTATGAATACCAAAGATAATTCAAGGTATCTAATTTTCAAGCATTTGAAAGGAATCGAAAAATTTATCTGTATCCATGTTTGAAGCAAGTGATTTGAAGGTGATTGTTTGAATGGCAAAATACCTATTTTTCATTAAGTAAGCTTTTGTCTTAATAACAGCAGTATCATTTTTGTAATGTATTCGCCAAAACTGACCTGGTAAAGTATTTAATTTTATAGGAGAGAAATAAATAACCTTTCCGTTGATGCTAAAAGCGGCTTCATTCCTTGTTGACTCAAAAAAATCACTGACAAAAGATTCATCCTTGGGATCGAGCGCCCCCTCTGGATAATCGCAATATTGAACCATATACATGAAATTTGAATGGCCACTATTTGGGGAAGGCTGAAAATAAAAAGTATGCATAACGAGAGGGCCTAAAGGCGTATTGGAGCTATCTATTTTTTCGCGGAGTTCTCCTGGCACGGAAACTACAAATTTGCCTTTATCTGACTTAAACTTGAACCATTCTAGCTTTATTTCAGGATTTTGCTGTGCATTCATCGAAAAAAAAATAAGCGACAGACCAAAAAGAAGTATGAATCGATACATAAAATAGTAGTTTTACGAAAAAAAACAAATGAAACAAGAAGCCATTTTAGTGAGCATAATCATGGGATCCGATTCCGATATGAAGATAATGGAAGAAGCGGTTCACATCATCAAATCATTTAACATTTCTTATGAGGTTGATATTGTTTCTGCACACAGAACACCTGAAAAATTATATTCTTTTGCTAATAATGCTCATTCTCGAGGCATAAAAGTGATTATTGCCGGAGCAGGAGGAGCAGCACATTTACCCGGCATGGTAGCTGCTATTTCCCCTTTACCTGTCATTGGCGTACCCATTAAATCAACTAATTCCATTGACGGTTGGGACTCAATCTTGTCTATTTTACAAATGCCGGGTGGCGTTCCCGTGGCTACAGTAGCACTCAATGGAGCAAAAAATGCTGGCCTTTTAGCTGTTCAGATATTGAGCACCAGCAATGTCGAACTTCAGAACATGCTCATTGACTACAAAAAACAACTAAATAAAGAGGTCCAGGAAAAGGCCAAAAAAATACAGATTTTATAGTTTTTTCAGCCCTTTTTGAATGGCTGCCAATAATAAAGGTTCCATGATAGCATAACCAGCCGGCGTAGGATGAACTTTATCGGTACTCAACCCCGGTTTAAGTCCCAGATTACCGTCTTCCATGGAAGAATAATAATCCAGATAAACATGTCCCTTTAATTTAGCGTACTTTTTAATGTCCTCATTTAAACTAACCACCTTTGGACCAGGGTTCATACCAGGACGCCAAGGAAAATCACTGGCGGGTAGAACCGAACTTAAAATCACGCCGATTTTATTGGCAACAGCCAATTCACACATAGAAATAATGTTATCCATTATTTCAGATTGAGAAATTGGGCCAGTATTTTGAGCAATATCATTAATACCACAGAGCAGCACCACTAATTTGGGTTTTAGATGAACAACGTCTTGCTTAAATCTCAACAACATCTGAGGCGTTGTTTGTCCACTGATTCCCCTACCTACTAAATTGGTATTCGCTTTAAAAAAATCGGGACGCTCCCTCACCCAACCTTCGGTAATGGAATTACCCATCAGAACGATAGCAGAAGATGAAGGTTTCTCTTTTAATAAAGCGATGTTTGCCTCCTTATATCTTGATAGATTTGCCCAATCCATAACCTTTTTATTATCTTGTCCTGACAAATTGAAAATGGACAATGAGGTCAGGAATATAGCCGTTACAACCGTGTTTTTCATAAAATCAGCTATTAAAGAGATTATCATAAGAGGAAGAACCAGAAATTTTTGGTGTTTCACCTTTTGAAAAACCCTTCTGATTTAGGTCAAGCATGGATGGAGAGGATAAAGAGGAGGAAGAGCCATCGAGCAACATTAGAGACGATTTTTTCTCCCATTCTTCCAACATTTTCAATCCTTGTTCTTCAAAAACACCATTTTGCAGATCCACTGAATCCATAAAATTAGAAGACATTTCCATAAAACGCTCCATTTCACCTACCTTATTGGCGACATCATCGGCAATGGTTTCCATCGCCATATCGAACATAGCTCTTTTATCGGGATCTCCGCTAATAATGCTCATGGCTGATTTCATAGCAGAGTGAGAGGTACGAATAGCCTTTCTCTCCTGCTCTTTTAATTTAACCTGATCTCTTGTATCCTCCAAAAGCACCTCAGAATTGTCATGCATTTTTGTTAAAATACGATAAAGAATCTCCATTTTCTGGAGGAGAACGGTATATTTTTCATTACTTTCCTTCAATCTTGCTGCTTTTCTTGAACTGAGCAACATTTGATTTTCATTTCCAGCATCTCTGGCAGCTTGCGCGAGTTTCATACTGGCATTCACCTCTTTTTCATTTTCCTCATAAACAGTGTGAAGTTTCCTTATTTGACCGCGTAACAAGCCAATTTGCGTGCGCATTTTACCTAAATTTTTCTCCAGATCTTCCACATAATTTTTTAAAATGCCTACTGGATCTATGGTAACAAAAGCGCCGGTAATGGTACGCATTAAACTTTTATACATATACCATACAAGCGTTCTCATGCGAGGATCAGCCACCATATAAACTAATGCTCCAATGGCAATAATCATTAAAGTCAGATAAAACACATTCTGAGCCAAAGCTAAAAGGAAGGCAATATTAGAAAATATCAAGAAACCAACGCCCCCGACGATAGTCATCAGAAAAACAAGACCAGCAATCCCTTCCGGTCTTGACCAAAAGGATTTGGGTTTCATATTTCCACTATTAAATTGAGATATATCAGCCATAGTTTAAGAATTTACAGATAAAGGTTGATTGCATCGATATCACGATCAATTTCACTATTGATAGCGTGCAAGGTAACTTCAAAATTTTGTTTTGTGGCATTAATTTTCGAATCAGATTCAATAATCTGTTCGTTTTTAGATTTTATCAGGGCTTCATTCTTGATAATTTTAGATTCAAGCTCTTCTATTTGCTGTTTAAAAGTTGATATTTGTTGTTCAAGCGCCAGAATTTCATTGTTTCTTACCACAACATGTTGGTTCACCTGATTTTGCAGCGCAACATCAAATGAATTTTTCTCCTTTTGCAAAACAGATTTATAATGTTCGGCAGAGCTAACCAAATGTTCCTTCGTTAAACCAATAACGGAAGCTGTGGCAAAGGCAGATTGAAAAACCTGGGAAGGCTCCATCTTTAAACTCGCCAATGCGCGTAGAGAAGCTCTAAACTCAAGATAATCAAAGCCCTTCAAATTGTTTCGAAGCAATGCATCGGTCAGCGATTTACAACTTTTATCATCCAAGCCATCTAAATTACCAAATAAGTTGGTCGATGATTTATCCATCATTTCATATATTATTAAAGCCATTCGAAAAACACTGCAATTTAAGGGAATTTAGTAAATTGCTTTATTTATTTTTCGATAAACCTCCATAATTAAAAGATTAAAAACGTTCTTCTGAAAATATGACAAAAATAAATTTTTTGAAAATTTCCCTGTTGGATGATTCTAATGAAAAGGGCAATATTTATTTAACGGGTAACTTCAACGGTTGGAAACCCGCCGATGTAAGATATCAGATGATAAATGAAAGTCAAAACAACTATTTTATTCATCTTCCTTTAGCTTTAATTCCCAATGAAACCCTGGATTATAAATACACCCGTGGAGATTGGCATTCTGTTGAACTTAACGGCTCAGGAAAACATACGCCCAACAGAAAATGGGCAAAGGGAATGTCTGAACCCAAAGATACCGTCAATCAGTGGTTGAAAGATGAAGATTTGAACTACACTAAATATTACCCTATTATCCACGACTTATCTTCCAAATTCAAAGTCCCTGACCCGATTAAAACGAGGAGAATATCTATACTTTTACCGTGGGATTATTATTCATCGACGGAAAGATACCCCATTGTTTATTTACAGGATGGGCAAAATCTTTTTCAAGACAAATCCCCTTATGGAAATTGGCACATCGATAGAAAAGTAGCCAGATTATCCGCTCAGAAAGATAAAAGGGTTATCATATTGGCCGTTGATCATACCCATGAGAATAGATTGGCAGAATATACCCCTCCTCATGTGCCCGATCGGGCGGAAGCTTATGGTAAAGATTATATAGATTTTTTAAAAAATGATATTATTCCTTATGTGGATGAAAATTACAGGACGATAGGCAATCCGCAGAATACCATCATTGGGGGTAGTTCAATGGGCGGACTCATAAGTTTATATGCTCATTTGGCGTTTCCCTCCGTATTTGGAAAGGGCCTTATTTTTTCGCCTTCCTTATGGCTCCTTCCAAATCTTTTCGATTGGTTACAATCTAATTCTTCTGAAACAATAAAAACAAAAACTTATATTTATTGTGGGGGAAGGGAGAGCAAGGAAATGGTAAATCAGGTGGTGGCTTTGTACCATGGGTTGAGAGCGTTAAACACAGAAAATGAAATCACTTTGAAAATTAATTCTCAAGGTGAACATCATGAATCTTACTGGGGAGAGGAATTTTTTCAATCCATGGAATTTATCTTATAAATAATTAAATATGAATATATTATGCATTTGCAGCTATTTTAAGGGGACAGAATTTTTAATCCAGCAATCTATTTTAGGCCATCGCGTATTTCTAATAACCTGTGAAAGCAGAAAGCAGGAAAATTGGCCATGGTCTCATATTACCGAAACCTATTATTTGCCGACCGAGGATAATTCCATAGAAAATATGGCACTACTAAAAAAAGGGTTTGGCTGGTTATTACAAACGGAAAAAATAGACGTTTTGGTAGCTTTGGACGACTTTGATGTTGAGAAAGCAGCTTTTCTTAGGTCTGCCTTTCAAATAAAGGGCATGAATGTTCATACGGCTCAACTTTTCAGAGATAAATTAGCCATGAGAATAGCTGCCAAGGAATTTGAAATATCCATTCCACCATTTTGTCCTCTGTTTAATGATATGGCCGTTCATCAATTTATGAAGGAAGTAGAGGGTCCCTGGATAATTAAGCCGAGAAGTCAGGCATCAACGACAGGTATAAAAAAAGTAGCATCATTCAATGAAGTAGCTCAGTTTCTTCAAGATATAGGTGAAAACAGAACTGATTATCTCTTAGAAAAATTTATCCCGGGAAGTGTTTTTCACTGTGATTCCTTATCATATAATGGCGACATTGTTTTTGAAAAAACCTCTAGATATTTAGAAACACCATTAAAAGTAGCTCATGAAGGAGGTATATTTAAAACTATTACACTCCCCGATTATACCCTTGACAATAAAGAGATTCTAAGTCTAAACAGGCAACTCCTTCGATCCTTCAATCTACAGAACGGAGCAAGTCATACTGAATTTATTAAGGCAGAAAAAGATGGAAAAATCTACTTTCTTGAAACTTCCGCCCGGGTTGGAGGGGCACATATTGCAGAATTATTAGAAGCCGCCACAGGAATAAACATGTGGAAAGAATGGGCCAATCTGGAACATTGTGTTTTTGAAAATGTGCCTTATACGATCCCTGATAAGAAAAACTTCTTCGCAGGACTCATAGTTTCTCTGGCAAAAATGAAGGAGCCGGATATATCCATTTTTAGTGACGAAAAGATCGTCTGGACATTAAAAAAGGATTACCATGTAGGTATGGTTTTCAGGAGTGAGCATTTCGAAGACATTATTTCAATGATGGAAAGTATTACACCCATCATACAAGAAAAATTTCATGCTTCAGCACCCACTCCTGATAAACCTATAGATTAACTTTATTTACCTACTTTAAATAAATCATCAGATACCTGACTATTTACATTAATTGATTTCACATTAGCATCTAAAGGTGCTGGCATAGCTCCTTTTATAACCAATTTGTGAGGAAACAATATATTAGCTACTGGCTTATAATCACCGTAATCGCGGATGATAGTTACTTCCTGTTCACCTGATTTCTCTACCATAGACGTTCTCATTTTTAGTCCGGAATCTACAGCAAAATAATCAGATTTAATCTTTCCTTTAGCATCTTTAATCAACAATTTATAGCAATCAATACCATTAATCACCTCATTTTCAGCTAATTCCAAAGTAGTACCTTTTTCTGTGTAGAACAATTCAGGAAAAATACTGGCTTCATCACGTAATTCATTAGCCTCTTCGCCTTCCACTATTTTTTCTGGCTGACCCATGGCAGTAATTTTACCCTTAGTACCGTCAAATATCTGCTCACTTAAGGTCATACTATTCATTGTAACCGAGGAAATAAGCTTAATATTATCTTTTTGAATGTTTTTCATTGAAAGCTGCATTCCTTGAATAGATGCAGACATTTCTATGGTCACATCTTTAACATTGGAAAGAACCTCCTTACCACCAATAGCCTTAATATAGTTTTCAATAATCGTAGCAGGAGCTATTTTGGCCTCAGATTTAGTTTCCATTTTTAATTTTGGAACCAAAGGATTTCCATAATTATCTACGTATCTCACTTTGTTTTCAGCATCGAATCGAGCTAATTTTGAAGCAATTTCTGACCCTTTACCTACTGCTGAGATAAAAATCTTATCAGGACTCACATATTTCAAAGCCATGGCTTTAACTTGAGCGGCATCAACTGCACTTAACCGTTGCAAATAAGTATTATAATAATCAGCGGGTAATTTATAACGAACAATATTCAGGGCAAAACCTGCAATGGTAGAGGGTTGCTCCAAACTACGTCCAAAACGGCCAAGAAGTTCCGCTTTTGCGGCATTTAGTTCTTCGTCGGTAACAGTACCCTCTCTGATTGATTTCATTTCAACGATAAACTCGGCCAAAGCAGAATCGGTTACTGCATTTCTTACATTGGCGCCTGCCGTAAAGAAACCAATATTTTCATTGGGAGAAATACTTGAATAGGCTCCGTAAGTATAACCTTTATCCTCCCTAATATTTTTAAATAAACGGCTGGAGCTTCCTCCACCGAATATTTGATTCATCACTGATACTGCGGTAATGTCTGCAGCACCTGGCTCTAAATTTAGAGGATAGGTGAGGGATAAAACCGTTTGAACTGCATCATTTTTATCGAAAACATACATTTGATTTGCCGCTGGCGGCGTTGGGTCAACAAATTTTTGCGCTTTAACCTTACCTTTTTTCCATGCCCCAAAATACTTTTCAGCCTTGGCAATAGCGTCCGCATTGGTAATATCACCTACCACAATAAGGTAAGAATTACCTGGTTTGAAAAAATCATCCTTATATTTAATACAATCCGTGACCGTTATATTTTGAATAGATTGCTCGGTAGTTGTTTCACCGTAAGGGTGTTTTGTTCCATATCTCAATCTGCTTGAAATTTCTGAACTAATTGCCCCCGGGTCATCTTTTTGACTGGATAAACCAGAAAGCGTTTGCTTGATTAGCTTATCAAATTCTTCTTTAGGAAAAGAAGCATTAAAAAGAATATCAGACATTAATTCTAAAACAACGTCGGTATGTTTTGTCAAGGATGAGGCAGAAATACCATTTCCCGATGTATTAAGGGAAGCACCAATAAAATCAACAGATTCATCAATTTGTGCTTTTGTCTTAGAGCTTGTACCAGCGCTCAATAATGGGCCTGCTAAAGACGAAATACCCGCCTTTTCATTTTCTAAATGTAGAGGGACATCAACAAAAAGCTGAAAAGAAACCCTGGGAAGTTTGTGATTTTCAACCACTATAATTTGAAGACCATTACTTAGTTTAGATAAGGTATAATTTCCAATTTCAATTTTTGGTGCTGGACCAGCTACCGGGGCTAACTTCCTAAAATCCTCTTGTCCTTGCACAGAGAAGATAGAAAGAAATGTGAAAAGAGAAAGAATTAAAAATTTATGCTGCTGCATGGTGATGTATTATTTGAGTGTGTAAAAGGTTAAAAACGATCTTAATTTGATTTTGGCAACCAAAATAAGACAAGACGATTCTTTTCATCAAAATATAAATTAGCTACCCTTTGGATATCTTCTTTAGTAACAGCCAAATAACGATTGATCTCTGTATTAATTAAGGAAGCGTCTCCATAATGCGTTTCATACACCGCCAGATTTTCAGCAATGCCTTCGACGGATGAAAGTTTGTCCACAAACTGATTTTCAATTTGATTCTGTAGTTTTTTTAACTCCTGATCAGAAATGGGTTGATTTTGCACCTTTTCAATTTCCCCTAAAATCGCCTTTTCAATGTCCATTAATTCAACACCCATATTTGCAATACCGTATGAAATACCCAAACCTGGGTCTTCGAGTGGAAATTGAAAAGAACCTGCCTGAATGGCCAACTGTTTTTCATCGACAAGAGAACGATAAATACGTGAGCTGTTACCATTTGACAACAAAGTATTTAGCATTTCCATAGCATAATAATCTTTACTTCCCTGGGCTGGCGTTCTATGACCAATGATTAAAGCAGGCAGCTGAACTCGATCATACACTGTATCTCTTTTTGGTCCATTTAATGGCGCTTCGGTGATATCTGGACGATAAATAGGTTTTGAAGATTTTGGAATCGTTGAAAAATATTTTTCAACCAATGCTTTAGCGGTACTTTTATTTATGTCACCCGCAATGGTTAGCACAGCGTTATCTGGAAGATAAAAGTCTTTATAAAACTGCTGATAATCCTCATCTGAGGCAGCATCAAGGTGTTCCATTGAACCAATGGGCATCCAACGATAAGGATGATTATCAAAAAGTCTCACAAATACCTGCTCCATTAAAGTACCGTAAGGCTGGTTATCCATTCTTTGTTTTCTTTCTTCTTTTACTACCGCCCTTTGCGTTTCAATACCCTTTGAATCAACCACAGCATGTTTCATTCTTTCAGATTCAAGCCATAATCCTAATTCAAGATAATTAGAGGGTAAAAACTCATAATAATACGTTCTATCCTGACTTGTATAGGCATTTAAGGCTCCACCAGCACGGGAAACATATTTATCGTACTCCCCTCTCGCTATATTCTCAGAACCTTCGAACATCAAATGTTCAAAAAAGTGAGCAAATCCCGTTCTTTCAGGCTTTTCATTTTTTGAACCTACATGATAAAGAACTGAAATCACAACATTAGGTGTAGTGTGGTCTTCGTGTAAAATAACTTTCAAACCATTATCTAAAGTAAATCGGTCAAACTTAATTTGTGTTTGTCCGAAAACAGTAGAAGAAACAAGTAGAAGCAAAGCGCTTAGAAATTTTTCCATGATATCGTTTTAAAATTTTATATTATTTCGCATAAATACAAATTAAAGTTCAAATAAGTTTCATTTTTTCGACTAATATTGATGGTTTGGCGATGGTAGAAAATACGAGTATGACAGAACAAGTATTTTACCTAATTTTACATCCATATTCAAATAAAATAAGCCCTATATTATGAAAAAACAGGTCATTTTTATTACTGGAACTTCCTCAGGATTAGGCAAGGCCATCGCTGAATTATGTTATGAAAATGGACATATTGTTTATGGAAGTTCAAGAAATCCACCTGCGGAAAATCCTACTTTTAAGGAACTCAAAGTGGATGTTACTGATCAGCAGAGTGTTCAAAACGCCGTAAAACATATTTTAGGGAAAGAAGGCAGAATAGATGTAGTTATTAATAATGCTGGGTTAGGCATCATTGGTCCCGTAGAATATCTGGATGTTGCTGACGTTAATAAAGTCTGGCATACCAATGTAAATGGATTATTGCATGTTTTACAAGCGGTTCTTCCTTCCATGAGAAAACATAATGCAGGTAAAATAATAAGCATAAGTTCTATTGCATCCGTTATTGCGCTACCTTTCAGAGGTGTTTATTGTGCCAGTAAATCAGCTGGCGATAAGATTATTCAATCTTTAAGGATGGAATTAACCCAAACAAATATAAGCTGTTGTTCCATTCAAGCCGGCGACATAAAAACATCTATCAATGAAAACAGGTTAAAAGTTAAGGATTTAGAAGATCCATTTTATGCTGATATTGTAAAAAGGACGAACCATCACATTGACGAGGAAGTCAATAAAGGCATGAGCGCCAACGCGGTAGCCTTAGAAATTTACCGTTTATTAAGCCATGACAAATTACCTATTACTTATGTAGTGGGCAAACCCCTCCAAAAATTATCCCTCTGGGTAAAAAGAATAGTTTCTGAGAGCGTATTTGAAAAAATCATTGCGTCTTATTCCAAATAGGTTAAAAGAATCTTTTTCGTTGGATAATCCAGCTAAGAAGAAAAGATACAGACGTAGCAAATACGATGATAACAGGCAGAGCAAAAGGACTTTTCGATAATGGAAGGGGTACATTCATTCCAAAAAAAGAAGCAATTAAGGTAGGAACGGCGAGAAAAATAGTAACTAAGGTAAGTCTGTGAATAGTGACATTCATATTATTTGAAATAATGGAAGCATAAGTATCCATGGTTCCAGAGAGGATGTTGGAATACACATTGGCCATTTCCAGGGCCTGACCATTATCAATAATAATATCTTCGAACAAATCCATTTTTTCCTCTTCGCTTCGGATGGATAAAAAATCTACCCGTTTCATTTTCATCATAAGCAAATCATTAGCGCTCAATGAATTGAGAATATAAACTAAAGATTTTTCAATACTCAGGAGTTGCTTTAACTCCTTATTTCTACTGGCGTGATAGAGCTCCCTCTCAATTAAATTTCTTCTAAGATCTAATTTTTTCAAACAAGTTAGGAATCTATACACGTTTTGCTCCAAGAGCAGAATAAGAAAAAACATGGCATCAGAAGGATCAAAGTTTCTTACTTTGTTTTCAATAAATTTATCTAACACAGGATTATCCGTCGTGGTAATGGTAAAAACGTGTTCAGGAGAAATAATTATGCCTATTGGAACGGTGATATAAATAGCGTCATTTTCTTCCTCTGAAGTATTAAGAATAGGTGCATTAATTAAAATAAGCCGGCAATCATCTTCTACTTCAAACCTGGATCTTTCATCTACGTCAAGAGAATCTAACAAAAAATCTAATGGAATCTCAAACTGTACAGAAGTCTTTTCCATTTCATCGGTAGAAAAAGGGGGTTTAATGTTTACCCAACAACCTGGTTCCGGGTGCTGAATTTCAGTAAGGAGACCATCAACCTTTACGTAAAAATGAACCATGGCAACAAATTGATAATTCTTATTTAACGATACGAGAAATAATGTGCAAACTTACCCATTTTAGATCAAATAAAGGAAAGAATAACTTTAATCCATCCTTAAGGTTCTAACAGGAGAAATGCGGGTAATCAACCAGGTTGGAAGAATAAGGAATAAGACGATAACCAAAATAGTTCCCAGGTTAAGGAATAAGATATGAGTAAAATTTATAAGAATGGGGGCCTCGTTTAAATAATAATTCTCTTCGGAAAGCTTTATGAAGTGCCCATATTTTTGAAGTAAACAAATGCTAATCCCAATAATATTCCCCCAAAACATACCTTTACTTGCAATAATACCTGCATAAAACATAAAGATTCTGCGAATACTCCAATTAGAGCTACCCAAACTTTTTAAAATCCCTATCATTCTAGTCCTCTCCAGCATCAAAATCAAAAGAGCTGTTACCATATTAATAATAGCGACAACAATCATAAGGGATAAAATGACCACCTCATTAATATCTTGTAAAGATAGCCATTCAAAGATTTCAGGAAGTTTGTCCCGTATGGACTGCACATTTAAATCAGGTGGTAAGACATTACTATAAATCTCTTCCGCCCAATGATCAATCATGCTGATATCATCAATAAACACTTCATAACCACCAATTTGATTCTCCGCCCAACCTTGTAATTGTTGCACTTTTCTTATATCGACTAAAGCAAATTTACTATCGTATTCTTCAAGGCCTGTTTTATAAATACCAGAAATTTTAAAATTCCTTTTCAGCATGGTACCATTTTTCACAAAAAACAACCTAAAGTTATCCCCTGTTTTTAATGAAAGTCTGCTGGCTGTTTGTTTAGAAATGATAATTTGGTTAGATGCCTCCTCTGTTGGGAAAGTAATAATATCTCCTTCTTGAAGGTACGTTTTAAAAAACTGCCAATTAAAATCAGAACCGATGCCCTTTAAAAAAATACCATCTAAGTCATTTTTACCTTTAACGATACCTGGTTGTATAGCATACACCTGAACCGCCTTAATACCTTGCCTGTTTTTAAGCACAGGATAAAAATCCTGATTATCCTCAATGGGGTCTATTTCCAATAAATTTTGATATACATTGGCAGCGTTGATGTGTAAATGTCCCCAAAAGCCAAATATTTTACTGCTTATTTCCGTCTTAAACCCAGTTATAAGCGCCGTAGTGACAATCATTACGGCAATACTCAAAGCCACGGCAAGCGAGGCGATACGAATAATAATACTGGCAAACGACTTTTCCTTACCGTTTGAAATACGCATGGCTAATTTAAACTCCCACCTCATTCTGATTGATTGTATAATCCGACAATATAGGCAGGAATACAGACAAAAAAAAATGCCCTGCCAGTAAAGTACAAGCAGGACATTGAATATTACTCCCAGTTAAATTTTTATTTCAAGTTTAGTAATTATATTGTTGTAAATTTAAGTAGTTATCCGCCATCGTAGGTCATCATTAACATACTTAGGTGATAAAAGTCATTAAATGGGTGATAAATTAAATTTTAAAGGTGATAATTGCTAAAACTCCAACCTCCTCATGAATTTTAAATTCAATTTCACCCTTTTTATAGCTGTATTTAAAAATTATAAAAAGACCAATTCTTAAAACCTTTTCTGTCAGAAAAATATACGCAAAAAAAACATAAAAAAAATGTCCTGAATGCAAAATGCAAACAGAACATGAAATATTACTCCCAGTTATAATTCAATTATTATTATTAATTTCAAATATAACGCAAACTGATATAATCTTCCATTTTAATTATCCTAAGACGATTCATAAGGTGATAAAAGCATTCTTTTGGGTGATAAAGTTAAATTTTCAAGGAAATAAATGCAGTAAAACCCCCTTCCTCATGAATCTTAAATTCAATTTTACCCTTTATTTTATGTATGAGTTGAAAAATCATAAACAACCCAATACCTAAACCCTTTTCCTGAAGGGTACCAGGTATGCTAATTTTAGGAGCAACACCGATATCTAATAAAAAATCATCCTTAGAAATAACATCAGAAGTATTGAAAACCCTTAATATTAATGAATCATTATCTTTGTCAATAGAACAATTTATTTCCCCATTTTCAGGACAATACTTTATGGCATTACTCAAAATATTTCTAAAAATAAATCCAATAATATTGGGATCACTTTCAATTTCCCCATCAAATTCTTCATCCACCGATAAGCTATACTGAATATTTTTTCTGTCTATCTGAAACATAAATAAATTAGAGGTAGCCTTAAAGGAATCTAAGATATTGAAAGTAATATTTTTAGAGAATTGTGTCTTTTTTTCAAGATTAGACCACGTAAGTAAATTATCAACCAGGTGAGAGATTTCCGTACCACTATGTTCCAAAGATTGAGCAATTTTCAATGACTTCTCATATTCCCCTTTCTTTAACAAGTAATTAAACGTATGGCTTAGTTGCTTCATACCAGCAAGAGGAGTATTCACTTCATGACCCAGAATATCAAAAAAGCGCCTTCTTTCTTCATTTAAAATGGCTAATTTATTGTTCTTATCGATTAAATTCTGTTCATTTAATTCTAAATCTTTTACTCTTATTGCGAGATCTTTCTCAAGTGCTCTATTTTTGCCTGTAAGTAATCTGTATCTTAAAAAGAATATAATACCAATCAAAAGCAAAAATAAGATGGATGCAAACCACAAAAAGGTTTTATTTTCTAAAATATGTTGAAGCTTATAAATGGGAATATTAATTTCTTTTAAAAAATGCTCAGGTGAATCCTGGGATATTCTAATTTGAATATTCGATTTACCAGCGGTAGGGCTTAAGGTAATCGAATTAAAATTTTCAACTACTTGCCAATCATCCAAATAGGGCGTTTTTATAAAGAAAAGTAATGATTTCCCCATGTAATTATTTGAAAAACCTGGATAAAGGGTCAAGCTATATTCATTAGGATTTAAGGTTATTTTACCTTTACTTAAATATTCAAACAGTCCATTCCTATTCCTGGTATTGCTATTATTATTTATTTCTATGGATGAAAAATAAAAATTTCCCTTTTCAAAATCATTGAAAGAATCAGTCATTTTCCGAGGATTAAATTTGACCAGACCATTAATGGTTCCCATCAGGATCTCCCCATTTTTTAAATTTAGCATGGAAAGCCAGTTAAATTCCTCTTCAAAAATACCGTCAGAAATAGCATACATATTATATTTCCAATTCAAAGGATTAACTTTATAAAGCCCTTTTTCGGTACCAAGCCAAATCATTTCATCGGAACCTATTAGCATGGAGAAAATAACCTTATTAATAGGCTCTAATCTATTTCGAATATCCCCCAACATCTCGAATTTATTGTTTAAAACGAATAAGCCATTCGCAGCTGTTGAAATTAAAAACCTGTTTTTAAAAGATTTAATGCCTGTAACTCTTACTTTAGGAATAACCGCCAAATTCATCCATCCTTTATTTTTTAATGAATACTTTAGCAATCCTCTATCAGTTCCAACCAAATAAAAGGAACCCATATCTAAAAACGATGAAATGGATGAATGCCCGGGAGGTAAAGGAAAAAAAGTTCCTAAAGTATCATTATCCATATCAAAAGATTGAAAGCCAAAATCACCCAACCAAAAATATTTATTGTTCAATCCCTTTTCTAAATAAACAAAATGATAAAAAATCTTATCAATGTAGGTCCTTTCATAAACTTGAAAGTTATCAAGGTTAAAAATTTCATATTTTGAATTATTTGTTCCAATATAAATGCGGTGTTTTTTTTCGTTAAGAAAAGCACCTAGAAAATAATTATTTTTAGATGAAAAATAGGTGTTTAAACCCGTATTAAGGTTCAGTAATCCATTTCCCTTATAGGAATTAAAATAAATAATGGAGTCATTGATTTGTTGCAAGCCTCTAAAACTATACCCTTCATTCTTAAAATAAAATTTTATATCATTATCAATCAATGAATTATAAAAAAATCCAAATCCTAAATGAATCCAAACCTTTCCTAAAACATCTTCTTTTATAGGAAACCGACCTCGCCAAAATATATTTTGACTTTTAATTTCAGGAAAGTCTTGAAAAATCTCTCCCCTTTCATTATAAACTGAAACACTATTTTGATATTTCATCCATATCCTTAAGTTTTTATCGATAAAAAGATGATTTACCTTATTCAGATTAATAGTTTTATTTGGAAAAGATAATTTATTTTTAAACTTATAGTCTTTATCTAAAAGTCTAATAGAATCATTTTCAAGTTGTAAAAAACATTTTTCATTTTGTCCTTTGAATTCAATGAAATCCCTGATTTTCGATGCCTTAATTCTTGCTGAATCGATAATATTTCCATTTTCACCTAAATTAAAATAAGTATCTTCAGAATAAGCATGCCATTCACCTTTATTTGCAGGAAAAATAGTGGTTATTGCAGCATTAGGTATCTTAAATTTTTGAATCCATTTATCTTTATTTTTAATATAAAAAAAACCTTTTTTGTTTATTAGTGCGGTATGATTCTCAAAACCATAAAAATTAATTAAATTATCATTATTTAACAACTCACCTTTTATCGGAGCCCAGGTTCTCAGCAACGGATTAAGGATAATAACATTTAAATTTATCTTTAAACCTTGCTGAAAGCTGAAATTCCTATATCCAACTAAATATAAACCCCCTGTTGAATTTTTATAGATTTTTTTAAATGAATAATCTGGAATACCTAGTTGTGAATATGGAATAGATTCATATTTATTTCCATCATATAAAACAAGACTATTTGTCAATAAAATCCAGGCTCTGCCGTATTCATCAAATTCAAAATCTACCATATTATTAAGACGAAGAGATATTTCATCTTTTATAAATTGAGTAGAATACAGATGTTTAGAGTTATTATTTTGTGCAAAGGAGGAAAAAAAAGAGACAATACTTAGAAAGAAGGAAAATAAAAATTTATTCATTTTGATAAAAATTTGTATTGGAACGCTACCTCATTTAAATATTTAGCACCAATTGGAATCTTTATCTCATCTAATTCAAGCCAGGATTCCTTTGTATTAACTTTACTAATCTTGTGTTTATTAACAGCAAAGTTTCTATGTATTTGAATTAAGGGACTAGTCGTTTTATATTCATTTATTATTTTAATCAGTGAGTTTTTAATGGCAATTCTTTTATTATTAAAATGATACACACAATAATTACCATCAACCTCTATATATAATAAATGAATCCATTCCATTTTAATCAATTGATTATTATCTTTTAAGATAAAAGTTGGACTTACTCTGTTTCTGTCAATTTTATCTAATACACTACTCAGGGTGAACTTATCAAAAGGTTTTACTAAAAAATAACTTTCATCGTTATGAAGAGATTCATTATAAATTTCATCACTTGGAAAAGCGGTAATAAATATAACTGGAATGTTTAATTTTTTGAAATATTTTGAAATTTCGATGCCATTTAAACCTTTACCCAGGTGAATATCGATGAGCGCAACGTCACAATAATTATTGGTTAACCAATGTGGCACCTCTGCTGCTGAATTACAATGCCCAACAAAAAGGTGGGCAGTATCAGATATAATTGCCTCCAATCGGGTGGCAAAAAGTAAATCGTCCTCAATAATTAAAACATCCATATTTTAAAAATACCATTCCCAATAAACCATTAAATAGCTACAAAATAACTATTTTTG
>JAIYCH010000099.1 GCA_027488135.1 Saprospiraceae bacterium | reverse complement strand
TTGGAAAATGTTAAAAAGATGATGGTAGTTGAAACCTATCAGGGAGCTCCAATTATTGAATTAGCTAAGCATTTTCAAGAAATATTTAACGCTGATAAGGTTGTTTTAACAACAGATCTCTTTTTAGATGCAAAAGAGATTGTAGATCTTACTTTTCCCGATGTTACAGATGACAGGATTTTTGGGAAAATGACGTTTTTGAACATGATGAATTTTTTTGATAAATCAAAAACAGACCAGTTTAAAAAAGCCATTGAAGATGAAAATTCAGGTGTATATCTTTTAATAGGCCCTGGTGCAAGTAAATTATATCCTAATCATCATTTATTTATATATTATGATTTATGTAGATGGGAATTGCAGCTTAGAATGCGAAGGCATCTTGTTGGAAATTTAGGCTTATCTAATCTTGAGGATTCATTTTCTGAAAAATACAAACGAGCTTATTTCGTCGATTGGCGCGTCTGCGATGAAGTAAAAAGGGAAACGTACGGTCAATGGGATTTTTATATTGACGGAAATGAGCTGGGGAATCCCAAAATGTTGAAAGCAGAGGATTATAAAAATGCACTGGCAATGACGGTTAGTCAACCTTTTAGGGTGGTTCCTTTTTTCGATCCAGGACCATGGGGAGGACAGTGGATTATGGAAAAATTCAATATGGATCGAGATGCTCCAAACTATGCTTGGGGTTTTGATTGTGTTCCAGAGGAGAATAGTCTTTTCCTTCAATTTGGAAAAGTGAGCATTGAAACGCCTGCCATCAACCTGGTGTTTTTCGAAACCATCGCATTATTAGGAGAAGATGTTGTTGATCAATTTGGAGCAGAATTTCCCATAAGATTTGATTTATTGGATACCGTTAAAGGTGGAAATTTAAGTTTGCAGGTGCACCCTTTGACATCGTACATCAAGGAAAAATTTGGTATGACCTACACACAGGACGAGAGTTATTACATTCTCGATGCTGAACCTGGTGCCAAAGTATATTTAGGATTTAAGGAAAATATCGAACCAGAAAAGTTTATTGAAGAACTTAATTTGGTTCAAACGTCTAATGGTTCTTCTTTTCCTGCGGAAGATTATGTGGCTACTTTTCCTGCAAAAAAACATGACCATTTTTTAATTCCAGCAGGAACCATTCATTGTTCAGGAACAGGAAATCTCGTGCTGGAAATAAGTGCTACCCCCTATATTTTCACCTTTAAATTATGGGATTGGGCAAGACTTGGATTGGATGGCCTGCCAAGACCCATTAATATAAAACATGGAATTCCCAATTTAATGTGGGATAGAAAAGAAAACTGGGTTGCAAATAACTTGGTAAATCAATTTGAACCACTTGAAGAAGGGGATGGATGGAGAGAAGAAAAGACAGGTTTACATGAAAGCCAGTTTATTGAAACAAGAAGGCATTGGTTTCAAAAAAGGGTTCATCATCATACCAATGGTACGGTTCAGGTACTCAATCTGGTTGAAGGAGACGAAGTAGTCGTTGAGAGTCCAGATCAGGCTTTCGAACCATTTCACATACATTTTGCGGAGACTTTTATTGTTCCTGCTAAAATTGGCGCATTTACCATTAAGCCATTAAATGAAAACAAATTGCATGGTACCATTAAAGCATACGTTCGCTCCTAAATAACTTAAAACCTGGAATTATGACTCAATCAACAAATGAAAAAATTAATCTTAAAGTAGTTTACCTGCTAACTTCAGTGGCTGCTCTGGGTGGCTTATTATTTGGCTATGACACTGCGGTCATTTCTGGGGTAATAGGACTTTTAGAAACAAAGTTCGAGTTAACGGCTTCTATGAAAGGGTGGGCAGCTTCATCCGCTATCGTTGGCTGTATTTTTGGCGCCATGTTTGCGGGAGGTGCCAGTGATAAATGGGGGCGAAAAAAAGTATTGATGGTTACGGCTATTCTGTTTGGCATTTCTGGTATAGCTTCTGCCCTCCCTAATAATCTGACTGAATTTACCATTGCCCGATTCATTGGGGGCTTAGGTATTGGTGCTGCCTCCATGTTATCCCCTCTGTATATCACGGAATTAGCTCCGGCATCTATCAGAGGGCGCTTGGTTTCCCTTTACCAATTAGCCATTGTTCTGGGCATTTTATTGATATTTTTTGTAAATCTTCTGATTCAAGGAATGGGCGATGAAGCTTGGAATGTTGAAATAGGATGGCGTTATATGTTAGGCTCCGGCGTCATTCCAGCGATCCTTTTCTGGGTAGCTATTTTCTTTGTACCTGAAAGTCCCCGTTGGTTGATGAAAGCAGGAAGAGAAGACGAAGCACTGGATATATTACAAAAAATAAATGGCCATCACAGTGGTCTGGAAATACAAAGGGAGATTAGGGAAACTTTGGGCGAAGAAAATGGAACGCTGAGAGAGTTATTTAGTGGAACTTTTCGTCCGGCTATTTTTATAGGCATGATTCTGGCTATTTTTTCTCAGGTTCAAGGTATCAATGCGATTATGTATTATGCTCCAGATATTTTTAAACAAGTAGGTTCCGGAAATGAAAGTGCTTTTCAACAAACGGTTATTGTTGGTATCATAAATGTGGCTTTTACTTGGGTGGCCATTTATTTTGTAGATAAATGGGGCAGGAAATCACTGTTACTTTGGGGTGGTGCCGGTATGGCCATCAGCCTGTTCATGGTAGGTGCAGCCTTTCAATTTAATTGGTCAGGACTTATTATTTTGATATTTATTCTTGCTTATGTGGCGTGTTTCGCCGCTTCTTATGGGCCGGTTACCTGGGTGGTCATCGCTGAAATTTTTCCAATTAAACTGAGAGGGCTGGCTATGTCAGTTTCTACTTTAATCTTGTGGGTGGCTGTTTATTTTGTCACCCAGTTCTTCCCCATTTTACTTGAGCTCATGGGCCCTGCTTATACTTTCTGGTTTTTCTTCCTTATGTCTTCTATGGCCTTTTTTTATGTGTTGAAAATGGTTCCGGAAACCAAAAATAAAACGCTGGAGGAAATTGAACATTCCTGGTCTAATTAATTCATTGGATTCTATGAAAAATATATACTTTATCCTGTTACTTCTCTCTCTCTTTAAATGGGATGGTTTAATTGCCCAGAAAAAGGAGCCAGTGGATTACGTGGATCCCTTAATGGGCACTCATGATAGTCGATGGATGCAATTTCCAGGGCCTACCATGCCTTTTGGAATGGTTAAATTAAGTCCTGATAATGAGCGTTCTGGCTGGAAAGCAGGATATGAGTATGATGTGCCTAACATTGCGGGTTTTAGTCATATTCATGAATGGACAATGGACGGTCTGCTGCTAATGCCTACCGTAGGTAAATTGATGATTGAACCAGGAACAGAAAAAAATCCGGACTTAGGTTACCGCTCCAGAATTAATAAAAAAACAGAACTTGCTCAGGCTGGATATTACAAAGTGAATCTCACAGATTACGATATCGAGGCAGAGTTAACGACGACAACCCGTGCTGGCTTCCAACGATATACTTTTAATAGAGCAGATTCTGCCAGAATTTTGATCGATCTTCAAATCGATTCAGAATATGGTACGGAAATTAAAATGGCTGAAATAACCAAGGTTTCAAATACAGAAATCGAAGGCTATTCTTATCAACAAGCATTAAGAGGTGCTGGATATAATGAATATATAGTCCATTTTGTTATTCAATTTGACAAACCTTTTAATTCCTTTAATGGATGGACCAGAGATGGTGTTCAAAGAAACGTAAATAAAATTTTCTCAGGTTGGGATCATACAGATATTGGTGCGTTCGTTCAATTTAATCTTAAAAAGGGAGATCAGGTTTTAGTTCGTTCTAGCTATTCCCTGGTTAGTATTGAACAAGCCAGGCTAAATCTGACATCGGAAATTACCGATTTGTTTGGGTGGAACTTTGATGCTGTAAGGTTAAATGCAAGAAAAACTTGGAACGATTTATTAGGTAAAATAGAAGTTGAAACATCAAATGAGATTGATAAAAAGAAATTCTACACAAATCTTTATCGATGCTATGCGGGTAGAACCATTTTGAGTGATGTAAATGGCAAATATGTGGACATGTTTGAAAAGGAGCAGCAGTTAAAAGATCCAGCTTCACCTATGTTAAGTGGAGATGCTTTTTGGAATACTTTCTGGAATCTAAATCAACTTTGGACGCTCGTTACACCTGATGTAGCTAATCAATGGGTTCGTTCTGAACTTGAAATGTATGATAAAGGTGGGTGGCTTTCAAATGGTCCTGTTGGTCTGGAATATTCTGGAATCATGGTGGCTTCTCATGAAATTCCGCTGATTGTAAGTGCATTTCAAAAAGGCATTCGAAACTATGATGTCGAAAAAGCCTGGCAAGCGGTTAAACATACCCAAACCGTTCAGGGAATTTTTCATCCTGGCGGTGGCGTTGCCGGTAATAGGGAGTTAACAGATTATATGAAATTTGGCTATGTTCCTTATGAATCTGGCCCTACATCCAATACCCTGGAGTATGCTTTTGATGATTGGTGCGTTAGTGAAATGGCTAAAACGCTGGGTAAAATGGAGGACCATTATTATTTTAAGCATCGTGCCAATAACTATAAGAATATTTGGGACCCTTCTGTAGGTTACATGAATCTTAAATTGATGAATGGCAAATTCAAATCTGATTTTAATCCGAATTGTTGTACCACCTTTCTTGGTTCAGGCTGGGTGGAAGGAAATGCATGGCAATATTCATGGTTTGTTCCCCACGATCTAAAAGGTCTTATCTCTTTGATGGGAAAAGATACTTTTAATACCAGATTAGAAGAGGGTTTTATTACTTCTCGAAAATGGAAATTTAATTCGGAATACACAAGTGAAAATAGTTTGCTTGCTATGGGCGTGCTACCTATAAATCATGGGAATCAACCAAATATGCAGGCTGCTTACTTATTCAATTATTCCGGAAAACCATGGTTAACGCAAAAATGGGCAAGGGAAATAATGGATGTTTTTTATGGTACTACCCCTCATGATGCCTGGCCTGGCGATGAAGATCAGGGGCAAATGGGTGCCTGGTATGTAATGAGTGCTATGGGACTTTTTGAAATGAGAGGTGGTGCGGATGTTAATCCTACCTACGAACTTGGAAGTCCGATTTTTGATAAAGTAACTATTCATCTGGACCCAAATTATTATCCCGGAGGGAAGTTTATCATAGAAACATCAAATAATAGCAGCCAGAATAAATACATTCAATCTGCTTCCTTAAATGGTAATGTGCTAAATAAACCTTGGTTTTATCATAATCAATTGGTTAAAGGGGGTACGTTGAAAATTAATATGGGACCTGATCCTGCGTATGACTGGGGAGCTAAATCTTCTGATGCTCCTCCTTCTATGTCAGAAGAATAAATATACTATGAGCATAAATTTGTCCAAAATGCTGGCTGTTATTTTTATCTTTTTTACCGCCTCGTGCAGTAAAAAGATAGAACCACTTTTTGTTCAATTAGCAGAAAATAAATCAGGAGTTCATTTTAAAAATGAAATTTCAGAATCAGACACTAATAATATTCTTACCTATTTGTATTATTATAACGGTGGGGGTGTAGCCATTGCCGACTTTAATACGGACGGATTACCCGATATTTTTTTTACGGGAAATGAAACTTCCTCTGCTTTGTACCTAAATAAGGGAGGTTTGACATTTCAAGATGTCACGCTTTTAGCTGGTGTTTCTACCCATCAATGGATTACCGGTGCAACGGTAGTAGATATTAATGGCGATCAATGGCCCGATGTATATCTTTCTGTTTCTGGCAGCCAAATGGAAGAAAATCGAAAGAACTTACTCTTTGTTCATCAGGGATTGAAAAATGGAATCCCTTCTTTTATTGAAAAGGCTGCTGATTATGGTATTGCAGATACTGGATATGCTACTCAATCTGTTTTTTTTGACGCTGATCTTGATGGTGATCTGGATTTATATATTCTAAATCATGGAAATGAAAGGGAAAAAGTAAATACACCTCTTCCTGAAGAAAAAGGTGCTGCTGAGTCAGACAAATTTTATGTTAATAATGGGAATGGTTCCTTTTCTGATATTTCTGAAAAAGCAGGTATTTCTGATATGGCTTACGGTTTGGGAATAGCCGTTTCCGATGTGAATTCAGATGGACTACCCGATATATTTGTCGCCAATGATTTTATTGCCAATGACAAATTGTATATCAATCAGGGAAATTTAACCTTTATTGATGAAGTAGATAATTATCTGCCTTACCAGTCTTACAATAGCATGGGATGCGATTTTGGAGACATGGATAATGACGGATTTCCAGAATTATGGGTTTTAGATATGCTACCATCAAATATGAATGATTACAGACAAATGGCAGGTAGTATGACTTCATTCAAATGGGAATATATGCTAAAGATGGGGTATTCTCCCCAATATATGAGAAATACATTCTTTCAACATAAAGGGATCATTCCTAACGAGAATGCTTTTGTTTTTCAAGAATCAGCAAGGCAGAAATCGGTTGAAGCTACAGATTGGAGTTGGGCTGT